>NZ_CP086120.1:3822500-4422500 GCF_021216675.1 Streptomyces gobiensis | reverse complement strand
TGCTGGCCTCCGACGCCGCGCGGGCGCGGTGGCTGGCGGTGGGGCCGGAGCCGCTCGTCGGCGAACCGGCGTTCGATCTCGCGCGGCTCGCGCGAGACCGACTGCATGACCTGGTCGCCTCGCCCGGGGCGGCGGCCGCGACCCGCCGCCGGGTCGGGCGGCTGGCCGACTCGCTCGACGTCGACCGCGAGCGACTGCGGGGGTGGACGCTGTACCGGGCGGTTGAGTCCGGGGTCCGGCATCTGGTGGCTGGGGAGCGGGAGGACGGCGAGGCGTTGCTGGAGTTCGCCGGCTGGCTCTGAGCAGTCTGCTGCCCGGCCGTACGTCGCCGGCTGCCCCGCCGCGGGGGCTCTGCGTGCGGGAACCGTTCCCCACTGTGCCGATATGCGGCTCCGCCGCGTAGCGGGGCTTCGCCCGGCTACGGGGGTACCGGGGGTGGGCTTCCCCGTAATCCCGCCCCTTCCCCGGCTGTACCGATATGCGGCTCCGCCGCGTGGCGGGGCTCCGGCCCCGGCTGCGGGGTGGCGGGGGTGGGTTTCCCCAATGCCCGCCCCTTCCCGGAAACCGGGGCTTCGCCCCGGGCCCCGGGGTTGGCCTGGTGCGGGCCGGTGGCCGGGGGTTGTGCCCACCAAGCGTCGCAAGCTCCGTTGCGGGGTGGGCCGGAGCGTCGTGGCTAGTGTGGGTGGGTGGTTGCGTAGCAGGGCGGGCCCACGCCCCTCGCGGGGCTGCGAGTGCCCACAACACGGGGTGGGGGGTCTGGGGGCGGAGCCCCCAGATTCGGGAAGGGGTTGGGTCAGGGGAATCCCTCCGGCGGCAGTGGCGCTCGGCCAGCACCGGCGGACGGAGTCCGGAGCAGGGCCCTTCAGTCGGTGAAGCGGGCCAGGGCTTCGGCGACGGGCAGCTCTTCGCGTTCGCCGCTGCGGCGGTCCTTGAGCTCGACGACGCCCTGGGGCGCGCCACGGCCGACGATGAGGATCTGCGGAATGCCGATCAGCTCGGCGTCCGTGAACTTCACGCCGGGTGATACGCCGGGCCGGTCGTCCACCAGGACACGTACCCCGGCGGCGCCAAGCTTGTCGGCGAGGTCGAGCGCCAGCTCGGTCTGCATGGCCTTGCCGGCGGCGACGATATGCACATCGGCCGGGGCGATCCCGCGGGGCCAGCACAGGCCCTGCTGGTCAGCCGTCTGCTCGGCCAGCGCCGCGACCGCGCGGGAGACGCCGATGCCGTATGAACCCATGGTGACGCGGACGGGCTTGCCGTTCTGGCCGAGGACATCGAGCTGAAAGGTGTCCGCGTACTTCCGGCCCAGCTGGAAGATGTGGCCGATCTCGATGGCCCGGTCCAGCCGGAGGCCGGCGCCGCAGGACGGGCAGGGGTCGCCCGGCTCGACGACCACCACGTCGAGGTAGTCGTCCACCTCGAAGTCGCGGCCGCAGACGACGTTACGGGCGTGGGTGTCGGGCTTGTTCGCGCCGGTGACCCAGGAGGTGCCGGGGGCGACCCGGGGGTCAGCGAGGTAGCGGATGCCCAGGTTTTGCGGGCCTACATAGCCGCGGACCAGGTCGGGACGGTCCGTGAAGTCCTCAGCGGTGACGAGTTCGACCGTGGCGGGAGCAAGGTGCTCGGCAAGCTTGCCGAGGTCGACTTCCCGGTGGCCGGGGACGCCGACTGCCGTGATCTCGCCGTCAACCTTGACCAAGAGGTTCTTCAGGGTGGCGGATGCCGGAACACCGAGGTGCTCGGCAAGCGTCTCGATCGTGGGGGTGTCGGGGGTGTCCAGTTCCTCGATGGGCGGGTGCTCGGCGGCCGGGGCTGGCGTGAGCGCCGTGGTGACGGCCTCTGTGTTGGCCGCGAAGCCACACGCCGGGCAGTCGGCGAAGGTGTCCTCGCCCGCCTCGGCGGGGGCGAGGAACTCCTCGGAGGCCGAGCCGCCCATCGCGCCGGAGACAGCGGAGACGATGCGGTAGTCCAGGCCCAGCCGGGAGAAGATCCTGATGTAGGCCTCGCGGTGGAGGGCGTAGGACTCAGCCAGGGCCTCATCGGAAACGTCGAAGGAGTAGGAGTCCTTCATCTGGAACTCGCGGCCGCGCAGAATGCCCGAGCGCGGGCGGGCCTCGTCCCGGTACTTGGTCTGGATCTGGTAAAGGATCACCGGCAGGTCCTTGTAGGACGTGCACTGGTCCTTGACGACCTGGGTGAAGATCTCTTCATGGGTGGGGCCCAGGAGGTAGTCCGCACCCTTGCGGTCCTTGAGACGGAACAGCAGGTCGCCGTACTCCTCGTAGCGGCCCGAGGCGTCATAGGGCTCTCTGGGCAGGAGGGCGGGGAGGAGGACCTCCTGGGCGCCGATCGCGTCCATCTCCTCGCGGACGATCCGTGAGACGTTCTCCAGGACCTGCTTGCCCAGCGGCAGCCAGGTCCAGACGCCGGCCGCGGTGCGGCGGACATAGCCCGCGCGGACGAGCAGCTTATGGCTCAGGGTCTCGGCGTCGGCCGGGTCGTCGCGCAGCGTCTTCAGCATGGAGCGGGACAGACGCTGGACTCGGGCTGCCATGGGGTTCTCCTGGGTGCGGACCGTACACGGGGTTTCCAAGCAGACTAATCGGTCCACCGGGTGGTCTCCCCAATCCCGCCCCTTCCGCTGTACGGATACGCGGCTCCGCCGCGTGGGCGGCTTGCGCCCCGGGTGCCGGTGTGGGGGTCCCCGACCCGGCCCTTCCGATCGCGGCTCCGCCGCACGGCCGGGCTTGGCCCGGGCACCGTGGCTCGGCTGTACCGATACGCGGCCCCGCCGCGCGGCGGGGCTCTGCCCGGCTGCGGGGGCGCCCGAGGGGTGGGGTTTCCCGTATCCCCCCTTTCCCGGCTGTGCCGATACGCGGCTCCGCCCCGGATGCGGGGTGCCGGGGTGGGTTTCCCCAATTCCCGCCCCTTCCCGGCTGTGCCTATGCGGCTCCGCCGCGTGGCGGGGCTCCGCCCGGTTGCGGGGTGCCGTGGGTGGGTTTCCCCAATTCCCGCCCCTTCCCGGAACCGGGGCTTCGCCCCGGGGCCCCGGAGTTAGCCCGGTGCGGGCCGGTGGCCGGGTTGTGCCCACCAGGCGTCGCGAGCTCCGTTGCGGGGTGGGCCGGAGCGTCGTGGCTGGTGTGGGTGGGTGGTTGCGTAGCAGGGTGGACCTACGCCCCTCGCGGGGCTGCGAGTGCCCACAACACGGGGCGGGGGGCTGGGGGCGCAAGCCCCCAGTTTCGGGAAGGGGCCGGGTTCGGGGAACTCCCACAGCCGACAACGGCGCCCAGCCACCCACCCGACGGACGGAGTCCGGCGCAGGCGCCCGAAGCTTGTGAGGCCCCCCGGGGCCGAACAATGCGAGGACGCCGTTAAGGACTAGCCGCGGCGGAGTGGGAGGGGGGCGCCCATGACCGCGTAGGGGCTGGGGGCGCTGGGGAAGATCACGTTGCGGGCCAGGTCGCGGTAGCCGAGGCGGTGGTACAGCGCGCGGGCCGGGCTGTCGGTGTCGATCGCGGAGAGGATGGACCGGGGCTCGGTCGCGCTGTCGGTGATCGTGGTGATGAGGCGGCGGCCGATACCCCGCCGCTGATACGCGGGGTGGACATGCAGCTCGGTGATGACGAAAGCATTCTCCAGCCAGTCCTCATTGCCCTCCCGGCGCAGATACGGTTCGACAACCGTGGACCACCACTGCATACGGTCGCAGGGCATGCCGTAGACAAAGCCGACCAGCCGTCCGGCCGGGGTGGTCGCGCCCAGGGCGCGGGCTCCGGGTGACTCCAGGTGGCGCAGCACGATATGGCGGCGTACGCCGATCTCCTCGTCGGTGAGCCCGAACGCGAGTGCTTGGACGGCCAGCGCCTCGTCCACCCGCGCGGCGAGATCGAGCGGGCCGACGGCGATGTCGTGCTCCATCAGAACAGCACGCTCATAAAGGCCCCGACCTCCTGGAAGCCGACACGGCGGTACGCGGCGCGTGCCGCCGTGTTGAAGTCATTGACGTAGAGGCTCGCGACCGGGGCGACCTCGGTGAGGGCGTAGCGGAGTACCGCCGCCATGCCGGTCTCGGAAAGGCCCTCGCCACGGCGGTCGGGGGCGACCCAGACGCCCTGGATCTGGCAGGCCTGCGGGGTGGTGGCGCCGATCTCCGCCTTGAAGATCACCCGGCCGTTCTCCACACGGGCGAAGGAGCGGCCCGCGCCGACGAGTTCGGCGACCCGGGCCTGGTAGACGAGGCCGCCGTCGCCGACGAGCGGGGAGATGCCGACCTCCTCGGTGAACATGGCCACGCAGGCGGGCATGACCAGGTCCAGCTCGTCCTTGCGGACGCGCCGGACATACGGGTCGGGGGCGATCTGGGTGGCGAGGCTGCTGGTGACCATCAGCGGCTGGTGCCGCCGGACCTCGCGGGCGGGGCCCCAGTGGGGTTCGAGGTGGGACCAGAGCGCGCCCGTGGGCTGTGCCGGGCCGACGATGGAGGAGCAGCGGCGGCCCTGCCGGCGGGCGCGCTCGGCGAAGGCGCGAATCGCGTCGGGTCCGGCGCAGATGGGGACGAGGTTGGCACCGGCGTAGCACAGGGACTCCAGCCTGCCGTCCTGGTACCAGCCCCACATCTCGCCGCCGAGCCGCCAGGGGTCGAGACCGGAGACGTGGACGCGGGCGGTGACGAAGGCGTTGTTGACCGGCTCCCGGTGCAGCACGCCAAGGGCCTGGTCCAGGTCTTGGGGACCGAGAGCCCTGGTGGAAGTGGTCGTCAACACGTCTCGGGAAGCCTCACCGTACGGCCCGGAGGGAAGGGGAGCGATCTCTCCCGAACTGTACCTCCGGGCCGCGCGCTGTACCTCCGATGTCTGTCTTTCAGCCGATGGCGACCTCGGGCTCGCCTGAGGTCACACCGTCCTTCTCCATCTGCTCGGCGATCTTCATCGCCTCCTCGATCAGGGTCTCCACGATCTTGGACTCGGGAACGGTCTTGATGACCTCGCCCTTGACGAAGATCTGGCCCTTGCCGTTGCCGGAGGCGACGCCCAGGTCGGCCTCGCGGGCCTCGCCGGGGCCGTTGACGACGCAGCCCATCACGGCGACGCGCAGCGGTACGTCCATGCCGGTCAGGCCCGCGGTGACCTCTTCGGCGAGCTTGTAGACATCGACCTGGGCACGGCCGCAGGAGGGGCAGGAGACGATCTCCAGGCCACGCTCGCGCAGCCCGAGGGACTCCAGGATCTGGTTGCCGACCTTGACTTCCTCGACGGGCGGCGCGGACAGCGAGACCCGGATGGTGTCGCCGATGCCCTCGGAGAGCAGGGCGCCGAAGGCGACGGCGGACTTGATGGTGCCCTGGAAGGCCGGGCCCGCCTCGGTCACGCCGAGGTGGAGCGGGTAGTCGCACTGGGCGGCGAGCTGGCGGTAGGCGTTGACCATGACGACCGGGTCGTTGTGCTTGACCGAGATCTTGATGTCGCGGAAGCCGTGCTCCTCGAAGAGCGAGCACTCCCACAGCGCGGACTCGACGAGCGCTTCCGGGGTGGCCTTGCCGTACTTCTGCAGGAGCCGCCTGTCCAGAGAACCGGCGTTGACGCCGATACGGATCGGCGTGCCGGCCGCGGAGGCGGCGGCGGCGATCTCCTTGACCTTGTCGTCGAACTGCTTGATGTTGCCTGGGTTGACCCGGACGGCGGCGCAGCCCGCGTCGATGGCGGCGAAGACGTACTTCGGCTGGAAGTGGATATCGGCGATCACCGGGATCTGGGACTTCTTGGCGATGACCGGCAGGGCGTCGGCGTCATCCTGGGTCGGACAGGCGACGCGGACGATCTGGCAGCCCGACGCGGTCAGCTCGGCGATCTGCTGGAGCGTCGCTCCGATGTCCGAAGTCCGGGTCGTGGTCATCGACTGCACGGAGACAGGGGCGTCGCCGCCGACGGCGACGGAGCCCACCTGGATCTTGCGGCTGAGGCGCCGCTCAGCGAGCTTGATCGGTACGGACGGCATTCCCAGCGAAATCGCTGTCATCTGGCGCAACCCCAAGGTGTGGTTCTAGGTCCTTCGAGATTACGGCACCGCCCTCCCGGCCAGTACACCACTCCCGGCGAACTCCCGGGTAATGGGTCCAGCGGACGGCGCCCGGCCGCTCTGAGGCCGGGCGCCAACTGGGCGTAAACGCGCTAACCAGCGAGCTTCACGGGATTCACCACATCCGCGACCAGCACCAGGAGGGTGAAGCAGATAAAGACCCCGGCGACCACATAGGCAACCGGCATCAGTTTAGCCACATCGAAGGGGCCCGGGTCCGGACGCCGGAAAACCTTGGCGAAGGCGCGGCGGACCGACTCCCACAGGGCTCCCGCGATATGCCCGCCGTCCAGCGGGAGCAGCGGGAGCATATTGAACAGGAACAGGGAGAGATTGAAGCCCGCGACCAGGAAGAGCATGGTCGCCACTCGCTGGCTCGGCGGTATGTCGAGCGAGACGATCTCACCGCCGACCCGGGCCGCGCCGACGACGCCGACCGGGGAGTCCTCCTTGCGCTCACCGCCGGTGAAGGCGGCGTCCCAGAGGTCGGGGACCTTGGAGGGCAGGGCGACCAGCGCGTGGAAGCCGTTCTCCATGATGTCGCCCATCCGGTCCACGGCCTGGGGGAAGGACTGCTGGACGATGCCGGTGGCCGGGGCGAAGCCGAGGAAGCCCGTGGTGACGTACTCGCCCTTGACATAGCCGCCGCGGCCGTCGGACTTGAGGACCTTGTTCTCGACGAGGCTGGCCCGCAGGGTCTTGGTTGTGCCTTCGCGCTCGACGGTGATGGTGGCCGGTCCGGTGGTGGCGCGGATCTCCGTCTGCAGGGTGTTCCACTCGCTGACGGGTTTGTCGTTGAAGGCGATGATCTTGTCGCCGGGCAGCAGCCCGGCTGCCTTGGCTGGGGAGTCGGGTGCGCTCTTCGGGCACTTGTCGGTGTCGGCGCTGGCCGCGATGACGCAGTCCGAGACCGAGGAGACGGTGGTCGTCTGCGTATTGATGCCGAAGCTCATCAGCACGCCGAGGAAGATCGCCACGGCGAGGATGAGGTTCATAAAGGGGCCCGCGAACATCACGATGACGCGCTTCCACGGCTTGCGGGTGTAGAAGAGCCGCTTCTCGTCGCCCGGCTGGAGTTCCTCGAAGGCCGCCGCCCGGGCGTCCTCGATCATCCCGCGGAAAGGGGATGTGGAGCGCTGCCTTATCTTCCCGTCGTCGCCGGGCGGGAACATGCCGATCATGCGGATGTAGCCGCCGAGCGGGATGCCCTTGATGCCGTACTCGGTCTCGCCCTTCTTCCGGGACCAGAGGGTCGGGCCGAAGCCCACCATGTACTGCGGCACCCGGATCCCGAACATCTTCGCCGTGGAGAGGTGACCGAGCTCATGCCAGGCGATGGAGAAGAGCAGGCCGACGACGAAGACGACTATGCCGACAATGGTCATGAAGGTCGTCATGCGCGGTCCTTTGCTGCGGTGTTCTGGGCGGGTGCCGCCACTAGCTCGCGGGCGCGCGTCCGTGCCCACGTCTCTGCGTCGAGGACATCGGCCAGCGTCAGGGTGGTTCCCTCCGGCCTGCCGTGCTCCTCGACCACAGCGGCAACCGTATCCACGATGCCGGTGAACGGCAGCCCGCCGGAGAGAAAGGCCTCAACGCACTCCTCATTGGCCGCGTTGAAAACGGCGGGCGCGGTGCCGCCCAGTGCGCCGACCTGACAGGCGAGCGGCACGGAGGGGAAGGCGTCTTCGTCGAGTGGGTAAAACTCCCAGTTCATGGCCCGTGACCAGTCGAACACGGGGCCGACGCCGGGCACCCGCTCGGGCCAGCCCATGCCGAGCGCGATCGGCAGTTTCATATCGGGCGGACCGCACTGGGCGATGGTCGAGCCATCGGTGAACTCCACCATCGAGTGGATATAGGACTGCGGATGGACGACGACCTGGATCCGGTCGAAGGGGATGTCATAGAGCAAATGGGCCTCGATGACCTCCAGCCCCTTGTTGACCAGGGTGGCCGAGTTGACGGTGATCACCGGGCCCATGTCCCAGGTGGGGTGGGCGAGGGCGTCCTTCGGCGTGACATCGGCGAGCTTTGCCCTCGTACGCCCACGGAAGGGGCCACCGGAGGCGGTGACCAGGAGCTTGCGCACCTCACGCCGGGCGCCGCCCAGCAGCGCCTGGAAGAGCGCGGAGTGCTCGGAGTCCACCGGGATGATCTGGCCGGGCTTGGCGAGGGCCTTGACCAGCGGGCCGCCGACGATCAGCGACTCCTTGTTGGCCAGGGCGAGCACCCGGCCCGCCTCCAGGGCGGCGAGGGTGGGCCGCAGGCCGATCGAGCCGGTGATGCCGTTGAGCACGGTGTGGCACGGCGACCCGGCCAGCTCGGTGGCGGCGTCGGGCCCGGCCAGCACCTCGGGGATCGGCTCCCCCACCCCGTACTGGGCCCGTAGTGCCTCGCGCAGCTCGACGGCCTTGTCCTCGCGTGCGATGGCGACGGTACGCACCTGGAGCCGGTGCGCCTGCCCGGCCAGCAGCTCGACGCGTCCGCCTGCGGCGGACAGCCCGGTCACCCGGAAACGGTCTGGGTTGTTCAGCACCACATCGACCGCCTGGGTGCCGATCGACCCCGTCGATCCGAGGATCACAATGTCGCGAGGGCCGCCGTGGGTGCCATGGGTGCCGTGGGCCGCCGGGTAGCTGACATGCGGGTCAGCGAGGGAGTCCGTCATGTGCTCTATTGTGGCCGGTCCCCATGACGGGAAGAACAGCAGCTCAGCCCGGCGGGGTTGGCGGGGCGTGCGCGGCCCCTGTGCGGGGGCGCGAGGGGGTTCAGTCGCCTTTTCGGCTGGGGCTCGGGGAGGCCGGGGTGAGATGCCCCTCGCAGGGCGAGCTGCCGGCCGACTTGGTGCCGTCCGGGCACACGCTGTTCCGCCAGCTGGTGTCCGACAGATCGGCCCCGTCCGTCTGAGCACCGCGCAGATTGGAGCCGGAAATGCGGGCGCCGGAGAGGTTCGCGCCCCGCAGATCCGCGCCCGCGAAGTCGACCCTGGTGAGGGATGTGGAGCTCAGATCCGCGCCCGAGAGCTGTGCTTTCTCGAAGCTGACGTCGATCAGCAGGCCTTCGTCGAGTACGGCCTCGCTGAGGTCCGCTCCGCGCAGGTCGACCTCTGTGAGGCTGGCGGAGCTGAAGACGGCGCGCCGGAGGTCGGCGTCGCGCAGGTCGACGCTCTGCAGTGACATGCCGGGCAGCCGTGCTTTGTAGAGGTTGCCGCGGCTGAGGTTGGCTTCGGAGACGGTGCCGGTGAGGGTGGAGCCTTCGAGGTTGACGCAGCGGAGCTTGCCCTCCCGGAGGTCGGCGCCGGTGACGGTGCGGCCGGCGAGGTTCTTTCCTGCCCCGCCGGGGCAGCTCCGGCCGCCCTCGTCGCGCTGTCCGCAGCCGGACAGGAGGGCTGCGGACAGTGCGGTCACGATGGCGTAGTGGGCGGCGGTGCGGGGGGTGCTGCGCCGGGGCCGGGGGGTTGCTCCCGTGATCGGGTCCATGGGGATCCATGATCCAGCGCTGTGGGCGTTTACGCCGTATTCGCCCCGGTGTGTTCTCACCTCCGAGGTGGGTTTCCCCGGTCCCTCCCCCAGCTACCTCCCCCAGACTCCGTCTGGGAGGTGCCCCCAGGAGGTGCCCCCACCTTCCCGGAAAACCGGGGCTTCGCCCCGGGCCCCCCGGTTGGGTTGCGGGTGCGGGTCGTGTTGTGCCCACCCTCCCCCAGCTAACGCTGGGAGGTGCCCCCACGCCCCTCGGGCGGACCGAGTGCCCACAACATTTACGGGATGGGGCGGTGGACGTTTTCTTGTTTGGGGGGGCCGGGGGTGGCGTCGGCGATCCAGGGGCCCTCGGTTGAGGGATCGATGATGCCCTCCTCCAGCCAGGTGTAGGAGCCGCCCAGGATGGACCGGGTTACCTTGCGGTCGAGGTCGTCGGTGTTGGTCCACAGCCGGGCGAAGAGTTCGTCGACGCGGATGCGGGCCTGCTGGCAGAAGGCGTCGGCGAGTTGGTAGGCCGCCTTGCCGTGGTCACCGTCGCGGCGCAGCTTCTCGGCCCGTACGCAGGCGGCGCTCATCGCGAACAGCTCGGCGCCGATGTCGACGACCCGGCCGAGGAAGCCCTGTTTGGTCTCCATCTTTCCCTGCCAGCGGGACATGGCGTAGAAGGTGGCACGGGCGAGCTTGCGGGCGTGCCGCTCGACATAGCGCAAGTGGCGGGCGAGCCGGCCGAATTCGGAGTAGCCGCGCGGGAGCTGGCCGGGGCCGATGACGAGCTGGGGCAACCAGCGGGCATAGAAACCACCGGCCTTGGCACCCGCCTTCGCCTTGGCCGACAGGGGCTTGTCGGGAGCGATCAGGTCACCGGCCACCTTGAGATGGGCGTCAACCGCCTCACGGGCGATGAGAAGATGCATGATCTCGGTGGAGCCCTCGAAGATGCGGTTGATGCGCATATCCCTGAGCATCTGCTCGGCCGGAACGCCGCGCTCGCCGCGGGCGGCCAGTGACTCGGCGGTCTCAAAGCCCCGGCCGCCACGGATCTGGATCAGCTCATCGGCCATCAGCCAGGCCATTTCGGAGCCATAGAGCTTGGCGAGGGCCGCCTCGATCCGGATGTCGTTACGGTCCTCGTCCGCCATCTGGGAGGAGAGATCGAGCACGGCCTCCAGGGCGAAGGCGGTGGCGGCGATGAACGACATCTTGGCGCCGACGGCCTCATGTTTGGCGACCGGCTTGCCCCACTGCACCCGGGCCGCGGACCACTCACGGGCGATCTTCAGACACCACTTTCCCGCGCCGACGCACATGGCGGGGAGGGAGAGACGGCCGGTGTTCAGGGTCGTGAGAGCGATCTTCAGGCCCGCACCTTCGGGGCCAATACGGTTGGCGGCCGGTACCCGGACCCGGTGGAAGCGGGTGACGCCGTTCTCGATACCGCGCAGACCCATAAAGGCGTTGCGGTTCTCGACGGTGATGCCCGGGGAGTCGGCCTCCACGACAAAGGCCGTGATGCCGCCCTTGTGGCCTTCGGAGCGCGGCACCCGGGCCATGACGACCAGGAGGTTGGCGACAACGCCGTTGGTGGTCCAGAGTTTGACCCCGTCGAGGATGTAGTCGTCGCCGTCGGGGACCGCGGAGGTCGCGAGCCGGGCCGGGTCGGAGCCGACATCGGGCTCGGTGAGCAGGAAGGCGGAGATATCGGTCGTGGCGCAGCGCGGCAGGAAGGCCTCCTTCTGCTCCGGGGTGCCGAAGAGCTTCAGCGGCTGGGGCACGCCAATGGACTGGTGGGCGGAGAGCAGTGCGCCGATGGCGGGACTGGCCGAGGCAACCAGGGCGAGGGCCTTGTTGTAGTAGACCTGGCTCAGCCCAAGACCGCCGTATTTCACGTCGATCTTCATGCCGAGGGCGCCCAGCTCCCGCAGACCGTTGACGACCTCATCGGGGATCTGCGCCTCGCGCTCGATGAGCGCTCCGTCGACCTTGGTCTCGCAGAACTCACGGAGCCTGGCCAGGAACTCCTCCCCCCGCTGGACACTCGTTGCTTCAGGTTCGGGATGCGGATGGATCAGGCCGAGTTGGAAGCGGCCGAGGAACAGCTCCTTGGCGAAGCTCGGTTTGCGCCATTCCTGTTCTCGCGCTGCCTCGGCTACGTCACGTGCTTCGCGCTCAGAGACCGTCTGAGGGGCAGTCCTCTGGGGTACCGCGGACATGCGGTTCACCTCGCCGTTGAGTCGGGGGCAGATATCCCGGTCGCCTACCGGCCGGTGCTACTCGTCCGTATGTACCCGATCCGCACGATCCGTACCAGGCTCCTCGCTGCACAGGGCTTAAATGCCGCCGTTGCCCGGCTTGACCAGGCCCGTCTCATAGGCGAGCACCACAGCTTGGGCACGGCTGCCCAGATCCAGCTTGGCCATGGTGCGGTTGAGATGTGTCTTGACCGTGGACTCGGTGATGACGAGCCGGGTGGCGATCTCCGTGTTGGAGAGCCCGTTGGCCACCAGCCGCAGGACGTCCAGCTCCCGGCCGGTCAGCGCGGTGAGGGCCTCCGGGGTGTGCGGAGCGGGGTCACACCGCTGGGCGTAGGCCTCGATGAGGCGGCGGGTGACGCTGGGCGCGAAGAGCGTGTCGCCCTGTGCCACGGCCGCGATGGCGGCCAGCAGCCGCCTGGGGCCGGTGTCCTTGAGGACGAACCCGCAGGCACCGGCGCGCAACGCCGCGTAGACATACTCATCGAGGTCGAAGGTGGTCAGGATCAGGATCTGCGGCCGCTGCCCGGCCCCGCCGGCCTGGTCCAGGATGTGCTCGGTGGCGGTGATGCCGCTCATACCGGGCATCCGGACATCCATCAGCACCACGTCCGGATGTTCGGTGGCGGCCAGTTCAACGGCTTCCTCTCCGCTGGCCGCCTCTCCGACGACCGCCATATCCGGGGCGGCGCGGAGCAGCGCGGCAACTCCGGCCCGGATGAGCTCCTGGTCGTCGACGACGAGCACCCTGGTCGCCATCCGCTGTGCTCTCCCCTCAGGCGGGAAGGGTGAGTCGCACCTCGTATCCGCCGCTCGGCCGGGGCCCAATGGTCACCGTGCCCCCGTAGATCCTGGCGCGCTCACGCATGCCTATCAAGCCATGACCTGGGCCGGCGTCACCTCGGACCGGATCTGTGCGCTGGCCCTCGTCCGTGACCGTGATGGTGAGCCGACGTGGCTGATAGTCGACGGTGACCTGGGCGATGGCGGGGCGGGCGTGCTTGATGACATTGGTCAGCGCCTCCTGGACGACACGGAACGCGCACTGGTCCACGCCCGGTGGCAGGGGTCTTGGGTCACCGTGGACGGTGCGGCCCACGGTCACCCCGGCGTTGCGTACGCGCTCCAGGAGCTCATCGAGGCGGCCGATGCCGGGCGCGGTGTCCAGCGGATCGTCCGGCCGGTCTCGGTCTCCTGTGCCGTCGACGCGCAGCACAGCGAGCAGCCGCCGCAGCTCGGACAGGGCTTCCCCGGAAGAGTCCGAGATCGTGCCGAGGGCGGTCCGGGCCGTGTGGGGATCGCTGCCGAAGACGTAGTGGGCGAGCCCCGCCTGTACCGAGATCACGGCCATATGGTGGGCGACCACATCGTGCAGCTCACGGGCGATCCGCACCCGCTCCTCGGCGACCGCCCGCCGCTCGCCCGCCGCCCGTTCCCGGCGTAGCTGCTCGGCGAGTTCGGCGAGTCGTACCGCGCGCTGGGCGGAGTTACGGGCCAGCTGGCCGAAGCCGCAGACCACCGCCGTGTACACCAGGCTCTGTGCCAGCACGGTCGGCCAGGAACTCTCCTCGCCGGTCGTCCCCGCGTAGTTCCAGACCGCGGTGAACAGCAGCGCACAGCCGATGGCATGGCGCAGTGGGCGCAGGGAGGCGACGGTGTAAAGGGCGAGCAGGGCGCCGGGGCTGTTGACCACGGGCCAGTAGCCGAGGCTGATGTATGCGGTCCACAGGGCGAGGACGCCCAGGGCGAGGGCGACCGGTGCCCGTCTGCGGGCGGCGAGCGGCAGGTTGATCAGGCAGGTGAGGAGCACACCGCGTTCGTCCAGTCCGCTCCAGCCCCAGCCGTCGGGCGGGCCTTCGAAGCCCAGCAGCAGACTGATCAGGGTGATCGCCAGGGCAATGGCACTGTCATACGCCCATGGCGGCACCCTCCGCACCCATCGCCGCGACCACCGACCCCTCCACACCGGCGCAGCGTAACGGCGCCGGCACCGGAGCGGCATCGTCCGCCCGCTCGGTTTCCCCGCTACCGCGCTGGTATGACATGCGGGTCCGGCTACCGCCAAAGGCCGGATGTCACTTCAACCCTGACGGCGATGACCGCCCGGCCGGGCGCCGCGTACGTTCAGTGGTGCAAGAAACGCCGTGCCCCGGGACCACGGGGGGAACCGCCCACGGGGGAGGCGGACGGGGGATGGGTCCCGGGGCGCGCGGCCACCGTCAGCTGCTGGGCCGTGCTTCCGCCGACAGGTCCCGGCCCGGTACGACCTCAGTAGGGCACCGGCACCACCCGGCAGTGGGTGGTGAGCATCAGGAGAGGGAGCCGTCGGGCTGGATCAGTCCGCGTTCGTAGGCACGCACCAGACGGCGCGGGACCCGGTACTCGCGGCCGTCGATGGTGATGGGCACCAGGTCGGGTGGGGTGGCCTTCCAGTTGGAGCGGCGGTGACGTGTGTTGCTGCGCGACAGCTTGCGCTTGGGGACGGCCATGGGTCTTCCTCCGGTCGGGAACGACCGCCAGGCTACATGAAAATGGTTGTCACTTGCCAGGCGGTGTCCCCGACCGGGGACGGGCTCAGAGCTCCAGGCCGGTGAGGACCATCACCCGCTCATAGGTGTAGTCCTCCATCGCGAACCGCACACCCTCACGGCCGACGCCGGACTGCTTGGCGCCGCCGTAGGGCATCTGGTCGGCGCGGTAGGACGGCACATCGCCGACGATCACGCCTCCGACCTCCAGTGCCCGATGGGCGCGGAAGGCGGTCTGCACATCGTGGGTGAAGAGGCCGGTCTGGAGGCCGTACTTGGAGTCGTTGGCCACGGCGTACGCGGCCTGCTCGCCATCGACCTTGGTGAGGGTCAGCACCGGCCCGAAGACCTCCTCACAGGCGATCTGGGTATCGGCCGGAACGTCCTCCAGGACGGTCGGGGCGTAGGTGGCGCCGTCCCGCTTGCCGCCGGTGAGCAGCTTGGCGCCCGCCTTGACCGCCTCGTCGACCCAGTTCTCGATGCGCCTGGCGGCGTCCTCGCTGATCTGCGGACCCACCTCGGTCGCGTCATCGGAGGGGTCACCGGTCACCTGGGCCTCGACGGCCGCGACGATCTTGGGGACCAGGCGGTCGTAGACCGAGGCGTCCGCGATGACGCGCTGGACGGAGATGCAGGACTGGCCGCCCTGGTAGTTGGAGAAGGTGGCGATGCGCTGCGCGGCCCAGTCCAGGTCCTGCTCCGAGGAGTAGTCGGCCAGTACGACGGCCGCGCCCTGGCCGCCCAGCTCCAGGCACATGTGCTTGCGCGGGGCGGAATCCACCAGGGACCAGCCGACCGGCCCGGAGCCGGTGAAGGAGACAACCGGCAGCCGCTCATCCTGGACGAGGCCGGGCATCCGGTCATTGGGCACCGGAAGCACGGACCAGGAACCGGCCGGGAGGTCGGTCTCGGCGAGCAGCTCACCGATCAGCAGACCCGAAAGCGGGGTGGCCGGGGCGGGCTTGAGGATGATCGGGGTGCCGACGGCGAGCGCCGGGGCGACCTTGTGGGCGCACAGGTTGAGCGGGAAGTTGAACGGGGCGATGCCCAGTACGGGCCCACGCGGGAAGCGGCGGGTCAGCGCGAGCCGTCCGGTGCCGGCCGCGTCGGAGTCGAGGCGCTGTGCCTCTCCGCCGTTGAAGCGGCGGGCTTCCTCGGCGGCCCAGCGGAAGACGGAGACACAGCGGCCGACCTCACCACGGGCCCACTTGATGGGCTTGCCGTTCTCGGCGGAGATGAGCCGGGCGATCTCCTCGGCCCGCTCGCCGAGGCGGCGTACGACATGGTCCAGCGCCGCCGCCCGGACATGCGCGGGGGTGGCGGCGAACTCCTCCGCGACGGTGGCCGCGGTGGCCACGGCCTCCTCGACCTGTGCCTCGGTCGGCACACTGACCCGGCCGACGGTACGGCCGTCCCAGGGCGAGGTGACCTCAAGCGTGTCGTCGCCGGTCGCCTCACGGCCGGCGAGCCAGAATGCGTGCGTGGAAGTCGCTGTAGTCACTGCGGATCCCGGCCTTCCGATGGTGGTGGGGGTGGGGGTTGGGGTGAGTGGTGCGTATGTCGTGCGTATGTCTCTGTACTGCCAACCGTAGGGGTACGTCCGGTCCTCGCCTCTTGTCCGACGCGGCGCACTCCCCCGGCTCGCTGCTCCGCTTTGGCGGTAGTCCAGATGTGTCATTGACGAAGGCATGACACCACGTAAGGATGGCGCCGCACGCGCAACCCCACCCGTCTCACTCTGGACACCCCAGGAGATGCGATGCGCTTAAGAATTCGCGGCAAACGGACTACCTCCGCGGCCGTTCTTCTCACCCTCGCGCTGGCCGTGCCACTCGGCGCACAGGCCACCGCAGCACCCCCCAAAGAGCCCGCCACCACGGCGGAGCAGGCCGAGCGGCAGGACGGCCCCCGGCAGTACGAGGTCGCGGGGGTGGGCAGCAGAGCCCATCGCTCCGCGCTCGCCCGCACCGGCGTCGCGATCGACGAGGTCCGTGACCACTCCGTGGTCATCACCGCCACCCCGGCCCAGGCCGACAGGCTCCGTAAGCTCGGCCACCGGCTGACCGCGCTGCCCGGCCCCGGGGAGCGGGGCGACATCAGGGCCGCGGGCCCGGCGGACTATCACAGCTACGCCCAGATGATGGACGCCGTCAACACCTATGTGCAGAAGTACCCGGAGCTGATGAGCCGCCAGGTCATCGGCAAGTCCTACCAGGGCCGGGACATCATCGCGGTCAAGATCAGCTCCAATGTGCGGGTGGACGAGGACAAGCCCGAGGTCCTGTTCACCCACAACATGCACGCGCGCGAGCATCTCACCACGGAGATGGCGCTCTACACCCTCCGGGAGTTCGCCGCGCAGTACGGCAAGGACGCCCGGATCACCAAGATGCTGGATGAGCGCGAGCTGTGGATCATCCCGACCCAGAACCCGGACGGCAAGGTGTACGACATGCAGTCCGGCCGCTTCCGGATGTGGCGCAAGAACCGGCAGCCCAACTCCGGTACGTCGGCGGTCGGCACCGACATCAACCGTAACTTCGACTACCGGTGGGGCTGCTGCGGCGGCTCGTCCGGCTCTCCCAGCAGCCAGACCTATCGCGGTCCGTCGGCCGAGTCCGGAACCGAGACCAAGGTCGTCGCGGACTTCGTACGCAGCCGGGTGGTCGGCGGCAAGCAGCAGATCACCGCGCATATCGACTTCCACACCTACGGTGAGCTGATCCTGTGGCCGTACGGCTACACCTACGCCGACACCGCGCCGGGGCTGACGCGGGATGACCGGGACGCGCATGCCGCGGTGGGGACGTCGATGGCACGGAGCAACGGCTACAAGCCGCAGCAGTCCAGCGATCTCTACATCACCGATGGCTCCATCGGTGACTGGATGTGGGGTGCGCAGCGGATCTTCTCGTACACCTTTGAGATGTATCCGCCCTCCGGGCACCCCGATGGGTTCTATCCGCCTGGGCGGGTGATTGGGCGGGAGACTGCGCGGAACAAGGGCGCGATGCTGATTCTGCTGGAGAACGCTGACTGTATGTATCGGTCCATTGGCAAGGAGGCCGAGTACTGCCAGCGGTAGCCAGCCGGGGGCGCGGCTCCGCCACGTGGCGGGGCTTTGCCCCGGGGTGCCGGGGGCGGGGTTTCGCCTGACCCCGCCCCTTCCCGGCTGTACCGATGGGCGGCTCCGCCGCGCGGCGGGGCTCCGCCCCGGCTGCGGGGTGCCGTGGGTGGGTTTCCCCGTATCCCGCCCCTTCCCGGCAGTACCGATATGCGGCTCCGCCGCGCGGCGGGGCTTCGCCCCGGGTGCGCGGTGCCGTGGGTGGGTTTCCCCAATTCCCGCCCCTTCCCGGAACCGGGGCTCGCACCCCGGGCCCCGGGGTTGGCCCGGTGCGGGCCGGTGGCCGGGTGTTGTGCCCACCCACAGCCCCTCGCGGGGCTGCGAGTGCCCACAACGGGGTGGGGGTCTGGGGGCGCAAGCCCCCAGTTTCGGGAAGGGGCCGGGTTAGGGGAACTCTCACCGACGGCAACGGCGCTCAGCCACAACCACCGACGGACGGAGTCCGGCGCAGGCGGGCGAAGCTTGTGAGGCCCCCCGGGCCGAACAATGCGAGGACGCCGTTAAGAAGGGGTGCTGGTGGCTCGGGTGGCTTTCAGGGCTAGCCATAGCTCCATGCGGAGGTCGGGGTCGTCCAGGGAGCGGCCGAGGATCTCCTCCACCCGGCGCATCCGGTACCGCAGGGTGTGCCGGTGCACGCCCAGATCCGCGGCGGCCGCGTCCCACTGGCCGTGCCGGTTCAGCCAGGCCTGCAAGGAGGCGACGAGGTCGCCGCGCCCGCTGGCGTCGTGCTCACGCAGCGGACGCAGGATGCCGTCGGCGAAGGCCCGCACCGCGTCGTCGGCGAGCAGCGGCAGCACCGAACCCGCGGCCACGTTCTCATGCTCGACAAGCACCGTGCCGCGCCGCCGGGCCACCGAGAGCGCCTGGTCGGCCTGTTTGAAGGCGACCACCACGGCGGCGATACCGGCCGGAGCCGAGATACCCACGGCCAGCCCCTCCCCCACCGCCCGGACGTGCTCCGCGCAGGCGGCCACCGCGGCGCCGCCATCCGCGGCGAGCACGATGAGCCGCGCACCGTCCGGGACGACCAGCACCGCCTCACCGGCCCGGGCGGCGCCGGACTCCACCGCGTCGGCCAGCAGCTCCAGCGGCGTGGGACCCTCCTGGCCGGCGGGCTCGGCGCCCTGTGAGGCCGCGACGGGTACGGTCTCGGCGACCACCACCCGCAGCGGTACGTCCAGCAGCCCGCCGTACAGCGTCCCGGCGACCGCGCGGGCGTGGTCCGCCTCGCCGGACATCAGCATCCGCAGCACCGCCGCGCCGAGCCGCTGCTCCGCCTCCTGGAGCGCCCGGGACCGCTCCGTGGTGAGGGTCAGCAGGGCGACGGCGGAGTTGACGGCATAGCGCTCGGCGGTGCCCAGCGGGGCGCCGGTGCCGACGGCAAGGACGGCGCGGGTGCGGCGGCCGCTGCCAATGGACTGCAGCTCCACCCGGTCGTCGCCCTCCGCCGTGCTGACCACGGCGCTGGCGGGCGCGGGGCGGTCGCGCAGCCGCTCCACATCGGCGGTGAGCCGGCCCGCGCGCCGGGCGGCCCAGGTGGGGGCGGCGGCGACCAGCGCGCCGGAGACGTCGTAGAGCGCCGCCCAGCCGTCCACATGGGCGGCGAGCCGGGTCAGGAGTTCGGTCGAGCCCTCGGCGGAGATCGCCGCCCGGGTCAGCTCGCGCTGTGCCTCGAAGCCCGCGGTCACCGAACGGTACTGATCGGCGGCGATGGCGGCGGAAACCGCCTTGGTGATCGCGATGAAGGGGGTGCGCCGCGGCACTTCCAGCAGCGGGAAGTCCGCCTCCCGAGCCGCCTGGACCAGCGCCTCGGGCACCCGTTCATAGTTGACCCCGGCCGCGAAGCCCAGCCCGACGACACCCGCGCCGACCAGCCGTCCGACATAGCGGCGCATCGCTTCCGGGTCCTCGGCGTCCAGCTTCATGGCGGTGATGAGCAGCAACTCGCCGCCGTCCATGTACGGCACAGGATCGGCCAGCTCGCTCACATGCGCCCAGCGCACGGGCACATCCAGCCGGTCCTCGCCGGCGAGCACGGAGAGCTTGAGCGCGGAGTGCTGGGCGAGGGAGGCGAGCGTGGGCTGCATGGCGGTCCTGTGACTACCTTCTGGCGATCATGTGTAGAGCTTTTTGGCCGTACGGTAGTGAGGATACGGCCCTACCCTGCCTCACCGTACAGCTGCGCGCCCCTTGCACGCCCCATATGCGCCCCTGGCTGCCCCGCTACTCACCGCCCGTCTCACCGAGCCGGGCCAGCACCGGCGGGCTCGATTCACCCCGCACCGAGGTCAGTGACAGCACGGCATGCCCCGGCGGCACCTTGTGTGCCAGATCAGAGGCCGACCACCGCTCCCGCTGCACGGTCCGTACCGTCACCGACTCGGTAGTCGCCCGCACCCCGGTGAAGAGTGTGCGGATCCCGCGCAGCCCGCGCTTGAGCAGGCCGCCGGAGAAGTCGGGGTTGTGGGTGACATCCTCGGTCTTCACCCAGTCCTGGCCCCATGCCTGGGCGAAGACCTCGCCGTCCCAGGTGCTCACCCCGGACAGCGCCACCTTGCAGCCGACCGTGCCGATCAGTGTGGAGTGCAGCCGCTTCGGCACATCGTCCAGCGTGCGCAGGGTGAGCACCGCACCGGCATTCGCCGCACGGAGCTGGCGCAGCCCGCGTACCGCGTCGGGGGTGATGGTGTGCGCGGCGTCGTCCAGGACCAGACAGGCGAAGAGCGACCGGTCCTCGCGGGCGAGGACCCCTGCCGCGAACTGGGCCAGCACCAGCCGGGTGAGGATGCGGGACGCCTCGGTGTGCCCGCGTGCGGGCAGATCGATCCGCACCCGCAGCGGGTGTTCCAGGGTGCGCAGGGAGAACAAGCGGGGTGGCCCCTGACCGTCCGCATCAGCTGCGGCTGTGCCGAAGAAGTCGGCGAGTGCCGGCCGGTCGAGCAGGGCGACCCGGTCGGCGAGGAGTGGCCCGGGATCGCCAGGGCGGTCCGCCTGCCGTTCCCGGGAGGCCAGCTCCCGCTGCTGACCGAACTCCCCGGCGGCGTCCAGCGCTTCACGCAGCCCGGCGATGGCGACCGCGGAGCCCTCCAGCAGGGAGCGCAGCTCACGCAGGGCCGGAAAACGCCCGTACGCTGCCCGGTACGGCCCGATGAGCTGGGCCAGCGCCACCGCCGCCGCCCGGGGGTCGCTCTGTTCGCCATGTTCAGCGCCGAGCAGCGCCTCGGCGAGCATCGCGGCGGCCTCATCCGGGTCGGTGGTGCCGCCGTACAGATCAAGGCCGTGGGTGGAGTGCGGGTCGCCGACCCGGACCACCACATCGAAGGCGTCATCGGGCCCGAGCCCCGCCCGGGCGGTACCGACGGCGACAACGGCGGCCTGGTGGGCCAGCGCCTGCAGACAGAGCGCCTCGACTGCCGGGCGGACGATCCGGCCGGTCTTGCCCGAGCCGGGCGGGCCGACGGCCAGCAGTGAGGTGCCCAGCAGTGCGGGGTCGACGGCGAGTCGGCAGCCACGGTGCTGGTAGGGGTTGCGGTCGTCGTCGAGCGCCGTGCCGATCCGCACCTGGCCGGTCAGCAGATCGTGCTTGGCGGTGCGCACAGACAGGTCACGGGCTCCGGAGGGATGTACGAACGCGGCGGCGCCCTGCTCGAGCGCGGCCCGGCGGAAGGCGCCCAGCGCGTCCGGGCGGGACCGGACGGTGCGCCATACCCGCTCGATCCGTACGTAGTCGAGATCGCTGACCCGCCCGGCCCACACCTCCTCGGACAGCCGGTCGGCCGCCTCGGACTGCCCGGCGGCACGCAGCCCGGACCACTCCGCCAGCCCGGCCGCCGGATCCCGCTCGGGAGGGGGCGTCCATGATGTCCCGGTGGGCGCCTGGGGCGTGCTGCGGCGCCGCCATACGGCTCGCCAGGCTCCGGCCTTGGCGGTGAGGGCGAGCAGGGCCACGGTGAAGAGGACGTAGTAGATGTTGTAGGCGACGACATACGCCTGGGTCTCGTCGGGCGTACGCCAGCTCTCCGGGGTCACCCACTTCAGCGGAGCCAGCCAGAACTCCCAGCCGCCGTCGCTGAAGCACATCGCCCACACCAGGACACCGCCCAGCAGGGCCAGCAGCGCTCTGCGGTACGGCTTGGCGGCCGCTGCCCGGTCCGCGAGCTTCCGCCAGCGCCGCTGCCATGGCGCTGGGGCGTAGCGGCGCCAGACCTGGGGCCACTTGCCGAGTCGGCCGAAGACATACGCCAGCAGGGCGCCGAAGAGGGCGTAGTAGACGTATGACGCCGTGACAATGGCCCTGGTGGACCGCCAGCTGTGGGGGGTGAACCAGTCCAGCGGCCACAGCCAGAATCGGATGTAGCCGTTCCAGCACAGGGACCACACCAGGAGCCCGCCGAGCAGTGCGAGCAGCGCGCCGCCCAGCAGCTGGCGGTCCCCGATGTGCTCCGGCTCCGCCGCGGGCTTGGGCCGGTGCCCATACCGCCAGATTCCAGGCGCGGCCGCCGGCCGGGGGGCCCGTAGCCAGGCCACTACGGGCGGGGCGGCGGCCTGGGGGGGCTGCCGGGGCATGGGCGGCGCGGGAGGTGGCTTCGGTACGGCTTCCGTGCTGCGCCAGTTCTGTGTGCCGTCCGCGTTCATCTGCCGCCCCAGATCCTTGCTGCTCTGTCGCGCCCCAATCTAGCCGCCGGGCGGTTGAGTTGGCCTCGGCCGCGTGGCGGGCTTGGCCTGGTTGCGGGGGGCCGTGGGTGGGTTTCCCCAATTCCCGCCCCTTCCCGGAAACCGGGGCTTTGCCTCGGGCCCCGGGGTTGGGCGGTGCGGGCCGGTGGCCGGGTGTTGTGCCCACCAAGCGTCGCGAGCTCCGCCCCGGGGCGGGCCGGAGCGCCGTGGCTGGTGTCGGTGGGTGGTTGCGTAGCAGGGCGGGCCCACGCCCCTCGCGGGGCTGGGGGCACCTCCCAGACGGAGTCTGGGGGAGAGTGCCCACAACACTGTGGGGGTCTGGGGGCAGAGCCCCGCAGTTTCGGGAAGGGGCCGGGTTAGGGGAATCCACCCCCGCGGCCGGGCACGCGCGCGTGCCCCGCTATGTCCGGTGTGGCTAACACGACAGGGGTACTTCTCCGCAGCGGTGCATGTCTCGGCCCACCGGCTGCCCCTAGCCTGCGAGGAGCGAGCACACCCCCTTTTCTCCTGAGGAGAGCGCGATGACCTCTACGACCCCGATGCCAGAGCTGTCCGGGGGCCCGGCCCTCCCCCAGGAACGCCGCGTCGTCACCGCGATCCCCGGTCCCAAGTCGCAGGAGCTGCATGCCCGTAAGCAGGCGGCGGTGGCTGACGGCGTGGGCACCGTACTGCCGGTGTACGCCAAGCGCGCCGGTGGCGGCATCCTCCAGGACGTGGACGGCAACTCGCTGATCGACTTCGGCTCCGGCATCGCCGTGACCACGGTCGGCAACAGCGCCGAGGCCGTCGTACGCCGGGCCGCCGCACAGCTGGCGGACTTCACGCACACCTGCTTCATGGTCACCCCCTACGAGGGTTATGTGGAGGTCGCCGAGGAGCTGGCCAGGCTCACGCCGGGGGACCACGCCAAGAAGACCGCGCTGTTCAACTCCGGCGCTGAAGCGGTGGAGAACGCGGTGAAGATCGCCCGTGCGCACACCAAGCGTCAGGCGGTCGTGGTCTTCGACCACGGCTACCACGGCCGTACGAACCTGACCATGGCGCTGACCTCGAAGAACATGCCGTACAAGCACAGCTTCGGCCCCTTCGCGCCCGAGGTGTACCGGGTGCCGGTCGCCTACCCCTACCGCTGGCTGACCGGCCCGGAGAACTGCGCCGAGGAGGCCGCGGCCCAGGCGATCGACCAGATCAGCAAGCAGGTCGGCGCCGGGAATGTCGCCGCGATCGTGATTGAGCCGGTGCTGGGCGAGGGCGGCTTCATCGAGCCCGCCAAGGGCTTCCTGCCCCGTATCGCCGAGTTCGCCAAGGCGAACGGCATTGTCTTCGTCGCGGATGAGATCCAGTCCGGCTTCTGCCGTACCGGTCAGTGGTTCGCCTGTGAGGACGAGGGCATCGTTCCGGACCTGATCACCACCGCCAAGGGCATCGCGGGCGGTATGCCGCTGGCCGCGGTGACCGGCCGCGCCGAGATCATGGATGCCGCGCATGTGGGCGGACTGGGCGGCACCTACGGCGGCAACCCGGTGGCCTGTGCGGCCGCGCTCGGGGCGATTGAGACCATGCGGGAGCTGGACCTGAACGCCAGGGCCCGCCGTATCGAGGAGGTCATGAAGCCGCGGCTGCAGAAGATGGCCGAGCAGTACGGCGTGATCGGCGAGGTCCGCGGCCGTGGCGCGATGATCGCCATCGAGCTGGTCAAGCCCGGCACGAAGGACCCCAACCCGGAGGTGACCGGGGCGCTGGCCAAGGCGTGCCACGAGGAGGGGCTGCTGGTCCTGACCACCGGCACGTACGGCAATGTGATGCGCTTCCTGCCGCCGCTGGTGATCGGCGAGGACCTGCTGAACGAGGGTCTGGACATCCTGGAGGGCGCACTCGCCCAGCAGGCGTGAAGGACATGTGGGAGGCCGATGGCCGTTCCGCCAGCGGCCTCCCCTCGCCAGCCCGTCTGACGTACGGTTTTCGCAGATGCACGGAACACCTGTCCCGCAGGGAACTGCGGATGACACCGGATCAGTGACTGATCCTCACCGATCGGACCGCCGCCCGCCCCAAACCCCCCGGGGCGTGCGGTGACCGGTTGCCACGGCCGCTCAGGAATGCTCCCCCCTGTTCCTGAGCGGCCGCTTCCGTATGCGGCGCTGACCGGACTGCTCAGCGGGCTCTTCGCGGTCATCACCTGGCAGGTGGCGGCGTACGGGCCACTGCGGGAGGCCGATGAGTGGCTCTCCGGCCTGCTGCGGCAGCCCGCTCCTTCCCCAGGTGCGGGGGCGGTCGTGGCCCAGTCCTTCGCGGACCTCGGCAGCCCGGTGGTCGCGTTGCCTGTGCTGGCGGCGGCGATGGGGTATGCGTGCTGGCGCGGCGGGCGCTGGCGGCCGGTCCTCTGCTACGCCGTGGTGATGGCGGCGGTGCCGCTGCTGGTGCTGCCGCTCAAAGCACTGCTGGACCGGCCTGGCCCCGTCGACGGCAGCGGCTACTACCCCTCGGGGCACACGGCGACGGCCGTGGTGGCGTATGGCGCCACGGCCGCGCTGCTGCTGCCGTTCACCCCCGGTGTGCGCGCCCGCCGGGGCGTCGTGGCCGCCGCCGTACTGCTGGTTCTCGCCACCGCTGTGGGTCTGGTCCGTCGCGGCTTCCATTGGCCGCTGGATGTCGTGGCGAGCTGGTGTCTGGGCGGTCTGCTGATGGTCGGGGCCGCGGCCTGGCTCACTCGTCGGCACCGGCGGCCCACGCCGCCGCCTCATGCATTGCCAGCTCCAGCACCGCCGGATCAGTGAGGATGCCGGAACCGTCCGGTGGGATCAGCCAGCGCACTCCACCGGTGCGGCGGCCCGGATACGGCACCACGATCCAGCTGCCGCGCCCGGCGCCGCGCACCCCCGTACCGACCCAGCGGGCGGCGGTTCCCGGCGGGACGAAGAAGCCCGTCCGGGAGTCGCCGAAGTCGGTCAGTACGGGGCCCGGCCGGTCGACGCACCGGCTCAGCACCTCCAGCGTGGGGCAGCCCAGCTCACCGCTGAGAATGAGGACGTCCCACAGCCGCCCGGCGGGCAGCAGCGTCACCCCGAGCGGATTTCGTTCCCACTCCCATCGGCAGGCTTCGGGATCCGGTGCCGCCGACGCCAGCCACTCCACCGCGCTCCTTGCCCCCGCCTTGCCACTCATGACGCACTGCCTTCCTTGTGCGTGGCCCACGATCCGGGCCTCTCGGTCATGAGTTGAGAGCGTGGTCGCCGCGCATCGTTACGCCACTTCGCCGGGATTTCTCCCGGTGGGCGGGATCACAGGTAGCGCATCATCGTTATTACGTAAAGTAATGCCGGAAAAAATCCAGGGGTAGACAAACCGGACACACTGCGATTACCGTAATGCGGAACCCCTAACTCCGGACCTTTGCATGCATGCCAGAACGGCCGTGCAGTCCTTCATTCGAAGGAACCGGACCGCTTCCATCAATGAACGGAAGGGACTAACGTCCTCTATGCAGATCGCCGATTGCGGATACAGCAGGCTATAACGTCCAGCTCATGGCTCAGCTCCTCAAGCAACCGACGACCGGAGAGATAGACAGCGGCGCCGTCGCCAACGCGGATATCAAGACCAAGGGGCTCAAGAAGAACTCCGTAGGTCTTCTCGGCAGCGCTGTCATCGGTCTCTCCACTGTCGCCCCCGTGTACTGCCTCACCAGCACGCTCGGCCCCACGGTCAGCGAAGTGGGGCTTCAGATGCCCGCCATCTTCCTGGCCGGCTTCCTGCCGATGCTCCTGGTCGCCTTCGCCTACCGGGAACTCAACAAGGCCGTGCCGGACTGCGGCACCTCCTTCACCTGGACCGTGAAGGCGCTCGGCCCCCGGATCGGCTGGATGTGCGGCTGGGGCCTGGTGATGGCCACAGTCATCGTGCTGTCGAACCTCGCCGGGGTCGCGGCTGAGTTCTTCTATCTACTGCTCGGGGATCTCACCGGCAGCCAGGCCATCGTCGACTTCGGCGGTTCAACCGTCGTGCATATCGCCACCGTGCTGGCCTTCATCGCCATCGCGACCGCGATCAGCTACCGGGGCATGACCGCCACCAAGTGGTTCCAGTACGCACTGGTGAGCCTGCAGATGGTCGTCCTGACGGTCTTTATCGTGATGGCCATCAGCAAGTCGGACGGCGGCGCCATAGCCGGTGCGGCGTCCGGCGTCGGCTCGCTGGACTTCTCCTGGAGCTGGCTGAACCCGTTCTCGGTCACCTCCTTCGCGGCCTTCACCGCGGGCCTGTCCCTGTCGATCTTCATCTTCTGGGGCTGGGACACCAGCCTCACGGTCAACGAGGAGACCGAGGGCAGTGCCAAGACGCCGGGCCGGGCTGCGATGATCTCCGTGGTGGTTCTGGTCACCTCTTATGTACTGACCGCCATCGCCGCCCTGATGTTCGCGGGCACCGGCACCGAGGGCCTGGGCCTGGGCAACCCGGACACCGCGGACAATGTCTTCGCCGTGCTCGCCGACCCGGTGATGGGCCCGCTGGGTGCGCTGCTCTTCCTGGCGGTCCTGGCCAGCGCCGCCGCCAGCCTGCAGACGACCTTCCTCCCGGCCGCTCGTACCGCGCTGGCGATGAGCACCTATGAGGCCTTCCCCTCGTCGTTCGCCAAGGTCCACCCCACGTTCAAGACCCCGGGCCGTGCCACCGTCGCGGCGGGCATCGCGACCGGTATCTTCTACGCGGTCATGGCCGTGGTCAGCGAGAACGTGCTCATTGACACGATCTACGCCCTGGGCCTCATGATCTGCTTCTACTACGCGCTGACCGCCTACGCCTGTGTCTGGTACTTCCGGCGCGACCTCACCCGCAGCGTCCGTGACGCGGTCTACAAGGGTGTGCTGCCGCTGCTCGGCGCAGTCCTGCTGAGCGCGGTCTTCGTCCAGACGATGGTCGATATGTGGGACCCGGCCTATGGAACGGGCAGCGCCATCGCGGGGGTCGGCAGCGTCTTCGTCATCGGCGTCGGCGTACTGCTCCTGGGCGTCGTCCTGATGCTGGTCATGCAGCGCCGCAGCCCGGCATTCTTCCGCGGCGAGGTGCTGACCCGGGACACCCCGGCGCTGGTGGCGCGGGACTGACGCCGTACGGCGAATCGATACGGCGCGGCCCCGGCGTGACCCGGGGCCGCGCCGTATCGTTGTCTTACGCGGCTGCGCGACCCGGCGCGGTGGGGAGGAGCGTCACCATGACCGTCCTGTGTGAACGGACCGAGATGGCCGAGCGCGAGGAACCCAGCGAGCTCGACAAATTGTTCGAGGCGTTGGAGCAGATGCAGATCCCCGAGGGCTTCAAGGCCGAGATCGTCGAGGGGATCATCATCGTGTCGCCGCAACGAGACACCCACTGGGACATCACCGCTGCCGTCTACGATCAGCTGCGCACCCAGTACCCGAGGAAGCAGCTCAAGTCCGATATGCGGATCGACTTCCCGGGCTATCTCAATGGATTCTGCCCCGACTTGGCCGCGGTCGGGAGCGGTGCCGAGAAGGACAACCGGGGCCACTGGCGCCATGAGGATGTGGAGTTCGTCCTGGAGGTCATCTCCCGGGGGACCGCGGGCAACGATTACGGCAAGAAGAAGAAGGTGTACGCGATCGCCGGAATCGCGGTGTATCTGATCGCCGATCCCTACACCGGCCAGTGCCATCTGCACACCCGCCCGTCGGATGACCGGTTCTGGCGCCAGGAGACCTTCGCGTTCGGTGAGCCGATCGAGCTCAAGCCCCATGGCATCGATCTCACTCTGGAGACCGAGGACTTCCCCCGCGACTGACCACTGTCATATGTCAGAGCTGCCGCCGCAGCACGCCGCACAGGGTGTCAATGCGGTTCGTAGTGATCGACTCCACCCCCATCCCGATCAGACGGCGTCCCGATCAGACGGCGCATCGAGGGGTCGCCGCGATGGGCGACGGCGGTGACTAGCTCTGCTGCCATGCCGACACATAGGCATCGATCTCATCGCTGAGCTTTGATTTCGCCGGTGTGTCGAGGAAAGCGGCCGCCACCGCGTTCTTGGCGAGCGCGGCGACGCCCGGTGCGTCCAGGCTGAGCAGCCGGGCCGCGATGCCGTATTCCGTATTGAGGTCCGTGCCGAACATCGGCGGGTCATCGCTGTTGATGGTGACCAGAACCCCGGCGTCCACCATCTCTCTCACCGGGTGCTCAGCCAGCGTGGGCACGGCCCGGGTGGCGATGTTGGAGGTCGGGCAGACCTCCAGCGGGATGCGCTGCTCCGCCAGGCGCTCCAGCAGCCGGGGGTCCTGGGGGGCGCTGGTGCCATGGCCGATGCGTTCGGCGCGCAGGCTGGTGAGCGCGTCCCAGATGGTGCCGGGCCCGGAGGTCTCGCCCGCGTGCGGGACGCTGCGCAGACCTTCGGCGATGGCCCGGTCGAAGAACGGCTTGAACTGCGGCCGGGGCACGCCGATCTCGGGGCCGCCCAGCCCGAAGGAGACCAGGCCTTCGGGGCGCAGCTCACAGGCGATACGGGCGGTCTCCTCGGCGGCCGCCAGCCCAGCTTCCCCAGGGATGTCGAAACACCAGCGCAGGGTGACGCCCAGCTCGGTTTCGGCGGCCCGGCGGGCGTCCTCGATGGCTTCGACGAAGGCGACGTCCGGTATGCCGCGCCGGGTCGAGCTGTAGGGGGTGACGGTCAGCTCGGCGTAACGGATCTGCTGTGCGGCCATGTCGCGGGCGACCTCATAGGTGAGCAGCCGCACGTCCTCGGCATCCCGGATGAGGTCCACGACGGAGAGGTAGACCTCGACGAAGTGCGCGAAGTCACGGAAGGTGAAGTAGTCGGCCAGTGCCTCCGGGTCGGCCGGGACCTTGGAGTCCGGGTGCCGGGCGGCGAGTTCGGCCACGATACGCGGCGAGGCGGAACCGACATGGTGGACATGCAGCTCGGCCTTGGGCAGCCCGGCGATAAAGGAGCTGAGATCGGACAACGGAACCTCCGGTGGCTGGGGCGCCGCCATCGTATGCGGGCGCGATGACGGCCCGCATACGATGACGAGGAAAACCGATCTTGGGAGGGGCACATGGGGCACATGGGGCATATAGCAGAGGGCAAGGACCGCCCGGAGGAGCCCAACCCCTGGGCACCGCCCGGGGACCGGGTCTCACTGGGAAAGCAGGACAGCCAGCACGGTCAGGACGGTCAGGACGGTCAGCAGGCCGCGCCCGCCGCGTCCCCCATACCCCCGGTGCCACCGGCCCCCTCTCCGCCGCCCTTCCCGCCGCCCGGCCCGGCGTATGGCCCGGCGTACGGTCCGGCGGGGCAGCCGCCGTACGGCCATGGGACCGGACAGCCGCCGCCCGGCGCTGGCTACGGCGGGCCCGGCCCCGGCTATGGCTACGCTCCCCCGGGGCCCGGCTGGATGCCGTACGCCCCTCCGCAGCCGCCGACGAGTGGCATCTGCACCGCTGCCATGGTGCTGGGGATCATAGCCATGGTCTTCACCATGACCTTCTGGGGCGCGTTCCTGGGGATCATCCTCGGTCCGGTCGCCCTTGGGCTGGCCATCTCGGCTCGGCGCCGCATCAACCGCGGTGCGGCACACGGCTCCGGGCCTGCCACCGCCGGGCTGGTTCTGGGCATCATCTCCACCGCGCTCTCCCTGGTGTTCGTGGTGGCGGCGATCAGCGCCATCGCCTTTCTCAGCGATCTGGAGCCCATCGAGCACGAGGGCGACTACTACGACTACGACGCCCATGCCGTAAGCGCCTCCCCCTTCCCCCAGCAGGGCACAGATTTCGTCGTGTAATCAAAAGGAAACGACGGAATCCCTTGTTGGGGCGTGAACTTCCTGTCAGGATCGGCCACCATCACCGGCCGACGCCACTTCACACCGATGTGAGGCAGGAGAGCTCGATGGTTCAGCGCTTCGATGTGTCCACGTTCGCGCAGGGCGCCCAGTATCTGGACGGGCGGCTCGCACCCGGCAGCGCGGGACGTACCCACACGGTCGTCGACCCGGCTACGGGCGAGCAGGTGTACACCTATGAGCTGGCCTCACCGGCCGATGTGGACGCGGCCGTCGCCGCCGCACAGCGGGCGCTGCCCGGCTGGGCGGGTGCCACCCCCGGTGAGCGTTCCGACGCCCTGCACCGCTTCGCGGCCGTGCTGGGTGAGCGGGCTGAGGAGCTCGCGCAGGCGGAGTCCTTGCAGTGCGGCAAGCCCATCAAGCTGTCGAAGGAGTTCGACGTACCGGGCTCGGTGGACAACGCCGCGTTCTTCGCCGGGGCCGCCCGTCAGCTGGCGGGCGTCTCAGCGGGTGAGTACAGCGGCGACCACACCTCGTATATCCGCCGCGAACCCATCGGTGTCATCGGCTCCATCGCACCCTGGAACTATCCGCTCCAGATGGCAGCGTGGAAGATCCTCCCGGCCATCGCGGCGGGCAACACCATTGTCTTGAAACCCGCCGAGCTGACGCCGCTCACCTCACTGATGTTCGCCCAGGCGGCCACCGAGGCAGGCATCCCGAACGGCGTGGTCAACATCGTCTCCGGGACGGGCCGGGACGCGGGCGAGCATCTGGTCGGTCACCCGGCGGTGGCGATGACCTCCTTCACCGGCTCCACCGAGGTCGGCAAGCGGGTCGCGGAGATCGCCACGAGCACCGTCAAGCGGCTTCATCTGGAGCTCGGCGGCAAAGCGCCGTTCCTGGTATTCGATGATGCCGATCTGACGGCCGCCGTCCATGGCGCCGTCGCGGGCGCGCTCATCAATACGGGCCAGGACTGCACCGCCGCCACCCGTGCCTATGTGCAGCGCCCGCTGTATGACGCGTTCGTCAGCGGCGTCGCCGAGCTGATGGACACCGTCCGCCTCGGCGACCCCTTCGACCCCGATACGGATCTGGGGCCGCTGATCTCGCACGCCCACCGGGACCGGGTGGCGGGCTTTGTCGACCGGGCCCGCTCCTATGCCACGGTGGTCACCGGCGGCGAGGCCCCTGGTGGAGAGCTCGCCAAGGGCGCCTACTACCGTCCCACCCTCATCACCGGTGCCGCGCAGGACAGCGAGGTCGTCCAGCGCGAGCTCTTCGGCCCGGTCCTTGTTGTGCTCCCCTTCGACAGCGACGACGAGGGCCTCCGCCTGGCCAATGACACCCCGTACGGCCTGGCAGCCTCCGCCTGGAGCCGGGATGTCCACCGCACCGGACGCGCCACCCGCGAGATCAAAGCGGGCTGCGTCTGGATCAACGACCACATCCCGATCATCAGCGAGATGCCGCACGGCGGCTATCGGGCCTCCGGCTTCGGCAAGGACATGTCGGCGTACTCCTTCGAGGAGTACACGCAGGTCAAGCACGTTATGTACGACAACACGGCGGTAGCCCGCAAGGACTGGCACCGCACCGTCTTCGGCTCCCGCTGAGCCGTCCCCGCGTTTCCCGTACCGCCACCCCACCCCCCTTACCCCCCACTCCTTCCCCGTCCCCGCTTACCGGAAGGCAGTTCCCCCATGACCCCCGATGATCTGTACGCAGGCATGTCCGAACCCGTCCGCAAGGCCTGGGAGCGCAGCCTGACCAGCGGCCGGGCCGCGATGACCCGGCGCCGGCTGCTCCAGGGCACCGGGATGGCCGCCGGTGGAGCGCTGCTCGCCGCCTGTGGCATCCCGCCCGCCGAGAGCGTCAAGGACCGCGAAGACGGCGAGAAGACCAAGGACCTCTCCGACAAGGAGAAGGTGCTCACCTTCTCCAACTGGCCGCTCTACATCGATGTCGACGACGACAACAAGAACAAGCGTCCCACCCTCGACGCCTTCCAGCGCGAGAGCGGCATCAAGGTCAAGTACATCGAGGACATCAACGACAACAACGAGTTCTACGGCAAGATCAGACCACAGCTCGCCGCGGGCCAGGACACCGGCCGCGATCTGGTCTGCCTCACCGACTGGATGGCCGGGCGCCTGATCCGGCACGGCTGGGCACAGCGGCTGGACCCCGCCAACCTGCCCAACGCCATCGCCAATCTGGAGCAGCGCTTCCGCAACTCGCCGCACGATCCCGGCCGCCAGTACGGCTACCCGTGGGCCGGCGTCGCCACCGTTGTCGCGTACAACAAGAAGGCCACCAAGGGAAAGGTGGTCAAGAGCGTCAGCCAGCTGCTGGAGGACGAGTCGCTCAAGGGCAGGGTCTCGCTGCTCACCGAGATGCACGACACCATGGGCATCACGCTGCTGGATATGGGCAAGGACGCCGGGGACTTCACGGACGACGACTTCGACGCCGCCATCGCCAAGCTACAGAAGGCCGTCGACACCAAGCAGATCCGCCGCTTCACCGGCAACGACTACGTCGACGAGCTGAACTCCGGCGATATCGCCGCTTGCCTCGCCTGGGCCGGTGACATCGTCCAGCTGCAGTTCGACAACCCGGATGTGGAGTACTTCTTCCCCAAGGCCGGTTATCTCTTCGGCACGGACGATCTTCTGGTGCCTGCCAGGGCCAAGCACCAGAAGAACGCCGAAGCACTGATCAACCACTACTACCAGCCCGAGGTCGCCGCCGAGCTGGCCGCCTGGGTGAATTACATCTGCCCGGTCGCGGGAGCGAAGGAAGAGCTCGCCAAGATCGACAAGGATCTGGCCGAGGACCCACTGATCATCCCTGACGCGAAGATGCTCGCCTCGGGGCACAACTTCCGGCCGCTGTCGAACAAGGAAGAGACCCGGTACGAGGACAAGTTCGCCAAACTCATAGGCGCCTGAGCCCCTCCCGGCACCACCGGCACCCGGCACTACCCGCCGCCCGTCAGCCCGGGCTGGCGGGCCCGGCAAGCCCCGTCTGAGGAACGTCCATGACTATTACGCTCTCCCGGGTCGGCAAGGTCTTCGGCGATTTCACCGCCGTCCACCCGCTCGACCTGACCATCCCCGAGGGCTCCTTCTTCGCCCTCCTCGGCGCATCCGGCTGCGGCAAGACCACCACGCTGCGCATGATCGCCGGGCTGGAGGAGCCCACCACGGGCTCAGTGCTGCTCGGGGACGAGGACATCACCGCGCTGCCCCCGCACCGGCGCCCGGTCAACACCGTCTTCCAGAACTACGCCCTGTTCCCGCATCTCGATGTACGCGAGAACGTCGCCTTCGGGCTGCGCCGCCGTGGCATCAAGTCCGTGCGGAAGCAGGTCGACGAGATGCTGGAGCTGGTCGAGCTCGGGCCGATGGCCAGCCGCAAGCCCCGCCAGCTCTCCGGCGGCCAGCAGCAGCGCGTCGCGCTGGCCCGCGCCCTGATCAACCGGCCACAGGTGCTGCTGCTCGATGAGCCACTGGGCGCGCTCGACCTCAAGCTGCGCCGCCAGATGCAGCTGGAGCTCAAGCACATCCAGACGGAGATCGGCATCACGTTCGTCCATGTCACACACGACCAGGAGGAGGCCATGACCATGGCCGACACGGTCGCGGTGATGTACGGCGGCAAGGTCGAACAGCTCGGTGCCCCCGCCGAGCTCTATGAGCACCCGCGCACCACCTTTGTCGCCAACTTCCTGGGCACCTCCAACCTCATCGAGGCCGAGGTCGTCCAGGCCGATGGCGACGATCTGCTGGTCAAGGCCGCCGACAGCAAGCTCCGGCTGCCCGCCGACCGTCTCGCCTCCCCGGCCCGTACGGGGACGAGCGTGCTCGCCGGGGTGCGGCCCGAGAAGATCTCCCTGGCCCCCGCCGAGGAGCGGGGCACGATCCCCGCGGGGCGCAATCTGCTCACCGGCCGGATCACGGACGTCAGCTATCTGGGCGTCTCCACGCAGTATCTGGTCGACAGCCCGGCCCACTCCGGACTCGCCGTCTACGAGCAGAACATCGAGCGCGACACCCGGCTCACCCCGGGCGCCGAGGTGGTCATGCACTGGAACCCGGCACACACCTTCGGCCTCGACGCCACCCAGCCGATCGACGCGGGCATCGGAGAGGATGCCCTATGACCACGGTCGCACCTGTCGGCCCCTCGTCCGCCGGCACTCCGCCCGCCGCACCCGTCGAGCCCAGCCGGCGCGGGCGCCGTGGAGCATTCTCGGCGTACTGGCTGCTGCTGCCCGCAGGCCTCTGGCTCGCCGTCTTCTTTGTCGCGCCGCTCATCTACCAGGCCTCCACCTCGGTCCAGACCGGTTCGCTGGAAGAGGGCTACGAGGTCACCTGGCACTTCGCGAACTACTGGAACGCGCTGGAGACCTACGGCCCGCACTTCCTGCGGTCCTTCAGTTACGCGGCCATCGCCACCGCGCTCTGTCTGGCGATCGGCTATCCGCTGGCGTACATGATCGCTTTCCGCGCCGGACGCTGGCGCGGGCTGCTGCTGGTGATGGTCATCGCACCCTTCTTCACCAGCTTCCTGATCCGCACCCTGGCCTGGAAGACGATCCTGTCCGACGGCGGCCCAGTGGTCTCCGCGCTCGGCGCCCTGCACATCCTCGATGTGACCAGCTGGCTCGGCCTCACCGGCACCAACCGGGTGCTGGCCACCCCGCTCGCGGTGGTCTGCGGACTGACGTACAACTTCCTGCCGTTCATGATCCTGCCGCTCTACAGCTCGCTGGAGCGGATCGAGCCGAGCCTGCACGAGGCGGCCCGCGATCTGTACGCCACGCCCGCCACCACCTTCCGCAAGGTGACCTTCCCGCTCTCCCTCCCCGGGGTCGTCGCGGGCACCCTGCTCACCTTCATCCCGGCGTCCGGTGACTACATCAACGCGCAACTGCTCGGTTCGCCACGTGAGCAGATGGTCGGCAACGCCATCCAGAAGCAGTTCCTCAACGTCCTCGACTACCCGACCGCGGCCGCCATGTCCTTCATCCTGATGGCGCTGATCCTGATCATGGTCAGCCTCTATATGCGCAAAGCAGGAACGGAGGAGCTGGTCTGATGCCCACCCCGCTGATCGCCCCCCTGACCGCGACAGTCCGCTGGCTCCGCCGCAACTTCGTCATCATCATTGGTTCCCTGGCGCTGGCGTATCTGCTGCTGCCCAATCTCGTGGTGATGCTGTTCTCCTTCAACAAGCCGGCGGGACGGTTCAACTACGCCTGGCAGGAGTTCTCCACCGAAGCGTGGACCAACCCCTGCGCTGTCGCCGATATGTGCGGCTCGCTGGGCCTGAGCCTGCGCATCGCCGTGCTGGCCACCCTGGTCGCCACCGCCTTCGGCACGCTGGCCGCCTTCGCCCTGGCCCGCTATCGCTTCCGCGGCAAGTCCGCCACCCAGGGACTGGTCTTCCTGCCGATGGCCATGCCCGAGGTCGTCATGGCCGCCTCGCTCGGCACGCTCTTCCTCAATATGCGGGTCGATTTCGGCTTTGTGACCATCCTCATCGCACACATCATGTTCTGTCTGAGCTTTGTGGTGGTCGCGGTCAAGGCACGGGTCATGTCCATGGACCCCCGGCTTGAGGAAGCCGCCCGCGATCTCTACGCGGGGCCCCTGCAGACCTTCTGGCGCGTCACCCTGCCGCTTGCCGCGCCCGGCATCGCGGCGGGTGCGATGCTGAGTTTCGCCCTGTCCTTCGACGACTTCATCATTACGCAGTTCAACGCGGGCCCCGCCACCGTGACCTTCCCGATGTTCGTCTGGGGCGCCGCCCAGCGCGGTGTCCCGGTGCAGGTCAATGTGATCGGCACAGCGATGTTCCTGATCGCGATCGTCATCGTGCTGGCCGGCCAGATCGCCGGCAGCCGCCGCCAGAGGAGCCGATAGCCATGAACGCCAGGGACGCCAGGGACACCGTGCACTCCCTCGCTGACGCCGCCCCCACTCCCTTCTGGCTGGACGACCCCGACCGGCCGGAGCCGCTGCCCCGGCTGACCGGCGATGAGCACTGCGATCTGCTCGTCATCGGCGGCGGCTACAGCGGGCTGTGGACCGCGCTGCTCGCCAAGGAGCGCGATCCCTCCCGCGATGTCGTCCTCATCGAGGCCCAGGAGATCGGCTGGGCGGCCTCCGGCCGCAATGGCGGCTTCTGCGCGGCCTCCCTCACCCATGGCTTCGACAACGGCCTGGCCCGCTGGCCGGATGAGATCGCCGAACTGGAGGAGTTGGGCGGCCGTAACCTCGACGCGATCGAGGCCACCGTCGACCGCTACGGCATCGACTGCGACTTCGAGCGCACCGGCGAGATCTCCATCGCCACCGAGCCCTACCAGGTGGCGGAGCTGCGCAAGAGCTATGAGGAGGCGGCGAAACTCGGTTTCAACGCGGTCGACTTCCTGGACCGCGACGCGCTGCGCGCCGAGGTCGATTCCCCCACCTTCCTCGCCGGAGTCTGGGACCGCACCGGCGTCGCCATGCTCAACCCGGCCAGGCTGGCCTGGGGCCTCAAGCGGATCTGCCTCGAACAGGGCGTACGGATCTACGAGCACACCCCGGCCGGCCAGCTCACCGCCCGCCCCGCCAGTCTCGCCGTACGCACCCCGTACGGCCGGGTCCACAGCCGCCATATCGCGCTGGGCACCAACGCCTTCCCTTCCCTGGTGCGCCGCATCCGCCCGTATATCGTCCCGGTCTACGACTACGCACTGATGACGGAGCCGCTCAGCGCCGAGCAGCTCGCCGCCATCGGATGGCAGAACCGCCAAGGGCTGGCCGACAGCGCCAACCACTTCCACTACTTCCGGATCACCGCCGACAACCGGATCCTGTGGGGCGGCTACGACGTCCTCTACCACTACGGCAGCCGCATCCACCCCAACTACGACCAGCGCCCGGAGACCTTCCGCACCCTGGCCCAGCACTTCTTCCGCTGCTTCCCCCAGCTGGAGGGCGTGCGCTTCAGCCACACCTGGGGCGGCGTCATCGACACCTGCTCCCGCTTCTCCCCCTTCTTCGGCACCGCCCACGGCGGCCGGGTCGCCTACGCGGCGGGCTATACGGGCCTGGGCGTGGGCGCGACCCGCTTCGGCGCGGACGTGATGCTCGACCTGCTGAGCGGCGAGCCCACCGACCGCACCGCTCTGAAGATGGTCCGCACCAAACCCCTGCCCTTCCCCCCGGAACCCCTCCGCTGGACCGGCATCGCCCTCACCCAACGCGCCCTGCACCGCGCGGACGCCCAAGACGGCCACCGCAACCTCTGGCTGCGCACCCTGGACCGCCTGGGTCTGGGCTTCGACAGCTAAGGGGTCCGGTGGCGCTCCCGGGTCCGCCGCCTGGACCAGCTCACGGGCGGCGCCCTGGTCACCCTCGGCCTGGGTCTCGACCTGGCGCCGGCCAGGCCGTAACCCGACGGTATCCGCCCGCCCCTGCTACTCGGCTCTGCCTCAGGACATCCCCGGCGGGGAGGCCCCGAAGCGGGCCAGCTGCACCATGATGGGCCGCAGGCCGCGCCGCTCGTAGAGGCGCTGGGCGGCAGTGTTGGCGGCCACCGTGGCGATGATCAGGTCGTTGATGCCCATCGTCGCCAGCTCCGCGTCGACCGTGTCGAGCAGCAGCGTGCCGACGCCGCCGTTCCGCTCGGCCGGCGCGACGCACAGCGTCTGGACCTCCGCGATCCGGCCGCCGGTCACCCAGATGTCGTCCGGCCCGGCTGGATGTGAACGAAGGCGTAGCCGATGGCGTGGCCGCCGCGCTCGGCGAGGAGGACGAAGGAGCCCTCGTCGAGGATCCACTGCTCATAGGCGCGACGCCGCACGGTCCAGGATCTGTCCTCTCGGAAGTAGGACCAGTCGGGCTCGACCGGCTGATGGCGGGTGCGCAGGGCCGGCCAGAGTTCCTCCAGCCGGTCGAGAACCTCGTCGCCGCACTTACGGGCCGTCACATTCTGAACGTTCACGCCACCTTGCTCACTCCGGGTGCCGCCGCCTCCGTGCCGTCCCGCTGTCCGCGCAGCCGACGCCCGGTGCCGGTGCCGGAACCCTACGGGAGAGCCAGACGGAGAAAGCAACGGAATCCGTTGTTTCAACCGTGACTACTACTGTTTTCAATCAATCGATCATGATTATTCAACTGGAACAGTTGACACTCGCCTCATCCATTGATGATGATCATGCCCACGCACACCAACGTTGACGGGGTGGAGACACGTGAGCGAAAAGTCAGCGGCAGCGGCGGGGCGTTCGGCTCCCGTGATGCACCCGTGGGTCTGGCGGGACGGGGGGCTGGTCACCGCGGCTCAGGCGCCGATCGCACCGGGAGCGGGCGGACTGCACTACGCGGTGGCGGTCCTGGAGGGCATTCGGGTCTACGCGGGAAGGGCCTTCCGGCTGCGCGCCCACAGCGAACGGCTGCTGCGCTCGGCGGCCCACGTCGGGCTGCGGATGTCCTGGAGCGCCGAGCAGCTGGACGCGGCGGTCGAAGCGGTGATCGACGCCAACGGCATGCTCGACGGCTATATCCGGCCCCTCGCCTGGCGCGGTGACCTGGAGCTGCGGCTGTCCACCACCGAGGCGGCCCCCACGCATGTCGCCGTCATGGCCCGCCCCTTCCCGTCCCGGCTGGCGCACGACGAGCCCGCGGGGATGGCCCTCGCCACCTCCCGCTGGGCCCGGCCCCCGGCCAACTGCCTGCCCGTGTCGGCCAAGTGCTCGGCGAGCTACCTCATCGGCTCCCTCGCCCACGCGGAGGCCGTCGCGGCCGGATACGACGACGCCCTGTTGCTGGACTCCGAGGGCCGGGTGTGCGAGTCGACGGGTTCCAACCTCTTCGCCGTCCTGGACGGCACCCTGGTGACGCCGCCGCCGTATCCGGCGCTGGCCGGCATCACCCGGGCCACGGTCCTGGAACTGGCCGCCCAGCGGGGCATCGAGGTGTGGGAACGGCACATCGCCCCGGCGGAGTTGAGCCACGCCGACGAAGTCTTTCTCAGCGGTACCGCCCTGGAGATCGTTCCCGTCACGCGGATCGACTCCGATGTCCACCGGATCGGCGACATCACCCGGCAGATGGTCGCGGACTACCGCGACCTGGTCGTGAAGGAGAGCCTGTGAACCAGCCCACCGCGGGACCGCGCGTCCTGCTCGTGGACAACTACGACTCCTACACCTGGAATCTCTACCAGCTCATCTGGCAGGTGTCGGGCACAGCGCCCGTCACCCTCACCAACGATGGCTTCACACCGGATGAGGTCCTGGCCGAGGACTTCACCCACCTGGTCATCTCCCCCGGCCCCGGTACCCCCGAGAACCCCGACGACATCGGCCAGGTGCTGGAGCTGATCAGCCGCTTCGACGGCCCCGTGCTCGGGGTCTGCCTGGGCCATCAGGCACTCGTCGCCGCTCACGGCGGACGTGTCGACCGGGCCCCGGAGCCCATGCACGGACGGCTCAGCGGTGTAGAGCACGACGGAACCGGTCTGTTCGACGGGATCCCTCAGGGGTTCCAGTGCGTGCGCTACCACTCGCTGGCGGTGCGTGAGCCACTGCCGGACGAGCTGGTGGTGACGGCCCGGGCGAAGGACGGTGTGGTGATGGGGCTGAGGCACCGTGACCGCCCCGTGCACGGACTGCAGTTCCACCCCGAGTCGATCGAGACGGAGCACGGGCGCCGCCTCATTGCCAACTTCCTTGCCCTGCAGGGCCGTAACGCTTCCGAGAAGCGGCCCTCCGCGTGGCGGCACGCGGAGCGGACGGCCTCCGACGACAGCGGCGCCACCCCGGTGCACGCGCGGCAGCTGCGGCTGGAGATACCCCTGGACCGGGTCTTCAGCGCGCTGCACGCCCAGGACACGCACGCGTTCTGGCTGGACAGCGCCCGCGCCGCCTACGGCATGGGCCGGTATAGCTATCTCGGCTCGGTCGACACCCTCCGTGATCCGGTCCTGCGCTACCACGCCGGTACCGAGGAGCTGGAGGAGGTGTCCGGGGACCGCGTCACACGCCAGCACGGCGATCTGTTCGAGGCGCTGCGCAAGCGTCTCGATGCGCACCGGGTGGACCCGGACCAGTTCCCGCTGCCCTTCCTCGGCGGACTCGTGGGCTATCTGGGGTACGGGGTGAAGTCCGCCACCGGACTGGGCCGACTACGACCTGACCCACACGGCCCGGACGCCGAATTCCTCACCGTACGACGGTTCTTGGCAGCCGACCATGTCACGGGTGCGGCATGGCTGGTGCATGTGGGCGGTCCGGCCGCCGAGGCGCAGGAGTGGTTCGACGGGTACGAGGCACAGCTTGCCGAGCTGTCCGACGCGCGGGACGAGGCGGACGCCGGGCAGCCGGTGGCCGGTGCCCCGGAATCGGTGACCTCGTCGGTGAGCCGCGAGGACTACCGGCGGCATCTGGCCGAGGTACACGGCTGGCTCTCCGCCGGCGACAGCTACGAAGCGTGCTACACCTACGGCATCGAGCTCCGCGGGCCGGTCGACCCGGCGGCGGCGTATCTGCGGCTGAGGCAGACCAACCCGGCACCCTACGCGGCGTACTTCCGCAGCGGCCGACGCAGCGTGCTCAGCGCGTCTCCGGAGCGCTTCCTCAGCGTCGGCGCCGACGGCTGGGCGGAGACCAAGCCGATCAAGGGCACCGCGGCGCGCCACCCCGATCCGGAACGGGACCGTCACATCGCCCATCGGCTGCGCGCGGACGAGAAGACCCGCAGCGAGAACCTCATGATCGTGGATCTGCTCCGCAACGATCTGGGCCGGGTGTGCCGTCCCGGCACGGTCGAGGTCACCGCCCTGATGGGGGTCGAGTCCTACGCCACCGTCCACCAGCTGGTCAGCACCGTGCGCGGGCGGCTCCAGGAGGGTCGGGACACGGTCGACTGCGTGCGGGCCCTCTTCCCCGGAGGCTCGATGACCGGAGCTCCGAAGAAACGGACCGTCGAGCTGCTCGACGAGCTGGAGCCCGTGCCGCGCGGCGTCTACTCGGGCTGTCTCGGCTTTCTCGGCTTCAACGGCACCGCGGACCTCAACATCGTGATCCGCACGCTGATCTGCGATCCCGACGCGACCCGGCTGGGCACCGGCGGGGCCATTACGGCCATGTCCGACCCGGACGAGGAATACCGGGAGACCGTGCTCAAGGCATCCGCCCTTCTGAAGTGCCTCGACGCGGATCCCGGGCGGTTGCACAGCCGAGGCGAGGACGCACCCGAGCGAGAAGACAAGGAGCGCACCGCATGACCACGCACGTCGACATCCGTGACGCCCAGCCCGCCGACCGCCCGCACATCCTGGAGGCGGTCCATGAACTGCTGCGCGAACTGACCGGTGACCAGGACCGGCAGGTGCCCGGGATGGGCACCGCCCTGGACAAGATCCTCACCCCGGGCTATCCGGGCGGCGGGGTGCTCGTCGCGACCGTGCCGCATCAGCCGGGCATCGTCGGCCTGCTGAGCTGGTCCCGGATCACCGCCCTGCGGACGGGCGGCGACTACATCGCCATCGAGGAGCTGTGGGCCGACCCACGGTCCCGTTCCCAGCGGGTGGGATCCCTGCTGATCGAAGGCCTGCGCGAGCGGGCCCGCAAAGAGGGGCTGACCCGTCTCGAAGTGGGCCTGCCCCGCCCGGCCTTCCCCGGTTCCGCCCGGACCCAGCGCTTCTACCTCGGCCAGGGATTCCGGGAGCTCGGCCCACGGATGACTTTGGAGGTCGACTGATGCTGGAGTACATCGAGTGCTCCGGCACAGCCGACGGGGGCTTCACGGTGCCCTGGACCCTGGACCGGACCGGTACCGGCCACCCGTCGTGGGAAACGCCGGAGCGCAGCAAGTCGGCCGTCGCCGGGCTCCAGCGGGCAGGGGCGGGAGCGGTGCGGGCCGACGGGCCCAGCGACGACGAGCTGCGGACGCTGCTGTCCGCGGTGCACGGCACCGCGCTGCTGGACCACCTCGCGGACGCCGACGCGCGGGACGCCGGGGAGACCGTGGCCGGGTTCGCGGCGCCGGGGCTGGCCCAAGACACCCCACTGCCGGCCGGTGCGTGGCGGGCGGCCCGCGCGGGAGCGGCCCTGGCCGCCGCAGCGGCACAGCACGCCGTGCACACCCGGTCCGCTGTCTACGCGCCCTGCCGACCCCCCGGCCACCATGCCGGACCCAACTGGCACGGCGGCTACTGCTTCGTCAACAACGCGATGGTCGCGGTGGAGGTGCTCGCCCGGGGCGGGGCCGGCCGGGTGGCCGTGGTCGACCTCGACTATCACCTGGGCAATGGCACCCTCGCCTGCGCCGACGCCCGCACGGACACGGACTACTACTCGATCCACTCCGACCGGGGCGAGGACTTCCCGTACGCCTTCCCCCGTCGCGAGGGGCTGATCGGCCTGCCGAGCCCGGTGGACGAAGGGCGCTATCTGGAGCTGCTGGCCCAGCTCATGGACCTGGTACGGGGCACGGCGCCGGACGCCGTGGTGGTCTCGGCGGGCTTCGACATCCTCGCCGATGACCCGCACGGCTCCTGGAGTCTTCGGCCCCAGGTCTGGCGCGGCATCGGTCAGGCGCTGACGGACCTGCGGGCCCCTGTGGTCCTCGTCCAGGAGGGCGGCTATGTGCCGCGCTCCCTGGAGGAAAGCACGTATCTCTTGGCGGAGGGGATGGCCGTATGACACCCGCACACGGAGCACAGCCGACGGTCGCGGACGACAGCGCCGAGGCAGAACTGAACCGGCTGCGCGCGCGGCTGGACGCGACGGACCGGCAGGTGATGGACGTGATCGCCCAACGGCTGTGCATTTGCGACGAGATCGGTGAGGTGAAGCGACGGTCCGGGGTGCCGATGATGCAGCCGAGCCGTATCGACCAGGTCACGGCCGCCTACGCGGAGCACGCCACCGAGCGGGAGCTGTCCGGGGAGTTCGGCCGCGAGCTCGCCCGGCTGCTGATCGCCGAGGCCTGCCGACGGGAGACGGACATCATCGACCGGCCAGACGGACCAGACGGACCAGACGGACCAGGAGGCACGCCCCGATGACGAGCACGCCCGAGCGTCCCGAGCGGCCCTTGCGCTTTCTCACCCTGGGCCCGGAGGGCAGTTGCCACGAGAACGCCGTACGGGCGTATCTGAGGTTCCACCGGCTGACGGAATCGGCGCGGATCTCACTGTGTTCCGATCTGGTCGCGGCCATCGATGAACTGCGGGCGGACCGCGCGGACTACGTCGTCCAGTGCAGCGCCCATCTGAATGTGCACCTGGCGACGGAGCGGGCCTGGCAGGAGGCCCCGGTCGTGGACACCTTCATCTACCCCACGAAGCCAATCGCGCTGCTGCTGCGCAGCGACGTGACCGAGCACCGCTCCCTGGGCCTGGTACCGGCCACCGCCGGCTATGTGGATGCCGGAGCCTGGGAAACGGTGGTGGAGGAGGTCTCCAAGCCTGTCGTCGGTCGCAAGCTCCTGGAAGGCCACTACGACGCGGGCGTCACCACCACCGAGTATCTGGAGCTGTCGGACGGCAGGCTGCGGCTCGGCGCCATGATCGGCGAAGTCACCACCACCTGGGTGGTCTACGGCCGCACCCCCCGCTTCACCGGCGAGGTCATCGGCACCGACTGCCGGGACTACCTCCTGGCCGGGGCCGCCGGACCCACCGGACCCGCAGCACCCACCATGCCCACACCGGCCACACCCACCGCATGACCGCAGCACCGGAACCCTCCCGGCGCTTCCGACGCTTCCGACGCTTCCGACGCCAAGGACCATGATGGATACGAATCCGCGCCTCACCCTCGACCCGGTGCAGATGACAGCCCTGGGGGACGACGCCGTCCGGGCGGTCGTCGACCACTACATCTCGCTGCCCGACCGGCCTATCGGCGCTACCAGCACAGCCACCGAGCTCGGCGACATCCTGCACGAGCCGCTGCCCGCACAGGGCGACGATCCGCACAAGGTGCTGGACGTGGTGCGGGAGCGGGTGCTCTCGCAGATCGTGGCCCAGGATCACCCCCGGTACTTCGCGACCGTGCCCAGCGCGAGCAACTTCGTCGCCGTGGTCGCCGACACGCTGGCCTCCGGCTTCAATGTCTTCGCCGGGAACTGGGCCGAGGGCTCCGGCCCGGCGGCCGTGGAGCTCGCGGCGCTGCGCTGGCTGCGCGAGATGTGCGGGCTCCCGGAGGGCGGCGGCCTGTTCACCACCGGGGGCAGCATGGCGAATCTGACCGCGCTGGCGACCGCCCGGTACAACCGGCTCGGCGACCGCGGGCTGGCCCGCGGCACCCTGTACGTGACCGAGCAGAGCCATTCCTGCTTCATCCGCTCCGCCCGCATTCTCGGCATGGAGCCGGAGCAGCTGCGGATGGTCCCCACCCGCGAGGACCTGACCATGGACGTGGCCGCGCTGCGGGAGATGCTCCGCGCGGACCGGGCCGAGGGGTGGCGGCCCTTCTGTGTCGTCGCCAACGTCGGCACCACGCGCACCGCGGCCGTGGACCCGCTGCCCGAGCTCGCGCGGGTGTGCCGCGAGGAGGAGATATGGCTGCACGGTGACGGCGCCTTCGGGGCCGCCGCCGCGATCATCCCGGAGGGGCGGCGGGCGCTGAGCGGCATCGAGGAGCTGGACTCGCTCTCCATCGATCCGCACAAGTGGTGGTTCCAGCCGTTCGAGATCGGCGGTCTGCTGGTCAAGGACGCGCGCACGCTGCGCGACACCTACCGGGTGGTGCCCGACTATCTCGCCGACCTGGACGCGGACGAGAACGAGATCAACTTCTACGACCACGGCATCCAGCTCACCCGGTCCTTCCGCGCGCTCAAGCTGTGGATGTCGCTGAAGACATTCGGCGCGGACTCCTTCCGGGCGGCGGTGGACGGTGCGTTCCGGCGGGCGGAGCGGCTGGCCGGCCGGATCGTCGCGGAACCGGGCTGGCGCGTGGAGACCGGGCCCCAGCTGGCGACCCTGACCTTCCGCTACACCGGCGGCTCCCCCGGCGGTGAGGGGGGTACCGAGGCGCTGAACGAGGTGAACCGGGCCATCGCGGACCACACCATGGCGTCCAACCGGATCGGGCTGCACACCACGGCCGTGCACGGCCGCACGGTGCTGCGGATCTGCATGATCAACCCGCGGACCACGGCGCAGGACGAGGACGCCCTCCTCGACGTGCTGCGGGAGGCGGTCCGCGCGGTCGTCCCGGCGGAGCGGCAGGGCGCATGACGAAGGGGCGGGGAAGGACAGTGCGTCGTTCCCCGCCCCGTGCGCCTGTCAGGCCGTCAGGCCGTCATCATGCCCCGAGGGAGGTCATCACGTGCTTGATGCGGGTGTAGTCCTCGAAGCCGTACGCGGACAGGTCCTTGCCGTAGCCGGACTTCTTGTAGCCGCCGTGCGGCATCTCGGCGACCAGCGGGATGTGGGTGTTGATCCACACACAGCCGAAGTCGAGCTTCTTGGACATCCGCATCGCGCGGCCATGGTCCTTGGTCCACACCGAGGAGGACAGCGCGTACTCGATGTCGTTGGACCAGTCGACGGCCTGCGCCTCGTCCGTGAACTTCTGGACGGTGATGACGGGGCCGAAGACCTCGTTCTGGATGATCTCATCATCCTGCTTGAGGCCGGAGACGACGGTCGGGGCGAAGAAGTAGCCCTTGTCGCCGACGCGCTCACCGCCGGTCTCGACCTTGGCGTGAGCCGGGAGACGGTCGATGAAGCCCTGCACCTTCTCCAGGTGGACCGGGTTGTTCAGCGCGCCGTAGAAGCAGTCCTCGTCGCCCGGGTCGCCCGTTTTGACCTCGCCCGCGGCCTTGGCAAGGGCAGCCACGAACTCGTCGTGCAAGCCCTCCTGGACCAGCACCCGGGTGGCGGCGGTGCAGTCCTGGCCGGCGTTGAAGAAGCCCGCGTCGCGGATGCCCTCGACGGCCGTGGCGATATCGGCGTCGTCGAAGACCACGACCGGTGCCTTGCCGCCCAGCTCCAGATGGACGCGCTTGACGTCCTTGGCGGCGCTGCCGGCGACCTCCATACCCGCCCGGACCGAACCGGTGATGGAGGCCATCGCCGGGGTCTTGTGCTCGACCATCAGCCGGCCGGTGTCCCGGTCGCCGCAGACGACGTTGAAGACGCCCTTGGGCAGAATCTCCCCGATCACCTCGGCCATGAAGACCGCGGAGGCCGGGGTGGTGTCCGACGGCTTGAGGACGACCGTGTTGCCCGCGGCGAGCGCCGGGGCGAACTTCCATACGGCCATCATCATCGGGTAGTTCCACGGCGCGACCTGGGCGCAGACGCCGATGGGCTCACGCCGGACGAAAGACGTCAGACCGTCCATGTACTCGCCCGCGGACTTGCCCTCCAGCATCCGGGCCGCGCCCGCGAAGAAGCGGATCTGGTCGAGCATCATCGGCAGCTCTTCCTGCCGGGTCAGCTCCAGCGGCTTGCCGGTGTCCTTGCACTCGACGGCCAGCAGCTCATCCGACCGCGCCTCCAGGGCGTCGGCGATCTTGAGCAGGGCCAGCTGACGAGCGCCCGGGGTGGCGTCACGCCAGGCCGGGAAGGCCGCCTCGGCGGCGGCCATGGCGGCGTCGACGTCCGCGGCACCGGAGAGCGCCGCCGTCGCGTACGTCTCGCCGGTCGCCGGGTCCACCACCTCGGTGGTCCGCCCGTCCGCGGCGTCCCGGAACTCGCCGTCGATGTAGTTGCGCAGCCGACGCAGCTCGGTGGTCACTTCGCACCCCTCCTGCTCCGTTGTCCATTGGGTGAGACATCCACCCTAACCGCCCGACGCACGTTTTCAACAGGGCCGACACTCTGCAACAACGAAATCAGTTCTTTGTGACCCCATCAACAACGAATTACATTGCAGAAGGGTTGCGCGACGGAGCAGTCCTCATGCACAGTGAGGAACGTGGCTCGTGACTCCAAGGCTCGTGACCTTAAAAGCGTGAACGGCACCTCATCGATCGACGCCGTCTCCCTGGCAATCATTGAACAGCTCCAGGAGGACGGGCGCCGCCCGTACGCCGCCATCGGGAAGGCCGTAGGCCTCTCCGAAGCGGCCGTACGACAGCGCGTACAGAAGCTGCTCGACCAGGGCGCTATGCAGATCGTCGCCGTCACCGATCCGCTCACCGTCGGCTTTATGCGGCAGGCGATGGTCGGTATCAACGTTGAAGGAGATCTCGAGCCGGTGGCCGACGCGCTCGCCGAGATAGAAGAGGTGGACTACGTCGTCATCACGGCGGGGTCCTTCGACCTCATCGTGGAGATCGTCTGCGAGGACGACGCCCATCTTCTCGAAATGATCAACAGGCGGATCCGGACGCTGCCCGGCGTGCGGTCCACCGAGAGCTTCGTCTACCTCAAGCTGCGCAAGCAGACCTACACCTGGGGAACTCGATAACCGTGAGCAAGGACTCCTCCAAAACCGCGTACGACCATCTGTGGATGCACTTCACGCGCATGTCGTCGTACCAGAACGCCCCCGTGCCGACCATAGTCCGCGGTGAGGGCACCTACATCTACGACGACAAGGGAAAGCGCTACCTCGACGGGCTCGCCGGGCTGTTCGTCGTGCAGGCCGGGCACGGCCGTACCGAGCTGGCTGAGGCCGCCTATAAGCAGGCGCAGGACCTCGCCTTCTTTCCCATCTGGTCCTACGCCCACCCCAAGGCCGTCGAGCTCGCGGAGCGGCTGGCCCAGTACGCCCCGGGCGATCTCAACAAGGTCTTCTTCACCACCGGCGGCGGCGAGGCCGTTGAGACGGCCTGGAAGCTGGCGAAGCAGTACCACAAGCTCACCGGCAACCACACCAAATACAAGGTGATCTCGCGGGCCGTCGCCTACCACGGCACCCCGCAGGGCGCCCTGTCCATCACCGGTCTGCCCGCGCTCAAGGCGCCCTTCGAGCCGCTGGTCCCCGGCGCGCACAAGGTGCCGAACACCAACATCTACCGCGCCCCGATCCACGGTGACGACCCCGAGGCCTTCGGCCGCTGGGCCGCCGACCAGATCGAGCAGGAGATCCTCTTCGAGGGCCCGGAGACCGTCGCCGCGGTCTTCCTGGAGCCGGTGCAGAACGCCGGTGGCTGCTTCCCGCCGCCGCCCGGTTACTTCCAGCGGGTCCGGGAGATCTGCGACCAGTACGACGTGCTGCTGGTCTCGGACGAGGTCATCTGCGCCTTCGGCCGTCTGGGCACCATGTTCGCCTGTGACAAGTTCGGCTACGTTCCGGACATCATCACCTGCGCCAAGGGCATGACCTCCGGCTACTCCCCCATCGGCGCCGCGATCATCTCGGACCGTCTCGCCGAGCCCTTCTACAAGGGCGACAACACCTTCATGCACGGCTTCACCTTCGGTGGCCACCCGGTCTCCGCGGCCGTGGGCCTCGCCAACCTCGACATCCTCGAGAGCGAGGGCCTGAACCAGCACGTCCTCGACAACGAGGGCGCGTTCCTGCGGACCCTGCAGAAGCTGCACGACCTGCCGATCGTCGGTGACGTCCGCGGCAACGGCTACTTCTACGGCATCGAGCTCGTCAAGGACAAGGCCACCAAGGAGACCTTCAACGACGAGGAGACAGAGCGCGTCCTGTACGGCTTCCTCTCCAAGGCGCTGTTCGAGAACGGTCTCTACTGCCGCGCCGACGACCGTGGCGACCCGGTCGTCCAGCTGGCGCCGCCGCTGATCTCCGACCAGTCCACCTTCGACGAGATCGAGCAGATCCTGCGCGCCGTCCTGGCGGAGGCCTGGACGAAGCTCTGAGCCTTCCCCAGCGGTGCGCAGGGACCGTATCGCGGTGGCCGCAAACGCTACCGCGATGCGGTCCCCCTCCCGGGGAGCGATGTCACTCGTACGGAGTAACCTGCGCCGCGCCTTTGCCCGAAGTCCCGACTCCCACCGCCATGGTCCGTACCGTGCAGTGACCGAGCCCCCTGGAATTTCTGCATTCCAACCATCCCGCCAGGGGGAGGCGTATGGGGAGGTGAGCGGAGGTGTCGGCCAAGGTGGCTCCACCCGATAACGATGTGCTCTGGGCGCGGGGACTGCATTACGCGCACAACGGGTCGCCCGCACTGCTAGGTATCTCGCTGGGCGTCCGCGAGGGCGAGATCCTCTCCGTCAACGGGCCGCGTGGCTGCGGCAAAACCACCCTGCTGAGCTGTCTGTCCGGACGGCTGCTGCCGCAGCGCGGCGAGGTGTGGTTCAACAGCATGCCGGTACACACCCTCGCCACCAGCCCCCGTGAGCGGCTGCGCCGGGACCGCTTCGGCTGGATCGGCAGCGTCCCCGAACTGGTCCCCGAGCTGACCGCCTGGGAGAACGCCGCCTTGCCACTGCTGCTCAGCGGTGTCGGGCACCGCGCCGCCCAGCGCACCGCGCGGGAGTGGCTGGACCGGCTGGATGTCGGTGACTGCGCCCGCAGGAAACCGGGCACGCTGCTGCAGTCACAGCGGCAACGGATCGCCATCGCCCGTGCGCTGGTGCATGAACCCCAGGTGGTCTTCGCCGATGAGCCAACCGCGCCGCTGCACCAGAACGACAGCGTCCAGGCGCTGCGCACCCTGACCACCGCGGCCCGCTCACACCGCATCACGGTCGTCATCGCCACCCATGACTCCCAGGCCGTGACGCTCGCCGACCGCACCATCACCATGGCCGACGGCCGCCGCGCCTCCGCCCACGCGGCGCCGCAGTCCGACCCCGAGGACAGAGCAACGTGCTCGCTCTCCGTCTGATCCGTGGCTCGCACCCCCTCGTACTGCTGCGGCGGCTGCTGGTCGCCGTAGCGGCGGGCGGTGTCGGCTTCCTCCTGCTCAGCGCCCTCGGGTACGCGATGGAACACCCCGGCGACTCCAACGCCGCCGTCCCCCGGCTGCTGTGGTGCCTCATCCCGCTCGTCGCCACCGTGCAACTGGCCGTCTCCGTCGCCCGTATGGAGCCGGGCACCCGCCAACGGCCCGGGCTGGACGCCGCCGGGATCGGGCCCGCCGGGCTGCCGGTGCTGGCCGCCATCTCCACCGCCATCACCTGCCTGCTGGGCAGCGCGCTCGCCCTGCTGACCTTCCTCCATCTGCGCGGCGATGTCTCCGGGATGCCGTTCGACGGCTCGGCGGCCGGACTGCTCGCCGCCGGCCAGCCGCTGCCGGTGCCGGCCGCGCTGACCCTGCTGATGCTGCTGCCGGGGGTGGCGGCGGGTGCGAGCGCCCTCGCCCTACGGTCCCGGAAGCACGCCGCCCCCTCCCTCGCCGCCGAGACACCGGCCGCGCCCACCCCCACCGGGCTCCCCTGGGGCGCCGCGCTCACCGCCGCCGGGCTCGCCATCGAGACGTATGCCAGCCGCGGTGACGGGGAACTGGTGCCGCTGCCCGGCTCCGGGGGCGGCCTGGCCCTGGGGATCATGAACGGCTGGCTGCTGACCGCCCTCGGCCTGGTGCTGGCCGGGCCCGGGCTCACCCATCTGGTCGGGCGGCTCCTCGCCGCCGGACGGCCCGGTGCGATGCGGCTGCTCGCCGGGCGGCTCCTCCAGGAGGACGCGCAGCGCGTTGGCCATCCACTCGGCGTCCTCTGCGCGGTGGTCTCCGGGGGCATCGCCGCCTTCCATCTCTACGGCGACGCCCGCCTCTTCGGCCCCCTCACCGCGCTCGGCGCCGCCGTGGTGCTGACGTGTGCCATCGCCAGCGTGCTGACCGCGGCGGCGGAGTCCCGTACGGCCCGGGAATCAGCCAGGGCAGCGCTGCTGCGGATGGGTGCGCCCAAGTCGCTGCTGCGCGGCGCCGCCGCGCTGCGGCTGGTCGCCGTGGTGACCGCCCTGGCGCCCCTGACCTGGCTCATCGCCAAGCTGGCGGCCCTTCCCCTGACCACCTGAAGCCGTGCCGGGGCGGGGCGGTTATGTCTCGGGGGCGAGACGGACGACCTCTGACGGGTCGAAGGCCACGCCGACCGCCTCGCCCGGGTCCGGGGCGTGGTGGAGCGGGCAGGCCGCCTCCAGTTGAGGGCCCTGCTCGGGCTGAAGCAGCAGGGTCACATGGTCACCACGGAAGGTACGCGCCCGCACCGTGCAGCGCAGCCCATCGGAGGGGGCCGTCAGCTGGACTCCGGCCGGACGGACCAGCAGCGCACAGGGGCCCTCGGGAAGGCCCAGCGGGAGCGGCACCTTGCCCCAGGGGGTCTCGGCTGTCTCACCCCGGACCGTCGCCGGGGCGACATTGTCGAAGCCGAGGAAACGGGCCACAAATTCCGAGGCGGGGCGCTGCCACACCTCCAGCGGAGTACCGGTCTGGGCGATCCGGCCATCGCGCATGACGACCACCCGGTCGGCGAGAGCGAAGGCCTCGCCCTGATCGTGGGTGACGGCCAGCACCGTAGTGCCCAACTCGGAGAAAAGCTGGCGCAGTTCAAGGACGAGCCGCTCACGCAGGCTGCGGTCGAGCTGGCCGAGAGGCTCGTCGAGCATCAGCAGCCGAGGCTCCGGGGCGAGCGCCCGGGCCAGCGCGACGCGCTGCTGCTCCCCGCCCGAGAGGGAGGTGATGGCGCGGCGTTGGGCGCCGGGCAGCCCGACGAGGTCGAGCAGCCCGGCGACCCGCTGCTCCCGCTGTACCCGGTCCACGCCCCGCATCCGCAGCCCGAAGGCGACATTGCCCGCGACATCGCGCTGCGGGAAAAGCTGGTGGTCCTGGAACATCAGTCCCAGCCCGCGACGGTGTGCGGGCACCCCGGTCTGATCGCGGCCCGCGAGCAGCACCCGCCCGGCGTCGGTGTGCTGCAGCCCGGCGACCACCCGCAGCAGAGTGGACTTGCCGCTGCCGCTGGGCCCCAGCACACAGACGATCTCCCGCTCCTCGACCGTCAGCTCCACGGAGTCGAGCACGGCCCGCTCGCCGAAGCAGACGGTGACGGAGTCCAGTTGAAGGGAAGCCATCTAGAACTCTCCCGAGCGGTTGGTGCGGACACGCTCCAGCGCCAGCAGGGTTACCGCGCACACCAGCATGAGGATCGTGCTCAAGGCCATCGCCTGCCCGTAGTTGAGTTCCCCGGCCCGGCCGAGGAAGCGCTCCACGGCGACCGGCAGGGTCGGGGCATCAGGGCGGGCGATAAAGACGGTGGCGCCGAACTCGCCCAGCGATACGGCGAAGGCGAAGCCCGCCGCGATCAGCAGCGCCCGGCGCACCAGCGGCAGGTCCACCTCACGCCAGGCGCGCAGCGGCGAGGCGCCGAGCACGGCGGCGGCCTCCCGCAGCCGGTCGTCCACGGCACGCAGCACCGGCAGCATGGTGCGTATGACAAAGGGCACCCCGACCAGCGCCTGGGCGAGCGGCACCAGAATCCAGGAGGAGCGCAGATCGAGGGGTGGTTCGTCGAGCGCGATGAGGAAGCCGAAGCCGACCGTCACCGCGGAGGTGCCCAGCGGCAGCATCAGCAGGGCGTCGAAGCCCCGCACAAAGCGGCCTGTCCGTCGCGTGAGGGCGGCGGCCGCCAGTCCGCCGACGACCAGGGCGATCAGGGTGGCGACGGCGGCGTACGCCAGGGAGTTGCCGATCGCCGCCACCGGGGCGACCACGAAGGTGCTGCCGGCGCCGGGCGGAGCCTGGAGCGCACGGTAGAAGGCGAAGCCGTAGCCGTCGGGCCCGGCGAGTGAGCGCTCGGCCAGCCCGGCGAGCGGCAGCAGTATCAGCAGCGCCATCACGGCCAGTTGGGACCACAGCAGCGCCCACTGTCCGGCGCCCCGGGGGCGGCGGGAGGTGTGGGCGGCGTCGACGAGCCGCAGGGCGGCTTCCCGTCTGCGTACGGTCCAGGCGTGCACCCCCAGCAGACAGCCGACCGCGGCGAACTGCAACAGGGTGAGCACCGCGGCGGTCGGCAGATCGAGGAACTGGGCGGTCTGCCGGTAGATCTCCACCTCCAGCGTGGCGTAGCGGGCACCGCCCAGGATCTGGATGATGCCGAAGGAGGTGAAGGTGAAGAGGAAGACCATCAGTGCGGCCGCGGCCACCGCTGGTGCCAGGGCGGGCAGTGTCACCCGCCGCCAAGCGGTGAAGCGGCTCGCGCCGAGCACCCGGGCGGCTTCCTCCTGACGTGGGTCGAGCTGGCCCCACAGGCCCCCCACGGTCCGTATGACCACGGCGTAGTTGAAGAAGACATGGGCGAGCAGGATCGCCCAGACGCCGGTGTCCAGCCGGACGCCCCACGCCTGGTCCAGCACTCCGCCACGGCCGAGCAGCCCGAGGAACGCCGAGCCGACAACTACGGTCGGCAGGACGAACGGCACGGTGACCACGGCGCGCAGCAGGTGCTTGCCGGGGAAGTCGAAGCGGGCGAAGACATATGCGCTGGGCAGTGCGATGGCCAGGGTCAGCACGGTCGATGCCACCGCCTGCCAGACGGTGAACCAGATGACCTGTCCGGTCTCCGGGGCGGCCAGCACCTCGCCGAGACGGGCGAGCTGCCACTGGCCGCCATCGCGCAGCCCACGGGAGACGATGGCGGCCACCGGATAGCCGAAGAAGAGCGCGAAGAACGCGATGGGCACGGCCATCAGGCCCAGCCGCACCGCGGTAGCGCGCCCGGCCACGCTCTTCTGAGGCTCCTTGGGCGGGCTTACTTCACCAGCGAGGACCACTGCTTGACCCACTGCTCCCGGTGCTGCGCGATCCTCTCCGGGGCGACGTTGTGCGGGTCGGCGATCCGCTCGCCGTACTTGGTGAAGACCTCAGGCAGCTGGGCGTCGTCCCGGACCGGGTTGACGAACATCTTGAGCGGCATGTCCTCCTGGAAGGCCTTGCTGAGCAGGAAGTCCAGGAGTTCCTTGCCGCCCTTGTCGTTCTTGGCGCCGTCGAGCAGTCCGGCGAACTCGATCTGCTGGAAGCAGGTGCCCGTGGAGACGCCGGTGGGGGCCTGCTCGGGGTTCTTGCCGCCGCCGTAGAACACCTCGGCAGGCGGGCTGGTGGCGTAGGAGACAACGAGCGGCCGGTCGCCGTTCTTCTTGCCTCCGGCGGAGCCGGTGAAGCGGTCGTCGTAGGCCTGCTCCCAGCCGTCGACCATGTCGACGCCATTGGCCTTGAGCTTCTTCCAGTAGTCCTGCCAGCCATCTTCGCCGTACCGGCCAACGGTGGCCAGCAGGAAGGCCAGGCCGGGCGAGGAGGTGGCGGCGTTCTCGGTGACCAGGAGGTTCTTGTACGCCGGCTTGATCAGGTCATCGAGGGTCTGCGGCGGGTCCAGCTTCTTGTCGGCGAAGTACTTCCGGTCGTAGTTGACGCAGACATCGCCGGTGTCGATGGGGGTCACCCGGTGCTTGGCCGCGTCGAGCTGGAACTCCTCGGGGACCTTGGCCAGCCCCTTGGCCTCGTACGGGGTGAACAGCTCCGCGTCGAGGGCGCGGGAGAGCATGGTGTTGTCAACGCCGAAGAAGACATCGCCGCGTGGGTTGCCCTTGCTGAGGATCGCCTGGTTCACGGCCGATCCGGCGTCGCCGCCACGCAACACCTTGACCTGGTAACCGGTCTCCTTGGTGAACTCCTTCAGTACCTCTTCGGAGACTTCGAAGGAGTCATGGGTGACCAGGGTGACGGTCTTCGACGCCTCCTTGGAGGCCTCCGGGCTACCGCAGGCGGCAAGCGCTGCGGCGCCGAGCGTACTGAGAACGGCGATGCCGACGGCACGCCGAAAGCTGGTGTTCATATGGTGCTGGACTCCCTACGCCGGTACTAACCGGATCAGGTTCGAGGGTCTGCGGCTGTCTCCGCTCTCCGAGCGGTTCCGCACTCTCAGCGCTGCTCGCGCTCCCCTGTCAACGGTGTTTGGTTATTCGTTCGGTTGTTCGTACGGGCGAACGATACCAGTCGGCGGCAGCGCGGCTCAGCGCTCGGTCGCCGCGAGCTGACCGCAGGCTCCGTCGATCTCCTGGCCCCGGGTGTCCCGGACGGTGACCGGCACTCCGTGCGATGCCAGGGCCCGTACGAACTCGGCCTCGTCCTCCGGGCGGGAGGCCGTCCACTTGGAGCCGGGGGTCGGATTGAGCGGGATCAGATTGACGTGCACCCGCTTGCCCTTGAGGAGCCGCCCGAGCAGATCGGCGCGCCAGGCCTGGTCATTGATGTCCCTGATCAACGCGTACTCGATGGAGATCCGGCGACCGGACTTGGCCGCGTACTCCCAGGCCGCGTCCAGCACCTCGCGGACCTTCCAGCGGGTGTTGACCGGGACGAGGGTGTCGCGCAGCTCATCGTCGGGGGCGTGCAGGGAGACCGCGAGACGGCACTTGAAACCCTCGTCGGCGAAGCGCAGCATCGCCGGAACGAGGCCGACCGTAGAGACCGTGACCCCCCGCTGCGAGATGCCGACACCGTCCGGCTCCGGGTCGGTGAGGCGGCGGATGGCACCGACCACACGGTTGTAGTTCGCCAGCGGCTCGCCCATGCCCATGAAGACGATGTTGGAGAGCCTGGCCGGGCCCCCGGGGACCTCGCCATCGCGCAGGGCGCGCATGCCGTCGACGATCTGGTGGACGATCTCAGCGGTGGACAGATTACGGTCCAGACCCGCCTGCCCGGTGGCACAGAAGGGGCAGTTCATACCGCAGCCCGCCTGCGAGGAGATACACATGGTGACCCGGTCCGGATACCGCATCAGCACGGACTCCACCAGCGTCCCGTCGTGCAGCCGCCACAGGGTCTTGCGGGTGGTGTCGTCGTCACACGAGATATGCCGCACCACGCTCATCAGCTCGGGCAGCAGCTCCGCCGCGAGCTTCTCGCGGGCGGCAGCGGGAATGTCCGTCCACTGCGCCGGGTCATGTGCGTACCGGGCGAAGTAGTGCTGGGACAGCTGCTTGGCACGGAACGGCTTCTCGCCGATCGCGGCGACCGCCTCCCGGCGCTCGGCGGGGCTGAGATCGGCAAGGTGGCGCGGTGGCTTCTTGGCTCCGCGTGGCGCTGCGAAGGTGAGCACGCCTGGGGCGGGCGGTGCCATAGCGGAAACTCCTCATTGCGACGAGGTCAGGTGATCCCCGCTGTTGCGGGGCCGAGGGCAAGGCGATGCCAGCACCCGGAGACCTCACGGGACCATCCCCGCAGCCGCGGGGCAGGAAAAGAGCTCACCGCCAGCGCGGTAAGCCCTTCCAGGGTAACGGCACGCCCTAACCCGCGCCGACGAAGATCACCAGCAGTAGCCACACCACCGGGGCCGTCGGCAGCAGCGAGTCGAGCCGGTCCATGATCCCGCCATGGCCCGGCAGCAGTGAGCCCATGTCCTTGATGCCGAGGTCCCGCTTGATCATGGACTCGCCGAGGTCGCCCAGCGTCGCGCTGGCCGCGACCGCGAGGCCCAGCAGCAGGCCCTGCCACCAGGTGCCCCCGTCGATCAGGAAGTGCAGGCACAGTGCGCCCGCGGCCATCGAGAAGGTGATCGCGCCCAGCAGTCCCTCCCGGGTCTTGCCGGGGCTGATCCGCGGAGCGAGCTTGTGCTTGCCGAACTTCCAGCCGACCGCATACGCACCGGTGTCACTGACCACGGTCAGCAGCAGAAAGGTCAGCACCCGCCAGGCGCCGTCGTCCGCGGCGAGCATCAGCGCTACGAAGGTCGCGAGGAAGGGGACGTAGAAGGCGGCGAAGACCCCCGCGGTGACATCCCGCAGATAGTCTTCGGGCGGCTCCGTCATCCGCCAGACCAGTACGGCGAGCGTGGTGAGTGCCATCGCCACCCAGGCGCCCTCGGCTCCGCGGACATATCCGGCGATGACCATCGCCGCGCCGCCGATCGCGAGGGGCACCAGCGGTACCCGGATCTGCTTGCGCTTGGCGAGCTGTGTGGTCAGCTCCCACAGGCCCACCACGACGGCGACCGCTATCACGCCGACGAAGATCTCCTTGCGGAGGAAGAGCGAGGCGAGGATGACGGCGCCCAGACCGGCACCGACCCCCACGGCTGCGCGCAGATCACGGCCCGCCGACTTCTTCCCGGAGGCAGGCGGGTGCGGGGCGAGCGGCTCGGGCGGGCCGGGGCGCTCGTCCCGGAAGAACGGGCCGTTCAGCCGATGACCGTCGTCATGACCGTCGCGGTTCTCCTGATCACCGCCGTCGGCACCGGGCACGATGGGCATAGGCTCAGTTTGCGCCCTATGCGCCCTATGCGCCGGATCGCCGACGCCGTACCCGGAACCCGCCAACGGCGCAGGTCCCTGATCGGGAGGACCCCAGCGTCCGGGACTCGGGGTCGCCCCCCAGGGTGAGTCGTTCACTGAAATGCAGCCTTAACCTCAGACCCCTCAGATCCCTCAGACCTCAAGCAGCTCGGCTTCCTTGTGCTTGAGCAGCTCGTCCACCTGTGCGACATGCTTGCCGGTGGTGTCGTCGAGCTCTTTCTCGGCGCGGCGGCCCTCGTCCTCGCCGACCTCGCCGTCCTTGATCGCCTTGTCGATGGCCTCCTTGGCCTTGCGGCGGACACTACGGATCGAGATCTTCGCGTCCTCCGCCTTGCTCTTGGCGACCTTGATGAACTCCTTGCGCCGGTCCTCGGTCAGCTCGGGGAAGACCACTCGGATGACGTTGCCGTCGTTCGACGGGTTGACGCCCAGATCCGAGTCACGGATCGCCTGTTCGATATTGCGCAGTGCGCTCTTGTCGAACGGGGTCACCAAGGCCATCCGCGGCTCGGGCACCGAGAATGAAGCCAGCTGATTGATCGGCGTCGGCGCCCCGTAATAGTCCGCCACAAGCTTGTTGAACATCGCCGGGTGCGCACGGCCGGTGCGGATCGCGGCGAAGTCCTCCTTGGCGACGACGACCGCCTTCTCCATCTTTTCCTCGGCCTCGAGGAGGGTCTCTTCGATCACCACGTGCTCCTGGTTCGATGAATGAGCGGGAAATTCGGGTACTGCCCTGATGCCTGCACGGTGTCCGACCGACAGGCTGTTGTCCATCCCCGTGTCGTGCCCTTCCTACGGCACGGAGTTGCCATCTGACGCGCTGCTTACTCGCAGCGGTCAGACGCGCGTGCTCTGGATGCTGACGAGCGTGCCGATCTTCTCACCCTTCACCGCTCGCGCGATATTGCCCTCGGCGAGCAACTCGAAGACAAGGATCGGCAACTTGTTGTCACGGCACAGGGTGATGGCCGTCATATCGGCGACCTTGAGGTCCCGGGTGATGGCCTCGTCGTAGCTGAGGGCGTCGAACTTCACCGCGTCGGGGTTCCTGGCGGGGTCGGAGTCGTAAACGCCGTCCACTCCATTCTTGCCCAGCAGCAGGGTCTCGGCGTGGATCTCCAGAGCGCGCTGGGCGGCGGTGGTGTCGGTGGAGAAGTACGGCATGCCCATGCCGGCGCCGAAGATGACGACCCGGCCCTTCTCCAGATGCCGGATGGCGCGCAGCGGGATATACGGCTCCGCGACCTGGCCCATGGTGATGGCGGTCTGGACGCGGGAGTCGATGCCCTCTTTCTCCAGGAAGTCCTGAAGGGCAAGGCAGTTCATCACCGTACCGAGCATGCCCATGTAGTCGGAGCGGGCCCGGTCCATGCCCCGCTGCTGCAGCTCCGCGCCACGGAAGAAGTTGCCGCCACCGATGACGACGGCGATCTCCGCCCCGTCCCGTACGACCGCGGCGACCTCCCGGGCGATCTTGTGCACGACATCGGGGTCGACACCGAGGCCACCGCCGCCGGCGAACGCTTCACCGGAGAGCTTCAGTAGGAAGCGACGCCGCGTGCCGTCTTTGTCGGTGTCAATGCTGCTCATGGAGATCTCCTCGTGCACATACGAAGAAGGCCATTGCCGGTGGATCCTCTCGGTTCCTGTAGCAATGGCCTCCTCGTCTCAGCTGCCGTATGCCCGACCCTAACGGGGCCGGACCCGAATCGCCGTGGATGTCACGGCGTACCGGGGTCGGGGTCGAGTCAGGCGCCGACGCGGAAGCGGGCGAAGCGCTTCAGCGTGACACCGGCCTCGTCCAGGACCTTCTGAACGGTCTTCTTGTTGTCCTTGGCGAACGGCTGGTCCAGGAGGCAGTTCTCCTTGAAGAAGCCGTTGACGCGGCCTTCCACGATCTTGGGCAGAGCGGCCTCCGGCTTGCCCTCCTCCTTCGCGGTGGCCTCTGCGACGCGGCGCTCACTCTCCACGGTGTCGGCCGGGACCTCCTCACGGGAGAGGAACTTCGGCGAGAACGCGGCGATGTGCTGCGCGATGTCCTTGGCGACAGCTGCCTTTTCCTCGTCCGAGGCGGTCCCCTGGTCCAGCTCGACCAGCACGCCGACCTGCGGCGGCAGGTCCGGGTTGGTCCGGTGCAGGTAGGAGGCGACGAAGGCGCCGGAGAACTGCGCGAAACGGTCGAGGACGATCTTCTCGCCCAGCTCGGCGTTCTTCTCGTCGACGAAGGCCTGGACGGTCTTGCCGGCCTCGATCTCGGAGGTGAGCAGCGCGCCGATGTCGGCCGGGGAGGTGGCGGCGATATGCGCGGCGATGGTGGCGATGGCGGCCTGGAACTTGTCGCCCTTGGCCACGAAGTCGGTTTCGCACTTGAGCTCAACCAGCACGCCGGACTTCTTGTCGTCGGCGATGAGCGACGCGACGGCACCGTTCGAGGCGGTGCGGGACTCGCGCTTGGCGACGCCCTTCTGGCCCTTGACGCGCAGGATCTCAACGGCCTTGTCGACGTTGCCCTCGGCCTCGTCGATTGCCTTCTTACAGTCCATCATGCCGGCGCCGGTGAGCTCACGGAGCTTCTTGACGTCAGCGGCGGTGTAGTTCGCCATCCTTAAGTTCCTTCTCTGCACTACTGCTCTGCCCCAGGGTTGGCACCGGGCAGGGCTTGTCCGTCATGAGGTCGCCACGGCGGCCGGGTGAGAAGCCCTCGTCACTGAGAGGAGGGAGGAGTCACGGTCGGTGAATCTCTTCTCCGACGTCCGCATTGGCGGATAACCACCGGGAGCGGTGGGGGCGGCTGGCCCCCACCGTCCGATACGTCAGGCCTGCTCTGCGGGCTTCTCCGCCTCGGCGGGCTGCGCCTCGGCCTTGGGCTCCTCAGCCTTGGGCTCCTCAGCCTTGGGCTCCTCAGCCTTGGGCTCCTCAGCCTTGGGCTCCTCAGCCGGGGCCTCCTCAGCCTTGGCGGCCTCGTCAGCCTTAGTGGCCTCGGCCTTGGCAGCGTCGGCCTTCTGGGCCTCGCCCTCAAGGAGCTCGCGCTCCCACTCCGGGAGCGGCTCGGCGGCGGCCTTCTCGCCACCCTTCGCCTCGGCGGCGCCGGAGCGGGCGATCAGGCCCTCGGCGACGGCGTCGGCGATCACGCGGGTGAGCAGGGTGACGGAGCGGATCGCGTCATCGTTGCCCGGGATCTTGTAGTCGACCTCATCCGGGTCGCAGTTGGTGTCGAGGATCGCGACAACCGGGATGTTGAGCTTGCGCGCCTCACCGACGGCGATGTGCTCCTTCTTGGTGTCCACGATCCAGACGGCGCTGGGCACCTTCTGCATCTCGCGGATACCGCCAAGGGTCTTCTCCAGCTTGGCCTTCTCGCGGGAGAGGACAAGGAGCTCCTTCTTGGTGAGGCCGGAGGCGGCCACATCCTCGAAGTCGATCTGCTCAAGCTCCTTGAGGCGCTGCAGACGCTTGTAGACGGTCGTCGAGAAGTTGGTCAGCATGCCGCCGAGCCAGCGCTGGTTCACGTAGGGCATGCCCACGCGGGTGGCCTGCTCGGCAATGGCCTCCTGGGCCTGCTTCTTGGTGCCGACGAACATGACGGAGCCGCCGTGCGCGACGGTCTCCTTGACGAACTCGTAGGCGCGGTCGATGTACGACAGCGACTGGAGCAGGTCAATGATGTAGATGCCATTGCGCTCGGTGAAAATGAAGCGCTTCATCTTCGGGTTCCAGCGGCGGGTCTGGTGCCCAAAGTGGACGCCGCTCTCCAGCAGCTCCCGCATCGTGACGACGGCCATGGCCGTTCTCCTCGTTGTACTCGGTTGTCAGCGTCGGCCGGGCGGCCGCCGCTCCTGACACCCCAACGCGTTATGCCTGCGAAACACCTGGTGAAAGGCGGTTCGAAGGACCGAGATACGCGGCCACCCACGGAGGGTGGCGGGGCGTGCGAAGTCGACCCGGTGACCCGGGTCGCCACCAGAAGTGTACGGGACCCTGACAGGGACGACGACACGCGCGGTTAACCACAACCGGCGGGTATTCCACAGATCCTCAACAAGATCCACAAGGAACAGCGCTCCGCGTCACGCTACGTGCATGTGGCTACAACTGTACGCGGCACTGCTGCTCATCTGGCCCGTACCGGACCCCCAGGTGGAGCGGGCCTTCGAGCCGCCGCCCGCGCCCTGGGCGGCGGGACACCGGGGTGTGGACCTCGCGGGAAAGGCGGGGCGGCCGGTCCGGGCGGTGGCCCCGGGCCGGGTCTCTTTCGCGGGCACGGTCGCGGGCCGCGGCGTGCTGTCCATCGAACTCTCCGGCACCGGTGACCCGCCACTGCGCACCACGTACGAACCGGTCAGCCCGACGGTCTCCGTCGGCGACCGGGTCACCGCCGGGCAGCCCGTCGCCACTCTCCAGCCCGGCCCATCGCACTGCCGTCCCAGCTCCTGCCTCCACTGGGGCTTGCGCCGCGGCGACACCTACCTCGACCCCCTCACCCTGCTCCGCCAGGGACCGTCCATCCTGCTCCCGGTCTTCGACATTCCGCTGCCCCGGGAGGGCAAGGCGATGGCCACAGGCCCTGGCGCAGAGGCCACAGAGGTCACAGAAGGCACTGATCAGCCGGAGGGCGGCATGGGCGCCTGGCAGCCAGCGGGCTCGGCCCACACCATTGCGCATCCGCCGGTTACCCGGGATAAGCCAGCCGAGGGAACCGCGGACGTCACGGTGCCGACCGCCGCAGGCGCTCTGGCGGCGGTGCTGGCCGCGGTGGCTGCCTGGGCGCACCGACGCCTCCACCGCGCCGCGCGCTTCGCTGGCGCGGTTGCGTGGCAGGCCGCGTGCGGCACCGGAACCGGACAGCGGGCGCGTGCCGTCAGCCGCAAGCGCCGCGCAGAGCCATCGTTACCGCGGCTTCCGTGATCCGTTCGGGGTCCTCCGCCGCGCCCAGCTCAATGCGGCGGACTGCGGCGTCGACGATCCCCTGGAGCAGCATCGCCGCCAAGCGGGGCTGCTCATGGCCGAGCGTCTCCAGTGCGGAGACGGTCATCGCGATCAACCCACCGTGTGCGGCACGGATCTTCTCCCGGGCGCCCTGATCCAGCTCACCGGCCGAGATCGCGACCACTGCCCGGTGCCGTCGGTCTCCGACGAGCGCCAGCTGCTGCCGTACATACGCCTCGATCTTCGCCTCGGGCGTATCGGCGGCCTCCATCGCCGCCTCCACCTCGGCCGCCCAGATGGGGAAATCGACCGCGCACAGCTCCTCGACAACGGCCGCGCGGGAGCGGAAGTACTCATAGACAGAAGACCGAGCCAGCCCGGTCCGCTCGGCAAGGGCGGGGAAGGTCAGCGCCTCCGTACCGCCCTCGGACAGCAAGGATCGGGCGGCGTCCAGCAGGGCGCCGCGCTGCATCGTCCGGTGCTCGGCCACCGAGGCCGCTCGAATCCTGGGCACGTCTCCACCATAGAGAGGGCAGGGACGATTCAGCGACCCACATCCGCGAGCTTCGCGCGCAATTGCAGCACGGACTTGGTGTGGATCTGGCTCACCCGGCTCTCTGTGACCCCCAGCACCTGGCCGATCTCGGCGAGCGTAAGGCCCTCGTAGTAGTAGAGGGTGACCACGGTCTTTTCCCGCTCCGGCAGTGTGTTGATCGCCCTGGCCAGCAGTCGCCGCAGCTCACGGTCCTCGGCGATCTCGACCGGGTTCTCGGCGGCGGTGTCCTCCAGCGTATCCATCAGGCTCAGCCGGTCGCCGCTCTCACCGCCGACGTGCAGCAGCTCCTCCAGCGCCACCACATTGGCCAGCGACAACTGACTGAAGACAGCGTGCAGTTCCTCCAGCTGGATGCCCATCTCGGCGGCCACCTCAGCCTCCGAGGGCGTACGCCGCAGCGAGGCCTCCAGCGTGGCGTAGGCCCGCTCCACCGCGCGGGCCTTCTGCCGGACCGAACGCGGGATCCAGTCCAGTGCCCGCAGTTCATCGATCATCGCCCCGCGGATGCGGGTGATGGCGTAGGTCTCGAACTTGATGGACCGCCCGGGGTCGAACTTCTCGATCGCGTCGATGAGCCCGAAGACTCCCGAGGAGACAAAGTCGGCCTGCTCCACATTGGGCGGCAGCCCCACACTGACCCGTCCGGCCACGTACTTCACCAGTGGTGAGTAGTGCAGGATCAGCTGCTCCCGCAGCCGCTCGTCACCCGTGTCCTTGTACAACCGCCACAGCTCTTCCAGCGAACTGGGGGCGGCGGGGCGCGCAGCCGCGTCGGCCGCGGGCGGCACCGCTGTGGCCGTGCGTTGGGACCCGGACATGTGGTGGGGCATTCGTCACCTAGAGCCGTTCTGCCGTGGTCGGTACATCGGTCAGGAGGGAAGAACCTTGCGAGCGTAGCGTGACCGAGGGGTCGCATTGCGCGACGATCGTTCGATCTGGCATGCGCAGATACGTTCCTCGGTCCGCACCCTGGTGGTACACGGCGCCTCTGGCGGTCCCGCACATGTCGGCGGAAGCTGCGATTCGGGGAGCATGCCCCTCACCCTTTCACTCGGTCGTAGCAGGTCAAGGACCGCTTCATCACCTGTTGGGGTGTCGACCGTCCGGGTGGGTCAACTTCCAGTGTTCACCCGTACGTTCGACAAAGCCGAGCGATCTCAGCTCCTGAAGCCTGGTGTAGGCGATATCGCTGGCCGTACCAGCCGCGTGTGCCACCCAGCCGACGGTGACCGCGGCACGGGCTGGCAGCGCCTCCAACACCCGCACGGCGGCCGGGTGGAGGAGATCTCGCGGTACGACGGGGCCGCTCCGCTCCGGGGCCAGCTCCCCGATGTCGCCGACCAGTTCGATCACCTCCGCGGCGTCGGTGACCACCTCCCCCTCGCCGCGGAGCAGTTGATGCACCCCGGCCGAGAGCCCGGAAGTCACCGGACCCGGCACCCCCATGACGTACCGGTCCAGCTGAGCCGCCCGCCGCGCGGTGACCAGCGAGCCGCTGCGCAGCTGGGCCTCCACGACCACCGTGCCCCGGGTGAGCGCCGCGATCACCCGGTTACGGAGCACAAACCGGCTGCGGGTGGGGTGGTCACCGGGCGGCAACTCCGCCGCCAGCAGACCCTGTTCCGCGATCCGGCCGATCAGTGCGCGGTTGCCGGGCGGATAGGCCACATCCACACCACAGGCCAGCACTCCGACGGTCGCGCCATCAACGGCGAGCGCGCCCCGGTGCGCGGCACCGTCCACGCCATAGGCCGCCCCGGAGACCACCGTCCAGCCGCGCTCGGCCAGCCCAGCGCCGAGAACGGAGGCGAGGTGGGCGCCATAGTCGGTACAGGCCCTGGCCCCGACAACGGCGACCGACCGCAGCGCCCAGAAGCGCAGCGAGGGTCTGCCGCGCACCCATAGCCCAATGGGGCGGGTGTCACCGAGGTCATCGAGTTGACAAGGCCATTCGCGGTCGCCGGGGCAGACGAACCGCCCGCCGAGCGCTCCGATCGCGGCCAGGTCCGCCTCAGGCCGGGCGCCCCGGGCCCGTAGCCGCAGACCGGCCCAGCGCTCCTGGCTCGCCCCTTCCAGCGGCTGTTCCCCACCGAGCGCCTGTACGGTCTCCACCGGCCCGTACTCCGTCAGCCACCGTCCCACCAGCTCATCCCCCGGCTCCCCGATCCGGGTCAGCGCCGCCCGCGCCAGCCGCTCCTCGTCGCCATTCACCCGGCGAACCCGGCCAGCGGCGCACCGCGGCTGATGCCCGTGCGGAGCTCCAGGGCCCAGTCGACGTCCTCGGCGCCGGGCCGGTCACGCCCGGCGAGGTCGGCGACGGTCCAGGCGACTCGGAGCACCCGGTCCAGACCGCGCGCGGAGAGCAGGCCCCGCTCCATATCGCCTTCGGCCCGCCGCAGCGCACCCGGTGCGACTTTCCAGCGGGTACGCAGCTCATAGCCGGGCACCTCGCTGTTGGTCAGCCAGGGCGTATCCGCGAACCGCGCGGCGGCCCGTTCCCTGGCTGCGAGAACCCGTGCGGCCACGGTGGCGGTGGACTCCGCCGCCTGGTCTGCCGCAAGCAGCTCGGAGCGGGCGACCGGCTCCACGGTGACCCGGAGATCGACGCGGTCGAGCAGCGGTCCGGACAGCCGCGCCCGATAGCGCCGGATGGACGAGGGTCTGCACTCGCAGCCATCACCGGTCATACCGTGACGTCCGCAGGGGCAGGGGTTCGCCGCGAGTACCAGCAGGATGCGGGCGGGCATACGCATCATCCCCTGCGCCCGGGCGACCACCACCTGCCCGGACTCCAGCGGCTGGCGCAGGGCGTCCAGCACCCGGCCGCTGCATTCGGCGGCCTCGTCCAGGAACAGCACTCCATGGTGGGCCAGGGACACCGCCCCTGGCCGGGGCAGGCCGGTGCCGCCGCCGACGAGCGAGGCCATACTCGCCGAGTGGTGCGGGGCGCAGTACGGCGGCCGGGCCACCAGCGGCTGACCCGGTGGCAGCACTCCGGCCACCGAGTGCACCGCGGTGGCTTCCAGGGACTCCTTCGGGGTGAGCGGCGGCAGCAGACCGGGAAGGCGTTCGGCGAGCATGGTCTTGCCCGCGCCGGGCGGGCCCTTGAAGAAGATGTGGTGCCGCCCGGCGGCCGCCACCTCCAGGGCCCGGCGCGCCGCTGCCTGTCCGGCGACCTCGGAGAGGTCCACCGAACGACCGCCGCCCAGCGCCGCGGCCCCCAGGCCCGCGCCGGGCACGGCGAGACCCGCCAGCAGCGGGTCGGGGCGGCCGTCCGTATGCGGCGTTTCTTCTTCCGGGACCGGATCATCGGTCAGCACCGCGATGAGCTGGCGCAGGCTGCGGACGCCCAGCACCGCCATATCGGGCACCAGCGCGGCCTCGGAGACGGTCTGCTCGGGCACCACCACCTGGCGGTAGCCCGCGTCCGCCGCGGCCAGGACAGCGGGCAGCACGCCGCGCACCGGCCGGACGCTGCCGTCCAGACCCAGCTCGCCGATCATCATCACATCCGCCAGCTCGCGGGGGTCGATCCGCTCGGCGGCGCCCAGCACCGCACAGGCCACGGCCAGATCGAAGCCGCTGCCGCCTTTGGGCACCGAGGCCGGGCTGAGCCCGACGGTGAGCTTCTTCTGCGGCCACTCGGCCCCCGAGTTGACGACAGCGGCCCGCACTCGGTCGCGGCTCTCCACCAGGGACTTGTCGGGCAGCCCGACCAGCGTGAAGGTCGCCACCCCGGGCTCCAGATCGGCTTGGACCTCGACCAGCACCCCTTCCACACCGACCAGCGCGACCGAGCAGGTCCGGGCGAACGCCATCTCAGGCCACCCCCTGGGCGTGCTCCACGACCGGTGCGCCCCGCTGCGGGAGCACCACCCCCACCAGGTCGATCCGTACTCCGCCGGTGGGTGGTCTGCCGTACCGCACCAGCCAGCGCTCGCTGAGCCAGCGGGCCGCCAGTCTGCGCAGCCGCTCAGCCTTGCGCGGGGTGACGGCGGCCATGGGATGCTCGTAGCTGCCCGCCCGGCGCGTCTTCACCTCACAGATGACCAGCGTGTCGACATGCCGGGCGATGATGTCGATCTCCCCGGTCTGACATCGCCAGTTGCGCTCCAGGATGGCCATACCCGTTTCCCGCAGCCGTCGGGCTGCCAGATCCTCGCCGTACCGGCCCAGGGCTCCTCGGTCGTTCATCTGCCCCCACCTCCACCGCGCACTCTGTCGGCTGCGGAGCCAGGAAGTGGATCTTGGGGAGAATCCGGGGATTACTCCCCGGTTGTGGACAACTCTGCCCCCGCGAGGGCGCAGGGCGCCCCGCTGCGGGGTGGGCGCCACCGGCCCGCACCAGCCACCCCGAGGCCCGGGGCGGAGCCCGCCGCGCTGGGGTCCCCCCCGGACGAAGTCTGGGGGAGGAGCCGGGAATCGGTACAGCCGGGTCTGTGCTAGCCGCTGAAGCCGGAGTCTTCCGGAAGGTTGAGGTCACTCTTATTGAGCTCCTCGATGTTCACATCCTTGAACGTCAGCACTCGCACTTGCTTGACGAAACGGGCAGGCCGATACATATCCCACACCCAGGCATCCGCCATCGAGACCTCGAAGAAGACCTCGCCCTGCACCGAGTGCACCTGCATCTCGTAGTCATTTGTGAGGTAGAAACGTCGCTCAGTCTCGATCACATACTTGAACAGCCCGACGACATCCCGGTACTCCCGGTAGAGCTTCAGCTCCATCTCGGTCTCGTACTTCTCGAGGTCCTCGGCGCTCATGGCGTGTTCCCCTTCAGCCGTGCGTTCCCCCATTGTGCGTCAGCGCCGGTGCCCCCGTCCGCCACGCCGCGCGATCGGCCCGTATGCGGCGCCCCCCAGCACCAGAACCGCGCCCACTCCGATGGCGAGCAGGATCGGCCGCAGGGGGCCGGGCTCCGAGACCCCGCCTGGCAGCCCGGCGAAGGCCTGTGGACGCCCCAGCATCCCGACGCCGTCCAGTGGCCAGGCCGTGGCGTCTATCCGGGCGCGCACGGCCTCCCGGGGGACCGCGCCCTGTTCACCGTCGGTCAGACGGTCCCGGGAGTCGAGGGAGTCCCGCCGGTGGTCACCGAGCAGGAAGAGCTTCCCCCTGGCCACCGTCGCCGTGAAGCCGGTGGCCGACGCCGGGCCCTCACCGTCCACATACGGCTCCTTGACCGGCTCGCCATTGACCGTCAGCAGCCCCCGCTTGTCACAGCAGGCCACCTTGTCGCCGCCGACCCCGACGACCCGCTTGACCATCGGCAGATCGCCCCAGAGCGGATCCTCGAAGACAACGACATCACCGCGCCGCACCACATCGCCGTCGATCCGCTGTGCCAGCACCCGGTCCCCGGCGGCGACGGTGGGCGCCATGGAGTCGGTGGGGACCGTATACGGCTGGTACTGCACCGCTCCCCAGATGAACCCGCCCAGGAAGAGCACACAGCCGAGGGCCACGGCCAGCGAGGAAAGCGTGTTCCCCAGCCGACCGTGACCCTTAACCGTACGTGCAGCTCCGCTCACTTGGCGCTCCCCGGGTTACCGACGTCTGGCGGCACCCTACGCCACGGCACCCATCAGTTGAGCCCCCAGCGGCGGTCAACCAGCTCTGCGAGAGCCGCGCCGGTTCAGGCGCACAAACAGAAACGCACCGGCGAGGCCCAGCGCCGCAGGCGCCGCCCCAGCCAGCTTCTGGTCGAAGGTCTCCGGCACCGGCAGGGTGCTCCAGCGGTTCACCGGCCAGGCCACCACGATCGCGCGTCCCACGACCTCGCTCTCGGCCACCGTGCCGCCACCCGGCCCGTCCTGGTGGAAGCGGGAGTCCAGCGAGTCCTGGCGGTGATCGCCCAGCACCCACAGCCGTCCCTCCGGCACCTCAAGCGGGCCGAACGGCCGGTCGTTGCAGGGAGTGTTGCCCGGATAGAGATAAGAAGACTCATCCAGCGCCTTGCCGTTGACCTTGACCTGTCCGCCCTCCGCGCACTCCACGGTGTCACCGCCGACCGCGATGACTCGCTTGATCAGGTCCTTCTCATTGGCCGAGGGCATCAGTCCGATAAAGCTGAGGCCCTTCTGCAGGAAGTTCTCCGACACCACGGTGTTATCCAGCCAGCCGCCCGGATCGTGGAACACGATGACCTCACCGCGCTCCGGCTTTGAGCCGAACCACGGTGTCAGCTTGTCCACCAGCACCCGGTCGCCCCGCTGCAGGGTGTTCTGCATCGAGTCGGAGGGGATCGAGAAGGCCTGCACCAGGAAGGTCTTGATCAGCAACGCCAGGATCAGCGCGATACCGACCAGGATCGGCAGCTCCTTCCAGAAGGAGCGCTGTTTCTTCTTGCCCTTTACGCCTTCCCCGCTGCCCTCTTCCGCCGTCGGCTCCTCACCGCGCTCCGCGGGCTGCTCGTCGTCCCGACCCGCGGGCCGCTTCTCCGGCTCTTCCTCGCCGGACCCGGACCGTGCGCCGACCGCCAAGTCCCCCACATCCACTCCTTACACCGCGCTGCCGCCTGCCCGACAATCGGCGCAGGCCCACCACTCCCATAACGAGCGGAAGTTCCGCAAGGCTCGGGAATGGCACAACTTCATTGTCTCTACTACGGCTCGCGGACGGCGGCGCGCCGCGCGCATCCGGGACCGATGCGTAGGTTCCGGGCTCCTCCAGCCGCCGCCAGTGAGAGAACGGCCAGGCGATCACCACGGCCTTCCCGACGACCAAGTCCTCCGGGATGGTGCCCTGACCCGGTTTTTTGAGGTGGAAGCGGGAGTCGGCCGAATTGGCCCGGTGATCTCCCATAACGAAGATACGTCCGACCGGAACCGTCACCTCGAACGGCACCTGGGACGGTTTGTTGCCCGGGAAGAGATACGGCTCATCCAGCGCGACACCGTTGACCGTCACCCGGTCGTTCTTGTCGCAGCACTGGACGGTGTCACCGCCGACCGCGACCACACGCTTGATCAGGTCCTGCTCATCGTCCGACGGCAGCAGACCGATGAACGTCAGAAGCTGCTTGCCCTCCTTGATCACTGGCGGATCGTCCGAGGTCGGCAGCTGCTCCTGCTCCAGCCAGCCGCCGGGGTCCTTGAAGACCACCACATCACCGCGCTGTGGCTTTGAGCCGAACCACGGCGTCAGCTTGTCCACCAGAACCCGGTCGTCGATCTTGATGGTCTGCTCCATCGACCCGGAGGGGATGACAAAGGCCTGCACCAGGAAGGTCTTGAGTACCAGTGCGATCAGCAGCGCGACACCGATCAGGATCGGTATCTCCTTGGTCGCCGACAGCCGTCGGCGCCGCTTGATCCGCTTCGCCGCGCGCCGCCGGTCGGCCCGGCCCTCACCGGGCCCCCGCAGGGTGGCGCTGGGCTGCACCACGCGCCGCTGGGTGGCTGCCCGGCGGTGTCCATCCCGCGACTTGCCCCGCTTACCCATGCCCGGTCCGCAGCGAGGCCCAGCGGCCAGCAGGCCAGCCGATCCAGTCGGCCCGGCCGATTACCCGGTCCACCGGCACGGTGCCGCCCCCGGGCTTGCCGAGGTAGTCCCGGGAGTCCCGCGAGTCGGCGCGATGGTCTCCCATCACCCACAGCCGCCCCTCGGGCACCACGATGTCGAACGGTACGGATGAGGCACTGTCGCCCGGAAACAGGTAGTCCTCCGCCAACGGCTCACCGTTCACCTCGATCCTCCCGCGCGTGTCACAGCATGTGACGCTGTCCCCGCCGATCCCGATGACGCGTTTCACATAGTCGTTCTCCGGCGGCTCCACCATGCCGAGCGTCGCACCCGCCGCCCGCAGCAGAGCCGTGACCTGGTTCTCCTCCGACCGCTCCTCGGCGAATGACCCGGTCCCGTCAAAAACCACAACGTCTCCGCGCTCCGGATGGTTGCCGAAACGGTACGCCAGCTTGTTCACCAGAACCCGGTCGCCGACCTTGAGGGTGTTCTCCATCGAACCGCTCGGGATCAGGAAGGGCTGTACGGCAAAGAAGCTGACCAGCAGGATCAGCACCAGCACAGCGGCTGCCGGGGCGCCACAACGCACGGAACGCGACCAGCGTCTCCGCCCCTCGTCAGGGGCTGGAGAGCGGTCGCGCTCCGGAAACTGTGCGTCGGTGTCCATCGGAGGCAGAGCCTATCCGGCCCGGCCAGGACACCCGCCACGGATATGCGGCTACGCGAGATCAGCTCTCGCGCTTCTCCTTGATCTTCGCGGCCTTGCCACGCAGCTCACGCAGGTAGTAGAGCTTCGCACGGCGGACGTCACCGCGGGTCACGACCTCGATCTTCTCGACGATCGGGGTGTGCACCGGGAAGGTGCGCTCGACGCCGACGCTGAAGCTGACCTTGCGGACCGTGAAGGTCTCGCGGATGCCCGAGCCCTGGCGGCGGATGACAGCGCCCTTGAACTGCTGCACACGGGAGCGGTTGCCCTCGATGACGCGCACATGGACATTGACGGTGTCACCCGGGCGGAAGGCCGGGACGTCGCTGCGCAGCGAAGCGGAGTCGACGCTGTCGAGAAGGTGAGACATGTTCGTCTGCTTTCCTCGCTGATGCCACAGGTCATCAGCGGAAGTCCGGGATGATGAATTGGATGCCGCTCCGTCGAGGCGGGCGTTGGTCCCCCTGTGGCAGGGTCGCGCGCCGGACGTGAGGCAGCGGCCTATTCTCCCACGGCCTCCCCGGCCAGCCCAAATCGGCCATCCGTTCCCTCGCTCCAGCCCAGGGATTCCAGGGTTTCACGGTCGTGCTTGTCCAGTGCGGCCGGGTCGCAGCGCTCGATGAGATCGGGGCGGTTCTGGCTCGTACGGACGAGGGCCTGGTCCCGACGCCAGCGGGCGATCTTTCCGTGGTGGCCGCTGACCAGTACCTCGGGCACACCACGGCCCCGCCACTCGGGCGGCTTCGTATAGACGGGCCCCTCCAGGAGGTCCGCCATGGCGCCCGGGGCGAAGGAGTCGTCGCGGTGCGACTCTGCGTTGCCGAGCACCCCGGGGAGCAGCCGGGCGATCGCCTCGACCATGACCAGGACGGGCGCCTCCCCGCCAGCGAGCACATAGTCGCCGATGGACACCTCACGCACATCGAGACGGTCGCCGTACTCCTCGATGACCCGGCGGTCGATGCCCTCGTAGCGGGCCGGGGTGAAGATCAGCCAGGGCTTCTGGGAGAGCTCGACGGCCAGCTCCTGAGTGAAGGGGCGGCCGCTGGGGGTGGGCACGACAAGCACCGGTTCCGCTGCGCCCTCGCCCCCGTCCTCGCTCTCGCGCTCGCGCTCGCCTGAGTCGATGATGGCGTCCAGCGCCTCACCCCAGGGCTCGGGCTTCATCACCATGCCGGGGCCGCCGCCGTAGGGCGTGTCATCAACGGTGTGGTGCCGGTCGTGTGTCCAGTCACGCAGATCGTGCACCCGCACATCGAGCTGGCCACGGGCACGCGCCTTGCCCACCAGCGAGACGTTCAGCGGCTCCAGGTACTCCGGGAAAATGGTGACGACATCGAGCCTCACAGCGACTCGCTCTCATCGAGCAACCCCGGTGGTGGCTCAATGACCACCCGCTGCTCCGCCAGGTCGATCTCCGGCACGATCTCAGTGACGAAGGGGATCAGTGCCTCTCCGCCGTCTGTCCGCTTGACGACCAGCAGATCCTGGCCGGGAAGATGTGCGACTTCCGCGATCCGGCCGACGGCGGTGCCGTCCCGGGTGACCACATCGAGGTCGATCAGCTGGTGGTCGTAGAACTCCTCGAGGTCCTCGGGCAGCTCCTCCGGATCGATTTCGGCGATCAGGAGCGTATTGCGCAGGGCTTCGGCGGCGGTACGGTCCCGTACGCCCTCGAAGCGCAGCAGCAGCCGTCCACTGTGCACACGGCCGCTCTCGATGGTGAGCGGTCCGGCCGAGGCCGGGTCGGTGGCGAGGACGGCACCGGGTGCGAGCCGCAGTTCGGGCTCATCCGTACGCACCTCGACGGTGACCTCGCCCTTGATGCCATGGGCGCGGCCAATACGCGCGACTACGAGCTGCACTTTCCTGCTCCTGCTCTGCCCTGCCCCACGAAGGGGTTGAGGGCCGGAAGCGGCTTGCACCGCTTCCGGCCCTCAAGTACCTCAGCCATCAATTGAGTAACCCCGACGAGCATCAACCACATCCGCGAGTGGGGGCACCTCCCAGCGATAGCTGGGGGAGGCGGCGGTTTAGCCGCAACGGACAGGTGTCAGACCTGGTCTACATCGACGAGGTCGACGCGGACACCGCGGCCGCCCAGGGCGCCCACCACGGTGCGCAAGGAGCGAGCGGTGCGGCCGTTGCGGCCGATCACCTTGCCGAGGTCGTCCGGGTGCACCCGGACCTCCAGCACGCGCCCGCGGCGCAGGTTGCGGGATGCGATCTGCACCTCGTCGGGGTGGTCGACGATGCCCTTCACCAGGTGCTCGAGGGCTTCCTCGAGCATCCTCAGGCCTCGGTCGACTCAGCCGGCGAGGACGCAGCCTCGGCCTCGGCGTCGGACTTCTTGTCAGCCTTCTTCGCCTTGGGGGTGATCGCCTCACCCTTCGGCTCGTCAGCGGACTTCTTGGCGGCGGCCTCGAAGAGGGCCTTCTTGTCGGCCTTCGGCTCGGCGACCTTCATCGGCTCCGGAGCGGGCAGGCCCTTGAACTTCTGCCAGTCACCGGTGACCTTGAGGATGGCCTCGACCGGCTCGGTCGGCTGCGCGCCGACACCCAGCCAGTACTGGACACGCTCCGAGTCGACCTCGATACGCGAAGGGTTCTGCACCGGGTGGTACAGACCGATCTCCTCGATGGCCCGGCCATCACGGCGGGTACGGGAGTCGGCGACGATGATGCGGTAGTGAGGCGCGCGGATCTTGCCCAGACGCTTCAGCTTGATCTTGACTGCCACAGTTGTGGTGTCTCCTGGTCTTGACGTGGTTGGGCACAGCGGGATGGCACGTGGGGTTGTGGTACCCGAATGCCCGATGGACGCGTCAGCCGGAGGAGAGAGGGGTCCTTTTCGGCTGTCGAGTACAGCCGCCTATTCTGCCACACTCGCCGGGCAGCCGTCGGTCGGCCCTGGCGCGGCCCAGCCGCGGGTTCGCGGCTCCGCCGCGTGCGGGCGGGGTTCCGCGTTTGGGGTTTTCCCGCATGGCTCCCTTCCCGGCTGTACCGATATGCGGCTCCGCCGCGCGGCGGGGCTTCGCCCGGCTGCGGGGGTGCCGTGGGTGGGTGTCCCCGTATCCCTCCCCCAGCTACCTCCCCCAGACTTCGTCTGGGAGGTGCCCCCAGGAGGTGCCCCCACCTTCCCGGCTGTGCCGGTCTGCGGCTCCGCCGCGTGACGGGGCTTCGCCTGGCTGCGGGGGTGCTGTGGGTGGGTGTCCCCGTATCCCGCCCCTTCCCGTAACCGGGGCTTTGCCCCGGGGCCCCGGGGTTTGCCGGGTGCGGGCCGGTGGCCGGTGTTGTGCCCACCCACAGCCCCTCGCGGGGCTGCGAGTGCCCACAACACTGGGTGGGGGGCTGGGGGCGGCAGCCCCCAGTTTCGGGAAGGGGCCGGGTTCGGGGAACTCTCACCGACGGCAACGGCGCTCAGCCACAACCACCGACGGACGGAGTCCGGCGCAGGCGCCCGAAGCTTGTGAGGCCCCCCGGGGCCGAACAATGCGAGGACGCCGTCAAGAAGGGGAGGTGGTAACGGCTACCGTTTCGGGGATGCGGAACTGCTTGCCGCATGCTCCGCACATGATCGGCGCCTGGGCCAGCACGGACGGGACCACCCGCACATTCCGCCCGCATTCGCAGACGGCCTTGACCCGAACGCCGCCCCCGGAGGAGCCATGCCGGGCAGCCGGGCCGCGGAAGCTGCGTGAGGTGTCCGTGCTCGTCGCGGCGGTGTGCGCTCTGAGAGCCCGGTGCAGCCGCTCTGCCGTTGGGCGGTACCGCCTTCTGGTGTCCGGGGTCATAGCGACCAGTGAGAAACCGCTGCTCGGATGCGGCTCATCCGTGTGCTCAAGACCCAACTCCTCGGCAATCGCCAGAAAGCGGCGGTTGTGGTAGCGGCCCGCACGTGAGGTGTCCCGGATCCCGCGGGCGGCGGCGATCCCATGGACGGCCTCGTGCAGCAGCCGTTCGAAGGAGAGCTCAGCGCCACAGGCGGACGACGACTCTCCGATCAGCGATTCGGGCGCGGCCAAGTCGGGCAGCTCCGGGTGGTGCCGTTGAATATCGGCCCACGCGGCTGCCAATTCGGCGGCGAGAACAGGTGGTGTCGTGCTCACGTCGTGACAACGAGTCGGGATGCGCCAGTGTTCCGATTCCGGGGCATCTCAAATAATTTGCACGTACCAGTCAGTTCCCCTTGATGGGCTCGTACGAGGGCGGGTGCGCGGATCTGGGGATGACTCGCACACCTGTCCCACCTCGGGACGTACTGCCGAATCAGTACGCGCGGGCGACGATCGCCACCGTACCGGGTGCGTCATCGGCGTCCGGAACCGACCCGTCCGCGGCGATCAGGCAGCGTACGGACACCGACTGCTCCGCGAGCTTGGCCTCGCCCGCCGGGCCGAGGTCCGCCCACGGGATACGAGCCCACCCACCGGCGGTGGCCACCTCGGCGGCCTCCTCGATGCTGCCGACATCCGACGTGCGCTCCTCGCGGCGCTCGCGCGACTGACGCAGCAGCAGTGCCTGGTCTTCCTCCAGCACCGTGGGCAGCAGCCCGGCGAGCGCGTCGAGCAGTACCGGCTCCTTGCCTCCCGGGATACGGCGGGCCAGCATCGCGGTGCCGCTCTCCAGGTCGCGCGGGCCGATCTCGATACGGGCCGGGACACCCTTGAGCTCCCAGTCGACGGCCCGGCGGCCAAAGGGCGTGTCGGTCCGGTCGTCGACCTGGACGCGGATCCCGGCAGCGGTCAGCTCGTCGCCGATCTCGCGCACCTTGGCCAGCACCGCGTCATCGCCCTTGATGGCGAGCACCACGACCTGGACCGGCGCCAGTCGCGGCGGGATCCGTAGTCCGTTGTCATCGCCATGCGCCATGATCAGCCCGCCGACCATCCGGGTCGAGACGCCCCAGGAGGTCTGCCAGACCAGCTCCCGGCTGCCCTCCTTCGACAGATACCGGGTGTCGAAGGCCTTGGCGAAGTTCTGGCCCAGCTCATGGCTGGTGCCCAGCTGCAGCGCCTTGCCGTCGCCCATCATGCCTTCGAGGGTGAGGGTGTTGATGGCGCCCGCGAAGCGCTCATGGGGGGTTTTGCGGCCGAGTACCACATCGATACCCAGGACGTTCACCATGAAGTCCGCATAGACCTCCCGGTGGATACGGGCGGCGTAGTCCCGTGCGTCCTCGTAGGTGGCGTGCGCGGTGTGGCCCTCCTGCCAGAGGAACTCACTCGTTCGGAGGAATACCCGGGGCCGCATTTCCCAACGGACGACATTGGCCCACTGATTGATCAGCAGAGGCAGGTCACGGTAGCTCTGCACCCACTTGGAGAAGTACTCATTGATGATCGTCTCGGAGGTCGGCCGCACCACGACCGGCTCCTCCAGCTCCTTGCCGCCGCCGTGTGTGACCACCGCGAGCTCGGGCGCGAAGCCCTCGACATGCTCAGCTTCCCTCGTTAGGTAAGACTGGGGGATAAAGAGCGGGAAGTAGGCGTTCTGAGCGCCCGCACCCTTAATGCGAGCGTCCATCTCCTGCTGCATCCGCTCCCAGAGCCCGTACCCATACGGCCGGATGACCATGGTGCCGCGTACCGGCCCGTTGTCGGCCAGCTCGGCCTTGTTGATCAAGTCCTGGTACCAGCGCGGGAAGTCATCCGCCTGGGGTGTGAGTACGGGAGCCTTTGCCATGGCGCGCATGTTACGGCGACGTGGCACAGAAACGTGAATCGGGCAGTTCGGTTACGACGCAGTTCGGTTAAGAGCAGTTCGGCCAAGACACCGCCCCGCCCCCTCTGGACGCGGGGACGGATCGGCAGTTCTCTGGCATACGGGGGCAGTAGGCAGCGGAACCGGGGGGACAGGACAAGGCGGTATCGGATCCTTCAGCTGATTGGGGCGCCCAGATGACATCTTCGCTCGTCCACCCTCAGCAACTCCCACAGACCACCCGGGACTGGGCGGAGATCCAGGAACGGATGCTGGTACCGCTCTATGAGTCGGTGTACGAGCGACTGGAGGTCGGCCCGCATACCCGGCTGCTCGGCCTGGGCTGCGGCTCCGGGCTCGCCCTGCTGCTGGCCGCCGCGCGTGGCGCGGCGGTCACCGGCACGGATACGGATGAGGCGCGGCTCGCGCTGGCCCGCGCCCGGCTGCTGCCGGAACCGCAGTGGGGGACCCAGGCCTGGTCCGTGCGCCTTGCGTGCGGCGGCCCCGAGGATGTGCCTGACGGCCCCCCGCACAATCTGGTGACCGCCTTCGATATCCGTCCCAGCGTGCGTTCCCTGGCCGCCGCCGCTGAGCAGGCGGAGCGCGGCAGTCCGGTCGTGCTGGCCGACTGGGGTCCGGCCGAGCGCTGCGCCGCCACCCCGGCGCTACGGGTCGCTGCGCGGCTGGCCGAGCCGCTGCACGCCCATGAGTGCTGGCGGCCGTGCGGCCGTGACGATCTGGAGGAGGTGGCTCGCCGTGCCGGGCTGCGCCCGGATGGCTCCGGGCGGGTGGCCTGTCCCTTCGGCTACGCCGATCTGGAGAGTGCGGTGCGTGGGCTGCTGTCCACCGGCTTTTACGAGGCCGCTATTCAGGCCACCGACCGGGAGCAGGTCAGTAAGGAGCTGGCCGAGGCGCTTCAGCCGCATGTGCGGGCGGATGGCACGGTGTGGCTGGCGAACCTGTTCCGCTACGTCATCGCTCGCGTGTGAGGCTGGGTATTCCGCCAGCCCTTTCCCTTTCGCTTTTCCCCTTCCCTTCCCGGCCGTGACGGTGCGGCTCCGCCGCGTGGCGGGGCTTCGCCCGGGGGGGGTGGGTGTCCCCGTATCCCGCCCCTTCCCGAAAACCGGGGCTTCGCCCCGGGGCCCCGGGGTTGGCCGGTGCGGGCCGGTGGCCGGGTTGTGCCCACCCACAGCCCCTCGCGGGGCTGCGAGTGCCCACAACGGGGGTGGGGGTCTGCCCACAACACCGTGGGGGTTAGCTCTTTGGGGGGAGCATGTCCTTGAATTCTTCGGGGAGTTCGAAGGAGCTCGGGTCGTTGCCCGCGCCCGGCAGTCCGAAGGCGCTGCCCGCGCCTGCGGCCTTGCGGTCGGCGGCGGCCTGCTCCTCCTGCTGGCGCTTCATCGGGTTACCCGAGCGGCGCTTGCCCTTGGCCTTCTTCTGCTGCTTGGCCTTCTTCTTGGCGGCGCCGCCCCCCATACCCGGCATCCCGGGCATGCCCGGCATACCGCCGCCCTGAGCCATCTTCGACATCATCTTGCGGGCCTCGAAGAAGCGCTCCACCAGGTTCTTGACGGCGCTGACGTCCATGCCCGAACCACGGGCGATACGGGCCCGGCGGGAGCCGTTGATGATGGTGGGGTTGTCCCGCTCGGCCGGGGTCATTGACTTGATCATCGCGGCGGTGCGGTCGACCTCGCGCTCGTCCAGATTCTGGATCTGGTCCTTCATCTGGCCCATGCCCGGCATCATGCCGAGCAGTTTGGAGATGGAGCCCATCTTGCGGACCTGCTCCATCTGCGCCAGGAAGTCGTCGAGCGTGAACTCCTTGGGCCCCTTGGCCAGCTTGGCGGCCATCTTCTCGGCCTCTTGCTGGCTGAAGGTCTGCTCGGCCTTCTCGATGAGGCTGAGCACATCGCCCATGCCGAGAATGCGGGACGCCATCCGGTCCGGGTGGAAGGCGTCGAAGTCGTCCAGCTTCTCGCCATTGGAGGCGAACATGACCTGCCGGCCGGTGATCTGTGCGACGGAGAGCGCGGCACCACCACGGGCGTCGCCGTCGAGCTTGGAGAGCACCACGCCGTCGAAGCCGACGCCGTCCCGGAAGGCCTCGGCCGTATTGACGGCGTCCTGACCGGTCATCGCGTCGACGACAAACAGCACCTCGTCCGGACTGACGGCGTCCCGGATGTCGGCTGCCTGCTGCATCATCTCCTGGTCGATACCGAGGCGGCCGGCGGTGTCAACGATGACCACATCGTGCTGCTTGGTCCTGGCGTACTCCATCGAGTCCTTGGCGACCTGGATCGGGTCGCCGACGCCGTTGCCCGGCTCCGGGGCGAAAATCCCCACGTCCGCGCGCTCGGCGACGATGGCGAGCTGGTTCACCGCGTTGGGGCGCTGGAGGTCACAGGCCACCAGTACCGGGGTGTGCCCCTTGCTCTTCAGCCAGTGGCCCAGCTTGCCCGCGAGGGTGGTCTTACCGGAACCCTGCAGACCGGCGAGCATGATGACGGTCGGCGGCTGCTTGGCGAAGCGCAGCTGGCGGGTCTCGCCGCCGAGGATGCCAACCAGCTCCTCGTTGACGATCTTGATGACCTGCTGGGCCGGGTTGAGGGCCTTGGAAACCTCGGCGCCGAGGGCCCTCGACTTGACCTGCGCGATGAAGGAACGGACGACGGGCAGCGCAACGTCCGCTTCGAGCAGCGCGACACGGATCTCACGCGCCGTGGCGTCGATGTCCGCCTCGGACAGTCGCCCTTTGCCCCGGAGGGTCTTGAAAGTGCTCGCCAAGCGGTCGGAGAGAGTATCGAACACGGCGCTCGTCGGTCCTCAAGGTCGGGGGCGAAGTCAATGGCTCCCAGGGTATCTGTCTCGCAGGCTAAACGGCCCCGCCCGCCGCCGTACAGCGAACGAGGGCGGAAGCCCCGCGCGGGCGGGTTACCCGCCCGCCAGGGCGCGCTCCACCGTACGAGCCAGCTCGGCCGCCTCGGCCTCGGGGAGCGGGGCACCCTCAGGGCCAGTGACGTAGAACACATCAACCGCGCTCGCGCCCAGCGTGCTGATGTGTGCGCTTCGTACGGTGACGCCCGCCCCCTCCAGCGCCGTACCGATCCGGTGCAGCAGTCCGGAGGCGTCCTGAGCCCGTACCTCGATCACGGTGGCCCGCTCGGATCCGGCCGCCGCGACGGTCACCCGGGGCGGCGGCGCCTGGATACCGCGCCGTCGGCTGCTCGCCGGACGGGTCGCCTTCTCCCGCTCGGCGAGCCGGGCCGGGATGTCCAGCGAACCGTCCAGCGCACGGACCAGGTCGGCCCGCAGCCGCGCCGCCTGTGGCAGCGAGCCGTACTCGGCGGCGACCCGCCAGGTCAGCAGCAGCACGGCGGCGTCCTGGGCAGGGCCGGGGGCGTCGGGGGCGTCGCTCGCGAGCAGTGCCTCGGGCAGGGTCAGCTCGCGCAGATCGGCCGCCCGCACGGTCAGCCGGTGCAGCGCCAGCACGCCCGCCACCGCGGGCAGCACACCTGGCTGGTCCGGCATCGCGACCAGGAGCTCGACTCCCAGCGGCTCGGTGCCGGAATCCGTGTCGGAGCCGCCGGAGCCGCCGGGGCCTTCGGGCCGCGCGCGCAGCGCGAGGACGGGCCCGCCCGTGCGCCAGGCCTCCACGGCAAGCCGCTCCTGCTCGGCGGTCGGCTCAAAGGCGGCTGGCTGCTCCGGTACGGACTCCCCCGCGAGCACTCCCGCGACCCTTTTCACCAGGTCGGTGACGAGGGAACCACGCCAGGCCGACCAGGCCGCCGGGCCGGTGGCGAGCGCGTCGGCCTCGGTGAGCGCGTGCAGCAGCTCCAGGGTGCCCGGGCTGCCCACCGCTTCGGCGACGGAATGGATCGTCGCCGGATCGTCCAGATCGCGCCGGGTGGCTGTCTCGATCAACAGCAGATGGCGCCGTACGAGGGTGGCCAGCACCTCGACATGGGCGGCGTCAAAGCCGATACGGGCGGCCATATCCCGGGCGATGGTCTCCCCCGCCACCGAGTGGTCGCCCGGCCGGCCCTTGCCGATGTCGTGCAGCAGTGCCCCGACCAGCAGCAGATCCGGGCGGTGCACCCGGCGAGTGAACGCGGAGGCCTGGACCGCCGCCTCGACCAGATGCCGGTCCACGGTCCAGCGGTGTACGGCGTTGCGCTGCGGACGGCAGCGCACCCGCTCCCACTCCGGCAACAGCGCGGTGATCAGCCCCTCGGCCTCCAGCGCCTCCCATACCGGGACGGTGGCCTCCCCGGCGCCCAGCAGCGTCACAAACTGCTCGCGCGCCTCGGCGGGCCAGGGCACCGGAAGCGGCGCCTGCGGTACGGCGCCCGCCAGCCGCCGCACGGTGGCCAGCGCCAGCGGCAACCCGGCCTGGGCGGCGGCCGCGGCGGCGCGCAGCATCAGTCCAGGGTCGCGCTCGGGGCGCGCGGTGCGGGCGAGCACCACCTCACCGTCCTGCTCGACGACGCCCTCGGCGAGCGGGGTGCGCGCGGTCGCCGCACCTCCGCCGGTACGGCCGCCGCCGAGCAGTCCGCGCAGCTTCGGCCGGGGCGAGCGGGCGCGCAGCACCCGGTTCACCTCACGCCAGGTGACATCGCTGGCATACGAAATCGTCCGTGCCGCCTCATACGCCTGGCGTAGCAGCACATCGGCGTCCAGCAGTCCCAGCGCCTCGGCGACCTGGTCCTGGTCTTGCAGGGCGAGCCGGTCACTGGCCCGCCCGGTAGTCAGATGGAGGGCGTCCCGTACGTCGAGCAGGGTGGTACGGGCCTCCTCCAGCCCCTCGCGGGGGGCGTCGGCCAGCCAGGAGGCGGCCACGGCGCGCAGCGCGGTGGCGTCCCGCAGTCCGCCACGGGCCTCCTTGAGGTCCGGCTCCAGCAGATACTGCAGCTCGCCCTGCCGGTGGGCCCGCTCCTGGCTCAGCTCCAGCAGCTCCGGGAGGCGCTTGGGTGCCTGGGCGCGCCACTGGGCGAGCAGTTCGGAGCGGAGTGTGGCGGTGAGTCCGGGGTCGCCCGCGATATGCCGGGCGTCGAGCAGTCCGAGCTGCACCTTGAGGTCCTCGGCGGCGGTCCTGCGGGCCTCGGCGGGGGTACGCACCGAGTGGTCCAGGTCCAGGCCCAGGTCCCAGATGGGGTACCAGAGGCTGTCGGCGAGCGTGGCGAGCTCGCCGGACTCCGCGCTCCCGTCGTGCAGCAGGAGCAGGTCGAGGTCGCTGCGCGGGGAGAGCTCCCCGCGTCCGTATCCCCCCACAGCGACGAGCGCGGTGCCCCTGGCGCCGCCGGGCCGCTGACCGTGCAGTCCGGTGAGCCAGCTGTCGGTCAGCCCGGCGAGCGCGGCGCGGCGCGGCGGCCCGGACCGCGCCCCCTCCTGGAGGAGGCGCAGCCGGGCCGCCGCGTAGCTGTCGCTGGGTCCCGTGCGGGTCGTATCCGTGTCCGTGGTCTCGGCCGTCATACGGGCCCCAACTCTCCTTTTCGTCGACTAGAGCGCGTCCGGGCCGAGCTCGCCGGTCCGTACCCGGACCGCGGTCTCAACGGGCACCATCCACACCTTGCCGTCACCGATCTTTCCGGTGCGGGCGGCCTTGACGACCACCTCGATGAGCTGCTCGGCGTCGGCGTCCTCGACCAGGACCTCGATGCGGATCTTCGGCACCAGGTCGACGGTGTACTCGGCGCCCCGGTACACCTCGGTGTGGCCGCGCTGACGGCCGTATCCGCTGGCCTCGGTGACCGTCAGACCCTGTACGCCGAACGCCTGCAGGGCGTCCTTCACTTCGTCCAGACGGTGCGGCTTGATGACTGCGGTGATGAGCTTCATGCGTCGACCTTCTTGTTCTGGCTGCTGGGGGCGGAAACGCTGGCGGTCGAGGAGCCACCGACCTGGCTGAAGTCGTACGCGGTCTCCGCGTGGAAGGCCTGGTCGACTCCGGCGGTCTCATCGTCCTCGCTGGCCCGGAAGCCCATCGTGACATCGATCAGCTTGGCGAGGATCCAGGTGACGACGAAGGTGAAGCCCATCACGGCGAAGGCACCGATGGCCTGCTTCCCGAACTGGCTGACGCCCGCGCCCTCGGTGGCCAGGAAGCCGACCAGCAGGGTGCCGATGATGCCGCCGACGAGGTGGACGCCGACGACGTCGAGTGAGTCGTCGTAATTCAGCTTGTACTTCAGGCTGACCGCCCAGGAGCAGACGACACCGGCGACAAGGCCGATCGCGATGGCGCCCAAGGCGTTTACATTGGCACCGGACGGGGTGATGGCGACCAGACCGGCGATGGCACCGGAGGCCGCGCCAAGCGTGGTGAAGGCGCCGTGCCGGATGCGCTCGTAGATGAGCCAGCCCAGGATGGCGGCGGCGGTGGCGACCTGCGTGTTCAGGGCCATGTTGACGGCGTCGCCGTTGGGGCCCAGCGCGGAACCGGCGTTGAAGCCGAACCAGCCGAACCACAGCAGGGCGGCACCGAGCAGCACCAGCGGCAGGTTGTGCGGGCGCATCGGCTCCTTCTTGAAGCCGATGCGCTTGCCGACGACCAGGACCGCGGCGAGCGCGCCGATACCGGCGTTGATGTGGACGGCCGTACCGCCGGCGAAGTCGATGACACCGAGCTTGAAGAGCCAGCCGTCCTCGGCCCACACCCAGTGCGCGACCGGGAAGTAGACAACGGAGACCCACACGGCGATGAAGACGGCCCAGGCACTGAACTTCACCCGGTCGGCCAGCGCACCCGCCATCAGGGCGGGTGTGATGATCGCGAACATCATCTGGAAGAGGATGAATGCGAAGACCGGAAGCTCGCCGTCAAGCGTCTCCGGGGTGATGCCCTTCAGGCCGATGGCGTCCAGGTTGCCGATGACGCCGCCGACGTCACCGCTGAAGGCCAGGGAGTAGCCGTAGAGCACCCACAGCACGCTGACGATGCCCAGCGCGATGAAGCACATCATCAGCATGTTGAGGGCGCTTTTGACCCTGACCATGCCGCCGTAGAAGAGGGCCAGGCCGGGGGTCATCAACATGACCAGCGCTGCGCTGATCAATACGAATGCGGTATCTGCGCCGTTCAAGGTGGGCATCTCCTCGTCGTTACGTCCCGTGCGGGCAGGATCTGGCTTATCGGGATGCGCCACAGGTTCGCCAAACCCCGTTTCCACCGACGCCACGGGATGTTTCGTGGACGTGACGAAGCCGCGAGAGGTGTTACACGTGAGTGAACTCACGATGATGGGAAACTTGTCCGGTTACTCTCCTGGCCCAGTGACGGACTGACGGGGCCGATCGGACGTCCACCCCGGGGCGTGCGCCCCGGCAGAAAGGGGACTTCCCCTTTGTATTCCTTCTGAGGAGAGGCCATCAGTCGCCTCAACATGAGCGAATTCGCCCACACTTGAAAAACGGCAGATCCATCTCCGCATGGCATTCGACAGGAGAACCGGCCGCGACGGCCACCCGATGACCTGGCGGGGGGAGCCGAGTCGGGGTGTTCGGGGTGGCTGTCGCAGCCGGTGGTCTACGAAAGTCAGCCCGCCCTGGCTGCCGTCTCATCGCCGGGCAGCTCACCCGCGAGCCGCTCAGTGAGCTGGGTGACATCGGCGACATCGGCGAAGTCACGGGCGGCGGTGGCCGCCGTCCTACGGATGCGGTTGTTCACCCGCTCCGACCGCAGCCGCTTGGCCACGTTGAGGGCCTCCACGGTGCGTGACACACACTGCTCAGGCTCCTTCTGCAGCAGATGGACGGTGGCCATACCCACCAGATTCAGCGCGTACGAACGGTGATGCCCACCCTCGGGCTTGGCGCATTCCCGCCCAAAGAGGTCCACGGCCTTCTGCATCACCGGCTGCGCCAGCGACGCGTAGGTCGGGCTACGCCCTGCGACATAGGCGAGGTCACGGTATGAGTGAGCGTTCTCGGCGTTCAGCTCGGCCTCGGAGAAGAAGCCGATCCAGTCGGGGTCGCCGTCAGTCGTCTCGATCTCACCGAAGGTCTCCTCGGCCATCCGCACCGCTCGGTGGCACTGCTTGGGCTGGCCCATATTCGCGTAGGCGCGCGCCTCCATCGCATACAGCATCGCCTGGGTACGGGAGGTGGCCCCCTCACGGCTGCCGTACTGCGCGAGGTGTACCAGCTCCAGTGCGTCCTCGGGGCGGCCGAGGTGAATCATCTGGCGGCCCATGTTGGAGAGCACATACGAGCCGAACGGCCGGTCACTCGCTTCCTTGGCGGCGTGCAGCGCGAGCACGAAGTACTTCTGCGCGGTGGGCTGGATACCGATGTCGTAGCTCATCCAGCCAGCCAGCTCGGCCAGTTGGGCGGTGACACCGAAGAGCCGCTTGCGGACCGGCTCGGGGTGGGACTCCTGCAGCAGATCCGTCACCTCATGCAGCTGACCGACGACTGCCTTGCGGCGCAGCCCCCCGCCGCACTGGGCGTCCCACTTGCGGAACATCACCGTGGTCTGCTCCAGCAGCTCCAGCTCCGGCCCGGACAGCCGCCCCACACGCCGACCGCCGGCCTGCGCCGGGATCGGGGTGAGGCCGGAGGCCTGGTCCCCCGGCGCGCCCGGAGCGGGCACCAGCCAGCGCTGCATGGGCTCAATCAGCGCGGGCCCGGCGGACATGGACAGCGAGGTGCCGAGATACCCCCGGCGACCGAGCATCAGATCGCTGCGGGAGAACTCATTGATCAGCGCCACGGTCTGCGGGCCGGCCCACGGCAGATCGATACCGGAAGAGGCGGCTGTCTGGCGGGCGGAGCGCAGTCCCAGGTCCTCGATGGCGACAACACAGCCGAAGCGCTCGGAGAACAGCTCGGAGAGGATCCGCGGAATCGGCTCCCGCGGCTGCTCACCGTCTAGCCAGCGTCGCACCCGTGAGGTGTCGGTGCTGATGTGGTGCGCGCCCATCTGCCGGGCCCGGCGGTTCACTTGACGGGCCAGCTCACCCTTCGACCAGCCGCTGCGCATAAACCACGAACCGAGCTGCTCATTCGGGCGCTTCTCAGCGGCGCCGCCGCTGCTGCCGTTGCCGCCCACTGGAAGGCCCCCACTCTCGAGCGGTCATCAGTCGATGCCGTTGGACAACATACCCAGCGACATACCCAACGACCGCGCCTGTCTCGCGCCGTTGTGTGTACCGAAAGTAATCCTACGATCACTGATGCGGCGAGGGGGATTTCAGAAACGCCACCATTCGCCACCCCTTTGAATGAACCTAACCCGGAGTCCACACGCTTCACTTGACTTAGGGCGAGCACAACCGGGTGGAGCGAAGTGCGCCAGGGGCGCGCGGACCCCGTCGCACCACCTTTCGCAACGGCCATCGCTCTGCGTAGATGTGTCGTAACCATCGGCGCATGGGACCCGTTGGAGGGGGCATGGGCTTCACGATCGGCGGCATTCGGGAGTTCCGGGAGCTACGGCTGGCCACCCGCCGTCCCCGGCGGCAGGGCCGGGCCTCGGAGTGCACCGCGGTGGCGGAGTACACCGGGCTGTGGGGCTGGGATGTGGTCCCCGGCGCACGCGCGGTGCGCAACGGCGGCCGTACGGAGTGCTCCTGCGGCTCCCCCGTCTGTCCGGCCCCGGGGGCCCACCCGCTGGACGCCACTCTGGAAGTTTCCGCGGGCGCCACCCTGGACGAAGCCACCGCTGCCTGGGGGCAGGTGCCCGGCGCGGCACTGCTGCTCCCGGTGGGGCGCTCGTTCGACATCATCGAGGTGCCCGCTGCCGCCGGGCGCCGGGCGCTGGTGCGGCTTGAGCGGATGGGTCTCCCACTGGGGCCGGTCGCCGCGGGGCCGCAGGGCCGGGCCTGGTTCTTTGTCGCCCCCGGCGCCGCGGCCGAGCTGCCGCAGCTGCTTTACCGGATGGGCTGGGATGACGCCGGTCTCGATCTGCGGGGTCTGGGCCGGGGTGACCACATCACCGCGCCACCCTCCGACCTGGGCGGTCTGGGTCCGGTCCAGTGGCTGCGCCCGCCCACCCTGGAAGCGGCGGGCCGCCCACCGCAGGCCCGTCTGCTCCTGGGCACGCTGGCCTACGTCTGCCACCGACACCATTCCTGACAGCGCCGGCCCCTTCTTAACGGCGTCCTCGCACCTCTCGGCGCCGGGGGCGCCTCGAGGGCTTCGGCCCCCTGCGCCGGACTCCGTCCGTCGGGTGTGGCTGAGCGACGCTGTCGGCTGTGGGGATTCCCCTAACCCGGCCCCTTCCCGAAACTGGGGGCTGACGCCCCCAGACCCCCAGTGTTGTGGGCACTCGCAGCCCCGCGAGGGGCGTAGGTCCACCCTGCTACGCAACCACCCACCCACACCAACCACGACGCTCCGGCCCACCCCGCAACGGAGCTCGCGACGCCTGGTGGGCACAACACCGGCCACCGGCCCGCACCAGGCCAACCCCGGGGCCCGGGGCGAAGCCCCGGTTTCCGGGAAGGGGCGGGAATTGGGGAAACCACCCCCAGCACCCCGCAGCCCGGCGAAGCCCCGCCGCGCGGCGGAGCCGCACAGCGGCACAGCCGGGAAGGTGGGGGCACCCCCTGGGGGCACCTCCCAGCGGTAGCTGGGGGAGAGCATAGGGGAAACCCCACCGGGCACCCCCGGAACACGGGAGACACCGGACGCGTTCAGTCGCCGATAAGCGCGTCCACGAACGCCTCCGGCTCAAACGGAGCCAGATCGTCCGCCCCCTCCCCCAGCCCAACCAGCTTCACCGGTACACCCAGCTCCCGCTGGACCGCGACAACGATGCCGCCCTTAGCCGTACCGTCCAGCTTCGTGAGCGCGATACCGGTGATGTCCACGACCTCGGCGAAGACCCGCGCCTGCACCAGACCGTTCTGACCGGTCGTGGCGTCCAGCACCAGCAGCACCTCGTCGACCGGCCCCTGCTTCTCGACGACCCGCTTGACCTTGCCCAGCTCGTCCATGAGTCCGGTCTTGGTATGCAGTCGGCCGGCGGTGTCGATGAGCACAACATCGGCGCCCTCGGCGATGCCTTCCTTGACGGCGTCAAAGGCGACCGAGGCCGGGTCGCCGTTCTCGGGCCCGCGCACGGTACGGGCGCCGACGCGCTGGCCCCAGGTCTGCAGCTGATCGGTGGCGGCCGCCCGGAACGTGTCGGCGGCGCCCAGCACGACCGACTTGCCGTCGGCGACCAGCACCCGGGCGAGCTTGCCGGTAGTGGTGGTCTTCCCGGTGCCGTTCACCCCGACAACCATGATGATGCCGGGCTTGTCCTCGGCTCCCGAGGTCTCGGTGCGTACGGCGCGGTCCATATCCGTGCCGATCAGCGTCAGCAGCTCTTCGCGCAGCAGCCCGCGCAGCTCCTCGGTGGTGCGGGTGCCCAGCACCTTCACCCGCTCACGCAGCCGCTCGACCAGCTCCTGGGTGGGGGCGACACCGACATCGGCGGTGAGGAGGGTGTCCTCGATCTCCTCCCAGGTCTCGTCATCAAGACGCTCCCGGGAGAGCAGCGTGAGCAGCCCCTTGCCCAGCGAGTTCTGCGAGCGGGAGAGCCGGGCGCGCAGCCGTACGAGCCGGCCCGCGGTGGGCTCCGGGGTCTCGATCTCGGGCGCCGGTGCGGCGGGCGCGGCCTCCTCGACAACCGGTGCCTCGGCGGCGTCCGGCAGCCCGACCTCCTGGATCGTCCGGCCGGGTGCCTCCGGAGTGCCCTCGGCCTCCTCACCGATATGCGGCTCGGGGGGCGGGGCGGTGATGGTAGGGGTGGCGGACTCATCGGGCGGCAGCGTCTTCTTCTTGCGGCCGCTGATCACAAGCCCGCTGATCGCGCCGATCGCTACCACGGCGATGACTACAACGAGGATGAGGATTTCCATCGGTTCCCTAGAGATTGATCTACGTCACGGGCAGGGCTTGTCCGTCGCGAAGCCGGTTCGGCCGAACATCTCATCCAGTATCAGCCAGGACGACGGATGCGTACTGCCCCGGCTCTCGGGGAGAGCCGGGGCAGTATCCGTGGCGAGAAGATGGGCGGCGGGGTTTAGCCCATCTCCTCCAACGCCTTGCCCTTGGTCTCCGGCACCCACTTGAGGATGAACGGGATCGAGAGCGCGGCGAAGGCTGCGTAGATCACATAGGAGCCGGAGAGATTCCAGTCGGACATCGACGGGAAACTCGCGGTGATCAGCCAGTTGGTGATCCACTGTGCGGAGGCGGCCACGCCCAGCGCGGCGGCCCGGATGCGGTTGGGGAACATCTCGCCGAGCATCACCCAGACCACCACGCCCCAGGACAGGGCGAAGAAGAGCACAAAGGAGTGCGCGGCGATCAGGGCGACGGCGCCTTGGGCGTCGGGCAGCGAGATGTCGCCGTTGAGGTCCCGCTTGAAGGAGAACGCCCAGGCGGCAAGGGCGAGCGAGACGGCCATTCCGGCGGAGCCGATCAGGGCCAGCGGCTTACGGCCGATCCGGTCGACGAAGAGCATCGCGATCACCGTGCCGACGATATTGATGATCGACGTGGTGAAGGAGTAGAGGAACGAGCTCTCCGGGTTGATGCCGACCGACTGCCACAGCGAGGAGCTGTAGTAGAAGATCACGTTAATGCCGACAAGCTGCTGGAAAACCGAGAGGCCGATACCGATCCAGACAATGGGCAGCAGGCCGGTCCTGCCACCCATGAGGTCCCTGAGCCTCGGCTTGTGTTCGCTGCGCATCCTGGCGTCGATCCGGGCCACCTCGGCGTCCAGATCGGTGCCTTCCGGTTCGACATCGGCGAGCACCGCCTTGGCCTCGTCGATCCGGCCCCGGGCGACCAGATAGCGCGGCGACTCCGGGATACGGAGCGCCAGCAGGCCGTAGAGCAGGGCGGGGACGATCTCGATTCCGAGCATGACCTGCCAGGCCTCAAGACCGAACAGGGAGCCACGCTGGTCACCGTGGGCGATATTGAGCACCAGGTAGTTGACGAGCTGCGAGATGGCGATGCCGAGGACGATGGCGGCCTGCTGGAAGGAGGCGAGCCGGCCCCGGTACTCAGCGGGTGCGACCTCGGCGATATACGCCGGGGCGATCACTGAGGCCATACCGATGGCCACGCCGCCCAGGGTGCGCCAGATGGCCAGGTCCCACAGCGTGAACGGGAGCATGGAGCCGAGGGCGCTGACCGCGAAGAGAACCGCGGCGATCTGCATCACCCGGGGGCGGCCGATGCGGTCGGCGAGCCGGCCCGCCATCACGGCGCCGAGCGCCGCGCCGAGCAGCGCGATGGCGATGACCGCGCCGAGGGTGGCGGAGCCGACGTCGAACTTCCCCTTGATGCCCTCGACAGCGCCGTTGATCACAGCGCTGTCGTAGCCGAAGAGGAAACCGCCCATCGCGGCGGACGCGGCGATGAAGATGACATGACTGAGGTGCTTCGGCCGACCGGCTGTGGCGGCGGGCTCCAGCTGCGCGGTGCTGGTCAAAATGCTCTCCTGCGGGACCCGGCGGCGGTGCCGGGCTTCGGTGATGTCGCTCTGTCAGTGGCGCATGCCTGACCGTGCGCCACCAGTTGAAGGTAAAAGCGACGTTGCAGAGACTATGCCTTCAAGTTTCGAAGTCAATAGCTGCGTCTCAACGATTCTTCAGCGAGGCACCCATCACATGTATTCACTCTGTGAAGTGATCAAGGATTGGATCAGCTCAGCCGCTGGCTGATGACCTTTGAGACACCGTCGCCCTGCATGGAGACACCGTAGAGCGCGTCCGCGACCTCCATGGTTCGCTTCTGATGCGTGATCACGATCAGCTGCGAGCTCTCCTGCAGCTCCTCCATGATCCCGATCAGCCGCTGCAGATTGGTGTCGTCGAGTGCCGCCTCAACCTCGTCCATCACATAGAACGGGCTGGGCCGCGCCTTGAAGATGGACACCAGCAGCGCCACCGCGGTGAGCGAGCGCTCGCCGCCGGAGAGCAGAGAGAGCCGCTTGACCTTCTTGCCCGGCGGCCGGGCTTCGACATCCACACCGGTGGTGAGCATGTCCGAGGGGTCGGTCAGGATCAGCCGTCCCTCACCACCGGGGAACAGCCGGGCGAAGACGCCCTCGAACTGACGCGCGGTGTCGTGGTAAGCCTCAGTGAAGACCTGCTCGACCCGCTCGTCGACCTCCTTCACGACCTGAAGAAGATCGGCGCGGGTCTTCTTCAGGTCTTCGAGCTGCTCGCTGAGGAACTGGTGACGCTCCTCAAGCGCCGCGAACTCTTCCAGCGCCAGCGGATTGATCTTGCCAAGCTTCTGATACGCACGCTCTGCCGCGGTCAGCCGCTTCTCCTGCTCCGAACGGCTGAAGGGGACTGGTCTGTTACGGGGGTGCTCCGGGTCTTCGGGCAACTCCTCGCCCTCGGCGGGCGGGGACGGTGGCACCAGCTGGTCCGGGCCGTACTCGCTGATCAGCCCGGCGGGCTCGACCCCCAGCTCCTCCAGCGCCTTGGTCTCCAACTGCTCAATCCGCAGCCGCTTCTCGGCCCCCAGTACCTCGCCCCGGTGCACCGAGTCGGTGAGCTTGTCCAGTTCAGCCTTGAGCTCACGGCCCCGGTTGCGCTCGGCGACCAGCTCCCGTTCGCGCTCGTCCTTGGCCTGCTCGGCGGCGGCCCGCTCTTCCTCGGCCCGGACGAGGGACACCTCGATGTGCGCCAGCAGCTGCCGGGCGCCCGCGGCGACGGCCGCGGCGACCTCGGCCTCATGACGCATACGGGCGCGCCGCCGCTCCGCGCGCGCCCGCGCTTCCCGCTCGGCACGCGCCGCCCGGTCCAGGGCGTCCGCTCGCCCGGCCAGTCCCTTGACCCGTTCCTCGTGCGTGCGGACCTGGAGGCGGGCCTCCATCTCGGTCTGCCGGGCGTTGGCGCCGTCGGCCGAGAGACGGTCCCGTACGGAGGTGTCCGGTTCCTCCTCACCCTCCTGGACCTCCTCGGCCACCGCCAGCCGCTCGGACAACAACTCGACCTGCTCGGTGGCGGCCGTCAGCGCTTCCTCGGCCTTGGCCACGGCCGCAGCGGCCCGCTCGGCCTCGCCCGCGGCTGCCCGCGCCTGTCCGCCCAGCCGTCCTAGCTGCCCGGCGACCTTTGACTTCTCCCGGTCGGCGGCGCTGCGCCGCTCCGCCAGCGCCTCCACCGCCGCCGCGCACTCCTGGCGCCGTTCCTTCGCCCGCCCCTGCTCGGCGGCCAGCTCATCGCACCGCTCCGCCAGCTCCGCCAGCTCCGCTGCCGCCTCGTCCACGGCGGCCTGGGCCTCCAGCATGCTGGGCGCCCCGGCGGAACCGCCGTGCGCGAAGTGGGAGCCAAGCAGGTCGCCCTCGGCCGTGACGGCAGTCAGTTCCGGCTGCTCGGCCAGCAGCTCTTCGGCGTCCTCCAGCGTCCTGACGACCACAACGTCACGCAGCAGCCGCCGCACGGCGGGGATCAGTGAATCAGGCCCGCTGACCAGTTCGGCTGCCGCAGGGTGTTCCGGGTGGTCGGGATTGCTCCGGGGGCCGGGGCCGGGATACGGATTCGGCGCGCCGCCCAGCAGGATCGACGCGCGGCCCGCGTCGTGTTTGCGGAGCAGACGCAGGGCCTCGGCAGCCGCTGCGGGGCCATCCATCGCGATCGCGTCGGCGGCAGCGCCCAGCGCGGCGGCGATGGGCACCTCGTAGCCCGGCGCCACCGTAAGCAGCTCCGCTGCCGGGCCCAGCAGCCCGGTGAGCCGGTCCCGGGAGTCCAGCAGGGTGCCGGTGCCGTCCTTGCGCCGCAGGCCCAGCGCGAGGGCGTCATGGCGGGCGGAGGTGGCGGCGCGTTTCCGGTCGGCGGCGGTCGCGGCGTCCCGGGCCGTGGTCAGTGCCGCCTCAGCCTCGGCCAGCTGCCGCTTGGCGGCCTCATACCGCTCCGCAAGCTCTTGATCACCCTCGTCCAGCCCTTCGACCTCCGCCTTGAGGAGCTCGTACTCCTCCTGCGCGGAGACCGCTCGCCGCTGTGCGTCATCACGGGCCGCCGTCAACCGGTCGATCTCGGCCTGGGCCGACGCAGCCCGGCTGCGGGCGGCACCGACCTGACCGCTGAGCCGGGCCAGGTGTTCACGACGGTCCGCGATGGCCCGTGCCGTGTCCTTGAGCCGCCGCTCCTCCTCAGCCAACCGCCGTTCCAGCTCGGCCCGGTGATCAACCGTTTCGTCCAGCGCACGGCTCGCCGCCTCCAGCGCGGCCTCCAGCTCCGCCTCCTGCTCCCGGATACGGGCCGCCTCCCGCTCCAGGTCCTCCGGGTCCCGGCCGCGCCGCTCCTCCACGGGCTCGGCGCTGGCGCTCTTGACCCGGGCGTCCGCCAGGCTGACGGTGCCGCGCACCCGCTCGGCGAGCTGGGACAGCTCGTACCAGGTCTGCTGGGCACGCTGCAGCCGGGGGGTGAGGGTGCGTACGCGCTGTTCCAGCTCGGCCTCGCGTTGCAGGGCGGCCTTCAGCTCGGCCTCGGCCGCCTCCTTGCGCTCCTTGAGCGCGGCCTCGTCGGCGACCTCTGCCTTCAGCGCCTCCCGCAGGGTGACCAGATCGTCGGCGAGCAGCCGCAGCCGGGCATCGCGCAGATCAGCCTGGATGACCGCCGCCTTGCGGGCCACCGCGGCCTGTCTCCCCAGCGGCTTGAGCTGCCGCCGCAGCTCATCGGTCAGATCCTGGACGCGTGCCAGGTTGGCCTGCATGGCGTCGAGCTTCCGCAGCGCCTTCTCCTTGCGCTTGCGGTGCTTCAGTACGCCCGCCGCCTCCTCGATGAAGGCACGGCGACCCATGGGGTCGGCGTGCAGCACGGAGTCGAGCTGACCCTGGCCGACGATGACATGCATCTCGCGGCCGATGCCGGAGTCGGAAAGCAGCTCCTGGATATCGAGCAGCCGACAGGTGTCACCGTTGAGCTGATATTCACTGCCGCCGTTGCGGAACATGATCCGCGTGATGGTGACCTCGGCGTAGTCGATGGGCAGAGCGCCATCGGCGTTGTCGATGGTGAGGGAGACCTCAGCACGGCCGAGCGGAGGCCGCCCGGTCGTCCCGGCGAAGATGACGTCCTCCATCTTGCCGCCGCGCAGCGACTTGGCCCCCTGCTCGCCCATCACCCAGGACAGGGCGTCCACCACATTGGACTTGCCGGAGCCGTTTGGGCCCACCACGCAGGTGATACCCGGCTCGAAGCGCAGCGTGGTGGCGGAAGCGAAGGACTTGAACCCGCGCAGGGTCAGGCTCTTGAGGTGCACGGCGTGTGACTTTACCGGGGAGGCGCGGTTTCACCCATGAAGGTGGGGGGCACATCAGACGTTAACGGAAGTCATCCACCACGGGGAGAAATGACGAAGGGACGCCGGAGCGTCCCTCGCAGTTCTTCAAGCGGTGGGCTCCGCTTATACACCCGCCCGGGTTTCGGGTCAGGTGAGCGCGGGCTCGCCCTTGGGTACGTCGATGCTGTCAAGCAGCGAGTCGCCGTGACGTGCGGCAGCCGACAACGCGTCGTTCTCGGCCTGCATCCGTACGAGCTCGGATTCCAGGTCCTGGACGCGCTGCTGAAGCCGTCGCATCTCGGCGAGGACTCGGGGGTCGGAGCCGCCGACGTAACCGAGAAGCGCCTTTGCCATGATGGATGGTCCTCCACACTGAGTGACCGACCGAAGCGGCGGTGGTCGTGAGGGATACGTGAGGGATAAGCACCCGCGGTGTCTGCTCTGCGTAACGGTTCTCAGGGTCAAACAGCTAAGGTGCGCGGGGCTTCCAGCGTCTCACCAAAAGTTTTGAGGGTCAACACGATCACACCCCGTGTACGCGGGCGCCTTGGCTCAAACGGCGGCATGCACCGGAGAGGGCGGCCCGCTGGGGGGTGCGGATCACTTGTGGATCATTCGTGACGGCAGCCTTACACGCCGTCCGGGGATTGGCAACCAGTTTGGGTCAGACTCCGGGTTCATCTGATGTCGAAGCTCGGGTAGCCGCCCCGAGGCATGTCCCAGATTTCCGTGACTCCGTCCACCCTGCCGGGCGTGTCACCGGTGCGCAGCCACTCCAGCAGCGCCTCACAGTTCTCTTTCGGTCCCTCGGCCACCACCTGTACCCGGCCATCGCCGAGGTTGACGGCGAAACCGATCAGTCCGCCGATCCGCAGCGCGTTCGCCCGGGTGAACCAGCGGAAGCCCACGCCCTGAACCACGCCGCGCACCCACGCGATCATCCGGACGTCCTCCGTCCCGCCAGTGGCCTCACTCATATGACGCACGCTATCCAGACAATTCCTCGTGCGGCACTCCAGCCCCCGCAGTGATGCCGTACAGTCGCCCGGCAATGGACTTCACTCGAATGAGTGAAGCGAAGCGATGTGAACGCCGCCGAGCACGTGAGGACAGCAGCAGATGGGACGCCATCGACGCGCTACCCCCGCTCCCTCCCCGAGCATCCCCGCGCAGCGCAGCGCCTCTGATGGTCGCCACCGGGACTCACACCGCAAGCGGGGCGCCGCCCCCGTGCGTACCGGGATGCTCGGTGTCTCCGCCGCGATGGCAGTGGGCGCGGTAGCCGTGGCCTCGGGGCTGGTTCCCGGCCCCGGCAATGGCTTCACCCTCGGCGGCTTCGACGACTCCAACGGCAAGGTACGGGCCGACGGTGTGCCGGATCTGGCGACGCAGGGCGCCACGGACGGATTCGGCGAGCGCGGCGAGAACCCGGCGAGCCGGGACCAGGAACGTACGGGGGCGCAGTCGCCCAGCGCGAGTCCTTCACCGTCACGGCCCTCCGAGAAGCCCTCCGCCGAGCCTTCCAAGGCGCCGAAGAAGCCCGCGCCATCGAGCAGCAGCGCCGGCCCGGCAAAGCCGGCCAGCCCGGCGAACCCCGCGAAGCCCAGCGTGAAGCCGCCGAAGGCCCCGCAGACCCCGGACGCGGCGGAGTCCACTGCGGCGCAGGTGCTGACGCTGGTCAACCAGGAGCGGGCCAAGGCGGGCTGCCAGCCGGTGACGGCGGACGCTCAGCTGGCCAAGCTGGCGGGTGACTTCAGCGAGGACATGGCCGTGCGCGGCTTCTTCTCGCACACCGACCCGGACGGCAAGAGTCCCTGGGACCGGGCCGACGCGGCGGGCATCAGCAATCTCGGCGCCGAGAACATAGCCCGTGGGCAGGCCAACGCGCAGTCTGTGATGGACGCCTGGATGAACAGTCCCGGCCACCGGGCGAACATACTCAACTGCGACTACAAGACGCTGGGGGTCGGCGCGCACTTCGCGCCCGGCGGGCCATGGTGGACCCAGAACTTCGGCTTCTGAGCCGAAGTCCTGGTTAGTCCCGGCTGTACCGACATGCGGCTTCGCCGCGCGGCGGGGCTGCGCCCGGCTCCGGGGTGCCGCGGGTGGGTTTCCCGTATCCCGCCCCTTCCCGGCTGTACCAATATGCGGCTCCGCCGCGTGGCCGGGCTCCGCCCGGCTGCGGGGGGTGCCGTGGGTGGGGTTCCCCGTATCCCGCCCCTTCCCTGAAACCGGGGCTTCGCCCCCGGGGCCCCGGGGGTGGCCGGTGCGGGCCGGTGGGCGGGTGTTGTGCCCACCCACAGCCCCTCGCGGGGCTGCGAGTGCCCACAACACGGGAGTGGGGGTCTGGGGGCGGCAGCCCACAGTTTCGGGAAGGGGTCGGGTTAGGGGACTCCCTCCGGCGGCGGACGTTGATGTCACCGGGAGCGGGGGCGTGGGGGGCGCTGGCAGTGGGGGCAGAAGTAGCTGGACCGGTTGGTCCAGGTGCGACGGCGCATAGGCGTTCCGCAGCGGCGGCAGGGTTCGTCCTCACGCCCGTAGGCGTCCAGGGCGCGATCGAAGTAGCCGGACTCGCCGTTGACGTTGACGTAGAGGCTGTCGAAGCTGGTGCCGCCGACGGCGAGAGCGGCGTTCAGGACATCCCGGATGTGCCCGAGCAGCTCGGCCGTGCGAGGCCGTGTGAGGGTGCCGGTCGGCCGGTCGTAGTGCAGCCTGGCCCGCCACAGCGCCTCGTCCGCGTAGATATTGCCGACGCCGCTGATCAGCGACTGGTCGAGCAGCGCCCGCTTGATCGTCGTACGCTTCGCGCGCAGCGCGCTGTGGAAAGCGGCGTCATCGAAGGCCGGGTCGAGCGGGTCGCAGGCGATATGGGCGATAACGCCGGGCAGACCATCCGGTGTTGTCGGGTGGAGCGACAACCCGCCGAACGTGCGCTGGTCGACAAAGCGGAGCTCGGTGCCCGCGGAGTCCTTGAACCGGACGCGGATACGCAGATGCTTCTCGTCGGGCGCCTCCTGCGGCCGCACCAGCAGCTGGCCGCTCATTCCCAGATGCGCCAGCACCGCGAAGCCCTCGGCGTCATCGCCGAGCGGCAGCCACAGGTACTTGCCGCGCCGCTGGGCCACACCGACGCGGCGTCCCGCCATGCGCGCGGCGAAGTCCGCCGCGCCCGCGAGATGCCGCCGGACGGCACGCGGGTGCAGCACGGTGACATCGTCGACGGTACGGCCGCTGACCCAGCTTTCGAGGCCACGGCGTACGACCTCCACCTCGGGCAGCTCGGGCAACGGGGTCTCCTTGGCCCTCCGGCCGGCCTTCCTCCAGTGGGGGCCGGAGGAAGGCCGGAAAGGGGATCAGTGTGCTTCGGCAGTGGCCGCCTTCGCGTCCGCGGCCGCGCGGATCTCACGCCAGGCGGCCTCCGCCGCCTGCTGCTCCGCTTCCTTCTTGCTGCGGCCGGTGCCGGTGCCGTACGCGACACCACCGACGCGGGCAGCAGCCGTGAAGGTCTTCTCGTGGTCGGGACCGGTCTCGGTGACCACATACTCCGGAACGCCGAGGCCTTCGGCCGCGGTCAGCTCCTGGAGGCTGGTCTTCCAGTCCAGGCCCGCGCCCAGATTCGAGGACTTCTCGATCAGGGGGTCGAAGAGCCGGTGGATCAGCCGATCGGCCGCGGCGAGGCCCTGGTCGAGATAGACCGCGCCGATCACGGCCTCCAGGGTGTCCGCGAGGATCGAGGCCTTGTCCCGGCCACCGGTGCCTTCCTCACCCCGGCCAAGCCGGATGAAGGCGCCCAGGTCGAGGCCGCGGGCGACCTCGGCGAGGGCACGCGAGTTGACCACTGCGGCGCGCAGCTTGGCCAGCTGTCCCTCGGGCAGATCGGGGTGGGTCCGGTAGAGCGTGTCGGTAACTACCAGGCCGAGGACCGAGTCTCCGAGGAATTCAAGCCGTTCATTGGTGGGCAGCCCACCGTTCTCGTATGCGTACGAGCGGTGTGTCAGCGCACGCACCAGAAGGGCGGACTCGAGCTGATACCCGAGCCGCCCTTCCAGGAGCGTGTGGGACGAGGCCGCATCCACCAGATCCGCCGGAGCCTGCGCTTCACCCCCACGTGTGCGGGGAGGGATTCCAGGCGTACTGGCGTCTGACATGAAGCCTGTCACCCGCCGATCAGACCTCGAGGACCTGACGCTTGTTGTAGGTGCCGCAGCTGGGGCACGCGATGTGCTGCTGCTTCGGCTCCTGGCAGCGCTCGCACGTCACCAGGGTGGGGACCGCAGCCTTCCACTGCGACCGGCGGTGGCGCGTGTTGCTGCGCGACATCTTCCGCTTCGGAACAGCCACGGCTACTTCTCCTGCTTCTCGTCGGCACCCGATGCGGCGCCGTTCACGTCGTCCTTCTCGCCGTCCTGGATGGTCTCGGCGAGTTCCTGCAGTGCCGCCCAACGGATGTCGACGGCCTCGTTGTGCTGGTGCTCCGGGTCGTCCGCGAGCCGTGCTCCGCACTCGGAGCACAGCCCGGGGCAGTCCGGGTCGCACACGGGCTGGAGCGGCAGTGACAGCACCACCGCGTCCCGCAGCACAGGCTCGAGGTCGAACAGATCGCCCTCGAGGAAGAGCATGTCCTCCTCTTCCTCGGCGTCGTCGCCGGTGTCCTTGAAAAGGCTCCGGTCGTCGGCGTCGGGGTAGGAGAACATTTCCTGGAAATCCGCTTCGCACTGCTGCCCAAGCGGCTCCAGACACCTTACGCACTCCCCCGAGAGCGGCGCACGGGCGGTGCCTGTGACAAGCACCCCTTCCATGACCGACTCCAGGCGGAGGTCCAGCTCGATCGTCGCGCCCTCAGGCACCCCGATGACCTCGATACCGAGGTCCTTGGGCGCCTCGACGGTGCGGGAGACCCGCTTCAGCGCACCAGGACGCCGCCCCAGCTCACGCGTGTCGAACACGAGAGGGGCACGGTGGTCGAGGGGGGCTTTCAGGGCTTCCTGCTTTCTACGCTGTGGCACTAACCGCCCGGTTCTCAGGGCAGCAGAAATCGCGGACGTACGCGCGACCGAAGGGCCAGGATACTGGACGGGCCCCGATCAACCCAATCGGGACCAGCCCAACCAGCCGGGGCCGCTCAGCGGCCCTGCTCGTACTCCCGCAGCTGATCGATGTCGATCATGCTGGTGTCAAAGAGACTGGTCTCATCCAGCGCACCGGCCTGCTGTTGCTGCGGCTGTTGCGGCTGCTGGGGCTGGTGCTGCTGGCCGTAGTAGGCGTCCGGCTGCTGATATCCCTGCTGGTAGCCATAGGGATCCTGGACATGCTGGGTCTGCTGCTGCGCGTAGTACGGATCCTGTTGCTGATAGGCGTAAGCGTCCTGCTGGGGGTAGGCGCCCTGCTGATAGCCGGCGGCCACCGCGTACGGGTCCGGCGACGGCTGCACGGACTGGTCGAAGTGCTCGACGTGCTGGGCCTGCGCCGTCGGCGCCTGGGTTGTGGCGAGATCAGCGAGGTAGTCCGCGTCGCTTGTCCGGGGCTGGTGGTGGCCCTCCTGCCCGCCGTCCTGCGCGGCCATATGCGCACCGAGCTCATCGACCGGCTGGTGTCCGGTGAGCTTCTGCCGACCGCGGCCGACCGCCTCCAGGGTCTTGCTCAGCACCGCCTCAATGGCCCGGAACTGGGTCTCGACATACGCGTCCGCCCGCTCCCGCAGTGCAGCCGGGTCGGCGGTGCGCTCGGGGGCGTCCCCGGCGTATCCGTCTTCGTATGCGTCGGCGCCCGGCCCCCGGCCCAGCAGCTTCTCCCGGCCACGGTCGACGGAGCCGATGGTCTTGCTCAGCACGACCTCGAAGTTGGCGAGCTTGCTGTCGACGTAGTCATCCGCCTCGGCCCGGATCTCCGCTGCCTCACGCCGGGCCTCGGTAAGGATCCGGTCGGCCTCCTCCTGGGAGCGCCGGGCGATCTCGGTGCCGGAGACGAGCGAGCCACGCTCCGTCTGCGCGGCCTCAATGATCCGCTGCGCCTCCTGCTGGGCCTCGGCGACCATCTGCTCCCGGCCGCCCAGCAGCTCCTGGGCCTGGGCGAGCGAGCCGGGCAGCGCTTCGCGCACCTCGCCGAGCATGGCAAGCAGCTCCGCGCGGTTCACCACGCAGGAGGCCGACATGGGCATGGAGCGGGCGCTCTCGACCGCCGCGACAATGTCGTCGAGTCTCTGCTGTACGTCCACGGAGGTGACTGTACGGGCAGCGGAGGCCGGTGCGACACCGGATGCGGGAACGTCAGTGCCGGGCAAGGCGCTTGGTGAGTGCTTCGAAGACCTGCGGGGGCACCAGGTGGGAGACGTCGCCGCCCCAGGTGGCGACCTCCTTGACCAGGCTGGAAGAGAGGAAGCTGTAAGTCGGATTGGTCGGCACGAAGAGAGTCTCGACGCCGGAGAGCCCATTGTTCATCTGCGCCATCTGCAGCTCGTAGTCAAAGTCACTGACCGCCCGCAGCCCCTTGACGATGGCGGGGATGTCGCGCTGCTTGCAGAAGTCGACCAGCAGCCCGTGGAAGGACTCCACCTGGACGTTACCGAAGCTCTCGGTGACCTCACGGATGAGCTCTATGCGCTCTTCGACAGTGAAAAGGCCCTGCTTGGCCTGGTTGATCATCACCGCGACGTGTACGACGTCATAGAGCTTGGAGGCCCGGGCGATGATGTCTAGATGTCCATTGGTGATGGGATCGAAGGACCCCGGACAGACGGCGCGGCGCACTGGCGTTTCCTCGCTCTCGGAGCTTTTCATGACGCGTCGGTAACTTCCTGCTGGGCGGCGTGACCGTACCAAAACGTTCCCTCGCCGTAGCGACGCGACCGCAGCCCCTCAAAGCCGTCGGGCCAACGGAATTCGCCGCCTCTGGTGCTGCGCTCAACGGTGACGAGCGCGGCAGCGGAGAGCCACCCCTGTTTCCGGAGTGTGAGCAGAATCTCGCGGAGATCGTCATCGCTGACCGCATAGGGCGGATCGAGAAAGGCCACGTCATACGGTCTTTCGGGGGCTGGCCCCGCCAGCAGTTGCTCGGCCTTGGCCAGCCGCACCTCGGCGCCCGGGAGCCCCAGTGCGCGGACGTTTTCCTTGATGGTCCGTGCGGCTCGTGCGTCGGCCTCTACGAGCAGCACGTGCTCCGCTCCCCGGGACAGCGCCTCCAGCCCGACGGCGCCGGAGCCGCCGTACAGGTCCAGCACCCGTAGCCCCCGCCAGGAGCCCAGCCGCGCCTCCCAGCTCGAGAACAGTCCTTCCCGGGCACGGTCGGAGGTCGGGCGGGTGCCGTTGCCGGGCGGCACGGCGAGCCGTCGTCCGCCTGCGGATCCGGCGATCACGCGGGTCATGGGTCGCGTCCTCCGTCCTGGGAGCGGCGATCCCGGCTGGTCGCCGCTCCCCCACGATATGGCGAAGCCACGCGTTCGGCTCAGTCGGCGGGCGCCGGGTGGCTCGTGGGCACGCCGCTGGTGGCGCGGCGGGTTCTTCCCCGTTCCCTCCCCCAGCTACCGCTGGGAGGTGCCCCCACCTTCCCGGCTGTACCGATATGCGGCTCCGCCGCGTGGCGGGGCTTCGCCCCGGGATCCCGGGGTTGGCTGGGTGCGGGCCGGTGGCCGGGTGTTGTGCCCACCCACAGCCCCTCGCGGGGCTGCGAGTGCCCACAACACTCGGGCGGATCGAGTGCCCACAACACTCGCGGTGCCAGCCCCGCAGTTTCAGCCCTTGTCGAGGTATTGCTCGCGGGTCTTGTCCAGTAGCGCGTCCAACGCCGTGCGCAGGGCGGGGAGTTGAGACAGTTCCGGGTCGGCGGAGACGATCGCTGTGGCCTCCTCACGGGCCTCCGCGATGACCTCCTCGTCATCGATGACGGCGAGCATGCGCAGCGACGACCGGACACCGGACTGCGCCTGCCCCAGGACGTCGCCCTCACGACGCTGCTCCAGATCGATACGGGAGAGCTCAAAGCCGTCCAGCGTCCCAGCGACCGCGGTCAGCCGGGCGCGGGCCTGGCTGGCTTCCGGCATCTCCGTGACCAGCAGGCACAGTCCGGGCGCTGAGCCACGGCCGACCCGGCCACGGAGCTGGTGGAGCTGGGAGACGCCAAAACGGTCCGCGTCCATGATCACCATGACGGTGGCGTTGGGGACGTTCACCCCGACCTCAATGACGGTGGTGGCGATGAGCGCGTCCACCTCGCCCGCGGCGAAGCGGCGCATCACGTCGTCCTTGGCCTCCGGCTGCATCCGGCCGTGCAGCGGCTCGACGCGAAGTCCCTTGAGCGGGCCGCCGGTCAGCTGCTCCGCGATTTCGAGCACGGCGAGCGGCGGCCGCTTCTCCGCTTCGTCCTCAGGGGTTTTCCTTGCTGCGGGCTCCTCCTCGTCGCCGATCCGGGGGCAGACCACGTAGGCCTGGTGCCCGGCCTCGACTTCCTCCCGTACGCGCTCCCAGGTACGGGCCAGGAAGTGCGGCTTGTCGGCGGCGGGCACCACATGGCTGGCGATCGGGGAGCGTCCGGCCGGGAGCTGGTCGAGGACGGAGGTCTCCAGATCACCGAAGACGGTCATGGCGACCGTGCGCGGAATCGGGGTGGCCGTCATCACCAGGAGGTGCGGGGGCTGTTTGCCCTTGGAGCGCAGGGCGTCGCGCTGTTCGACGCCGAAGCGGTGCTGTTCATCGACGACGACCAGGCCCAGGTCGTGGAAGCGCACCTTGTCCTCGATCAGCGCATGGGTGCCGATGACGATCCCGGCCTCACCGGTGACCAGATCCAGCAGCGCCTGACGGCGGGCGGCGGCGCCCATGGAGCCGGTGAGCAGCACCACCTTGGTGCCGTGTTCGGCGCCGCCCAGCAGGCCGCCCTCAGCCAGCTCTCCCAGCATCTCGACGATGGAGCGGTGGTGCTGCTGGGCCAGCACCTCGGTGGGCGCCAGCATGGCCGCCTGCCCGCCCGCGTCAACGACGGTCAGCATGGCCCGTAGCGCCACCAACGTCTTGCCCGAGCCAACCTCGCCCTGCAGCAGCCGGTGCATGGGGTGCTCGGTGGCCAGGTCGGCGAAGATCTCCTTGCTGACCTGCCGCTGGCCCTCGGTGAGGGTGAAAGGCAGCTTGGCCTCGAAGGCCTTCAGCAGGCCGTCCTCCCGCGGTCGTCGCGGCACGGCCGGGAGCTGGGTGTCGGCGAAGCGACGGCGTGCGAGAGCGACTTGGAGGACGAAGGCCTCGTCCCATTTCAGCCGGGCGCGGGCCTCGGCGATGTCGCCCTTGGTGCGGGGCCGGTGGACCTTGCGGAAGGCCTCGGGGAGAGTGATCAGGCTGCGGTCCGCGCGGATCGACGGTGGGAGGGGGTCGGTGAGGCCGTCCCAGCCGGTGGCTTCCATGGAGGTGAGCACGGTGTCGATGGACTGCTCGATCGTCCAGGAGGAGATCTGCCGGCACGCCGGGTAGAGCGGAAGCAGCTCACTGGCGAATTTTTCGACGGTCGACCGGTCGCTGTCCTGGTCGAGCAGCTTGTACTCGGGGTGTGCCAGCTGGAGCTTGCGGTTGAAGACTCCGACCTTGCCCGCGAACATGCCACGGCGGCCGGGCAGCAGCTTCTTCTCGTGCGCGAAGGCCCCACGGCCGAAGAAGACCAGCTGCAACCGTCCGCTGCCGTCGGTGAGGGTCACCTCAAGCCGCTGGCCCTTGCCCCTGTTGAACTTCAGCAGGCGGGCGTCGGCGACCTGGGCGACAACGGTGACATGCTCATCCAGCGGAAGGTCGGCGAGCCGGGTCAGCTCGCCGCGCTCGGCGTACCGTCGCGGATAGTGGTGGAGCAGGTCACCGACCGTATGCAGGTCGAGGTGCTCGGCCAGCACCTTCGCGGTGTTGCCGCCGACGATCTTCTGGAGGGGTTCTTCGAGCGCGGGCACACGTCCATCTTGGCGGATGGGTGTGACAGCCGGCGGTTATTCGACGCCGATGAGCAGGGGAGTCGGCTGCTGCCCCGTGTAAACGACGGTGTCCACGCCCAGGTGGCTATGGCGGACGTACTCCTCCAGCTGGGCCGCCAGGCCCTCCGGGGCATCCGCGCCGAGCACCAGGGTGACCAGTTCACCGCCCGCCGCGAGCATCCGCTCCAGCACCCCGGTGGCGGTGCCGGCGAGATCGGTGCCGATCAGGGAGACATCGCCGTCGATCATGCCGAGCACATCCCCGGCCTGGCAGATACCGGCCGTGGTCCAGGACTCCCGCTGGGCGATGGCCAGTTCGGCGTAACGGGTGGCGCCGGCCGCCGAGGTCATGGCGACGACATCCTCGTCAAAGCGGCGGTCCGGCTCATGGACAGCGAGGGCGGCGATGCCCTGAACCGGGGAACGGGTGGGGATGATGGCGACCCGTACGCCCTCGGCGCGGGCCTGTTCGGCGGCGGCCGCGGCGGTGTGCCGCAGCTCGGCCGCGTTGGGCAGCAGTACGACCTCGCGGGCGTGTGCCCGCCGTACGGCCTGTACGAGCTCGCCACTGGCGGGCGGCTCACCGGGGCGCACCGTGACCACGATGGCACCGGCCTCATCGCACAGTTCAGCCAGTCCATCGCCGGGTACGACGGCGACCACGGCCCGGGCCAGCGGCTCCGGCTCGGTCCGCTGGCTGTCGAAGTGGGTGATCCGGACGCGGTGCGGGCGTCCCGCCTCAACCCCCGCCTCGATGGCGGCGCCCGCGTCGTCCACATGGACATGGACGTTCCACAGCCCGTCGCCGCCGACGATGACCAGGGAGTCACCCAGCGGATCGAGCCGGTCGCGCAGCGCGTCGATGGCCGTATCGGGTGCGTCGAGGAGGTAGATCACCTCGTATGCCGGGCCACCCGCGACGGCATGCGGGTCGCCGGTGGGCTGGGGCGAACGTACGGGGGCGGCGGGGGCCAGGGGGGCGCTGCCCGCCGCGCGTTCGGCGAGCGGACCCATCGGCTGTTCCCCGGAGAGCGCGCCGACCAGAGCACCGAGGATGGCCACCAGACCGTAGCCGCCCGCGTCGACGACGCCCGCCCTGGCCAGCACCTCCAGCTGCCCGGGGGTCGCCTCCAGCGCGGTGCGGGCACCCTCACAGGCGGCGCGGGCCACCGCGACGGCATCGCCCGCGGCCTCCCCCCGCACCCCCTCGGCGGCCGTGGCGGCGGCCGAGGCGACGGTGAGGATGGTGCCCTCGACGGGGTGTGCCACAGCGGCCCGGGCGGATTCGGCGGCCCGGCGCAGGGCGTGGCAGAGATCACCGCCGCCGCTGATCTCGTCGGCCATGCCGCGCAGCAGCTGGGCGAGGATCGTGCCGGAGTTGCCGCGCGCCCCGAGCAGGGCGCCATGGGCCATGGCACGTACCGCCTCCGCGGGCGTGGGGTCACCGGCGCAGGCGGCCTCGACGGCCTGGGTGGCGGACTCCACGGTCAGATAGAGATTGGTGCCGGTATCGGCGTCGGCCACCGGGTAGACATTGATCGCGTCAATGGTCTCGCGGGCCTTGCCCAGGGCGTCGAGGGACTGGGCGCACCAGTCACGTACCGCAGCGGCGTCGAGCGTGTGCGGCACGTTACGGCCCTCCTTGATCAGCGGCGATGCCGGGAAGGGTAGTCCGGAAGCCGGGCTGGGGCAGGAGGCGGGGGCCCGGTCGGTCATGGTAATTTCGGTGTTCGGAAGCAGTCGTTGTATGCTGCTCCGGTTGCCTGACACCGGTCAGGCCTTCTCCCCGCCCTCGCGGGGGTGTTCCGTGATTCTGAAGTCTTTGGAGTGACCCGTGGCTGCCAACTGCGACGTCTGCGGCAAGGGGCCGGGCTTCGGCAACAGCATCTCCCACTCGCACCGCCGTACCCCGCGTCGCTGGAACCCCAACATCCAGCGCGTGCGTGCCGTGGTCGGTCGGACGCCGAAGCGCCTCAATGTCTGCACCTCGTGCATCAAGGCCGGCAAGGTCTCGCGCTGACGGATAGTCGCAGCGCAGCCTCCCGGTTGCCAGCAGAGCCGGTCCACCTCAGGGTGGACCGGCTTTTCTGTCTGCTCTTTCTGCTGCGGGTCTGCTCTGTCTGCTGCGGGCCAGTCGTCGGCTACCGGAGCCGCCAACCGTGGTCGACCGGCCCGATGCCGCCGCCGAGGGCGAATCCGGCCGCGATGGCACCGGTGATGTACGCCTTGGCCTGGCTGACCGCCTCCGGCACTCGCTCGCCCTTGGCCAGCTGAGCCGCGATGGCGCTGGCGAGGGTGCAGCCCGTGCCGTGGGTATGGCGGTTGGTGTGGCGGGGCGCGCGCAGCCAGTGCTCCGTATGGCCATCGGTGAGCAGGTCGGTGGCATCGCCGGGCAGATGACCGCCCTTGATCAGGGCCCACCGCGGGCCGTACGAGAGCAGTGCCGCCGCCGCTCGCCGCATATCCGCCTCGGCCGCCACCCGTACACCGGTGAGCTGAGCGACCTCATCGAGGTTGGGCGTGGCGACGGTCGCGGTCGGCAACAGCTTGGTGCGTACGGCCTCCAGCGCCTCGGCGGCGAGCAGTGAGTCACCGTGCTTGGAGACCCCGACCGGGTCGATGACCACCGGCACCTCGAGCTCGGAGAGCAGCGCGGCCACGGTCTCCACGAGCTCCGCGGAGGCCAGCATCCCGGTCTTGACCGCCTGCACACCGATGTCGTCGGCGACGCTGCGGAACTGCTGGCGCACTGCCTCGGCGGGCAGCTCCCAGGCGCCCTGCACCCCCAGCGAGTTCTGCGCGGTGACGGCGGTCAGCACGCTCATGCCGTGGGTACCCAACGCCAGCATGGTCTTCAGATCCGCCTGGATGCCGGCGCCGCCGCCGGAGTCGGACCCGGCGATGGTCAGGACGCGTATGGGTGCCCTGCTCGTGGATGTCCCACTCATGTGTCCTCCCCGAAGTGATCCCAGCCGCCGGCCTTGTCCCAGGGCGCGCCGTCCACGGTGACCCGGGGCAGCGCCGAGGGGTGCAGAACCTCGCCGATTCTGCGCCAGCGGGCGGGGAGTTTGCGGTGGGCGGGGAAGGTGGCGACGATCGCGTGGTCCTCTCCCCCGGTCAGCACCCAGTGCAGGGGGTCGACGCCGACGGCCTGGGCGATGTCGTTCATCTGCGCGGGGACATCGAGGGTGGCGGAGCGCAGATCGATACGGACCTTGCTGGCCTCGGCGATATGACCGAGGTCGGCGATGAGACCGTCACTGACATCGGTCATCGCCGTCGCGCCCAGCCCAGCGGCGGCCGGTCCCGCGTGGTAGGGCGGCTCGGGGCGCCGGTGGGCCTCGACAAAGGCGCGGGGCGAGCGGAAGCCGCGGGCGAGCACGGTGTGCCCGGCCGCGGACCAGCCCAGCCAGCCGGTCACGGCCACCACATCACCGGGCCGGGCACCGGCGCGGGTGACCGGATCGCGGCCCTGGAGATCCCCGAGTGCGGTGATCGAGACGGTGATGGTGTCACCGCGCACCACATCGCCGCCGACCACGGCCGCGCCCGCGACCTGGCACTCATCTCTGATGCCGTCCATCAGCTCGGCGGGCCAGGTGGCCGGAAGCTCGGCGGGAACGACCAGGCCGAGCAGCAGCGCGGTGGGGACGGCACCCATCGCGGCGATATCGGCAAGATTCTGGGCGGCGCCCTTACGGCCGACGTCATAGGCGGTGGACCAGTCGCGGCGGAAGTGCCGTCCCTCCAGCAGGATGTCCGTGCTCGCCACCACCCGGCGGTCCGGAGCGGCGACCACCGCGGCGTCATCGCCCGGGCCGAGCCGTACGGCCGGGGTGGTGGTGATACGGGAGGTCAGCTCCCGGATGAGCCCGAACTCCCCCAGCTCGCCCACGGTCCCAGGAGTCCGGGGATGGCCCCCGGCGGAACTCAGCATCCGTCTGCCCCTTCATATGTACGCGTATGCGGCATCAGACTGCCGCGCCCGACGATGGTGCGGGACTCGCCGCTGGTGGTGAGGACGCGATACCGTGGCGTCCCCTCTTCCCACATGATCCTCGAAGCCGCCCTGGAGGTTCCGTGGTACAGGCATACATCCTGATCCAGACCGAGGTGGGCAAGGCATCGGCCGTCGCCGAGGTCATCGCCAAGATCCCTGGGGTGATCCAGGCCGAGGATGTGACCGGTCCGTATGACGTGATCGTGCGCGCCCAGGCCGACACGGTCGACGATCTCGGCAAACTGGTGGTTGCCCAAGTCCAGCAAGTGGATGGCATCACCCGCACTCTGACCTGCCCCGTCGTACATCTGTAACTCCCCCGTATGCTCACCCGGTGAGTTCTTCACCTCGCCGGATCGTTTACCTGTCCGCCGCTGCCGCCGCGCTGCTTGTGGCGGCGCCGGTGTATCTGGGCTGTTCAGCCAGCCGCTCCGCCGATCCCGCGGTGCCCAGCCCTTCGGGCCAGGCCGCCGCGGACTGCCGTACGCTCCACTCGCGGCTGCCCGAGAAGGTGGAGGGGCAGCAGCGGGTCGAGCCGGAGCCGAAGTCGGTATACACCGCCGTGTGGGGCGATCCCGCCATCGAGCTGCGCTGCGGGGTGCCGCGGCCCGAGGTGCTCACGCCCGGCAGTGAACACTACAACCCCACCACGGAGGCGGTGGAGGTGAACGGCGTCGAGTGGCTGCTGGAGGAGCAGCCGGACGGCTACCGGTTCACCACCATCGGTCGCACGGCCTTCGTGGAGTTGACGGTACCGGGGGTGTACGCGCCGGAGGTGGGGGTGCTGACGGATTTCGCGAACGCGGTGCGGGGTGCTGTCCCGAAGGACGGCTGACCTCTCGCGGGGCCCTGCCCCGGACCCCATCGCGTTCCCCGTCCCCGCCCGTCCCCGGCTGTACCGATACGCGGCACCACCGCGCGGCGGGGCTCCGCCCCGGGTGCGGGGGTGCCGTGGGTGGGGCTCGCCCAATTCCCGCCCCTTCCCGGCTGTGCCCGATATGCGGCTCCGCCGCGTGGCGGGGCTTCGCCCCGGCTACGGGGGCCCGTGGGTGGGACTTCCCCGTATCCCGCCGCCTTCCCGGCCGTACCGATACGCGGCTCCACCGCGTGGTGAGGCTCCACCCCGGCTACGGGGGCCCGTGGGCGGGGCTTCCCCGTATCCCGCCGCCTTCCCGGCCGTACCGATACGCGGCTCCACCGCGTGGCGGGGCTCCGCCCGGCTGCGGGGTGCCGTGGGTGGGTTTCCCCAATTCCCGCCCCTTCCCGGAACCGGGGCTTCGCCCCGGGGCCCCGGGGGTGGTCCGGTGCGGGCCGGTGGCCGGTGTTGTGCCCACCCACAGCCCCTCGCGGGCTGCGAGTGCCCACAACACGGAGTGGGGGTCTGGGGGCGCAAGCCCCCAGTTTCGGGAAGGGGCCGGGTTAGGGGAACTCCCACCAACGGCAACGGCGCCCAGCCAGCGCCGACGGACGGAGTCCGGCGCTGGGGGCACCTCCCAGCCCGCCAGGGCTAGGGGGAGTCCGAAGCCCGAGAGGCGCCCCCGGCGCCTGGGGGCACCGCCCAGCCCGCCAGGGCTGGGGGAGATGCGAGGGCGCCGTCAAGAAGGGGTGGACGCCGTTAAGAAAAGGTCAGCGGAGGCCTGTGGGGCGGTGCAGGGCGGACTGGATGAGGCGGTCGACCAGTTCCGGGTAGTCGACGCCGGATTCCTGCCACATCCGGGGATACATGGAGATCGGCGTAAAGCCGGGCATCGTATTGATCTCGTTGATCACGAACTCTCCGCTGTCCAGCAGGAAGAAGTCCGCGCGCACCAGCCCCTCGCAGGAGGCCGCCTCAAAGGCACGCACCGCCAGCCGCTGCACCTCGTCCGTCTCCTCGGCGGTCAGCGGAGCGGGCACGATGCCGGAGGCGGAATCGATGTACTTGGCCTCGAAGTCATAGAAGTCGTGGCTGGACACCGGCGGGATCTCGGCCGGGACACTGGCCTTGGGGCCGTCACCGAACTCCAGCACCCCGCACTCGATCTCCCGGCCGCTCAGCAGCGACTCGATCAGGATCTTCGGATCGTGGCGCCGGGCCTCCTCGATGGCCTCGTCGAGACCGGACAGGTCCTCGACCTTGGTGATGCCCATGGAGGAACCGGCCCGGGCGGGCTTCACAAAGACCGGCCAGCCATGGTCACCGGCGAAGTCAACAACGCGCTTACGGGCCGCCCCGGGGTCCTGCTCCCACTCACGGGGCCGGATCACCTCGTAGGGGCCGACGGGCAGCCCGAAGGAGGTGAACACCCGCTTCATGTACTCCTTGTCCATGCCGACCGCGGAGGCGAGCACCCCGGAGCCGACATACGGCACCCCCGAGAGCTCCAGCAGGCCTTGCAGGGTGCCGTCTTCGCCGTAAGGGCCGTGCAGCACGGGGAAGACGACATCCACCTCGCCCAGCACCTTGGGCACCGAGCCGGGCTCGGAGTAGACGACCTCCCGGCTGGCCGGGTCGACGGGCAGCACGACGCCGCCGCTGCCGGACTCGGCGAGCTGGTCCACGCTCGGCAGTTGACGGTCGGTGATGGCCATCCGGTCGGGATCGTCGGCGGTCAGGGCCCAGCGGCCGTCCGCGGTGATGCCGATCGGCAGCACGTCGTACTTGGCGCGGTCGATAGCGCGCAGCACAGCACCGGCGGTGACCACCGAAATGGCGTGCTCGGAGCTGCGTCCGCCGAAGACGACGGCGACGCGCGGCCGGTTCGGTCCAGGCTGGTGGGGCGTAGTCTCGCTGCTCATCGCGTTGAGACTACCCTCCTCACCGTGCCGCTATAGCGGCACGGCACGGCAGTCCGCGCGGCGCCACAGGGCGTGCTCAGGGCGCCACGCAGCGATGCGCCTGGCAGCGTGCGACAGCGTGCTCAGTGCCCTTCCGCCTTGGCGGTGCGCGACATCAGTTCCTTGAGCGCCACCAGCGGCGGCTTGCCTTCGTGCACGATGTCCACGACCGTCTCGGTGATCGGCATTTCCACGTGATGGCGGCGGGCCAGATCGAGCACGGACTCACAGGACTTGACGCCCTCGGCGGTCTGCTCGGTGACCGCGATGGTCTCCTCAAGGGTCATGCCCCTGCCGAGATTGGTGCCGAAGGTGTGGTTGCGGGAAAGCGGCGAGGAACAGGTAGCGACCAGATCGCCCAGCCCGGCCAGGCCCGCGAAGGTGGCCGGGTCGGCGCCCAGCTCCAGACCGAGCCGGGTGGTCTCGGCGAGGCCACGGGTAATCAGCGATGCCTTGGCGTTGTCGCCCAGACCCATGCCGTCCGCGATGCCGACGGCGAGGCCGATGACGTTCTTGACCGCGCCACCCAGCTCACAGCCGACCACATCGGTGTTCGTATACGGACGGAAGTACGGGGTGTGGCACGCGGTCTGGAGCCGCTTGGCCACCGACTCATCGCGGCAGGCGACAACCGAGGCGGCGGGCTGCCGGGCGGCGATCTCCTTGGCGAGGTTGGGCCCCGACAGCACGGCCACGCGCTCCGGTTCGGCCTTGGCGACCTCTTCGATGACCTCGCTCATCCGTTTGGCGGTGCCGAGCTCGATGCCCTTCATCAGGGAGACCAGGACGGTGTCTGCGGGCAGCACCGGCGCCCACTGGGCGAGGTTGCCGCGCAGTGTCTGGGAGGGCACGGCGAGCACCGTGAACTCGGCGTCCCGCGCGGCCTCAGCCGGGTCGGTGGTGGCCCTCAGACCGGACGGGAGCTGGACGCCCGGCAGATAGTCGGGATTGGTGCGGGTGGTGTTGATGGCCTCGGCCAACTCGGCGCGGCGGCCCCACAGGGTCACCTCGCACCCCGCGTCGGCGAGCACCATCGCGAAGGCGGTGCCCCAGGAACCCGTGCCGAATACGGCGGCCTTCGTCACTCGTTTTCTCCCTCAGCGGCTTTCTGCTGGATTCTGCGCTTGTCGGCAAGCGCCTTGCGGTAGATGAAACGCTCGGCTGGCGCGGGCTCGCCCCGTATCTCCGCCAGCTGCTCGGTGATGGCGTCCATGATCGCGTCAGTGACGGCGCGCAGCACCTCGGCGGTGGGTTCCTGCCCGTAGAACATGGACAGATCGACGGGCGGCCCGGCCTTTACCCGCAGCGTCTTACGTGGGAAGAAACGGAGGTCCTTCGCCTTGGCGTACGGCGGCATGGCCTCGTTGGCGCCCCACTGGGCGACCGGGATGACCGGGGCCTTGGTGAGCAGCGCGACCCGGGCGGCGCCGGACTTGGCCTCCATGGGCCACATCGCGGGGTCCCGGGTGAGGGTGCCCTCGGGGTAGAAGGCCACACACTCGCCTTTGTTGATCGCCTCGACGGCGGCCCGGAAGGCGCCCACGGCGTCGGCGGACTCCCGGTAGACCGGGATCTGCCCGGTGCCGCGCATGACCGCGCCGACAAAGCCACCCTTGAACAGACTCACCTTGGCAAGGAAACGGGGCACACGTCCGGTGTTGTACTGGAAGTGCGCATAGGAGAGCGGATCAAGATATGAGTTGTGATTCACCACGGTGATGAATCCACCCTCGGCCGGAATATGCTCCATTCCCCGCCAGTCGCGCTTGAAGAGGACGAGCAGCGGCGGCTTCGCCAATACCGCGGCCAAGCGGTACCAGAACCCGATTCTGCGGCGGGACACCCGGACACCATCTCCTCTTGCATGCTGCGCTGTGCGCTGGGGGGACAACCGCACAAGTGTCGCCCCGAGCCGCCGCCCTGTCGAGCACACCGTAACCGGGGGTCGGCGCCGGCCGAGGACCTGGGTCCATCGGCCATCCCCGAAGCAGGGGCCGCCGGGGCCCGCTGCTGGATAGCGGTAAGAATGGGGCGGATACTTCGCGATGAGACCCCGGGTGCGTGAGTCATGTGGACACTGGTTGTGCCGCTGAAGCCCTTGGAACGCGCGAAGAGCAGGCTCTCCGCGGCCTCCGGGGAAGCACTGCGACCCGGGCTGGCACTGGCCTTCGCACAGGACACGGTGGCTGCGTCGGTGGCCTGTACGGCGGTGCGGGATGTGGTGGTTGTCACGGACGATCCGCTGGCCGGCAGGGAGCTGTCGGCACTGGGCGCCCGAGTCCTGCCGGATACACCGGACGGCGGGCTGAACGCGGCTCTGGCTCATGGTGCCGAGGTAGTACGGACCGCCGAGCCGCATTCCGCGGTGGCGGCCCTGAACGCGGATCTCCCCGCACTGCGTCCCATGGAATTGGCCCAGGTGCTGAACACGGCGAGCAGATTTCCGCGTGCTTTTCTCGCGGATGCGGCCGGAATCGGCACAACGCTGTTGTCGGCCTTGCCGGGGGTGGCACTGGCCCCGGCATTCGGTGGGGAGTCCCGTGGCCGGCATCTCGCCTCGGGGGCGGTGGAAATCCCGCTGTCCGGGGTGGACAGTGTGCGGCGGGATGTCGACACGGGTGCGGATCTGGCCGAGGCGATCGCTCTGGGGGTGGGCTCCTACACGCTCAGAGTGTTTGAAGCGTCACGAGCGTGATCCGGGGCTGACCGCCCTCACCCGCGCCCTCGGTCTCGATCCGGACCCGCTGGCCGGACCGCAACAGCCGCAGCCCTCCGGCGTCAAAAGCGGCCGCGTCAAAGGGCACCGGGGTGCCATCGTCCAGCAGCACACTGCCGGAGCGGGTCTCGGGGTCGTATGTGTACGCGGTGGCCTGCATCCCCCAAGTCTAGGCACCCCCGAGACCGGGGCGCGCAGAAGTGGGACGCGCAGAAGTGTTGTGGACACTCTCCCCCAGCTACCTCCCCAGCTACCTCCCCCAGCTACCGCTGGGAGGTGCCCCCAGGGAGGTGCCCCCAGGAGGTGCCCCCAGCCCCGCGAGGGGTGTGGGCCCGCCCAGCTACGCAACCACCCACCCACACCAGCCACGACGCTCCGACCCACCCCGCAACGGAGCTCGCGACGCCTGGGGGGCACAACCCGGCAACCGGCCCGACCCGGGCCCCGGGGCGAAGCCCCGCCACGCGGCGGAGCCGCATATCGGCACAGCCGGGAAGGGGCAGGACAGGGGAAACCCCGCCCCGGCAGCCCCACCGCGTCGGCCCCAGAAAGCCCGCGGGCCGGGCTCCCCCGAGGGAGCCCGGCCCGGCGCTGGGGCGGCCGCCATCACTTCTTGCGAGTGGTGGCCTTCTTCGCGGTGGTCTTGCGCGCCGCGGTCTTACGAGCGGGCGCCTTCTTGGCCGGTGCCTTCTTCGCCGTCGTCTTCTTCGCGGCGGCCTTCTTGGCCGGTGCCTTCTTCGCCGGTGCCTTCTTGGCCGCGGCCTTCTTGGCCGGTGCCTTCTTCGCCGGCGCCTTCTTGGCCGCGGCCTTCTTCGCGGCGGCCTTCTTCGCGGCGGCCTTCTTGGTGGCCGCCTTCTTGGTGGTAACGCCACCGGAGAGGCTGCCCTTCGGGGCCTTCTTCACCGCGACATCGTGCTTCGGGAGCTTCTTCGCCCCACTGACCAGGTCCTTGAAACCCTGGCCCGCACGGAAGCGCGGCACCGCGGTCTTCTTGACCCGCACCCGCTCTCCGGTCTGCGGATTGCGGGCGTATCGAGCCGGTCGCTGGACCTTCTCGAATGAGCCGAAGCCGGTGACCGATACCCGTTCGCCCGCGCAGACAGCGCGGACAATCGCGTCCAGTACGACATCGACCGCGTCCGCGGCCTGCTGGCGACCGCCAAGCTTGTCCTGGATTGCTTCAACGAGCTGCGCCTTGTTCACGTCTTCCCCTTCGGAGACATTGCCGGAACGAATGTGTTCAAGCTTTTTCGCACGTTAGGCAGATATATACCGCAAATCAAACACGAAACGGGCTAATCACCCTTGTGCCGCAACGAACTGCCGGTCACGCAGAGGGGAAGCGGCCCTCGTCAATGTCCTCCATCAGCCGATCCAGCCGCCGTGCCGCCGTGGCCAGGTCCTGCTTCGACGCGGCCGTGATGGTAAGCAGCTTCCGGTTGAGCGCCACCCGTTCGCTCTCCGGGACTTGCAGTGTGCGCACCTTGCGGTGCGCCTCCTTCAATCGGGCAGCGACTTGGTCGTACAGCTCGAGTTGACCGTCGCGTTCCATGCACTGATTGTGCCATCTGCGGTGAGTTGTCGCCTCACGGGGGCTCAACGGCCCTTCCTGTAACGCCCGCCAGGCGAGGGCCGGGCCAGCAGCCGGAATCGCCAAGTCACCTCCGCACAAAGCTGATTCGAGCGCTCAGCAACCGCTCACCAGGCCGCCAGAACGCGGCAGCGCCCCCGCCGAAATCGGCGGGGGCGCTGCGGCCGTATGAGGGATCAGGCTGCCTGGGTCCGTGGCTTGAAGGCGGGGCGGGTGGCCTCGTAGGCGGCGATCGCGTCCGCGTTCTTGAGCGTGATGCTGATGTCGTCCAGTCCTTCCAGGAGCCGCCAGCGGGCGTTCTCATCCAACTCGAAGTCCGCTTCGATGCCCTGGGCTACGACCTTGCGCGCGAGGAGGTCCACGGTGATCTCGGCGCTGGGGTCCGCCTCGGTCAGCGCCCACAGCGCGTCCACGGTCTCCTGCGGGAGTACCACCGTGAGCAGGCCGTTCTTCAGCGAATTACCACGGAAGATATCGGCGAAGCGGGAGGAGATAACGGCCTTGAAGCCGTAGTTCTGCAGGGCCCAGACGGCGTGCTCACGCGATGAGCCGGTGCCGAAGTCGGGGCCCGCGACCAGCACGGTGGCCCCTTGGTAGACGCTCTGGTTGAGCACGAACTGCGGGTCCTTGCGCCAGGCCTCGAAAAGACCGTCCTCAAAGCCGTCGCGGGTGACCTTCTTCAGCCAGTGGGCGGGGATGATCTGGTCGGTGTCGACGTTGCTCAGGCGCAGCGGTACGGCCCGGCCGGTGTGTGTGGTGAAGGCTTCCATGGTGGTTCAGACTCCCGCGGGCGTACGTACGTCGGACAGGTCGGCGGGCGAGGCCAGATGGCCCAGCACCGCGGTGGCGGCGGCCACCTGCGGGGAGACCAGATGGGTACGGCCGCCCTTGCCCTGGCGGCCCTCGAAGTTGCGGTTGGAGGTGGACGCGGAGCGCTCACCGGGCGCCAGCTGGTCGGGGTTCATGCCCAGGCACATCGAACAGCCCGCGTGCCGCCATTCGGCCCCGGCGGCGGTGAACACCTTGTCCAGACCCTCCTCGACGGCCTGCAGCGCGACCCGTACGGAGCCGGGCACGACCAGCATCCGTACCCCATCGGCCACCTGGTGGCCCTCAAGCACCGCCGCGGCCGAGCGCAGGTCCTCGATACGGCCGTTGGTGCACGAGCCCACAAAGACCGTGTCCACCGCGATCTCGCGCAGCGGCTGACCGGCGACCAGGCCCATGTACTCCAGCGCCTTCTGGGCGGCCTGCTTCTCGCTGGCGTCGGCGAAGGAGGCCGGGTCCGGGACGGCGGAGGACAGCGGAGCACCCTGGCCGGGGTTGGTGCCCCAGGTGACGAACGGGGCCAGCTCGGCGGCCTCGATGACGACCTCACGGTCGAACGTGGCGCCTTCGTCGGTGCGCAGCCCCTGCCAGTACTCCACGGCGGCGTCCCAGTCCGCGCCCTGGGGGGCGTGGTCGCGGCCCTTGAGGTAGGCGAACGTGGTCTCGTCCGGGGCGATCATCCCGGCCCGCGCGCCCGCCTCAATGGACATGTTGCAGATGGTCATCCGCGCTTCCATCGACAGCTTCTCGATGGCCTCACCGCGGTACTCCAGGACATAGCCCTGGCCACCGCCGGTGCCGATCTTCGTGATGATGGCCAGGATCAGGTCCTTGGCCGTGACATCCTCGGGCAGTTCCCCGTTGACGGTGATCGCCATGGTCTTGAAGGGGGCCAGCGGCAGCGTCTGGGTGGCCAGCACATGCTCGACCTGGCTGGTACCGATACCGAAGGCCAGCGCGCCGAAGGCGCCATGGGTGGAGGTGTGGCTGTCACCGCAGACCACCGTCATACCGGGCTGGGTCAGCCCCAGCTGCGGACCCACCACATGCACCACACCCTGCTCGACGTCACCGAGCGGATGCAGCCGGACACCGAACTCCGCGCAGTTCTTACGCAGCGTTTCCAGCTGAGTACGGGAGACCGGGTCAGCGATGGGCTTGTCGATGTCGAGGGTGGGGGTGTTGTGGTCCTCGGTGGCGATGGTCAGATCGGTCCGCCGCACCGGCCGGGCGTTCTTCCGCAGCCCGTCGAAGGCCTGCGGGCTGGTCACCTCATGCAGCAGGTGGAGGTCGATGAACAGAAGGTCGGGCTCGCCTTCCGCGCGCCGGACGACATGGTCATCCCAGACCTTCTCCGCCAGTGTCCGTCCCATCGCATTCCCTCCAGCCGGCCACTTCGCCGACCACATCTCGAGACCTTCGCACCATCCGCTCCCCACCGGCGGGCGGTACCCGTCACTCAAGACTGGCGGCTTCCGAAGAAAATTGAACTTGCGTTTCGTAATGTGAGACATGAGTATCGACGCATGGACAACTCTAGCGGCGCCTCAAGTGGTGTGGGCGTTCTCGACAAGGCAGCTCTGGTACTGAGCGCTCTGGAGTCCGGTCCGGCCACCCTCGCCGGACTGGTCGGAGCGACCGGATTGGCGCGCCCTACGGCGCACCGGCTCGCGGTGGCACTGGAGCACCATCGTTTTGTGGCCCGGGATATGCAGGGCCGGTTCATTCTCGGTCCGCGGCTGTCCGAGCTGGCAGCCGCCGCGGGCGAGGACCGGCTGCTGGCCTCGGCGGGCCCGGTACTGACGCATCTGCGCGATGTGACCGGTGAGAGCGCGCAGCTCTACCGGCGCCAGGGCGACATGCGGATCTGTGTGGCTGCGGCCGAGCGGCTTTCCGGGCTGCGGGACACCGTGCCGGTGGGCTCCACGCTGCCGATGAAGGCCGGGTCGGCGGCGCAGATCCTGATGGCCTGGGAGGAGCCGGAGCGGCTGCACCGCGGCCTCCAGGGTGCCCGCTTCACGGCGACGGCCCTGTCCGGCGTACGACGCCGTGGCTGGGCCCAGTCGATCGGCGAGCGGGAGCCCGGCGTGGCGTCCGTCTCCGCCCCCGTACGCGGCCCCTCTAACCGCGTGGTGGCTGCGGTCTCGGTCTCCGGCCCGATCGAGCGCCTGACGCGCCACCCGGGCCGTATGCACGCCCAGGCGATCGTCGACGCCGCCGCCCGGCTCTCCGAGGCGCTGCGACGTGGCTGAATACGACGGAAGCCCCGCACCGAGAGGTGCGGGGCTTCCGGACTGAACGTGATCCCGGAAAGGATCAGTACCCCCGACCGGATTCGAACCGGCGCTACCGCCTTGAGAGGGCGGCGTGCTAGGCCGCTACACAACGGGGGCCCTAGCGTGATCCCGGAAAGGATCAGTACCCCCGACCGGATTCGAACCGGCGCTACCGCCTTGAGAGGGCGGCGTGCTAGGCCGCTACACAACGGGGGCATTCGATCTTGCTAGGAGAAGATCGCGCTGGGCTACCAGGACTCGAACCTAGACTAACTGAACCAGAATCAGTCGTGCTGCCAATTACACCATAGCCCACCAAAACTCAACCCCCGATGGGGATTTCGCCCGGGTGACCGCCTCCCGGTGACCCAGCCCTTCGGCCTGCCCCGCTCGGCGACAGGAAGAACATTACCCGATCGAGGACGGTGCTCCAAAACGGGTATCGCCCCGCGACGCCCTGGTGAGTGCGGAACCGTCTCCCGGCCGAGGAGGAGCTGCCGCATGCCCAGCCGTGCCACGCCTCGACGGCCATGAGGCGCCGTATGACGCCCCAGACCGCCGCGAAGATACGGGCTGACCGGGCCGGGAGCCCACGCTCCCGGCCATCTCCCCCGCTGGGTTGTTCCGGGCACTCAAGCGTGATGTGCGACCCGGCACATACAGGTCAACCGCCGGCTACGCGGCCAGCCTCGCCAGCGTGGCGTCCACGCGGGACAGCGTGCGGTCGCGGCCCAGCACCTCCAGGGACTCGAAGAGGGGAAGCCCGACCGTACGGCCGGTGACGGCTACGCGGACCGGGGCCTGCGCCTTGCCCAGCTTCAGGCCGTGCTCCTCGCCGGCCGCCAGGACGGCGTCCTTGAGGGCGTCGGCCCGCCAGTCGGCCTCGGCGAGCTTCGCACGGGCCGTACGCAGCAGCTCGGCCGCGCCCGGCTTCATCGCCTTCTGCCAGGAGGCCTCGTCGTACACCGGCTCGTCCAGGAACAGGAAGTCGACGTTGTCCGTGATGTCGGAGAGCACGGTGAGGCGGGTCTGGGCGAGCGGGGCCAAGGCCTCGAAGGCGGCCTGGTCGAAGGCTTCGGGCTTCCAGGGAGCGTAGGGGGCCGTCAGCCATGGCGCGCAGGCCGCGGTGAACTCCTCGACCGGCATCTCCCGCAGATGCGTGGCGTTGATGGCCTCGCACTTCTTGAGGTCGAAGCGGGCCGGGTTGGCGTTGACTTCGGTGATATCGAAGGCGGCGACCATCTCCTCCATGGTGAAGATGTCGCGGTCCTCGGCGATCGACCAGCCCAGCAGGGAAAGGTAGTTGAGCAGTCCCTCGGGCAGGAAGCCGCGCTCACGGTAGAGATTGAGCGAGGACTGCGGGTCGCGCTTGGAGAGCTTCTTGTTGCCCTCGCCCATGACGTACGGGAGATGACCGAAGGCCGGCGTGCGTCCGGTGCCGATGCCGAGCTCCGCCAGCGCGCGGTAAAGGGCGATCTGGCGCGGGGTGGAGGAGAGCAGGTCCTCGCCACGCAGCACGTGCGTGATCTCCATCAGGGCGTCGTCGACCGGGTTGACCAGGGTGTACAACGGGGTGCCATTGGCCCGGACGATGCCGAAGTCCGTCACGTTCTCCGGGGCGAAGGTCAGCTCGCCACGGACCAGGTCGGTGAAGGTGATCGTCTCATCCGGCATCCGGAAGCGGACGATGAAGGAGCGGTCCTGGGACTCGTACTCGGCGATCTGCCCGGCGGTGAGGTCACGGCACTTACCGTCGTAGCCCGAGGGCTTGCCCGCCTTGCGGGCGGCCTCACGGCGGGCCTCCAGCTCATCGGCGGTGCAGTAGCAACGGTAGGCATAGCCGCCATCGAGGAGCTTGGCCGCGACATCGGCGTAGATGTCCATACGCTGGGACTGGCGGTACGGCGCGTGCGGGCCGCCCACCTCGGGGCCCTCGTCCCAGTCGAGGCCCAGCCAGCGCATGGAGTCCAGGAGCTGGTGGTACGACTCCTCGGAGTCCCGGGCCACGTCGGTGTCCTCGATACGGAAGACCAGGGTGCCGCCGTGGTGCCGGGCGAACGCCCAGTTGAACAGGGCGGTGCGGACCAGGCCCACATGGGGGTTGCCGGTCGGCGAAGGACAGAAACGTACGCGTACGGGGTGTGCGCTAGCCACGCTTGATCACCTTATTGGTGAGAGTGCCGATGCCTTCGATGGTGACGGCGACCTCGTCGCCGACGTTCAGGGGGCCGACGCCTGCGGGGGTGCCGGTGAGGATGACATCCCCGGGCAGGAGCGTCATGGCCTCGGTGATGTGGACGATCAGCTCCTCGATGGAGCGGACCATGTCGCTGGTGCGGCCCAGCTGCCGCTGCTCGCCATTGACCGTGCACATGATGCCCAGGTCGGTGGGGTCGAGCTCGGTCTCCACCCAGGGGCCCAGTGGGCAGGAGCTGTCGAAGCCCTTGGCCCGTGCCCACTGCTCCTCGCTGCGCTGGATGTCCCGCGCGGTGACGTCATTGGCGCAGGCGTAGCCGAGGATGACCTCCTTGGCCCGCTCGCGCGGTACCTGGCTGCACATGCGGCCGATGACTACGGCGAGCTCGGCCTCGTAGTGCACCTCGTTGGAGAAGGCCGGGTAGCCGATGGGGTCGCCCGGGCCGATGACGGAGGTGGAGGGCTTGAAGAAGACCACCGGGGTGTCCGGGACCGTCTGGCCGAGCTCCTTGGCGTGCTCGGCGTAGTTGCGGCCGATGGCCACGACCTTGTTGGGCAGCACGGGCGGCAGCAGCCGCACCTTGCCCAGCGGGATCTTCTGGCCCGAGCGCTCGAATTCGGCGAAGGGGTGGCCCTTGATGATGTCCAGGACCGGTCCGCCTTCGGTCTGGGCGTCCCCTTCGACGACGCCGAACGCGACGTTGCCGTCGATGGAAAATCTGGCGATGCGCACGGTTTGGGTTGCCCCTCACTGACCTGCTGAAGCTGACACCTCAGGGTATCTGGGTGCGAGCCCTGCGGGCGTCGCGGGCTCGCAGCGCCGCGTCCGGCTCCGCCGCGCGCCGGGGCTCCCCCCGGCTGCGGGGTGCCGGGGGTGGGGTTCGGCTGCACCGATATGCGGCTCCGCCGCGCGGCGGGGCTTCGCCCCGGGTGCGGGGGTGCCGGGGGGAGGGTGTCCCCGTATCCCGCCCCTTCCCGGCTGTGCCGGTATGCGGCTCCGCCGCGCGGCGGGGCTCCGCCCGGCTGTGGGGGGTGCCGTGGGTGGGGGTTCCCAATTCCCGCCCCCTCCCGGCTATACCGATATGCGGCTCCGCCGCGTGGCGGGACTTCGCCCGGTTGTGGGGGTGCCGTGGGTGGGTTTCCCCAATTCCCGCCCCTTCCCGGAAACCGGGGCTTCGCCCCGGGCCCCGGGGGTGGCCCGGTGCGGGCCGGTGGCCGGGTTGTGCCCACCCACAGCCCCTCGCGGGGCTGCGAGTGCCCACAACAGGGTGGGGTCTGGGGGTGCAAGCCCCCAGTTTCGGGAAGGGGTCGGGTTCGGGGAACTCCCACAGCCGACAGCGTCGCTCAGCCACCACCCGACGGACGGAGTCCGGCGCAGGAGGCCGAAGCCCTCGAGGCGCCCCCGGCGCCGAGAGGCGCGAGGGCGCCGTTAAGAAGGGGTGGCCGCCAGTTAAGAAGGGGTTAGCGGAGACGGGCCATCAGGGCGTGTTCGACCAGGGTGATCAGGGCGCTCTTCGCGTCCGCCCGGTGGCGGGCGTCCGTGGTGATGATCGGCGCGTCCGGGCCGATCTGGAGCGCCTCACGCACCTCGTCCGGGCTGTACGGCTGATGGCCGTCGAAGCCGTTGAGGGCGATCACAAAAGGCAGGCCGCTGTTCTCGAAGTAGTCGACCGCTGGAAAACAGTCCGCCAGGCGGCGGGTGTCGACCAGGACGACGGCGCCGATGGCACCGCGCACCAAGTCGTCCCACATAAACCAGAAGCGGTCCTGGCCGGGCGTACCGAAGAGGTACAGGATCAGATCCTGGTCCAGGGTGATGCGGCCGAAGTCCATGGCCACCGTGGTGGTGGTCTTGTCTCCGGTGTGCGTGAGGTCATCGATGCCCGCCGAGGCGGAGGTCATCACGGCTTCGGTCCGCAGTGGATTAATCTCCGATACGGCGCCCACGAAGGTCGTCTTGCCCACGCCAAAGCCACCCGCCACCACGATTTTCGCGGAGGTGGTAGAGCGGGCCGCACCGCTAGAGCTTGCGAAGTCCACTGAGCACCCTTTCGAGCAGTGTCACATCTGGCTGTCCGCCGGCGGATTCGTCGCCGCCAGGCTGGTGAATGGCGACAAGTCCGGCCTCGGCGAGGTCGGCGACGAGAATCCGGGCGACGCCTAGGGGAATGGAGAGTAGTGCCGAGATCTCGGCGACCGACTTGATCTCGTAGCACAGTCGGCAGATCCGCTGGTGTTCCGGGAGTTGTCCCTGAAGCTGGGCGGACTGCGCGGTGGTGTGCACCAGCGCCTCGATGGCTAGCTGGTAGCGCGGCCGGGTGCGGCCGCCGGTCATCGCGTAGGGGCGTACCAGTGGCTGGCGCTCGCTGTCGCCGCTCCCGCCGCGCTGGGAACGCTGCTGGGGCGGCTGCTGTACCGGCTGGGCACGGTGCGGCGGCTGCTGCGGTGCCTGCTGCTGGTGGCTCGGCGCTGAGGGGAAGTTGAAGCGCTGGTACGGCTGGCCGGGCTGCGGCTGCTGCTCATTGCCGTACGGACCGCCTGGGGGCGTTGCCACGTTTCCTCCTCCGACTGCCGGACTACGGGACCACCACTGGATGAGCGTTCAAGCGGTGCCCGCGTCTCCGCACCTTATGGCGCGGAGACGCAAAGTGCACCGGATGTTTGCTAGTTGAGAAGGCTTCCTTGCAGTTCGGCGCGGAGATCTGGGGTAAGGACGGTACCCGCCCGGTCCACCAGAAGGGCCATCTCATATCCGACAAGACCGATATCGGCCTCCGGATGGGCAAGTACGGCCAGTGAGGAGCCGTCCGAGATCGACATGATGAAGAGGAAACCACGTTCCATCTCCACCACGGTCTGATTCACGCTACCGCCCTCAAAGATCCGCGAGGCGCCCGCGGTCAGCGACGTCAGCCCGGAAGCGACCGCCGCCAGCTGATCGGCACGGTCACGCGGGAATCCCTCCGACATCGCCAGAAGGAGGCCGTCGGCGGAGACCACCACTGTGTGCGACACCCCTGGAGTGTTGTCCACAAAGTTGGTGATCAACCAGTTCAGGTTCTGCGCCGCCTGGCTCATCGGGCTCACACTAACGCTCCTGATCGTAGGTGCTGCCGGGACCGAAGCCCGGTCGGTCATTCTGGGTGGCGTCCCGGCCGCCCGCGCGCCCTCTGCGTACGCCACGGTGCAGGTTGCTCAACCTGCCACGGACGTCTTCCGGGGCACGGGAGACCTGAGGACCTCCCTGTGGGGTCTGTTCCGCGGTGCCCTCGACGAGATTCGCCCTGGGCACACGTCGGGGCAGGCCGGAGGAGGTGACCCCACCGGCCTTGGGGTCGCGGATCTTCTCCGCCCGCTGCCAGCGCTCGTCATTCGCGGTACGCCACTCAGGGTTGTCGGACCGCGACCCCCGCGGTGGCGCTTCCGGAGATTCCGGTTGCGACTGGAACAGCGATGTCTGGGGCTCCTCGGGCTGGTGCCCTCCCTTGTCCCTGCGCGGTAGACCAGCACCGGTCAAGGGGTGTGCACCGCCTGAAGAGGCACCCGGACGATCGAAGCCTACGCGCTCTGGGCCAGCTGCGGGAGTTGCAGGACGGGATTCCGGTTGTGGATGGAATCCGGTGTCGTACGCCGGGCCCCGCTGGGGCTCCTCATACCGCGCCTGCTGATACGCGGGCTCCTCGTACTGAGGTTCTTGGTACCGCGGTTCTTGGTACTGAGGCTGCTCTTGGTACTGCGGTGCTTGGTACTGCGACTCCTGGGCCCGCGGCTCCTGGTACTGCTGCCGGTACTGCGGCTCCTGGTAGCCGGGGTCGTACCCCTGCCGCTCGTAAGACTGCTCCTCGTACCCCTGCTCCTGCTGCTGGGGCTCGTACCGGTCATACGCGCCCTGCTGCACCTCCAGCGCCGCGCGGCGCTCCTCACGCATCAACGAGCGCCCCACCGGGTCGAGCGCGGAAGCGTCATCCGGCACCTCGACGGACTCATAGCGGGAGTCGTCGAAGCCCAGTTCGGCGGCGGTGGGCTGGCGGGAGTACCCCGGGTCCGCGGCCAGCTGGGGCGGCTGGGCCTGCTGGGAGATCTGGGGCTGCTCCTGCACGATCCGGGAGACGGTGAAGTCCTCTTCGACGAACTCCTCGCCGCCACCACCGCGGGTGATCGCCTCGGGCAGCATGACCAGCGAGGTGGTGCCCGCCTGTTCGCCGGAGGGGCGCAGCTGGACGCGGATGCCATGCCGGTCGGCGAGGCGGCCGACCACGAACAGGCCCATGCGCTGGGACACAGCGGCGTCCACGGTCGGTGGATTGGCCAGCTTGTGGTTGATGTCCGCGAAGTCCTCGGGGGTCAGCCCGATGCCCTTGTCATGAATCTCGACCATCACCCGGCCGTCGGGCAGCCGGGTCGCGGTGACGTTGACCTTGGTCTGTGGCGAGGAGAACGAGGTGGCGTTCTCCAGCAGCTCGGCGAGGAGGTGCACCAGGTCGGTGACCACGGCGCCGTGGATCTCGCTCTCCGGGACGCCGGACAGCTCGATCCGCTCGTAGGACTCCACCTCGGAGGAGGCGGCGCGCATGACGTCGACCAGCGGCACCGGCTGGTTCCAGCGCCGGCCCGGTTCCTCGCCCGCGAGGACGAGCAGGTTCTCACCGTTTCGCCGCATACGGGTCGCGAGGTGGTCCAGCTTGAAGAGGTTCTCCAGCTGGTCCGGGTCGGCCTCGTTGTTCTCCAGGTCCGTGATCAGGCCGAGCTGGCGCTCAATGAGGCCCTGGTTACGGCTGGAGAGGTTGGTGAAGATCGCGTTGACGTTGCCCCGCAGCAGCGCCTGCTCGGCGGCGAGCCGGACGGCCTCGCGGTGTACCTGGTCGAAGGCCCGGGCGACCTCGCCGATCTCATCCTGGCTGCTGATCGGGATCGGCTTGACGTTGGTGTCCACCCGTCCCGGCTCGGTGCGGGAGAGCTGGTCGACGAGCATCGGCAGCCGCTGCTCGGCCACGTCGAAGGCGGCGTTGCGCAGCCGGTTCATGCTGCGGCTCATCGAGCGGGCCATCAGCCCCGCCACCATGAAGGCGATCAGCAGAGCGGCCAGCACGACCATGGAGTTGACGATGGCGTCGCGCTTGGCGTCGGAGGCGATCTCCTGGGCCTCGGTCACGGCCTTGTCGGCGAGGTCCTGCTCGATACCGCGGTAGACATCGAACTTGCCGGTCGCGGTCTGGTACCAGGTCTGGGCGGTAATGCCCTGCCGGGCCAGCGTGGTCGGCCGGGCGCCGGAGCCGATCTTCTCGATCATGCCGTCCATCGGCGGCGGGGCGACAAAGGGCTGGCCGGCGCTCTCGGCCTGCCGCTTGGCCTCGGCGATCTTCTCCTTGCCCTTGGCCTGGAGAGCCCGCATATCGGACTTGAGCCGGTCGTCGTCCTCCTGGGTCCCGCCGGACAGGTACTCGCCGAGGGCGACTTTCTCCAGATAGGCGTAGGACTGGAAGGCGGTCAGCTGCTCGGCCTTGTCCTTGGCCGAAGGGCCGGGCTTGATCAGCAGATGGGTGCCGATGGAGCGGTTCAGCGACGCAGCGGATTTGGCGAGCGAGATGGCGTAGACGGTACGGCCGTAAGCCGTGACGTTGCCGGTGCCCAGACCGAGCTCATTGGCGAGGTTCATCAGCGGGTGCTGGATCTGGACGAAGCCGAGCTCTGTGTCCACACCGCTCAGCCGGTCGGTGTAAGCGGCTTGACGCAGCGAGGCGAGCTTCGGCTCGACCTTCTCGATGTTGTCCAGCCGAGTCTGCAGGCTGTCCGTGTCGGGCGCGCGCTCAGCGGCCTCGTGGAAGAGCTCCTTGGCGTCATCGGTGGCCTTGCGCGCCTCTGCGATCTCCGGGTCGTCCTGATCGCCCTTGAGGAGCGGGGCGGCGGTGCGGTCCCGCTCATCCAGGAGAGCGTGGGCGTAGGCAGAGGCGGCCCGTACAAGCTCGGCGGTGCGCTCGGCGTCCTCGGCCTCGTTCAGCGTCTCCATCGAGCTGTGCACCCGGAAGCCACCGAAGACGAGGGCGACGAGCACCGGGATCAGCAGAATGGCGTTCAGCCGGGCGGCCACCCGCCAGTTACGGATGGCGAACTTGCTGCTGTTCCCGGACTCAGCGGGGGCCGAGGACGGTTCAGCGGACGACGCCGCAGCGCGCGGCGTGAAGTTGCCGCGCGACTCCGGCGGCGGGGATGCCGTCTTACTTCGCCTCACTCGACCAAACCTCTCGGCTTCGGCACGTCGTCCTCGAGGTGCCGTAACTACTGCTGAGTTAAGGGAATTTCAGCACGTCGGGGCGGTGCTTTCCAAACACTTGAAAGTGCGACCGCTGGCCGGAACGACTACCCGAAAAAACGGGCATTTACGTTCGCTTGACAGCAAAAGCCAGGAGAAACGTGTGCAGAGGGGAGTGGCCTGCTCGCCGCCCGTGGCCACGGCACTTCAATTGTCTGTCGAAATGTTATGAACGCTCAGGCGGGACGTGTGCTGAAGCACACAGCCCCGCCCGCGTCCGTCCCCGCGGGTACCTAGCGAAGTCTGGCCAGCAGCGCATGCTCTACGAGCTGGATGAGCGCGCCCTTGGCGTCCGCGCGATGGCGGGCGTCGGTGATGATGATGGGCGCCTCCGGGCCGATCTGAAGCGCTTCGCGCACTTCTTCCGGGCGGTATGGCTGGTGGCCGTCGAAACCGTTGAGCGCGATCACAAAAGGCAGGCCGCTGTTCTCGAAGTAGTCGACCGCCGGGAAACAGTCCGCCAGGCGTCTGGTGTCGACCAGGACGACCGCGCCGATAGCACCACGGACCAGGTCATCCCACATAAACCAGAAGCGGTCCTGACCGGGCGTACCGAAGAGATAGAGAATCAGGTCGTCGTCGAGCGTGATCCGGCCGAAATCCATCGCCACGGTCGTGGTGGTCTTACCGCCGGTGTGCGTGAGGTCGTCGATGCCCGCCGAGGCGGACGTCATCACGGCCTCGGTACGCAGCGGATTGATCTCCGACACGGCGCCCACAAAGGTCGTCTTGCCCACACCGAAGCCACCCGCCACCACGATCTTCGCGGAGGTGGTGGAGCGGGCCGGGCCCGCGCCATATGCCGTGTGGGGGCTAGAGCTTGCGAAGTCCACTGAGCACCCTTTCGAGCAGCGTCACATCTGGGGCACCGCCGGACTCACCGCTGCCGCCGGGCTGGTGGATGGCCACCATCCCGGCTTCGGCGAGGTCGGCGATAAGAATCCGGGCCACCCCGAGCGGTATCGCGAGCAGTGCCGAGACCTCCGCGACGGACTTCACCTCACGGCACAGATGACAGATGCGCTGGTGCTCAGGGAGCAGACCTTGCAGCTGTACCGGTTCGGCACTGGTGCTGACCAGCGCCTCGATGGCGAGCTCATAGCGCGGCCGGGTCCGGCCGCCGGTCATGGCATACGGGCGCACCAGCGGCTGGTCGCCTTCGTCGACCCCGTACGGTGCTTGATGACCGTACGGGTCGGGTGAGGCGGGCGGCGTGGTCATGGCTCCTCCGAGCGAGGCATAAGGTCGGCGAGGCGGACTGTAATGCTCATGTGGGGGGAGCGCGGGCTAGTTAAGCAGGCTTCCTTGCAGTTCGGCACGGAGGTCCGGAGTAAGGACGGTACCCGCCCGGTCCACCAGAAGGGCCATCTCATATCCGACCAGACCGATATCGGCGTCTGGATGAGCGAGTACGGCCAGTGAGGAGCCGTCCGAGATCGACATGATGAAGAGGAAACCACGTTCCATCTCCACCACGGTCTGGTTCACACTACCGCCCTCGAAGATCCGCGAGGCGCCCGCGGTCAGCGAGGTCAGCCCGGAGGCAACCGCCGCCAGCTGATCGGCACGGTCCCGTGGAAACCCCTCGGACATCGCCAGAAGGAGGCCGTCGGCGGAGACCACCACTGTGTGCGACACCCCCGGGGTGTGGTCCACAAAGTTGGTGATCAACCAGTTCAGATTCTGCGCCGCCTGGCTCATCGGACTCAACTAACGCTCCTGCTGGTAAGTGGGGCCGGAGCCCCGATCATTGCTGCCGGGGTCGCCGGCCTGACGGCCCTGTTGGATTCCCCTGCGGAGGTTGGTCAGACGGCCACGCACATCACCGGGCGCACGCGAGACCTGGGGGCCACTCGGCGTTGTTGACTGCTGCGGAGCGGTCTGTGCGGTGCCCGCGACCAGGTTGGCACGGGGCACCCGGCGCGGCAGTCCGGAGGTGGTGACCCCACCGGCCGCGGGCTGGCGGAGCTGTTCGGCCCGGCGCCAGCGCTCATCGTTGGGCGACGCCTGCCAGTTGCCCGCGGACCGGGTCTCCTCAGCGGCCCGAGGGGACCCTGCGGAGCCGCTGGGACCGGCGGGCGCAGCTGATGGCGCAGCCGAAGGCTCCGGCTGCTGACTGCGTTCCGGCTGCTGCTGGTTACGGCTGGAGCGAGCGCTGAACCAGCTCGTCTCCATCTCCTCGAAGATCGGCGTCCGGGCGCTGTCCGCATTACCCGGGGCCACAGGCCTGTCCAGCTCGGTGGTGTCATCGAGGCGGGCCGGGACGGACGGCTGCGGGTACTCACCCGTGTCGCTGTGCTGTGGCTGCTGCGGGATGTCCTGCCGTGGGGCGCGGGCCGGCGCGCCGCTGGAGGCGCCGGTGAATCCGGGCCGGGCGAACTCCCCGGTGGACTCGGGTTCTTCATGGCCGCGCGGGGTGTCGGCCCCCTCGCGGTCCCGCTGCTCCGGGGCCGGGCGGCCGGAGGCACCGGCCCAGCTCGGGCGCTGGCTGCCCGCCCGGTTCCCGGTCGGTGCCGGGGGTCCGGGGCTCGGCTCGCGGGGCGGGAGCTCGCCGACGGGTTCGCTGTCGCGTGCGGGCAGCTGCGGCGGGCGGCCGCCGGCGGTGCCGGTCGGCGCGGGAGCGGGAGCCGGCGGGGTGGGAGCGGGCAGGGTCGGGGACGGGGGCGGGGCACTCGGGGCGCCCGCACCGTGGCGGGGCGGCGGGCCGGCGCCGGGGCCACGGCCGTTGACGCCGGGACCGCTTGGGGCGCCCGGGCCGCCGGGGCCACCGAAACCGCCCGGGCCACCCCGGTCGGCGCCGGGCAGGGCGGGGCGCTGGTCGCCGCTGGGCACCTGGCCACGGGTCGGCAGGGCGCCGAGACGGCTCGTACCGGACGGGGCGCCGGAGCCCTGTGGCTCGCGCTTGAGGGTGGCGGCGGCCGGCGGGGCACCGCCGGGGGCGCCCATACCGGCGCCGGGCTTGCCCTTGACGCCCTGGCCGCTCTGGGCGACATCCACCGGCAGCATGACCAGCGCGGTGGTGCCACCGGAGTCGGAGGGGCGGAGCTGGATACGGATGCCGTGCCGCAGGGACAGCCGGCCAACCACGAACAGGCCCATGCGCCGGGAGACCGACACATCGACGGTCGGCGGGTTGGCCAGCCGCTCATTGATCGCGGCCAGGTCCTCGGGCGAGAGCCCGATGCCGGTGTCGTGGATCTCCACCAGGACACGGCCGTCGGGCAGCGCGTGACCGGTGACCTTGACCTTGGTCTGCGGCGAGGAGAACGAGGTGGCGTTCTCCAGCAGCTCGGCGAGGAGGTGCACCAGGTCGTTGACGACCCGGCCCGCGACCTCGGTGGTCGGGACGGCGCTCAGCTCAATGCGCTCGTACTGCTCCACCTCGGAGGCGGCGGCGCGGAGTACGTCCACGAGCGGGACCGGCCGGGTCCAGCGGCGGCCCGGCTCTTCACCCGCGAGGACGAGCAGGTTCTCACCGTTCCGGCGCATACGGGTCGCGAGGTGGTCCAGCTTGAAGAGCGAGGAGAGCTGGTCCGGGTCGGCCTCGCGGGACTCCAGTTCGGAGATGAGCGAGAGCTGACGCTGGATAAGGCCCTGGCTGCGGCGCGAGAGGTTGGTGAACATCGCGTTGACGTTGCCTCGCAGCAGCGCCTGCTCACTGGCGAGGCGGACCGCCTCGCGGTGCACGTCGTCGAAGGCCGTGGCCACCTTGCCGATCTCGTCCCGGCTGTGCACACCGACGGACTGGACGGTGGTGTCGACCTCCTGCGGCTCGGACTCCGAGAGCTGCTTGACCAGCTCGGGCAGCCGCCTGCGGGAGACCTCCTGCGCGGTGTCCTGCAGCCGCCGCAGCGAGCTGACCATGGAACGGGCCACAACAAAGGCGCCGACGAGCGAGATACCGAGGACCAGCAGGATGACGGCACCGTTGAACAGGGCGGCTTGCTGCGACTCCGAGCGCAGCTCTCGGGCCTGCTGCTCCATCTGGGTGAGCAGCGTCTTCTCGATCTTGGCCATCTCGTCGATCTTCGTACGGTCCTGGTCGTACCAGTCCATGTACGAACGTTTCTCGGCCTTGATCCCGTCGGGGCTCTTGAAGACGCGGGAGGCGTATTCGTTGGCGGAGGTGATGTTGACGATGCCGCCGTCGAGGGGCTTGGTGAGCTCGGCGGCCCGGTCACTCTGGTAGATGACGTTGAACCGGCTCATGGCCGCGCGCTCGTTGTCGAGCGCGATCTTGCCGTAGCGCCGGTCGTTCTCGGAGAGCTTGGGTCCGCTCTTGGGGGCGAGACCGGCGCTGATGACGGCGCGCTGGATCGACGCGTACTCCTTGGCGGTGGAGAACGCGGCGAGCGCCCGGGTGCTCCTGACCATCTCCGGGTTGCTGGTCGCCTGCGCCATGTCCTGGGAGAGGGAGAGCAGCGAAACGATCAGGCGGTTGTACTCACCGACGGTCTCGGCGATGGCGGCCGGGTTCTCATAGGCCCGTTCCCGGATGTTCTTGATCGTGTTGAGCTGGCGGCCGATGTCGATGATCGTCGACTGGACTCCGACGAGCAGCTCATCGCCGCCCGCGGTCAGGTCTCCGGTGGCCTCGTTGAAGGACTGCTTCGCCTTGTCGGTCTTCTCCCGCGGCCCGACGACCGTGTCGTCCTTGGCATTGCCGTGCGCGGTCAGCGGCCCGGCCGAGCGGTCGCGCTCCTCCTGGAGCGCGGCGGCCAGCTCAGTGGCCTGCTGGGTCATCTCGGTGAGCAGCTTCATGTTCTCCAGCTGCTCGACCTCGCCACGGGCGTCGACGATCCGGAAGGCGCCCAGGGTCGTCGCGGCCACAACGGGCAGCGCGAGGAGGGAAACAAGGCGGGTACTGATGCGCCAGTTGCGCAGCGCCAGCCGAGACCCCGGCCCGCTGGGCTCCTTCGGACCTACGGCGCTGTCCGCGCTGCCATCCGATTGCCCCTTGGAGCTGGCGCCGCCGTCAGCGTCATGGACGACCGCCGGCCGACCCTCCCGCGCGCGCTGGGCAGAGGAGCCGCGGTCGGTTGCCCCGCGCAGCTCCGGGTCCCCCGCAGCGCTGCCATCCCTCTTGAAACGTCCCTGCACTAGCGTCGCAACCTCTGGACCAGGCGTCCCTCCGCGTGAGCGGGGGACGGTATCGAGTCAGGGAGATACAAGACCTCCCCAACGGTCGTGAGTGACCGGCGCGTCTCCTCGTCACCACCGCGCGGCGCTGCATCTGCGCCCCCACGCGCCGGCTGATGTCCTGCGGCGGTCCGTGAGATTCCAGCACAGTGCCGGATCTCCAACAAGGGCCACGTATCAGGCTGTGACACGCGTGACGCTATGCGGATACGAAGTAACAGCCGGTGAAAACAAACGCCCCTGATATCGGACTTTCAATCACGAGTCGGTCAGGTGTGCGCACTGCCCCAGTAGCGACACCAGGGAGCGGAATACGCACTTCGGTCCGACAATGTCCGTTTGGTCGCAGGCAATTGACCTACCGTTATGTTCCTTTTGCCCGCAGCCTGGTGAGGAAACTCACAGGGTCTCGATTGTCTGTATCGACCACCCGGTGGGAAAGGGCTCTACTCTCTGGATTTACATCAGGTACGAATTAGACAAGAGGCATGCCCCGAAGTGAAGACGACCATGATCATGCGCAACATAGCCAACCCTGAGCGCACCACCCTGGCCCACCTCACGGATGCCGAAGAGCTCACCGCCGAGCAGCAGGAGCATGACGCGGAACTCCCGCCGGTGACTGCGAATCCGCGTCGTACGACCCTGATGGAAGCCCCCGCACCGAGCTGACCCCGGGTCACCCAGCGGTATCCCCAAACCCGGCCCCTTCCCGGCTGTACCGATTTGCGGCTCCGCCGCGTGGGGGCTGCCGCCCCCAGACCCGCCCACCCGTGTTGTGGGCACTCGCAGCCCCGCGAGGGGCTGTGGGTGGGCACAACCCCCGGCCACCAGCCCGCACCCGGCCACCCCCGGGGCCCCGGGGCGCAGCCCCGGTTACGGGAAGGGGCGGGATACGGGGAAACCCACCCACGGCACCCCCGCAGCCGGGCGGAGCCCCGCCCCGCATCGGGGCCCGCCGCGCAGGCCACACGCGACGCCGTTAAGAAGAGGTGCCCTGCCAGCTGTGCGGGGCCCGGAAGCCCGGTGTGCGCTCAAGGCGGCGCCAGCCCGCAACGGTAGGGCCGGGCCGGGCATCCCGCCGCGCGCCCTGGCCACTGGCCGCACGGGCCAGCAGCAGCGCTGTGACGGCGGCCAGCTCCTCATCGCTGGCCTCGCCCTTCTCCACCCGGACGAGGTTGGCGGTGTCAGTCGTGCTCACAAGGCTCTCCATTAATGCAGCTCATGCTGCTTACTGCGGCGGGTTGCCGTGCTTACGGGATGGCAGGTCTGCGTGCTTCGTGCGGAGCATGGCCAGCGAACGGATAAGAACCTCACGGGTCTCGCCAGGGTCGATGACGTCATCGACCAGGCCGCGCTCCGCGGCGTAGTAGGGGTGCATCAGTTCGGACTTGTACTCCTTGACCATCCGCACCCGCATGGCCTCGGAGTCATCGGCCGCGGCGATCTGCTTGCGGAAGATGACGTTGGCGGCGCCCTCGGCGCCCATCACCGCGATCTCGTTGGTCGGCCACGCATAGGTCAGATCCGCTCCAATGGACTGGGAGTCCATCACGATGTACGCACCGCCATACGCCTTCCGCAGCACTACCGAGATCCTGGGCACGGTCGCGTTGCAGTACGCGTACAGCAGCTTCGCGCCATGCCGGATGATCCCGCCATGCTCCTGATCGACACCCGGCAGAAAGCCGGGCACATCCAGCAGGGTCACGATCGGAATGTTGAAAGCATCACACATCTGGACAAAGCGCGCAGCCTTCTCAGATGCCTCGATGTCCAACACTCCGGCCAGTGACTGCGGTTGGTTGGCGACGATGCCGACCACCTGACCGTCCAGACGGGTGAGCGTACAGATGATGTTCGTCGCCCAGCGCTCATGGATCTCCAGATACTCGCCGTCGTCGACGATTTCCTCGATCACCTTGCGCATGTCATAGGGCCGGTTGCCATCGGCGGGGACCAGTTCCAGCAGCGCGTCCGCGCGGCGGTCGGCCGGGTCCTCCGTCAGCACCGTGGGCGGGTTCTCCCGGTTGTTCTGCGGCAGCAGCGAGAGCAGATACCGCACCTCTTCCAGGCAGGTCTCCTCGTCGTCGTACGCGAAGTGCGACACACCCGAGGTGCCCGCGTGGACATCCGCGCCGCCCAGCCCGTTCTGCGAGATCTTCTCGCCGGTCACCGCCTGCACCACATCCGGGCCGGTGATGAACATCTGTGAGGTGTCCCGGACCATGAACACAAAGTCCGTCAGCGCCGGTGAGTAGGCCGCACCGCCCGCGCACGGACCGAGCATCACCGAGATCTGCGGGATCACCCCCGACGCCTTGGTGTTGCGCTGGAAGATTCCGCCATATCCGGCCAGCGCCGAGACGCCTTCCTGGATACGGGCGCCCGCACCGTCGTTCAGCGACACCAGCGGAGCGCCCGCCGCGATCGCCATGTCCATAATCTTGTGGATCTTGGTGGCGTGGGCCTCACCCAGCGCCCCGCCGAAGATCCGGAAGTCATGCGCGTAAACGAAGACCGTCCGGCCGTGCACGGTTCCCCACCCGGTGATCACGCCATCGGTGTAGGGCTTCTTCGACTCCAGCCCAAAACCGGTCGCCCGGTGCCGGCGCAGCGTCTCGACCTCGTTGAAGGATCCCTCATCCACCAGCAGGTCGATCCGCTCACGCGCGGTCAGCTTCCCCTTCGCATGCTGGGCCTCGGTAGCGCGCGCGCTCGGGCCACGCCGGGCTTCCTCACGGATGGCGTGCAGCTCAGCCGTACGGCCTCGTGCGTCAGTCGCCGCGGCTGAGGTCTGAAGCAGATCGGTCATGTATAGACCCTACGAAACCCGCGCCCAGAACACCCTCGTCGGATTCGTACAGTCTCCGCCGCCATTTCATGGCTGCGCTGGACAGAACCAGCACTCCCCCGGCTCAGTCGAGCAGCGAAGCCTCACACCTGAGCGGCGCCACGCTGTGGGGGTCCTACAGTACGACGCCGTCTGCTCGTTACCGGAGGTTAGGCGAGCGTTACGGCACAGGTCAGCATATGCGCCGTGGCCGTATACCGAATGGTCATGGAGCGCTGTCTCCGCACCGGGCCGGTGCGGGGACAGCGCTCCATGGTGCCCAATACCTTCGCAACGGGTTGTCAGACGGCCGCGGGGGCCTCTTCCGCCGTCGGCGTGGCCGGGGCCGGGGCCGGGGTGGCACCGGCGGGACGCTCCCGGGAAGCGATCAGGAAGAGGACGGCCGTCACCGCGGCGGAGAGCAGGAAGCTGAAGTCGAGGCCACCGAGCGGCTCAACCAGGGGGCCGGTGTACAGCGGGGTGTCCACAGCGAACAGGCCCACCGCCGAGCCCACCGTCCACGCCACGGTGGCCCGTGGGTTCCATCCGGCGCGGTACCAGTAGGCGCCGCCGTGCGCCCGGCGGTTGAGCACCTGGAGCGCTTCGCTGTCGTACTCGCCACGGCAGCGGATGTATCCCATCAGAACGATGACCGCCCAGGGCGTACCCACCGCGGTCAGCAGCAGCACAAAGGACGTCATCGCGTCCTGTGCGTTCCAGACGAAGTGGCCGAAGAAGACCATTGCGGTGGAGATCACGGCGACCGCGTAGGTGGCCTTCGTACGGGTGGTGCGCGGCATGATCGCATCCAGGTCGAGACCCATGGAGTAGAGCATCAGACCGGCATTGCCGATCGATCCGGCGGACGCGGCGAGCAGCAGCGGTACCAGGAACCAGAAGGGCGCCCCGGCGACCAGCGGACCGGCGTAGTCTTCGTACGCCCCCACGGCGAGGGCGGTGAAGGTGCCGAAGAGCTGGGGGATGGACAGACCGACGACAAGGCCGACGCAGGTGGCGAGCCAGACCTTGCGCGAGGAGTGGCGCCCCGGCGAGATGTAGCGGGTGTAGTCGCCCAGCAGCAGGATGAAGGCGATCGGGCCGCTCAGTCCGGCGGCGACGGTGGACAGCGCCCAGGTCGGCCAGAAGCCGCCGAGCAGATACTCGCTGCCTTCCGGTGCCGCGGTGGTGAAGTCGGGCGCGTAGGCGAAGATGCCGACGATCAGGAGCAGGGTCATCCCGATGGCGAGCACGCGGCTGATTCTCAGCAGCAGCCGGTAGCCGTAGATGGCGGCGAAGGCGGTGCAGCCGGCCAGCAGTGCGTAGATCACCGCATAGCCGGTACCGGTCTCCGGCATTCCCACCAGCCTGCCCAGCGAGGCGACCATCGCCTCGCCGCCGACCCACAGGGTCAGCGCCGAGTAGCCGAGCGAGAGCAGCAGGCCGATCACCGAGCCGATGAGCCGGCCGCGCACCCCGAACTGCGCCCCGCTGCTGGTGGACAGATTGGTCGCGGTGCGCAGGGAGACCAGAGCGAGCGGCGCGACGAGGAAAGTGCCGACCAGGGTGCCCAGGAGCAGTGAGGTGACCGAGGGCCAGAAGCCCAGGCCGAAGGAGACCGGCAGCCAGCCGAAGATCACGACGCCCAGTGCGAGATTCGAGCCGAGCAGAAAGCTGACGATGTCGCGCGGCCGACTGGTGCGTTCCTCGTCCGGGATGGTGTCGACGCCGTATTGCTCGATCTGCATAGCGGTACTCCCTGGGGACACGGGGGTGAGTATTTTGAGCGGCACTCAAAGCATTGAGCTTCACTAAATGTGAGACCCGCCCCTTCTCAGGTCAAGACTTCCGCAAGAAGTCATTGAAGGTTTAGAGTGATGCTCTAACCGATGGAGCAAAGAGCGGGAGGTGGAGAGCCCGATGCGGCTGACCCCGACGGAGCGCGACCGGCTGCTGCTGTACGGCGCCGCCGAGCTGGCCCGGGCACGGCGGGCCCGTGGGCTGCGCCTCAATGTGCCCGAAGCGACCGCGCTGATCGCCGACACGGTCTGCGAGGCCGCCCGGGACGGGCTGCGGCTCGCGGAAGCGATCCAGGCCGCCCGCGATGTGCTCGGTCCCGACGATGTGCTGCCCGGGGTCGCCGATGTGATCACCGAGGTCCATGTCGAGGCGGTTTTTGAAGACGGCTCACGGCTCGCTGTGGTACCCGAGCCGATTGGTGCCGCGACGGTGGACGGACCGGGCGCGGTACTGCCAGGGCCCGCGGCAGCGGAGCCCGAGCCGGAGGTGACGCTGACGGTGCGGAACACCGCGTCCGTTCCCGTCAGCGTCACCTCGCACTTTCACTTCTTCGAGGTCAACCCCCGGCTGCACTTCGACCGAGCGGCGGCTTACGGCATGCGGCTGTGTGTACCGGCCGGTTCCTCGCTGCGTTTTGGCCCCGGTGAGACGGTCCAGGCCCCGCTGGTGCCGATCGGCGGCGACCGGATCGCGATCGGCTTCGCCGGACTGGTCGACGGACCACTGGACGCGCCGGGCGCGCGGAAAGAGGCGCTGCGACGGGCGGCCGCCTGCGGATATCTGGGAGCGGAGGGACCGGCATCATGACCAGCGACCCCCACGGCTGTACTTCTCATGGGCAGAACGCCCAGACCCCCTATGCCTCCGTGCACGGCCCACGCGCCGGGGACCGGGTGCGGCTGGGCGACTCCGGGCTTGTCGTCCGGGTGGAGTCCGACGCCCAGAAACCGGGCGATGAGTTCCTGGCGGGCTTCGGCAAGACAGCCCGGGACGGGCTGCACCTCAAGGCCGCCGCGGCCAGCGAGACCTGCGATGTCGTCATCAGCAACGTGCTGGTCATCGACGCGGTGCAGGGCATCCGCAAGGTGTCGATCGGCATCCGTGAGGGTCGTATCCACGCCATCGGACGGGCCGGGAACCCGGACACCCTGGACGGGGTGGATGTGGTCGTCGGCACCGGCACCTCGATCGTCTCCGGTGAGGGGCTGATCGCCACCGCCGGTGCGGTGGACACCCATGTCCATCTGCTGTCACCGCGGATCATGGAGGCCTCGCTGGCCTCCGGTGTGACCACCATCATCGGGCAGGAGTTCGGCCCGGTGTGGGGCGTCGGCGTCAACTCCCCCTGGGCACTGCGGCACGCCTTCAACGCCTTTGACGCCTGGCCGGTCAATATCGGCTTCCTGGGCCGTGGTTCCTCCTCGGACCCGGCACCGCTGACCGAAGCCCTCGCCCAGGGCGGGGCCTGCGGCTTCAAGGTGCACGAGGACATGGGCGCCCACCGCCGCGCCCTGGACACCGCGCTGCGGGTCGCCGAGGAGCACGATGTCCAGGTCGCCCTGCACAGCGATGGCCTCAATGAGTCCCTCGCGGTCGAGGACACCCTCGCGGTGCTGGACGGCCGGACCATCCACGCCTTCCATATCGAAGGCTGCGGCGGCGGCCATGTGCCCAATGTGCTGAAGATGGCGGGCGTCCCCAACGTCATCGGCTCCTCCACCAACCCCACGCTGCCCTTCGGGCGGGACGCGATCGCCGAGCACTACGGCATGATCGTCTCCGTCCACGATCTGAAGACCGATCTGCCCGGTGACGCGGCGATGGCCCGGGACCGGATCCGCGCGGGGACGATGGGCGCCGAGGACGTCCTGCACGATCTGGGTGCCATCGGCATCACCTCCTCCGATGCCCAGGGCATGGGGCGCGCGGGTGAGACCGTACGCCGTACGTTCCAGATGGCCGGGAAGCTCAAGGCCGAGCTGGGTCCCCTCCTTCCCCAGGACGGGGAGCCCGGTGACGGGGAAGGCGACGACAACGCGCGGGTGCTGCGCTATATCGCCAAGCTCACCCTCAACCCGTCGATCGCCCACGGTCTGTCGCATGAGATCGGCTCCATCGAGGTGGGCAAGCTGGCCGACATCGTGCTCTGGCAGCCCGCCTACTTCGGGGCGAAGCCCCAGCTGGTCCTGAAGTCCGGCTTCCCCGCCTATGGCGTCACCGGCGACCCCAACGCCGCCACCGACACCTGCGAACCCCTCGTCCTCGGCCCGCAGTTCGGTGCCTACGGCGCCACGCCCGCCGATATCTCGGTCGCCTTCGTCTCACGGGCCGCCACCGAGCAGGGCGCCGACGGGATGCTCACCCGGCGCCGCCGGGTGGCGGTGCGCGGCACCCGTGGCATCGGCCCGGCGGACCTGGTGCACAACTCCCGCATCGGCGAGGTGCGGGTGGATGAGCGCAGCGGGCTGGTCACCCTCGACGGCGACCCCCTGCGCTCCGACCCGGCCGAGAGCGTCTCGCTGAACCGCCTGTACTTCCTGTAATCCCACTCAGCCTGTAATCCCGCCGTCTCTCCCACTCAGCCTGCTTCTGGCCCGTTTCCGGCCTGCTTTCCTGCCTGCTTACTGACCCCGAAGGACGCGACACCCATGTCGACCCCTGCCGCCGACGGCTTCCGAATGCCCCCCGAGTGGGCGCCGCACGACCGCACCTGGATGGCCTGGCCCGGCCCCAACCCCACCTTCGATACCGAGGAGGCGCTGGCCGAGGCCCGTACCGCCTGGGCGCGTGTCGCCCGTGCGGTCCGCCGCTTCGAGCCGGTAAGCGTCGTGGCCTCCCCCGACCAGGCGGCCATCGCACGCCGGCACCTCGGCTCCGGGATCGAGGTCATCGAGCAGCAGGTCGACGACGCCTGGATGCGCGACATCGGACCGACCTTCGTCACCGGTGGGGGCACCGCCCAGGCCGCCAGGGCTGGGAGCGGCCAACTGGCCGCCGTGGACTGGATCTTCAACGGCTGGGGCGCCCAGCCCTGGGCCCGCTGGGACCACGACGCCAAGATCGGTGCCCAGGTGGCAAACTGGGCCGACGCCCGTACGTACGCCTCTTTGCTGGTCAACGAGGGCGGCGGCATCCATGTCGACGGCGAGGGCACCGTCCTGCTCACCGAGACCGTCCAGCTCGATCCCGGCCGTAACCCCGGCTGGGCACATGAGCAGATCGAGGCCGAGATCCATGCGCACCTCGGCACCCGGAAGGCGATCTGGCTGCCCTGTGGGCTCACCGCCGACTACGGACAGTTCGGCACCCGTGGCCACGTTGATCTCGTCGCCGCCTTTGTCCGGCCCGGCCTGGTGGTCGCCCACAGCCAGCCCGATCCCTCCCACCCGGACCATGACATCTGCCGGGAGACGGTGAAGCTGCTGCGGGCCTCCACCGATGCCAAGGGCCGCCCGCTGGAGGTGGTGGAGCTGCCCGCGCCGACCATCACCGAGGTGGACGGGGAGCTCGTGGACTACTCGTATGTGAACCACTACCTCTGCAACGGAGGCGTGGTGCTGTGCGGCTTCCAGGACCGGATGGATGAGCACAACGCGGGAATCTTCCGCAGACTCTTCCCCGACCGCACGGTGACGCTCGTCGACGCGCGTACGATCTTCGCCGCGGGTGGCGGTATCCACTGCATCACCCAGCAGCAGCCGAAGGTCTGACGGCGTAACGCATGGAGGAGCCCGCATTGCCAGATCGTTCCGGGGGGCATGCCCGGCGGGAGAACCGACCCCGCCGTCCCGCCCAGCCACGGGAGCAACTGCTGGCCGCCGCCATGGCCACCATCGCCGAGTACGGTCTGGAACGGCTCACCATGGCCGGGCTGGGCCGCCAGGTCGGGATGAGCAGCGGCCATCTCCTCTACTACTTCAAGACCAAGGATGAGCTGCTGCTCCAGACACTGCAGTGGAGCGAGGAGCAGCTGGGCGTTGAGCGCCGGGCCGCCCTGGCCCGGCAGGTCCCGGCCCGGGAGCGGCTGGACATACTGGTCGACCTCTACCTTCCCAACGGTCCCCGGGACCCCGCCTGGGCGCTCTGGCTGGAGGTCTGGAACCGCTCGCAGTGCGCCGACGACGAAGTCCGCTCCCGCCAGCTGGAGCTGGAGCTGGCCTGGCACCGCGATCTGGTGGCGCTCTTCGTGGAGGGCGCGGCGCGGGGCGAGTTCAAGGCGGTCGACGCTGACCGGTTCGCCACTCGCACCCGCGCCCTGCTGGACGGCTTCGGCACCCATCTGGTGGTGGGGCTGCCGGGTCTGGACCGGGACATAGTGCTCGCCCATGTCAGGGACTACTTCAACGAGTCCCTGATGGCGAGCTGAGCCGCCCTACTCGCTGGGCTGCACCCCAGCCCGCAGCAGCCCATAGGTGTAGGCGTCGTCCAGGGCCTGCCAGGAGGCGGCGATGACGTTGTCCGCCACCCCGACCGTGGACCACTCCGTGGTGCCGTCGCTGGTGGAGATCAGCACCCGGGTGGTCGACTCGGTGCCGTGGGTGCCGGGCAGGATCCGTACCTTGTAGTCCACCAGCGACAGCCGGGCCAGCTCCGGGAAGATCCGCTCCAGCGCGACACGCAGCGCCCGGTCGAGTGCGTTGACTGGGCCATTGCCCTCGCCGGTGGCGACGACACGCTCGCCCTTGGCCCACAGCCGTACGGTCGCCTCATTGGCGTGGGTGCCGTCGGGGCGGTCCTCGATGATCGCCCGCCAGGACTCCAGCCGGTAGTACCGCGGTGCGCCGCCGCCCTGCACCTCATCCCTCAGCAGCAGTTCGAAGGAGGCGTCGGCGGCCTCATAGGTGTACCCCTTGAGCTCCTGCTCCTTGACCTTCTCAACGATCCGGCCGACCAGCTCCCGGTCGCCGGTCAGGTCATAGCCCAGCTCCTTGCCCTTGAGCTCGACCGAGGCGCGGCCCGCCATGTCGGAGACCAGCATCCGCATGGAGTTACCGACCTGATCGGGGTCGATGTGCTGATACAGATCCGGGTCGATCTTGATCGCGGAGGCGTGCAGCCCGGCCTTGTGCGCGAAGGCCGAGACCCCGACGTACGGCTCATGGGTGGACGGGGTGAGATTGACGACCTCGGCGATGGCATGCGAGATACGGGTCATCTCCGGGAGCGAGCCCGCCGGGATGACCTGCTTGCCGTATTTGAGCTGAAGCGCGGCGACGACCGGGAAGAGATTGGCGTTGCCGACCCGCTCGCCATAGCCATTGGCGGTGCACTGCACATGCGTGGCACCGGCGTCCACGGCGGCGAGGGTGTTGGCGATGGCACACCCGGTGTCGTCCTGCGCGTGGATACCCAGCCGGGCACCGGTATCGGCGAGCACCGTCCGTACGACCGCGTGCACCTGCGCGGGAAGCATCCCGCCATTGGTGTCACACAGCACGACCACATCGGCGCCCGCCTCATACGCGGTGCGCACGACCTGCTTCGCGTACTCGGCGTTGGCGTGGTAACCGTCGAAGAAGTGCTCGCAGTCGACGAAGACCCGACGGCCCCGCTCCCGCAGACAGGCGACGGTGTCCCGCACCATCGCCAGGTTCTCCTCCAGCGTGGTGCGCAGCGCCAGCTCCACATGCCGGTCGTGGGACTTGGCCACCAGGGTGACGACAGGCGCGCCGGAGTCGAGGAGCGCCCGCACCTGTGGATCGTCCTCGGCGCGCGCCCCCGCCCTGCGGGTGGCACCGAAGGCGACGAGCTGGGCGTGCTTGAAGTCGATCTCCGCCCGGGCCCGCTCGAAGAACTCCGTGTCCCGTGGGTTCGCGCCGGGCCAGCCGCCCTCGATAAATCCCACGCCGAACTCGTCCAGGTGGCGGGCGATGGTCAGCTTGTCGGAGACCGTCAGGTTGATCCCCTCACGCTGGGCGCCATCGCGCAGCGTGGTGTCGAAGACATGGAACGAATCGTCGGGGGCATCGGTGGTCATGCTGCTCTATCTCCTACGAGAAATGAGTGGATCCGGAAGGCATGGCTCCACTTGTCCCCATCATCCCGCGCGCTCCCGCCTCCGGCGTAGATGGGCCGGAAAACGAAAAAACCTCTCGCGGGTGCGAGAGGTCTGCGCGCGGGTCTGGGACATGGTGTCCGCCACCGCATAGGGGTTCATGCGATCAGCGGTCACTGCGGACCGGCGCGCTGTCACCAATAATCATGGCAAACGAGAGCACGAAGGCAGTCTTGCACATCAGCCTCGCGGGCCACGGCATGTCTCACGATTCGGACTTACCGCCGTACCTGAGCGCTGCCCGCGCTGGTCTCCGGCCCCTCATGCAGCCGGTCAAGCCGGCAGCGGCGGCGGCCCGGGCGTCCGCATGGCCGTACCAGAATGCGCGCAGTCCGCCACCGCCGCGTGACGCGCGGCGGTGGCGGACTGTCGAAGACATCAGCCGAGTCTGTGCATCCAGCCGTGCGGGTCCGCCGCGCGGCCGTTCTGGATGGCGAGCAGTGCCTCGCGGAGTTTCATGGTGATCTCGCCGGGCTGACCGTCGCCGACCGTCCACTCGCCGCGGGCCGACTTCACCGAGCCGACCGGGGTGATAACGGCCGCGGTACCGCAGGCGAAGACCTCGGTGATGGCCCCGCTGGCGTTGCCCTCACGCCAGTCGTCGGTGGAGATACGGATCTCCTCGGTCGCGTAGCCCATATCAGCGGCGATCTTCAGCAGCGAGTCACGGGTGATCCCCGGAAGCAGGGTGCCGGTCAGCTCCGGGGTCATGACCTTGGCATCCGCACCGCTGCCCTGCACGAAGTACAGGTTCATGCCGCCCATTTCCTCGATCCAGCGGCGCTCGATCGCGTCCAGCCAGACCACCTGATCGCAGCCGTGCGCGGCAGCCTCGGCCTGGGCGACCAGGGAGGCGGCGTAGTTGCCCGCGCACTTGGCCTCGCCGGTGCCACCGGGGGCGGCACGGACGTACTCCTCGGAGAGCCAGACGGAGACCGGCTTGATGCCGCCGGGGAAGTAGGGGCCGGCGGGTGAGGCGATCACCATGAAGAGGTATTCGTTGGCGGGCTTGACGCCGAGACCGACTTCGCTGGCGAACATGAAGGGGCGCAGATAGAGGGACTCCTCGCCGACACCCGGGACCCATGCCTTGTCCTGCTGGATGAGCAGATCGCAGGCCTCGATGAACGTCTCGACGGGCAGTTCGGGCATGGCAAGGCGACGGGCGGAGTTCTGGAAGCGCCTGGCGTTGGCGTCCGGGCGGAAGACGGCGACCGAGCCATCGTCCTGACGGTAGGCCTTCAGCCCTTCGAAAATCGACTGCGCGTAGTGCAGCGTCATATTCGCCGGGTCCATCTGCAGCGGCGCGTACGGCTCAAGCTGCGCGTCGTGCCAGCCACGTCCCTCGGTCCACTTGATGGTGACCATGTGGTCCGTGAAGTGGCGGCCGAAGCCGGGTTTGGCGAGCACCGCCTCACGCTCCGCGTCCGCCAGCGGCTGAGCGGAGGGCTTGAGGTCGAAGTCGATACGGGGCGTCGTCATGGGCGCGTCCTTCACTGATGTGGTGTGGCGGACCGCTCACGTACTAGGACGTCCGAGCTTTTCCTCGCGACGCGGCCCCACGTCCGATTATCGCTCGTGGGGTGCCGCGCGGAACACACGGGTGGCGGCCCTGGGATAGATGGTCGCACCCAACCGCCAGGTAGCACAGCCACCGGGCGCTTGGGCGGCCCGGCGCTGTGCGCCGGGCTAGCTCGCTACTCGTACCGCGAGGGCGTCACCGATCTCATCGGTGGTGCGTGGCGCGGCGCCGTCCCGCCCGGCGAGGTCCGCGGTGACCGCGTCCTCGATACGGGCGGCCTCGGCGTCGTAGCCCAGGTGCCGCAGCAGCAGCGCGACGGAGAGGATCGTCGCGGTGGGGTCGGCCTTGCCGGTGCCCGCGATGTCCGGGGCGGAGCCGTGCACCGGCTCGAACATCGACGGGAAGTCCCCGGCCGGGTTGATGTTGCCGGAGGCGGCGAGGCCGATGCCGCCGGTGATGGCGGCGGCGAGGTCGGTGAGGATGTCACCGAAGAGGTTGTCGGTGACGATCACATCGAAGCGCGCGGGGTCGTTCACCAGGAAGATCGTCGCGGCGTCGACATGCAGATAGTCGGTGGTGACCTCGGGGTACTCCTGGCCGACCCGGTCGAAGATGTTCTTCCACAGGTGCCCGGCGTAGACGAGGACGTTGTTCTTGTGTACCAGGGTCAGCTTCTTACGCGGCCGGGCGTTGGCCCGCTCGTACGCGTCGCGCACCACCCGCTCCACCCCATAGGCGGTGTTAAGGCTGACTTCGGTGGCCACCTCGGCGGGGGTACCGGTGCGCAGGCTGCCACCGTTGCCAACGTACGGGCCCTCGGTGCCCTCCCGGACGACGACAAAGTGGATCTCCGGGCGGCCCGCCAGCGGGGTGGCCGTATTGGGGAAGAGCTTCGAGGGGCGCAGATTGACGTAGTGGTCGAAGGCGAAGCGCAGCTTCAGCAGCATCCCGCGCTCCAGCACCCCGGAGGGCACGGACGGGTCTCCGATGGCGCCCAGCAGGATGGCGTCATGCGCCTTGAGCTGCTCCAGCTCAGCATCCGGAAGAGTCTCCCCCGTGGCGTGCCAGCGCCTGGCACCGAGGTCGTACTCCTTGCTCTCCAGCTTGACGTCCTGGGGAAGTGCCGCGGAGAGGACCTTCAGGCCCTGGGACACGACCTCCTGGCCGATACCGTCGCCGGGAATCACTGCGAGATTGATGCTGCGCGCCATGGGCCGGACACTACTCCCCGTCCCATGAGATGACACGCTCCGTCCGTCATGTGGACGAGGGAAACGGGCTCAGTGACCGGTGGCGCCGCCGTTGTCGCGACGGTCCAGCGCACGCTGCAGCGCAGCGGCAGCGTTCTTCCGGTCGGCATCGTTCGTACGGGCGGTATGGCGGGCGCGACGGCGGGCGGTGTCATCCATGGTCAAGGCTCCTTCAGCAGACAAACCCCGAGAAGAAATGCGGATTCATACATGCCGCAAGGGGCGGGGGCACACGGTGCGGCAGGGGTCACCTGCGACAGAGCACCGCGCCTCATCCGCCGTTCGCTGGATGGAGCGAGACGTTCGGCTGCTACCAAGGTAAGAGCGAATCGCTGTGATGTCTCGCTAATTAGTTGGCCTTCCTACTATCTGAGACGAAGGCCACTCGGAAGCGGTGCTGACTTGGCCAGCACCGCGGGCAGCTCAGCAAGATCGGTGATCCGGCCCGCCCGCTCACCCCCGCCGGTGCACGTACGGTCCAGCCAGACCCCCAGCAGCCCCGCCGCCTCGGCCCCTTGGGCGTCGGTGTCGAGCTGATCGCCCACATACGCGACCTCACCCGGCGCCAGACCCATCGCTGTACAGGCCGCCTGGAAGGCCTCGGCGGCGGGCTTGGCGCACCGGATCTCATCGGCGCAGACCAGCACCTCAAAGCGGTCCCGGATGCCAAGGGCGCGCAGCTTGCGCTCCTGGTTCACGGCCGAGGAGTTGGACAGCACCCCATGGCGGTAGCCGTCAGCGAGCGCGTCCAGGGCGGGGACCACATCGGGGAAGAGCGTCCACGCCGCCTCGTAGTGCGCGATATACCGCCCAAACCACGCGTCGGCCTCCGCGTCCGACATCGTCTTACCGAGAAAGCCTCGCGCGCGCTCCCTGCGATGTTCCATAAAGCCCAGCTCCCCCGCGAGGAAGCGGGCGAACTGTTCTTCCATCACCACCCGCCACCGCTCCAGCGCGGCCTCCGCCGAGGCGTACTGGGTGAGCAGCCCCTCATCCGTGAGATGGCGCAGGGCCCCCGCCCGGTCGGACCCGGTGTAATCGAAAAGGGTGTCGTCGACATCCCACAGCACGGCTCGGATCGGCACCCCTCGACGATACCGACAGCCAAGGCCCGCCACCCCAGAACGGAACAGCGGGCCTCAGACATCCGACGCTAAGTCACCCAGAACAGGGTGGCAGCCCCCAGACGAGGGCCGTAACCCCCAAGACCGGGACCCGTAGACCACTGGGGTGCCCTGCGACCCCGGTCCCCAAGACCGGGGGTCGCAGCCACCCGGAAGCAGGGCAACGGGCTCAACCCCGCAAGGCAACCCACCACCGCCAGCAACCACGACGACTTCGCCCACCCCGGAGCGGGGCAACAGGCTCAACCCCGCAAGGCAACCCACCACCGCCAGCAACCACGACGACTTCGCCCACCCCGGAGCGGGGCAACTACGTCATGTGGGGGTACCGGTAGTCCGTCGGGGCCACCTGGGTCTCCTTGATGGCGCGCGGCGAGATCCAGCGGAGCAGGTTGAACTTCGAGCCCGCCTTGTCGTTCGTGCCGGAGGCACGCGCGCCGCCGAAGGGCTGCTGGCCCACGATGGAGCCGGTGGGGCGGTCGTTCAGATAGAAGTTGCCCGCGGCGAAGCGGAGCTTCTCGGAGGCCTTGGCGAGTACCTGCCGGTCCTTGGCGAGGACGGCGCCGGTCAGGGCGTAGGCGGAGGCCGACTCCATCTGCTCCAGCATCTCGTCGAACTTCGCGTCCTCATAGACATGCACCGCGATGATCGGGCCGAAGTACTCCTTCTTGAAGACCTCGTTCTCCGCGTCGGAGCACTCGATCACCGTCGGACGGACGAAGTAGCCGACGGAGTCGTCGTAGGTACCGCCCGCGACGATCTCGCAGCTCGGGTCCGCCTTGGCCCGGTCGATCGCCGCCTTGCTCTTGGCGAAGGCACGGTCGTCGATCACGGCGCCGATGAAGTTCGAGAGGTCGGAGACATCTCCCATGGGGAGGCTCTCCGTCTCGGCCACCAGCTCGTCCTTGAAGCCGCTCTCCCAGATGGAGCGCGGGATGTAGGCCCGCGAGGCGGCCGAGCACTTCTGGCCCTGGTACTCAAAGGCGCCACGGGTGATGGCGGTTTTCAGGATCGCCGGGTCGGCGGTCGGGTGGGCGACGATGAAGTCCTTGCCGCCGGTCTCACCGACGATGCGCGGGTAGGAACGGTAGCCCGGGAGGTTCTTACCGACCTCTGACCACAGGTGCTGGAAGGTCTTGGTGGAGCCGGTGAAGTGGATGCCCGCCAGCTCCGGGTGCGGCAGGGCGACCTCGGAGACCTCATAGCCATCGCCCGTCACCAGGTTGATGACGCCCTTGGGCAGGCCCGCCTCCTCCAGGAGCTCCATCAGGAGCACGGCGGCGTGGGTCTGGGTCGGCGACGGCTTCCACACGACCACATTGCCCATCAGCGCCGGTGCGGTGGGCAGGTTGCCCGCGATCGCGGTGAAGTTGAAGGGCGTAATCGCGTAGACGAAGCCCTCCAGCGGGCGGTGGTCAAGGCGGTTCCAGACGCCCTTCGGCTGGATGGGCGGCTGCTCCTGCAGCAGCTCACGCGCGAAGTGCACATTGAAGCGCCAGAAGTCGATCAGCTCACAGGGGGCGTCGATCTCCGCCTGCTGGATGGTCTTGGACTGGCCCAGCATGGTGGAGGCGGCGATCGTCTCGCGCCATGGGCCGGACAGCAGCTCGGCGGCCTTGAGGATGATGGCCGCGCGGTCGTCGAAGGACATCGCACGCCAGGCCGGGGCAGCGGCCAGCGCGGCGTCAATCGCGTCCTGGGCGTCCTCGCGGGTGGCGTTGGCGTAGGTGCCCAGTACGGCCTTGTGGTTGTGCGGCTGTACGACGTCGAAGCGCTCACCGCCACCCATCCGCTTCTCCCCGTTGATGGTCATGGGGAGCTCAATGGGGTTCTCGGACAGCTCCTTGAGCTTCTTCTCAAGGCGAGCGCGCTCCGCACTGCCGGGTGCGTAGGTGTGCACCGGCTCGTTGTACGGGGCGGGGACCTGGGTCACAGCGTCCATGGTTCTTCTCCTTCACCGATGTGGCGGTACTGATTCGTCATGAGGCGCCGTCTGTGTTACCCACGGGTGGCCAGCGAGCGCAGGAAGAAGGCGAGGTTGGCGGGGCGCTCGGCAAGCCGTCGCATGAAGTACGCGTACCAGTCGGTGCCGTAAGGGACATAGACGCGCATCCGGTTCCCCTCCGCCACGAGCCGCCGCTGCTCGGCCTCGCGGATGCCGTACAGCATCTGGAACTCGTACTCGTCCTGTTTACGGCCGAAGCGGCGTGCGAGCTCCTGCGTGATGGCCACCATCCGCGGGTCATGCGAGCCGATCATGGGGTACCCCTTGCCCGCCATCAGGATCTTCAGGCAGCGGACGTACGCCCGGTCGACCTCTCGTTTGTCCTGGAAGGCAACCCCGGCCGGCTCCTTGTACGCACCCTTCACCAGCCGCACCCGCGAGCCTTCCCCCGCCAGTGCGTGGCAGTCGTCCTCGGTCCGGAAGAGGTAGGACTGAACGACGGCACCGGTCTGCGGGAAACGCTTCCGGAGCTCGGTCAGGATGGCCAGGGTGGAGTCGACCGTGGTGTGGTCCTCCATATCCAGCGTAACGGTCGTGCCCGCCTCGGCCGCGGCCTCAACGACCGGCAGGACGTTCTCGTAGGCGATGTCATGGCCACCGGGCAGCGCCTGCCCGAAGGCGCTCAGCTTCACCGACATCTCAGCTCGTACGCCCAGGCCCTCGCCCTTGAGAGCCCTGGCGAGCGCGAGATAGGCGTCGCGGGACCGCAGCGCCTCGCTGCGGTCGGTGATGTCCTCGCCGAGGTGATCGAGGGTGACCTCCAGGCCACGGCCGGTCAGCGAGCGCACCACCGCCAGAGACTCATCCAGCCGCTCCCCCGCGACAAACCGGTCCACCACGGTGCGGGTGACCGGTGCGGCCGAGACGATACGGCGGATGCTGTCGCTGCGCGCGGCAGCGAGAAGCACAGGACCCAGCACGGGGCACCTCCACAAAGAGACCTCTTGAACGGCAAGGTGAGCCACCGTGAAACCTAAGGATCGCGCCAATGCGCGACCATCGACAGCTGTCACGCATCCGTGTCCCAGATCTCAGACACATGTACGAGAATGGTCGGTGACATTGGACTGGAACGCGACCCAGGAGACGGCGGAAACGGATGCGCGAGGACTATCAGGCACTGATCGACGAGGTATCAGCGCTGCTCGGCACCCCGGCGACACTGGAGAACCGTGATTTCGGGCTGATCGCCTTCGGCGCGCATGAGAGCGACAGCGATGACGACGAGCTGGTCATGGACCCGGTACGGACCCGGTCCATCATGCGGCGGCGCTCCACGGCGGCGGTGCGGGAGTGGTTCGAGCGGTTTGGGATCGCCCGGGCGACGGAGCCGGTACGGATTCCGCCGGATCCGGCGGCGGGGGTGGTGAGGGGGCGTATCTGCCTGCCCGTGCGGCATGGCGGGGTCGCCTATGGCTATATCTGGCTGCTGGACGACGGTGCGCTGGCGCTCACCGATCCCCGGCTGACGGAGGCGTTGGCCACGGCTACCCGGATCGGGGCCCTGCTGGCGGCGGAGGCGCGCGCGGGTGCGCGGCTGGGTGAGCTGCTGCGGGAGCTGCTCACCGGCTCCGCCGGGGCCCGGGACTCCGCCGCCGCGGAGCTGCGCACCGCGCTCGGCGATGCGGCGGCCGGCATCTCGTCGCTGGCGATGCTGGCGATCGCGCCCTGGCAGGGGGGCGAGGGCGACGCCCCGGGCGGGGAGTCCACGCTGGCCGGGCAGCCGAATGTGGCCGCGCTGTGTGCGCTGCCATCGGCTACGGCGCTGGCCGCGCTGGTACGGCTGCGCCCGTCCGGCGGTCTCGACCCCGCCCTGACGACCGCGGAGCGGCTGCTGCGGTCACCGCGGGCGAGCCCACGGGGGCGGCCCGCGGCGGGCATCAGCGCGCCACGCGGCGGGCTGATGGAGCTGCCCGGCGCCTGGCGGGAGGCCCTGGCCGCGGCCCGGGCCGCTCGGGCCGACACCCGGCTGGGTCCCGTCGCCCAGTGGTCCGGGCTCGGGCCCTACCGCCTGCTGACCGCGCTGCCCGCCGACGCCGAGCCCGATCCGGTCATACGGACCCTGCTGGAGCCGGTACACCGCGAAATGGCCCACACCGCCGAGGTGTTCCTCGACTGCGCGGGCCAGGCGAAGCGTACGGCGGCGGCCCTGGGGATTCACCGGCAAACGCTGTACTACCGGCTCTCCCGGGTGGAGCAGCTCACCGGGCTCGACCTGGACGACGGTGAGCACCGTCTCCTGCTCCACATGGCCCTCAAGGCCGCCCGCCTCTGACCCGCGCCGCGGGGTTCCCCCTCCCCCGCTGTGCCGATACGCGGCTCCGCCACGCGGCGGGGCTCCGCCCCCCGGCTGCGGGGTGCCGTGGGTGGGTTTCCCCAATTCCCGCCCCTTCCCGGCTCTACCGATATGCGGCTCCGCCGCGTGGCGGGGCTCCGCCCGGCTGCGGGGGTGCCGTGAGTGGGTTTCCCCAATTCCCGCCCCTTCCCGGCTGCACCGATATGCGGCTCCGCCGCGTGGCGGGGCTCCGCCCGGCTGCGGGGGTGCCGTGAGTGGGTTCCCCCGTATCCCGCCCCTTCCCGGCTGCACCGATATGCGGCTCCGCCGCGCGGCGGGGCCTCCCCCCGGCTGCGGGGGTGCCGGGGGCGGGTTTCCCCAATTCCCGCCCCTTCCCGGAAACCGGGGCTTCGCCCCGGGCCCCGGGGGTGGCCCGGTGCGGGCCGGTGGCCGGTGTTGTGCCCACCCACAGCCCCTCGCGGGGCTGCGAGTGCCCACAACACGGGGTGGGGGTCTGGGGGCGGCAGCCCACAGTTTCGGGAAGGGGCCGGGTTCGGGGAACTCCCACCGACGGCAACGGCGCCCAGCCACCACCCCCGACGGACGGAGTCCGGCGCTGGGGGCACCTCCCAGCCCGCCAGGGCTAGGCCGTTTCTTTTGGATCATCTCGCTGACCAGATGAAGATGGCGGCGAGGTGGAGTCCGGCGAGGTAGATGGTGGCGGTCTTGTCGTAGCGGGTGGCCAGGCCGCGCCATTGCTTGAGTCTGTTGATGCAGCGCTCGACCGTGTTGCGCCGCTTGTAGGCGTCGCGGTCGAAGGCTGGTGGTCTGCCGCCGCGGCTGCCGCGGCGTTTGCGGTTGGCGGCCTGGTCGGCGGGCTGCGGGATCACGGCCCGGATCCCGCGCCGACGGAGATGGGTCCGGATCGCGCGGGATGAGTAGGCCTTGTCGGCCAGGATCACGTCCGGCGTGATCCTGGGCCGGCCGATTGGCCGGGGCACCCGTAAGCGGGCCATGACCTCGGGGAATGCGGGTGCGTCACCTGCCTGGCCAGGCGTGATGACGAAGGCCAGGGGCCGGCAGTGGCTGTCCGCGGCGAGGTGGATCTTGGTGGTCAGTCCGCCGCGGGAGCGTCCGAGGGCATGGTCGTCCGGCTCGCCGGCCGGGGCCCCTTTTGACGGGCCCCGGCGGCGTGCTGGTGGGCTCGGACGATGGTGGAGTCGACCGCGACGACCCAGTCGAGGTCGCCTTCGGCGTCGGCCTGGGCGAGCAGGGCGGTGAAGACCTTCTCCCAGGTGCCGTCGGCGGCCCACTTCCGCAGGCGGTTGTGGGCGCCCTTCCACGACCCGAAGTGCTCGGGCAGGTCCATCCACGGTGTCCCGGTGCGGTACTTGAACGCGATCGCGTCGATCACCTGGCGGTGATCACGCCACCGTCCGCCCCGCTTCGGAGTCCGGTCCGGCAACAACGGCTCGATCCGTGCCCACTGGGCATCAGTCAACGACACACATCAACCAACGATCAGATGATCCGAAGGAAACGGCCTAGGGGGAGTCCGAAGCCCTCGAGGCGCCCCCGGCGCCGAGAGGTGCGAGGACGCCGTTAAGAAGGGGTGGCGGGTGCGGTCAGTCTTCCAGGTTGACCGCGCGGGCCGACGTCGCACCGATCTCTTCGGCGATCTCCGCGAGGACACCAGCCGGAATCGTGTCATCCACCGTGAGAGCGACCAGCGCCTCGCCGCCCTCCTCCGCACGGGAGACCTGCATATTGGCGATGTTGATGCCCGCCTCACCGATGATGCGGCCGAGGGTGCCGACGACGCCGGGGCGGTCGGTGTAGCGCAGGAACGCCATGTGGTCGGCGAGACCGAGCTCGATGTCGTGCTCACCGATAGCGACGATCTTCTGCAGGTGCTTCGGGCCCGCCAGCGTGCCCGAGACAGCGATCTCCTCACCGCTGCTCAGGGTGCCGCGCACGGTCACCAGGTTGCGGTGGTCCGGGGAGTCGCTGGACGTCGTGAGGCGGACCTCAACGCCGCGCTCCTGAGCGAAGAGCGGGGCGTTGACGTACGAGACGGTGTCGTCGACGACATCCTCGAAGACACCCTTGAGCGCGGAGAGTTCGAGCACCTTCACATCGTGCTGGGTGATCTCGCCGTAGACCTCGACATCGAGCCGGACGGCGACCTCGGCCGCCAGCGCGGTGAAGATCCGGCCCAGCCGCTCGGCGAGCGGCAGTCCGGGACGTACGTCCTCGGCGATGACACCGCCCTGGACATTGACCGCGTCCGGCACCAGCTCACCGGCGAGCGCCAGCCGGACCGACCGGGCGACGGAGACGCCCGCCTTCTCCTGGGCCTCACCGGTGGAGGCGCCCAGGTGCGGGGTGCATACGACCTGGTCGAACGCGAAGAGCGGGGAGTCGGTGCATGGCTCGGTGGCGTACACATCCAGCCCCGCACCCGCGACCCGGCCCTCCTTGAGGGCTGCGGCCAGGGCCTCCTCGTCCACGATGCCACCGCGGGCCGCGTTGACGATCCGGACCGAGGGCTTGACCTTGTGCAGCGCCTCGTCACCGATGAGACCCACGGTCTCCGGGGTCTTGGGCAGGTGCACGGTGATGAAGTCGGAGACCTCGAGCAGCTCGTCCAGCGAGAGCAGCTTGACGCCCATCTGCGCGGCACGCGCGGGCTGGACGTACGGGTCGTAAGCGACGACCTTCATGCCGAAGGCGGACATCCGCTGGGCGACCAGCACACCGATCCGGCCGAGTCCGACAACGCCCAGCGTCTTCTCGGCGAGCTCGACGCCGGTGTACTTGCTGCGCTTCCACTCGCCGTTCTTCAGGGCGGTGTTGGCCTGCGGAATATTGCGGGCGGTGGCGACGAGCAGACCGCAGGCGAGCTCGGCGGCGGTGACGATGTTGGATGTCGGAGCGTTGACGACCATCACACCGGCCTTGGTGGCGGCGGAGACGTCGACGTTGTCCAGGCCGACACCGGCGCGGGCGACGACCTTGAGTTTGCGGGCGGCGCCGATCGCCTCAGCGTCCACCTTCGTGGCGCTGCGGACCAGGATGGCGTCGACATCGGCGATGGCGGACAGCAGCTCGCCTCGGTCGGCTCCATTGCACTGCCGGATCTCAAAATCGGGGCCTAGGGCATCGATCGTGGCCGGCGAGAGCTCTTCGGCAATGAGTACTACGGGCTTGCTCACTTCGGTCTCAGTCCTCACTAGTCCTGGGGGCCCCTCCCGTGCCCGGAGGGTTACGGGGGAGGACGGCCGCGTCGCGACGGCCGAAGGCGGTGGAGGTTGGCAGCCGCGTGGAGACGCACGACGCTGTGAGCCTGTGACGCGTATCTGCTCCGCAGTCTATCCACGAAGCGGGGCGAGGTTGACGGCTTGCGTGGATCGCCCCTCGCGCGGGGGTCCTCCCCACCCCCGTACCGGTGTCCGTGGCGGGACCCGTCGGTCCCGCCACGGACACTCGGACCGGCTTACGCCTCGTCGTCGACCCAGCTCATGAGCTTGCGCAGCTCCTTGCCGGTGGTCTCCAGGAGGTGGTCGCTGTCGGCCTGCTTGTACTCGTTGTACTTCGGCAGACCGGCCTTGTACTCCGCCATCCAGTTCTTGGCGAAAGTGCCGTCCTGGATATCGTCCAGGACCTTCTTCATCTCGGCCTTGGTCTGGTCAGTGATGATCCGCGGACCGGTGACGTAGTCGCCCCACTCGGCGGTCTCGGAGACCGACCAGCGCATCTTGTCCAGGCCGCCCTCGTACATCAGGTCCACGATCAGCTTGAGCTCGTGAAGGCACTCGAAGTACGCGATCTCCGGCTGGTAGCCCGCCTCGACCAGGGTCTCGAAGCCCGCCTTGACCAGCGCGGAGGCGCCGCCGCAGAGCACCGCCTGCTCGCCGAAGAGGTCGGTCTCGGTCTCCTCGGTGAAGGTGGTCTTGATGACGCCCGCGCGGGTGCCGCCGATGCCCTTGGCGTAGGACAGGGCCAGCTCGAAGGCCTTGCCGGTCGCGTCCTGCTCGACGGCCGCGATACACGGCACGCCCCGGCCTTCCTCGAACTGGCGGCGGACCAGGTGGCCCGGGCCCTTGGGGGCGACCATGCAGACGTCGACACCGGCCGGCGGCTGGATGAAGCCGAAGCGGATGTTGAAGCCATGGCCGAAGAACAGCGCGTCGCCGTCCTTCAGGTTGCCCTTGACGGACTCCTCGTAGACCTGGGCCTGGATCGGGTCCGGCACCAGGACCATGATGACGTCGGCCTCGGCGGCGGCCTCGGCCGGGGTCACCACGCGCAGGCCCTGCTCCTCGGCCTTCGTACGGGACTTGGAGCCCTCGTGCAGACCGACGCGCACATCGACACCCGAGTCGCGCAGCGACAGCGCGTGGGCGTGCCCCTGGCTGCCGTAGCCGAGAACCGCGACCTTGCGGCCCTGGATGATGGACAGGTCGGCGTCGTCGTCATAGAACAGCTCGGCCACTTCGGATATCTCCTTGTTCTTGCTGTGCGGGGTCTGTGCGTCTGTTGTGCTGTGCGGCCCGCGTATGGGTCCCACCGTATGCCCGGTGGGCGGGGGCCGGGGCGGAGTCTCGCTATACGGTCGCGTCCGCGGCCGTGCCTACGCCGTGCGGTCCAGGGCGCGGAGGGAGCGGTCGGTGATGGAGCGGGAGCCGCGCCCGATCGCGATGGTGCCGGACTGGACCAGCTCCTTGATGCCGAAGGGCTCCAGCATCTTGAGCATCGCCTCCAGCTTGTCGCTGCTGCCGGTCGCCTCGATGGTGACGGCCTCCGGGGACACGTCGACGGTCTTGGCGCGGAAGAGCTGGACGATCTCCACGATCTGCGAGCGAGTCTCGTTGTCGGCACGCACTTTCACCAGAACGAGTTCACGCTGAACGGCCGCCGCGGGCTCCAGCTCAACGATCTTCAGCACATTGATGAGCTTGTTGAGCTGCTTGGTGACCTGCTCGAGCGGAAGGTCCTCGACGTTCACCACGATGGTGATCCGGGAGATCTCCGGGTGTTCGGTGGTACCGACGGCGAGCGAGTCGATGTTGAAGCCCCGCCGGGAGAACAGCGCGGTGATCCGGGCGAGGACACCGGGCTTGTTCTCCACCAGGACGGAGAGCGTGTGCTTGGACATGTCTCGTACTCTCTCGCTCTCTCAGTCGTCGCTGTCACCGAAGTCCGGACGGACGCCGCGCGCCGCCATGACCTCGTCGTTGGAAGTGCCTGCCGCGACCATCGGCCAGACCATCGCGTCCTCATGGACGATGAAGTCGACGACGACGGGGCGGTCGTTGATGGAGTTGGCCTTCTCGATCACCGCGTCCAGATCGGCCGGGTCCTCACAGCGGATACCGACACAGCCCATGGCCTCCGCCAGTTTGACGAAGTCCGGGCAGCGGGTGCCCAGGCTGGGGGTGCCGTCAGCCGAGGCCTTGCCGTCCGACTCCGGACCGGAGTGCAGCACGGTGTTGGAGTAGCGCTCGTTGTAGAAGAGGGTCTGCCACTGGCGGACCATGCCCAGCGCGCCATTGTTGATGATCGCGACCTTGATCGGGATGTTGTTGAGCGTGGCGGTGACCAGCTCCTGGTTGGTCATCTGGAAGCAGCCGTCGCCGTCGATCGCCCAGACCGTACGGTCCGGGGCACCGGCCTTGGCGCCCAGCGCGGCCGGGACCGCGTACCCCATGGTGCCCAGGCCCCCGGAGTTCAGCCAGGTCGCGGGCTGCTCGTACTTGATGAAGTGCGAGGCCCACATCTGATGCTGGCCGACGCCCGCGGCGTAGATGGTGTCCTTGGGTGCCAGCTGCCCGATGCGCTCGATCACCTGCTGCGGGGACAGCGAGCCGTCCTCGGGCAGGTCGTAGCCGAGCGGATAGGTGTCGCGCCAGCGGCTCAGCTGCTCCCACCAGTCCGCGTATCCCGTTCGGGCGGCCTCACCGGCCCGGCCCGCCTCCTGCTCGCCCTGCACGGCGACGACCAGGTCGGCGATGACCTCACGGGCGTCTCCGACGATCGGCACATCGGCGGCGCGGTTCTTGCCGATCTCGGCCGGGTCGATATCGGCGTGGACGATCTTCGCATAGGGGGCGAAGGAGTCCAGCTTGCCGGTGACGCGGTCATCAAAGCGAGCGCCCAGTGCCACGATCAGATCGGCCTTCTGCAGCGCGGTGACGGCCGCCACGGCGCCATGCATCCCGGGCATCCCGACGTGCTGCGGGTGGCTGTCCGGGAAGGCGCCGAGCGCCATCAGAGTGGTGGTGACGGGGGCGCCGGTCAGCTCGGCCAGGATCTTCAGCTCAGCGGTGGCCCGTGCCTTGAGAACACCGCCGCCGACATAGAGCACCGGGCGCCTGGCCGCGCTGATCAGCTTGGCGGCCTCGCGGATCTGCTTGGCGTGCGGCTTGGTGACGGGCCGGTAGCCGGGCAGGTCATGGACGGGCGGCCAGGAGAAGGTGGTCTGGGCCTGCAGAGCGTCCTTGGCGATGTCGACGAGAACCGGGCCGGGGCGTCCGGTGGCGGCGATGTGGAAGGCCTCGGCGATGGTCCGCGGGATATCGGCCGGGTTGGTGACCAGGAAGTTGTGCTTGGTGATCGGCATCGTGATGCCGCAGATGTCGGCTTCCTGGAAGGCGTCGGTGCCGATCGCCTTGGAGGCCACCTGTCCCGTGATCGCGACCAGCGGGACGGAGTCCATATGGGCGTCGGCGATCGGGGTGACAAGGTTGGTGGCGCCGGGGCCCGAGGTGGCCATGCAGACGCCGACCTTGCCGGTCGCCTGGGCGTAACCGGTCGCGGCGTGTCCCGCGCCCTGCTCATGACGGACGAGGACGTGGCGGACCCGGGAGGAGTCCATCATCGGGTCGTACGCGGGCAGGATAGCGCCGCCCGGGATGCCGAATACGGTGTCGGCACCGACTTCCTCAAGAGAACGGATGAGGGACTGCGCGCCCGTGAGGTGCTGGACGGTGGCAGTGGCGTTGGCGGGCGGCTGCTGCCCGCCGCTACGGGCCCGCGGCTGCGGAGTGGGGGCCCCGGTGGCCTGCTCGGTCATCGGCTATCTCTTCTCGGATGAGTGAGGGTTTTGACGCTGGGTGCTGCTCGGGTACTGCTGGGATGGTGCTGGCTTTGGGCTGTTCTGGGCGGTCTGTGCGGGATGTGCGAGGGCACTGGTGCAACAAAAAACCCCTCGTGCCGGTAGGCAAGCGAGGGGAGCGCGTCACTGGTGTCCGCGGGGTCTGGTGGCCCCGGGTCAGCTGACGCGCTTTCCAAGTACGAGAATTCGAGTGCGCATGGCACAGACCTTCCTCCCACGGCATATGAAGTGTCAAGTGGGTGGGACGGACGTCTCACTATTTGAGCGCAATGGCGGATGCGTCACCGGATCCGGACCAGCCGCGCCACCCCGGCGCACCGGCAGCGATCCGGCCACCACGATCGAGCGGCCACCGTTTCCATTGGTGTTCCCATTGGCGACGGCGTGCTCCGGCACCGGATAGCAGCCCCGGGACAGTGCCCGGCGCAGCCGGTGCTCATCCAGCGGCCCGGAGAAGGCCATCCCCTGGCCATGTGTGCAGCCCATCGCACGGAGCGCGCTGACCTGCTCGGGCAGATCGACGCCATCGGCCACGGAGGACATGCCGAGGTCGTTGGCGATCCGGAGCAGCCCGGCGGTGATCTTGTTCAGCCGGGGAGACTCCACAATGCCGTCGACCAGCCCGCGTTCGAGCCGGAGCACATCGACCGGGAGCCGCCGCAGCGCGGCGATGGTCCCGCAGCCGCTGCCGAAGCCGTCCAGCGCGACAGCGACGCCGAGCCGCCGCAGCCCGTTCAGCCGGGCTTCCAGCTCTTCGAGCGGGAGCCGTGGGTCGCTGTCGCAGAGCTCGATGACGAGGCTTCCGGAGGGCAGGCCATGCCGGGTCAGCAGCGCCTCGATGGTGCCGCTGGCCATGGAGCGGTCGATGAGACGGCGGGCGGAGAGCCGCACGGACACCGGTGTGGTGAAGCCCGCCCGGTGCCGCTCGGCGGCCTGGGCGACCGCCTCCTGCAGCAGCCAGCGGCCCACTTTGGCCTCCTGGCCGCCGGCGCCGTCCCGGCCCGCCCGGGCATCGCCGGGAAGGAACTCCGCCGGGTTGAAGAGCAGACCCTGTGCCGAGCGCCAGCGTGCCTGTGCGGCGACCGCCCTGACCTCACCGCTGTCGAGCTCGACGATGGGCTGGTGGAGCAGGGCGAACTCGCCGTCGTGCAGGGCGCTGCGCAGCCGGGTGGCGATCTCGGAGCGGCGCACCATCTCGGCTTGCAGCTGCGGTGCGTAGAGCTCGACCCGGGCCTTGCCCGCCTGCTTGGCCCGGTACATCGCCAGGTCGGCGTTGCGCATCAGCGCGGCCGGTGAGATGCCGGGCTCGGCGAAGGCGACCCCGATGGAGGCGGCGACCCGCACTTCGGTCTCCCCCTCGACGCGGTAGGGCTCCGAGAGCTTCAGCCGCAGCCGGTCGGCGATCTCCAGGACCCGGACCTCACGCTCGGCCTGGCCGCACGCCCCATCGCCGAGGATGAGCGCCGCGAACTCATCGCCGCCAAGCCGGGCGGCGGTGTCCCCGGCCCGTACGGACTCCAGGAGCCGCCGCCCGGCGTGCACCAGCAGCTCATCGCCCGCCTGGTGCCCGATGGAGTCATTGACCGCCTTGAAACCGTCGAGGTCGATGAAGAGCACCGCGGCGTCCCGGTCCGGGCCGTCCCCGCCGCGCCGTCCGGAGAGCGCCTGCCGCACCCGCTCGGTGAACAGCGCGCGGTTGGGCAGATCGGTGAGCGGGTCATGGGAGGCGTTGTGCTGCAACTGTGCTTGCAGCCGCACCCGTTCGGTGACATCCCGGCTGTTGAAGATGAGCCCGCCCTGATAGCGGTTGATCGTGGACTCCACATTGAGCCAGTCACCGTTGGCATGCTGGAAGCGGCACTCGATCCGGATCGAGGACTCCTGGTCGGATGGCGCGGCGAGAAAGCGGCGCACCTCATGGAGGAACCGGCCGAGGTCCTCTTGATGAATCAGCGAGGCGAGCTCGGAGCCGACCAGCTCCTCGGCCTCGCGGCCGTAGACGCCCGCGGCGGCGGGACTGACATAGCGCAGCGTCCCGGTGGATGCGGCGATCATGATGACATCACTGGACCCTTGCACCAGGGAGCGGAAGTGGCTCTCCTTGTGGGCCAGTTCCCGGGTCAGCCGGATGTTGTCCATCAGCATGATTCCCTGCCGCACCACCAGGCCGAGCACGACGGTGCAGGCGGTGACGAGCACCACCTGGTCGACATGGCGGCCGTCGCTGAAGTTGTAGAGCACGCCCAGGGTGCAGACGGCGGCGGCGAGATACGGCGTCAGAGCGGCCAGCGATCCGGAGATCGGACGGCTGGTGACCGGGGCGCTCTCCTTCTCCCGCGTGGGCTGGCGGCCGCTGACCCATGGGGCGTAGGCAAGGAGCAGGGAGCCCGCGAACCAGCCCGCGTCCAGCAGCTGCCCCGAGCTGTACCGCGCCTGCAGCAACGGCGAGGTGAACAGCGCGTCACACAGCACGGTGAGAGCGAGCGCGCCGACCGCGGTGTTGATCGCCGAGCGATGTGCCGAGGAGCGCCGGAAGTGCAGCGCCAGCACCATGCTGACCAGCACGATGTCCAGCAGCGGATAGGCCAGCAGAAGCGCGGCCTGCGGCACGGACTCGCCCCGCCAGGTATTGGTGTGGGCGAGGGCGAGGCTCCAGGAGAGGGTCAGAAGCGAGCCACCGATCAGCCAGGCGTCCAGGCTGAGACAGATCCAGCCGGCTCTGGAGACCGGCCGCTTGGCGAGCACCAGCAGACCGATGATCGCGGGCGGCGCGAAGAGCAGAAAGAAGACATCGGCGGGCGACGGTGACGGAACTGGCTGATCCAGAACGATCTCGTACCACCCCCAGACGGCGTTCCCCATCCCCGCCATCGCGGAGGACACCGCGAACAGCACCCAGGCGGGGCGAAACCGGCTCGGGTGCGTACGGGCATACCAGAGGCAGGATCCGGCGGCCAGGAAGGCGGCGGCGCTGAGCCCGAAGTCACCCATGAACAGCGCCACTTGGGGAGAGCCCCAGCCGAGTGCCGCCCCCGTCGCATAGCCGAGGCAGACGGCGACCAGCGCCAGCTGCGGCAGCACCGCCCTGCGACCGCCAACCCGCCGCCGGGGGACCCGGGCGAAAGTGGCTCCATGGGCGCTCATCGCGCCGCCTCCGAGCATGGGGGCCACGTCCTGCGTCCGTCACCCCTCATCCGCCAGTTCGTCCATTGGTCGCGCATTCGCCCATCGCCCCCCTCGGTTGTACTGGTATCGCCCCGTCCGGACGATACACCAGTTCCGTCACTCAGGGACATAGCGTCTCTACTCAGCGTGACCAAGAGCGAAGTTTTGGGCACAGGGTGCAGCCGCCCGCCTGCACAGCGTGGTATGGGAGCGCTCTTGAGGTAGTCCGCCTACTCTGCCACGGCCCGCACATGCTCCAACGGTTCTCCGGCCTCGAAGCGCTTCAGCTGGGTGCGCAGCAACTTCTTGGCGCGGGGCAGAAAAGCCGAGGTGAAGCCGCCTATATGCGGTGTGATGAGAGTGCCCGGCGCCCGCCACAACGGATGTCCGGCGGGCAACGGTTCGGGATCGGTGACATCGAGCGCGGCCCGCAGCCGCCCTCTCTCCAGCTCGGCGAGAAGCGCCTTGGTGTCCACCACTCCCCCACGGGCCACATTCACCAGCAGGGCGCCGTCCTTCATACGGGTCATAAAATCAGCGTCAACAAGCTGACGCGTATCGTCCGTGAGTGGCGTGGACAGCACCACGACATCGGCGTCGGGAAGCAGCCGGGGCAGTTCGGTGCGCGAGTGCACGGGACCACGTTCGCTCTGCCGCGCCGTACGCGCGATCCGGTCGACCCGCTCCACCTCAAAAGGAATGAGCCGGTTCTCAATGGCACTGCCAACGGCGCCATAACCGACAATCAGCACGGTCTTGTCCGCGAGGGCGGGACGCAGATCCGGCTGCCACCGCTGTGCGGCCTGGTCATGGACAGCGCCGGGAATACCACGGAGTGAGGCGAGGGTGAGGGTGAGCGCCAGCTCGGCGGTACTGGCGTCATGCACCCCCCGTGCGTTGCACAGCCTGGCCCCCGCGGGCAATTGCCGGACGGCTGGGGCGACATCGTCGATTCCCGCGGTGAGTGTCTGCACCACCTGGATACCCGTCATCGCCCGCAGCGGGCGCAGCACGACGTCCGGCCTCTTCATATAGGGGACGACATAGAAAACGCACCGGGCGGGGTCGGCGGGGAAGTCCTCCTGACCATTCCAGTACAGGTAGTTGAACGAGCCCGGCAGACCGTCGATCTCGGCGGGCGGAATGGGAAGCCATACATCTGCGTAAGCCATGGCGAGAGGGTATGCGAACGCCCGATGGGTGACCCGTTACTGTGCTTTCCCGGGGGCCTCACATAATGCTGGCGTTGCGGGCCCCGAACCCCAGCAGGGACTCGCGGGAGGCATCAGCGCAGGTGGAGCGCAGGACACTGGGTGCGGCAGCGCTCGAGGTGGGGGCGATCGGCCTCGGCTGTATGCCGATGAGCTGGGCGTACACCACGTCCGAGCAGATCGGCGAGAATTCGCTGCGCACCATTCACGCCGCCCTGGACCATGGGGCGACGCTGCTCGACACCGCCGATATGTACGGCCCGTTCACCAATGAGCTGCTGATCGGCAGGGTGCTCAGGGAGCGGCGTCCGGACGCCTTCGTATCGACCAAGGTCGGGCTGCTCGTCGGTGAGCAGCACATCGTGGCCAATGGCAGGCCCAGCTACGTCAGGCGGGCCTGCGATGCCTCGCTGCGACGGCTGCAGACCGATGTGATCGACCTCTACCAGCTGCACCGGGCCGACCCCGAGGTGCCCATCGAGGAGACCTGGGGTGCGATGGCCGAGCTGGTGACGGCGGGCAAGGTGCGCTCGCTGGGGCTGTGCGCGGTCGGTGCGCGGGCCCTGCGGCGGTCAGCGGGTGCGCCGATACATGAGACGACGCTTCGGCAACTCCAGCGGATCCAGCAGATCTTCCCGGTCAGCGCCGTGCAGGCCGAGCTCTCCGTCTGGTCACCGGAGGCGCTCACCGGGCTGCTGCCTTGGTGCGAGGCACGCGGGGTCGGCTTTCTGGCGGCGATGCCCCTGGGCAATGGCTTCCTGAGCGGCACGCTGACGCCCGGCAGCGGCTTTGAGCCCGACGACGTGCGGGCCCGCCACCCGCGCTTCACGGCCGAGATGATGGCCGCCAACCAGCCCATCGTGGCGGGACTGCGCCGGATCGCCCAGCGGCACGGTGAGGCCACCCCGGCACAGGTGGCACTGGCCTGGCTGCTGGCCCAGGGACGTCATGTCATCCCGGTGCCGGGGGCGAAGAAGCAGCGCTGGGCGGTGGAGAACATAAAAGCAGCCCGGCTCCCCCTCACTGCCAAAGACCTCCAGGAAATCCGCGCCCTCCCCCCGGCCCAGGGCTCCTGGGAATAGCTCACCCGGGGCCGGAGACGCCCGGAACACCCGCGGGTGTGGTGTGCTGGGAACACCACAGCACCCACCAAGGACACCGGGAGGCACAGACCGTGCGAAGCCGCCATCTGCCCGGGAGGGCCACCACCGCCGGGCTCATCGGCACCGCCCTGTTGACCTTGCTGACCTCCGCCTGCTCCGGCGGCCCAGCCTCCGAGAACGGCGCCGGGGAGCCATCACCACCAGCCACAGCGGAAGCCCCTGCGGAGCCAGGAAACAGCCCGACCGGGTCGCCGCCGCCCGCCAAGGGCACGGTCAAGGTGACCGCCACGGTCACCACCAAGCTGAACACCCCGTGGGGGCTTGCGGCGCTGCCCGAGGGAGACCTGCTGGTCTCCTCACGGGACACCGGGAAGATCTTCCGGATCTCTACCGAGGACGGCAAGAAGACAGAGCTGGGTGAGGTCCGGGGCGCCATGGCGGGCGCCGTGCCGGGCGGCGAAGGCGGGCTGCTGGGCATCGCGACAAACGGCGACGGCTATATCTACGCCTACTTCACCAGCGCCTCCGACAACCGCGTCGTGCGGATGCTCTACAACGACAAGAAGCCGGCAGGTCAGCAACTGGGGGAGCCCAGCCGGGTATTCACCGGGCTCCCCAAGTCCGCGGTGCACAATGGCGGCCGCATCGCCTTCGGCCCGGACAAGATGCTCTACGTCGGCACCGGCGACGCCACCGACAGCGATCTGTCCCAGGACAAGGAGTCACCGGCCGGGAAGATCCTCCGGATGCAGCCGGACGGCAGCCCGCCCGGGCATGGCAACCCGGAGGCGGACTCGGTCGTCTACTCCTACGGTCACCGCAATGTGCAGGGCCTGGCCTGGGGCCGGGAGAATCGGCTCTGGGCCTCGGAATTCGGACAGAACAAGTGGGACGAGCTCAATCTGATCGAGCCCGGCAAGAACTACGGCTGGCCGGAGGTCGAGGGCAAGGCAGGCCGGAAGGGCTTCGTCGACCCCGTAGCGCAGTGGACTCCCAAGGAGGCCTCTCCGAGCGGCCTCGCCTGGGCCAAGGGCTCCCTGTGGATGGCGGGTCTGCGCGGCGAGCGGCTGTGGCGGATCCCGGTGGGGGGAGGCACCGAGCCGGTGGCGGAGCCGCAGGCGTTTCTGGAGGGCGAGTACGGAAGGCTGCGTACCGTGGTCTCCGATGGGAACGACGGGCTGTGGCTGGTGACGAGCAACACCGACGGCCGGGGCGACCCGGACGATGATGATGACCGTATCCTGAAGCTGAAGGTGCGGTGACCGCGGATCCGCCCGATGGGGTGGGGGGAAGGAGACCGGAGACATGTTCGGTCTGGCCGAGGAACTGTTCAGTCCAGCCACCCAGCACACCGAGGACGAGCGGCAGCGGCTGGAGCACACCCGCGTCGAGGAGGGCAGCTTCGGTCCGGGCTGTGGCCCGGTAGACCTCGACTCGGGCCAGATCCTTATCGCGATGCCAACGGAGCCCGCGGTGCTTCCGCCCCGCCCCCGGGTGGCGGAGTCGGAAGAAGAAGACTGAGGCGGTGTGCCATCGCCGCCGCCTCACCACGGCTTGAGACGTCCAGCTTCGCCAGGATGTTGGAGACATGCACACTCGCCGTCTTCGGCGAGATATACAGCTCCTCGGCTATCTGACGGTTGCTGCGGCCCGCCGCCACCAGGGCGAGCACACCCCGTTCCCGACGGGTGAGACCAAAGGACTCACCCGGATCGGCGGGCGGTACCAGCGCGGCGATACGGGCCCGTCCCGCCAGCTGCTCAATGCGGGCGCGCAATGGGTCCGCGCCCAGCTCCTGGGCCACTGAGTGCGCCTGGGCAAGGAGATCAGCCGCCCGGTCGCGCCCCTCGCCGGAGTCCAGCAGCGCCTCGGCCCAGCGATAGCGCGCCTGGGCCAGCTGGAAAGGGTGTCCCACCGCTTCCAGTGCGGTGACCGCCTCCGCCCAGCGGTCCGGCGCGGTACGCCCCTCGGCCCGTATGAGCTCCGCGTCGACCAGCAGCCCATAAGCCGCCCACACCGGGACCAGCCGGGGCAGCCGCTTGGCCGTCTCCCGGATCCGGGCCAGGACGCGCGTCCGGCCGGCTTCGGCGGCGCGCGTTCCACGGGCCTCCGACTCCGCCGTCACAGCGGCGAACAGCAGCGGCCAGGCGTACCGCTCCGTGCCCATCGGAAAGCCGCCGCCCAGGGCCTCCGCCAGCAGCTCCCGGGCCGCCCCGATACGACCCCTGGCGGCCTCGATCGCCACTCCGAGAGTCGTCAGCGGAATGACGTGCTGCGGCTGGGGGTCATGGGTGCCGTACTGCTTCCAGGCCTCCGCCAGCTCCTGGGCGGCCAGGTCGGTATGGCCCCGGTCCATGGCCAGTTGCCCACTGCGCAGCGCGGCTGCTCCCAGCGGCCGTGCGCCCAGGGCGTGTTGCCGGGTGTCCGCGATCGCCGCATCCGCCTCGTCCCAGCGCCCCAGTGCGCACAGGATCTCGGAACGGTTGCCGTGCAGCCAGGCCTTGATCCGGTGCTGTCCGAAGCGCTGGGCGACCTGAAGTCCCTCCTCCAGCACCACGAGCGCTTCGTCGTAGCGCCCCAGCCCGTCCAGGACCGAGCCCAGATTGACGTGTGAGCGCATCACCGTCACTTGAGCCCGCTCAACCACCCGCCGGGCGGCGGCGCGCATCTCGGCCAGCCCGGCCGCCACATCGCCGGACCCGGTCAGCAGATAACCGAGCGTCACACGGGCGTGCAGCTCGATGCTCTCGGCACCGACGAGTGAGGCGAGCTCCACCGCCCGCTGGGCGGTGGTGAGGGTATCGGGCGAAGGTTCGTGCACGGATCCCCAGGCGGCGACGTTGGCCAGCACCTCTGCATGCACCGGGGACGGCGGCAGCCCGCGCACCAGCTCCTGCGCCCGTGCCAGCTCCGCCCAGCCGTCGCCCTGGCTGGTGAGCTCGGTGAGCTTTGACTTCTGGGTCCAGAACCAGGCCGCGCGCAGCGGGTCCGCCCGGTCGTCCAGCAGCCGCAGGGCCCGCTTGATACAGGCCAGCGCCCGCTTGCGCTCGCCCGCCAGCAGCGCGGCGGACACCGCCTCGGCGAGCAGATCGAGATAGCGCAGCGCCTCGTCCGCACAGCCGCACGCCGGATACACCTCGGCATGGTCGAAGGCCCGCACCGAGCCCCGGGTCTGTGGTGAGGCGTCCTCCCACAGCTCCAAAGCACGGTCCAGCAGCCGCAGTTGCTCGGCGTAGGCGTAGCGGCGTCGGGCATCGACCGCCGCGTCAAGCACGGCGGGCAGCGCCTTGGCCGCATCGTGCGCGTGGTACCAGTAGCTCGCCAGCCGGGCCGCGCGCTGGTCGGCCCGTATCAGCCCCGGTTCCGACTCCAGCGCCTGTGCGTAGCGCCGGTTGAGCCCGCTGCGCTCACCGGGCAGCAGATCGTCGGAGACGGCCTCACGCACCAGCGCGTGCCGGAACCGGTACCCGTCTCCGTCCCCGCTCGGGGTGAGCACATGGCCGCCGACCGCCGCCCGCAGCGCACCGATCAGCTCATCCTCGCGCTCCTCCGCGACCGCGGCGAGCAGGGAGAACTCCACTGTGGAGCCGCCCTCGGCAGCGACCCGCACCACCTGCTGTGCGGTCTCCGGCAGCGCCTCGACCCGTACGAGCAGCAGATCGCGCAGGGAGTCGCTGATGTCGCAGGTGCCGCAGTGGGTGGTCAGCTCCTCGACGAAGAAGGGATTGCCCTCGGAACGCTCGAAGACCTGCTCAACAAGATCCCGCTCGGGCTCCGGCACACCCTGGATACCGGCCATCTGGGCCTGGACCTCGTCCCGGCTGAGCCGGGGCAGCTCAATCCGCCGGATGGTGCGCAGCCGGTCCAGCTCGGCGAGGAAGGGGCGCAGTGGGTGGCGGCGGTGAATGTCATCGGAGCGGTAGGTGGCGACGAGCACCAGCCGGGCCTGGTGCAGGGAGCGGAAGAGGTAGGCGAAGAGTTCGCGGGTGGAGCGGTCCGCCCAGTGCAGGTCCTCGATGGCCAGGACCAGGGTCCGGTCCTGGGAGAGCGATTCCAGCAGCCGGGCGGTGAGCTCGAAGAGCCGGGCACGGCCGTCCTCATCGTGGAACTCCCGGGTGGCTTCGCCCAGTTCGGGCAGCAGCCTGGCCAGCTCGCCCTCCTGTCCGGCGGCGGCGGCCGTGAGCTCGTCCCCCAACTGACGGTGCAGTGAGCGCAGCACGGTCGATACGGGCGCGAAGGGGAGCCCGTCCGCGCCGATCTCTATACAGCCGCCAACGGCCGTAACCGCACCGGTCTTCCGGGCGGCGGCCAGGAACTCCTCCAGCAGCCGCGTCTTGCCGACTCCCGCCTCGCCGCCCACCACCACCGCCTGCGGCTCTCCCGCGGCGGTGCGGGCGAGCGCATCGGTGAGAGCGGACACTTCGGCACGGCGGCCGACGAAGACGGGGCTGACGCTGGCTGCTTCCACGTCGCTGAGCATCGCATAGAGGTCTGACACAACGGCAGGCATTTTCTGTCCGGTGCCGGTCTCAGGACCTGCTCAGGCGGCCTTGACCCAGCGCGACCACCGCTTGGGTCCCCGCCCCTGCGAACTTCCCCCTTCTTCCTGCCTTCCCCCTTCTTCCTGCCTTCCCCGCCGCTCCCGTTCCTCGGCGGCCGCCTTGCGGCGGGCCTTCTTCACCTGGCTGACCAGCCGCTGCCGCTGGGCTTCCTGCCGCAGCTGGGCGATACGGGCCTGGTGTGCCAGAACGTCCTGGTACATGGTGTCTCCTCGGCCGGAATCTCGATGTGCTGCAAGATTGCTCTCTGAGGAGGGGCCATCGCATCGGGCGACTGCCCGATGTCCGGTGTCCTGGGTCCTTAGGACCGGGCTCGGCTGCGGGCCTTGTCGGCTCCGGTTGCCTTAGTGTCCGGGGGCTGGGTCGCCGCCGCGGGGATAAGCACCCTTACCGGCGCCTGGGGCGGCTCGATGCTGAGCCTGGGCAGCCGCCGTTCCAGCCAGGGCGGCAGCCACCAGTTGGCGCCGCCGAGCAGATGCATCAGCGCCGGCACGAGCAGGGTACGCAGCACGAAGGCGTCCAGGGCGACGGCGGCCGAAAGGCCGATGCCGAACATCGCGATGATCCGGTCGCCGCTGAGTACGAACGCGCCGAAGACCGCGATCATAATCACCGCCGCAGAGTTGATCACTCGTCCGGTCTCGGCGAGGCCGACCCGCACCGCCCGGCGGTTGTCGCCGGTGGCCTGCCACTCCTCGTACATCCGGCTGACCATGAAGACCTGGTAGTCCATGGAGAGCCCGAAGAGTACGGACACCATGATCACCGGCAGGAAGGGTTCAATCGGCCCGGCGCCGCCCAGCCCCATCGCCTCACTTCCCCACCCCCATTGGAAGATCGCGACAACGATCCCGAAGGAGGCCGACACCGCCAGCACATTCATCGCCGCCGCCTTGAGCGGTATCCCGAAGCTGCGGAAGGCGAGCAGCAGCAGAAGACAGCCAAGTGCGATGACGACGCCGATGAACAGCGGGAGCTTGCCGAGTATCACCGTGGCGAAGTCGTCATACGCGGCGGTCACCCCGCCGACGTACACCTCCAGCGAGCTGCCGCCGGTCGCCTGTGGGAGCACCTCCGTACGCAGTCGCTCCACCAGCTCGGAGGTGTCCTGGGACTGTGGTGCCGTCTCGGGGATGACGGTGATCGTCCCCGTATCGCCGCCGCCGACCGTGGCCTCGATGGACTCAGCCACTCCAGGGGTGTCGCGCAGGGACTGTGCGAGCCGGTCAAGGGCGAGCCGGTCGCCGGGGCCATGGATCTCGCCGACGAGGGTGAGCGGCCCGTTGACGCCAGGGCCGAAGCCCTCGGCGAGCAGGTCATACGCCTGCCGGGTAGTGGCTGTGCGCGGGCCGTTGCCCTGGTCGGAGGTGCCCAGATGGAGACCCAGCGTGGGGAACGCGAGCACCGCCATAAGAACAGCAGCCACCGCGCCGAGCAGCTTGGGATGCCGCTCGACACAGCCGGACCAGCGGGCGGAGAGCCCACGCGGGCCCCCGGGCTCCGGGCCATGGGTGTGCAGGCGGTGGCGCTCGCGGCGGCTGAGAGCCCGCCCGCCGATATACGAGAGCAGGGCGGGCAGCAGTGTGACCGAGGCGAGTACGGCCAGTACGACCGTCATCGAAGCGGCCACCGCGACCCCGCCCAGAAAGCCAAGCCGCAGCACCAGCATTCCCAGCAGGGCTATACAGACGGTGATCCCGGCGAAGACCACGGCCCGGCCCGAGGTGGCCAGCGCGCGCTCGGCGGACTCCGCGACACCCAGACCCTGACGGAGCCCCCGGCGGTGCCGGGTGACGATGAAGAGCGCGTAGTCGATGCCCACGCCAAGCCCGATCAGGGTGCCGAGCATGGGCGCGAAGTCGGCGACGGTCATGGCGTGTCCGAGCAGTCCCGTGGCCAGATACCCGGTACCGACGCCGGCCAGCGCGGTGATCAGCGGCAGCGCGGTGGCGGCGAGTGAGCCGAAGGCGAGGAAGAGGACGACGGCCGCGACCGCGAGCCCCACCGCCTCGGCGAGATGACCGCTGGGCGTCTGGGCGAGACCGACCGCCGGGCCGCCCACCTCGACCTGGAGTCCAGCGGTCGCCGCGTCCCGTGCGGTGTCGACGACCTGCTCCACCACGGCGGAGTCCAGCTCTTCGGCGGGCCGGTCATAGGTGACGGTGGCGTAGGCGGTGTGCCCGTCCCGGCTGATCTGCCGCTCGGCACCGTCCTGGTACGGGCTGGAGACCGCCGCGACCGAGGGCAGTTGTCCGACACGGTCCAGCGCCTGGGTCATCCGCTGCCGGGTGGCGGCGCTGCGAACCCCTTCGCGCCCCGAATCGCCCGGACCGCCTGTATGCCAGACGACGGTGTCACTGTCGCCCCGCTGCCCGGGGAATGCCTCAGCGAGCAGCTCGGCGGCGCGCCCCGACTCGGTGCCGGGTACCTCATACCGGGTGGAATACGAGGGGCCCACGACGGCCGCCGCGGCGCCGACCCCGGCAAAGGTGGCGAGCCACAGCAGCAGAACGGCGAGACGGTGCCGTATGCACCACCGGGCGAGAGCGGTCATTGGAGGAGGCTTCCCGGTCACTCGATGATCTTTCAGGGAAGTCCGCCCTCAAAGAGCACTCATTCAGGTACTTGACGGATGAACACTGGCAGTATTTGAAGATCTTTTGCCAGTTTCCCCCCGCTTTCGTGCGCTTCATCACAGCAGAGTGCGGCGCGGTGCGGGCTCGCCCCCGAGGGCGGCCAACGAGCCGGCCCCCGCGCTGCGGGAGCGCGGGGGCCGATGTGCCCTGTTCTGCACCGCCGGCTGTCAGCCTTCGACGCCGAGCTTCTCCAGGATCAGCTCGCGCACGCGCGCGGCGTCCGCCTGGCCACGGGTGGCCTTCATCACGGCGCCGACCAGCGCCCCCGCCGCCGCGACCTTGCCACCGCGGATCTTGTCGGCGATGGGCCCATTCGCGGCGATCGCCTCATCGACGGCCGCACTGAGCGCGCCCTCGTCGGAAACGACCTTCAGGCCGCGCTTCTCGACGACCTCGTCCGGAGTGCCTTCCCCGGCGAGTACGCCCTCAATGGTCTGGCGGGCCAGCTTGTCGTTGAGGGAGCCCTCCTTGACCAGGGCGCATACCCGGGCGACCTGGTCCGGGGTGATCGGCAGCGCGGCCAGCTCGGCGCCCTCCTCGTTGGCCCGGCGGGCCAGCTCGCCCATCCACCACTTACGGGCCTGGTCGGCCGGGGCACCGGCGTCGATGGTGGCGACGATCAGGTCGATGGCACCGGCGTTGAGCACGGACTGCATCTCATGAGCGGAGATGTCCCACTCCTCGCGCAGCCGGTTGCGGCGCAGCCGTGGCAGCTCGGGCAGCGAAGCGCGCAGTTCCTCCACCCACTCCCGGGACGGGGCGACCGGCACCAGATCGGGCTCGGGGAAGTAGCGGTAGTCCTCCGCCTCCTCCTTGACCCGGCCGGAGGTGGTGGTGCCGTCGTCCTCGTGGAAGTGCCGGGTCTCCTGGACGACGATGCCGCCCGTGCCGAGCACCGCCGCGTGCCGCTGGATCTCAAAGCGGACCGCGCGCTCCACGCTCCGCAGCGAGTTGACGTTCTTGGTCTCGCTCCGGGTGCCGAAGGTCGCGGAGTCCTTCGGCATCAGCGACAGGTTGACGTCGCAGCGCATCTGGCCCATCTCCATCCGGGCCTCGGAGACGCCGAGGGCCTTGATGAGCTCACGCAGTTCGGTGACGTATGCCTTGGCGACCTCCGGGGCCCGCGCGCCCGCGCCCTCGATCGGCTTGGTGACGATCTCGATCAGCGGGATACCGGCGCGGTTGTAGTCGAGCAGCGAGTGCAAGGCGCCGTGGATACGGCCGGTGGCGCCGCCCACATGCGTCGACTTGCCGGTGTCCTCCTCCATATGGGCGCGTTCGATCTCCACGCGGAAGACCTCGCCGTCCTCCAGCTGAACGTCCAGATAGCCGTTGAAGGCGATGGGCTCGTCATACTGCGAGGTCTGAAAGTTCTTCGGCATATCCGGATAGAAGTAGTTCTTCCGGGCGAAGCGGCACCATTCAGCGATCTGGCAGTTCAGTGCCAGACCGATCTTGATGGCGGACTCCACACCGGTCGCGTTGACGACCGGAAGCGAGCCGGGCAGGCCGAGGCAGGTGGGGCAGGTCTGCGAGTTGGCGTCCGAGCCGAGGGCGGTGGAGCAGCCGCAGAACATCTTGGTCTTGGTGCCGAGTTCGACATGGACCTCCAGACCCATGACGGGGTCGTAGGAAGCCAGCGCGTCCTCGTATGACACCAGGTCAATGACAGTCACGGAATATTGCCTTTCGAAGGTCCGCGTCAGTCGTCCGCGAGGATGTCGTCCTCGCCCAGGCGGCGCAGCTCACGTACGAGGAGCGCGACGCCGGTGGCGATGGCGGCGGCGGAGACGACCGCGTCGATGAGCTGCAGCTTGTCGCCTTCACGGCGGGCCTTCTTGGCCTGCTTGGCGACGCTGACCGCACCGAACAGCGTGGTGCCGATGGACAGATATGTACCGGGCTTGGACTTCTTGAAGCCCTTGGCCTTCTGGATCGTGCTCATAGCGACGGTGCCTCCTCAAGCAGTGGGTGACCCCAACGTGCCTGGAAGGCGGCCTCAACGGCAGCTCCGACACGGTAGAGCCGGTCGTCGGCCATGGCGGGGGCGATGATCTGGAGCCCCACCGGGAGCCCGTCCTCCGGGGCCAGGCCGCAGGGCAGCGACATGGCGGCGTTTCCGGCCAGGTTGGACGGGATGGTGCACAGGTCGGCGAGGTACATCGCCATCGGGTCGTCCACCCGCTCACCGATCGGGAAGGCAGTGGTCGGCGTGGTGGGCGAGATCAGCACATCCACGGACTCGAAGGCCTTCTCGAAGTCACGGGTGATGAGCGTCCGTACCTTCTGCGCGGAGCCGTAGTACGCGTCGTAGTAGCCGGAGCTGAGCGCATACGTGCCGAGCATGATCCGGCGCTTGACCTCGTCGCCGAAACCGGCCTCCCGGGTCAGCGCGGTGACGTCCTCGGCGGACCTGGTGCCGTCGTCGCCGACCCGCAGCCCGTACCGCAGCCCGTCGAAGCGGGCGAGGTTCGAGGAGCACTCGCTCGGTGCGATCAGATAGTAGGCCGCCAGCGCCTTGTCGAAGGACGGGCAGGAGATCTCGACGATCTCGGCGCCCAGCTCGCGCAGCAGCTCGGCGGACTCGTTGAAGCGCTGCATCACACCGGCCTGGTAGCCCTCCCCGGCGAACTCCTTGACGACGCCGACGCGCATGCCCCGCACTTCGCCGTTACGGGCCGCCTCGACGACCGGCGGCACCGGGGCGTCGATGGAGGTGGAGTCCATCGGGTCGTGCCCGGCGATGACCTCGTGCAGCAGGGCGGCGTCCAGGACCGTACGGGCGCAGGGGCCGCCCTGGTCGAGGGAGGAGGAGAAGGCGACCAGGCCGTACCGGGACACCCCGCCGTAGGTCGGCTTGACGCCGACGGTGCCGGTCACGGCGGCGGGCTGCCGGATGGAGCCGCCGGTGTCCGTACCGATGGCCAGCGGGGCCTGGTACGAGGCGAGCGCGGCGGACGAACCGCCACCGGAGCCGCCGGGGATCCGGGTGAGGTCCCAGGGGTTGCCGGTCGGCCCGTACGCGCTGTTCTCGGTGGAGGAGCCCATGGCGAACTCATCCATATTGGTCTTGCCGAGGATCACCACATCGGCGTCCTTGAGCCGCTTGGTCAGCGTGGCGTCATACGGCGGAATCCAGCCCTCGAGGATCTTGGAACCGACGGTGGTGGGCACGCCCTCAGTGGTGAAGACGTCCTTCAGCGCCAGCGGCACACCGGCCAGCGGTCCCAGCTTCTCGCCCCGGGCCCGCCTCTCATCGACCTCGCGGGCCTTGGCCAGCGCGCCCTCACGGTCGATGTGCAAGAAGGCGTGCACCTTCTCGTCCACCGCCTCGATCCGGGCCAGATGCGCCTCGGCGACCTCGACGGCGGTGACCTCACCGCTCGCGATCTTCGCGGCGGTCTCCGCCGCCGTAAGCCTGATCAGATCAGCCATGCCGGTCACTCCTCCCCCAGAATCTGCGGCACCTTGAAACGCTGCTGCTCCTGGGCCGGGGCGCTGGAGAGCGCCTGCTCGGGGGTCAGGCTCGGACGGACCTCGTCCGGGCGCATGACATTGGTCAGCGGCAGCGGGTGGGAGGTCGGCGGTACGTCCTCATCGGCGACGTCGGAGACGGCGGCGACCGCTCCGATGATGTCGTCGAGCTGTCCGGAGAAGTGCTCGAGCTCTTCGTCCTTCAGCTCCAGGCGCGCCAGCCGAGCGAGGTGAGCGACCTCCTCGCGCGTAATGCCAGGCATGCAGCGATCCTTAAGGGTTCAGTTCATGGCTGATGTTTTTGCGTTTGGGCTTTGCGGCCCAATCCTATGGCTCCCGTGCCGCTGCCCGCGTCGGGCGGCGGCCCTGACGCGGCACGGGGCGGGCGATCGGTACGGTGCGCATAACAGGCATCAACCGAACGTGAGGGACACATAGTGGCAGACGACTCGCGCGGACCGGACGGCATCCTGGAGCTGGCGACCGGGTTCATGGCCGCCAAGACCCTGCTCAGCGCGGTGGAGCTCGGTCTGTTCAGCCGGCTGGGCAACGGTCCGGTGACCGGTGACCGGCTACGGGACGAGCTCGGTCTGGCCAAACGCTCGGCCCGTGACTTCTTCGACGCCCTGGTCTCGCTGGGCATGCTGGAGCGCCATGGCGACACCTACGCCAATACCCCGGACACCGCCCGCTATCTGGACCGCGCCTCGCCGGACTATCTGGGCGGCTGGCTGGAGATGCTGAACGAACGGCTCTATGGCTTCTGGGGGCAGCTGACGACCGGGCTGCGGACCGGGCTGCCGCAGAACGAGGCGGCCGGCCGGCAGCCGGGTGAGACCGATTTCTTCGGCGAGCTCTACAGCGATCCGCAGCGGCTGCGGGATTTCCAGCGCGCGATGAGCGGGCTGTCGGCACGGTCCGTCGACGCGCTGGCCCAGGCCGTCGACTGGCGGGGCTACCGCACCGTCTGTGATGTGGGCTCCGCGCAGGGCGCGCTGCTGGCCGGGCTGCTGACCGCGCACCCTCAGCTGCGGGGTGTGGGTTTCGACCTTCCGGCGGTCGGTCCGGTGCTGACGGAGTACGTACGGGAGCGGGGGCTCGCGGACCGGGTTGACTTCGTGCCCGGTGACTTCTTCACCGACCCGCTGCCCCGGGCGGAGGTGCTTATTTTCGGCCACATCCTGCATGACTGGGATCTGCCGACGAAGCGGATGCTGCTGGAGAAGGCGTATGAGGCGCTGCCGGAGGGCGGCATGGTGGTGCTCTACGAGACCCTGATCGATGATGAGCGGCGGGTGAATACGGCTGGCCTGCTGATGAGCCTCAATATGCTCATTGAGACGCCCGGCGGCTTCGACTACACCGGAGCGGACGCGGTGCGGTGGCTCACCGACACGGGCTTCCACAACCCCCGGGTCGTCCCCCTGACAGCCCGGGAGTCAGCGGTAACCGCCATCCGCTAGGGCACCCCGGGGTGGCTGTCCCCATATCCCACCCCTCCCCGGAAACCGGGGGCTACGCCCCCCAGACCCCCACCCCCCGTTGTGGGCACTCGCAGCCCCGCGAGGGGCTGTGGGTGGGCACAACCCGGCCACCGGCCCGCACCGGGCCACCCCCGGGGCCCCGGGGCGCGAGCCCCGGTTTCCGGGAAGGGGCGGGATTACGGGGAAACCCACCCACGGCACCCCCGCCACCGGGCGAAGCCCCGCCACTCGGCGCAGCCGCACACCGCCCAGCTGGGAAGAGGCGGGCCCGAACGGGGCTGCCCCGCAAGGGGGTCACTGGACCGGGCCTGGGGCCTTCTCCGCAGCCGCGGAAACCCCCGGCGGCAACGCCACCGGCACACTGTCCCGCGCCCTCAGCCACGCAGTGGTCTCCGCAGGCGGCATCGCCGCCGAGACGAGCCACCCCTGTACCGCGTCACAGCCCAGATCCCGAAGCCGCTCCCAGGTCTCGTCGTCCTCGACGCCCTCAGCGACCACAAGAAGCCCCAGGGAGTGGGCCAAGTCGACCGTGCAGCGCACAATCTCCGCGTCCTCGGTGTCCACCGCCAGCCGGGCCACAAACGACCGGTCGATCTTCAGCTCACTCACCGGCAGCCGCCGCAAGTGCACCAGCGAGGAGTATCCGGTGCCGAAGTCGTCCAGGGACATCTTCACTCCGTGGCCGGTCAGCCCGGCCAGCGTGTCCGCCGCCTGCTGCGGGTCCTCAAGCAGCACATGCTCGGTTATCTCCAGCTGCAACGCCCCCGCCGGGACGCCGTGCCGGGCCAGCCGGGCGGCCACCGCGCCCGCGAAGCCGGGGGTGTGCACATCCCTGGGCGACACATTGACCGCGACCGGCACCTTCAGGCCCACCGCACGCCAGACGGCGACCTGCCGCAGCGCGGTGTCCAGTACGTACTCGGTCAGCCGGGGCATCAGCCCAGAGGACTCGGCGATGGCGATGAACTCATCCGGCGGCACCTTGCCCCGCTCCGGGTGCATCCACCGCACCAGCGCCTCCAGACCGGCGACCTCTCCGTCGAAGGCGACCTTGGGCTGGTAGTGCAGCTCAACGTCGCCCGCGTCCAGGGCACGCCGCAGGTCACCCAGGAGTCCGAGCCGGTCGGGGGTGTTGCCGTCCCGGGTGGCGTCGTAGACCTCCACGCCAGTGCGCTCCCGTTTGGCCTCGTACATCGCCACATCCGCGCGGCGGAGCAGGCCCTCGGCCTCCCGCGCGTGGTCGGGGAAGACGGCGACCCCCGCGCTGGCCTCCAGCACCAGCGTCAGGCCGTCCAGATCCAGCGGTGAGCTCAGTGCGGAGACCAGGGCCCGGGCGACACGCTGTGCGCTGGTCGCTGAGTCGGCCAGCGGTAGCAGCACCGCGAACTCATCGCCGCCGAGCCGGGCCGCCTCCGCGTCCCGCGGGAGCTCCAGCCGGAGCCGGTCCGCTATCTGGAGCAGCAGCCGGTCACCCGCACGGTGCCCCAGGGTGTCATTGACCGAGCGGAAGCGATCGAGGTCGATCAGTATGAGCGCGGACCGCGCTCCCTGCCGGTCGGCCTCATCCAGCGCGGACCAGGTGCGCTCCATCAGCCAGAGCCGGTTGGGCAATCCGGTGAGCGGATCGCGCAGTTGCTCCTCGGCGCGTGCGCGGGCGATCCACAGCGTGGAGTCCAGCGCGATCAGCGGCACGGCGAAGAGCGGCAGCAATACCGGCATATGGACGGCGACGACCACGATCAGCGGCGAAATGCCGAGCAGTGCGACACAGACGAGCCCCTGCCGCAGCAGCGCGGTGCGCGCGGCCGTGGGCAGTCCGCCGCTGCGGGGCGCCAGGCAGTACCAGAGCAGCACCCGGGTGATGAACAGATACGTGCAGGCCGCGATCAGCACCTCAGGCAGCGCGGCCCATCGCCAATCGGCGGGTGCCCAGGGGGCTTCCACGGACGGGTGAGTGCCGAAGGCGGCCATAGTCAGCGCCGAGGCGCCAACGCCAAGGATGTCGACGGCCCCGTGCACCACGGCCTGCCGCCAGCGGTGGTGCCGGACGGCGCCGACCAGCACCACCACAGCGAGGCTGATCAAAGTGGCCGGAACCCAGCCGTAGAGCAACAGGATGGCGAGAGTGAGGGCGGCGCCGGAGCCGGTGCCGCCCCACCAGCGGTCCCGGCCGATGGCCACCAAGTGGCCAACGATGACGCCGGTGAGGATGGCGAAGGCCCAGCCGGCGGTCGCGCCGGGGAAGAGCGCGCGGCCTTGGTCCAGCACCCGGTAGACGCCGATGGCCAGCGCTGCCGCCGCTCCGGCGACAACGAGCAGGGAGAGTCCGGGGACTGACGTGGTCGCCAGGCGTTGAATCCAGCTGACCCGTTCAACGCCATCGGCCGGAGAGATGTTCGGAAGATCGTGGCGGAGCTGTTCCCGTCCACGTTCTACAGATGTCTGCTGCATGCGCGTCCCTCTCACGGCCGTCGGTGCCCACGCCACGGCAGGCGCACGTTTCAACAGTAGGCCGCGGACGGCTGTCAGGGGCAGCGATCCAGCGTGGTTGCCCGAATGCGGTCCTACCCTCAACACCATCTGATATGCGCCGTACGGATGATGTGCCGGTTGTACGCAGGACCGTTCGCGCCCGCGCAGCCACGCTGCCGGACGCTACGCCTCCGGGGTCAAGGCGGCCTCGCGGGCCGCGTCAGGGCCGTGTTCCAGCAGGACGGCGAAGCCCTCATCATCCACAATCGGCACCTTCAACTGGACGGCTTTGTCATATTTTGATCCGGGGTTATCCCCTACAACGACGAATCCAGTCTTTTTTGATACAGAACCAGTCACTTTCGCGCCCAGGTTCTGCAGTGCCTCTTTTGCGCCGTCCCGGGTGTGTGACCGAAGAGTTCCCGTTACGACCACGGTGAGACCCTCCAGCGGGCGCGGCCCGATGTCCTCGCCGCCCTCTTCCGTCATCCGGACCCCCGCGGCCCGCCACCGCTCGACGATGTCGCGGTGCCAGTCCTCGGCGAACCAGTCCTTCACCGAGGCCGCGATGGTCTCACCCACCCCCTCGACCGCCGCCAGCTCGGCCTCGTCCGCCTCGGCGATACGGTCCAGCGAGCGGAATTCACGGGCCAGCGCCTGGGCCGCCACCGGCCCGACATGCCGGATGGACAGGCCGGTAATGATCCTGGCGAGCGGCCGTCGCTTGGCGGCCTGGATGTTCTCCAGCATGGCCAGGGTGTTCTTCTTCGGCTCGCCCTTCTGGTTGGCGAAGAAGGTAACAACCTTCTCCTCGCCCGTCTTGGGGTCACGCTTGGGCAGGCCGCTGTCCGGGTCCAGCACATAGGACTTGATGGGCAGCAGCTCTTCCACCGTCAGATCGAAGAGCCCGCCCTCATCCTTCAACGGCGGCTCCGCCGGCTCCAGCGGCTGAGTGAGCGCCGTGGCGGCCACATAGCCGAAGTTCTCGATGTCCAGGCACTTACGGCCCGCCAGATAGTAAGTACGCTCCCGCAACTGTGCCGGGCAGGAGCGGGCGTTGGGGCAGCGCAGATCGATGTCGCCCTCCTTCATGGGGCGCAGCGCGCTGCCGCAGTCGGGGCACTCGGTGGGCATCTCGAACTCCCGCTCGCTGCCGTCCCGCAGGCCGGCAACCGGGCCCAGGATCTCCGGAATGACATCGCCGGCCTTGCGCAGCACGACGGTGTCCCCGATGAGGACGCCCTTGGACTTCACCACTTCCTGGTTGTGCAGGGTGGCGAACTCCACCTCCGAGCCCGCGACCGTGACGGGCTCCACCACCGCGTACGGCGTGACCCGCCCGGTCCGCCCGACGCCGACGCGGATGTCCAGCAGCTTGGTGTTGACCTCCTCGGGCGCGAACTTCCAGGCGATCGCCCAGCGCGGCGCCCGCGAGGTGGATCCCAGCCGTCCCTGCAGCCGGATCTCATCGAGCTTGATGACAGCACCGTCGATCTCCTGTCCCAGCGAGTGCCGCTGGCTGGCCGAGTCGGCGATGAACTTCCGCACCCCGTCGATCGAGTCGACCACCTTGTTGTGCTCGGAGGTCGGCAGCCCCCACTTCTTCAGCAGCTCATAGGCGTGCGAGAGCCGGTCCAGATCCATGCCTTCCAGCGCCCCGACGCCATGCACGAGCATATGCAGCGGGCGGCTGGCGGTGATCTTCGGGTCCTTCTGCCGCAGCGAACCGGCCGCGGCGTTACGCGGGTTGGCGAACGGCGGCTTGCCGTCCGCCACCAGCCGGGCGTTGAGCTCCTGGAAGCGCTCCATCGGGAAGAAGACCTCCCCCCGGATCTCCACCAAGTCCGGGATCTGATCGCCGGTCAGCCGCTCCGGAATGTCCTCGATGGTGCGCACATTGGGCGTGATGTCCTCTCCCGTGCGCCCGTCCCCCCGGGTCGCGGCGCGGGTCAGCCTGCCGTGCTCATACGTCAGATTGACCGCGAGGCCGTCGAGCTTGAGCTCGCAGAGAAAGTGATACGGGATCCCTTCCAGCTCCCGGGCGATGCGGTCCGCCCAGGTGGTCAGCTCCTCCTCATCGAAGGCGTTGTCCAGGGACAGCATCCGCTCACGGTGCTGGACCTCGGTGAACTCGGTCTCGTACTGTCCCGCGACCTTCTGGGTCGGCGAGTCCGGGGTCCTGAGCCCGGGGTGCTCGTCCTCCAGCCCCTCCAGCTCACGCAGCAGCCGGTCGAACTCGGCGTCGCTGATGATGGGAGCGTCCTTCACGTAGTACCGGAAGCGGTGCTCCTCGATCTGCTCCGCCAGTCGCGCGTGCTTCTCCCGCGCCGCGGCGGGCACTGCTGCGTGCTGTTCGGCAGCCACCGTGTCGTCCTCCCGTTACTCAGGGTTGTCTGCGAGCGATCTCGCCGCCCGGGCGCAGTGCGCCAGCGCCTCGCGCGCGTACGCCGGCGAGGCACCCGCGAGACCGCACGCCGGAGTGATCACCACAGACTCCGCAAGGAGCCCGGGCGACAGCCCCAGCCTGCGCCATAGCGACCTGACACCCATGACGCTACCGGCCGGGTCTGACAATGCACCCGAGCTCGGCTCGGTGCCGGGCACGACACCCGCGAAGAGCGCGGTGCCGGACTCCACCGCTTCCCCGATCGCCTCATCCTCACGCTCGGTAAGCAGGGAGAAGTCCACCGAGATCCCGGTAACCCCGGCCCGCCGCAGCAGCGCGAAGGGCACCTCCGGCGCACAGGTGTGCACCACTACGGAGGTGCCGGTATCCCCGGCGGCCCGTACGAGATCGCGCAGCGCGCCCTCGACGACGGCCCGGTCGACGGCCCGGTGTGTGCGGTAGCCGCTCGCCGTCGGGACGCGGCCGTGCAGCACCGCGCCGAGCGAGGGCTCATCGAGCTGCAGCACGGTACGGGCTCCCGGCACCCGGCGCTGCACCTCCGCCAGATGTCCGCGCACCCCCTCGGCCAGGGACTCCAGCAGATCCCGGCAGGCCCCGGGGTCCCCCAGCATCGCCTCACCGCTGCGCCGCTCCAGCGCCGCGGCGAGCGTCCACGGGCCGACGGCCGAGACCTTGAGCGCGTCCTCGTACCCCTGGGTGAACTCCTCCAGGGCATCCAGGTCCTCGCCCAGCCAGGACCGCGCCCGCTTGGTGTCCCGCCCCGGCCGGTCGCTGATCCGCCAGCCGCTGGGCTCCACATGCGCGTACAGCTCGACCAGCATCCCGGCGGTCCGCCCGATCATGTCCGCGCCGGGCCCGCGTGCGGGCAGCTCCGGCAGATATGGCAGCGCCTCCAGCGAACCGGTGACGGTCTTCGCCGCTTCCCGGGCGTCGTCACCGGGCATCGACCCGATCCCGCTCGCGGCGCCCGTACCCCAACTGAACCTGTGCTTGTCGCTCACCCCAGAAGCGTACGGCCCAGTGGACAGCCGCCCGGCTCAGCAGCCCCGGTCAGCAGCCCGCTCAGCCGCTCGGCCGGACGCTCAGGTCGGTGATCTCGCTGCCGCGCGGCAGATCGAGAGCGGTCAGGATGGTGGTCGCCACCGACTCCGGCGTCATCCAGTCCGCCGGGTGGAACTCCTTGCCCTCCTGCTGGTGGACCTTCGCCTGCATCGCGGTGGCGGTGCGCCCCGGGTAGACGCTGGTCACCCGGATGCCATGCGCCGCCTCCTCGGCACGCAGCGCGTCAGCGAGCGCCTTGAGGCCGTGCTTGCTGGCGGCATAGGCGCTCCACTGGGCGTTCGCGCGCAGCCCGGCGCCGGAGTTGGCGAAGATGATGTGCCCGCGCGCCAGCCGTACGTGCGGCAGCAGCAGCCGGGTCAGCTCAGCGGGCGCCACCAGATTGGCCGCCAGGGTGGCGTTCCACACCTTGGGCGTCAGCTCAGCGACCGTGCCCAGCTCCACGACACCCGCGATATGCAGCAGCGAGTCCAGTTCCCCGGGCAGCGTCTGGTGACTGAGGGCCCAGGAGAGCCGCTCGGGTTCGCCCAGGTCGCCAACGAGCGTATGGACCGTACCGCCGGTTCCCGCGAAGCGCTCGGCCAGCTCCTTCGCACGTCCCGCGTTGCGCGCCAGCAGCCACAGCTCATCGCCACGTTCCAGCAGCCGCTGTGCGACCGCCTCTCCGATGCCGGACCCTGCTCCCGTGATCAGATGTGTAGCCATGCCCCCATGATCCCTTATGCCCCAAGCAGCTTGAGCGCCTGGTCGCTGTTGTCCGCGAAGACGACCAACTCGGCCAGCGGCAGCGGAAGAAAGCCCTCGATGTCCATCCGCTCCATCTGCTGCCGCAATCCGTCGTAAAAACCGGCGGTGTTCAGCACCACGACTGGCTTGGCGTGCATGCCGTGTTTCTTCAGCTCCAGGATCTCGGTGGCCTCGTCCAGCGTGCCGGTCCCGCCGACCATCACCACAATGGCGTCCGCGCGCTCCAGGAGTTGGGCCTTGCGCTCCGCGAGGCTGACCGTGACGATCATCTCGTCCGCCTCCGGGCGTACCGTGTGCTGGAGGAACTCCACCGATACTCCGACCAGCCGCCCGCCGGACTCCCGTACTCCGTCCGCCATCACCTTCATCAGTCCGGCATCCGAGCCGCCCCAGACCAGGGTGTGTCCGCGCTCGCCGATGAGCCGGGCGAACTCCCTGGCCGGAGCGGTGTAGACCTCGTCGAGCTCGGCGGCCGAGCAGAAGACGCATATCCGCATGGTCGGCACCCTATGCCCCGCGCGATTCCCGATCGGTGAGTATGCTGCACGACGAGCACGACATTTCCGGCGAACGCACTCGAAAGTAGCGGGGTCAGGTCACATGGCAAAGAGCACACCGTTCAGCACCCGGGACATCGGCATAGATCTCGGCACCGCCAACACCCTCGTCTACGCCCGCGGGCGCGGCGTGATCCTGAATGAACCCTCGGTCGTGGCCATCGACTCCCGCACCGGGGAGGTGCTGGCGGTCGGCCACGAAGCCAGAGAGGCCGTAGGCCGTACTCCTGGCTCCATCGTCGCCACCCGTCCGCTCAAGGGCGGTGTCATCACGGACTTCGAAGCCGCCGAGGGCATGCTGCGCGCGTTCATCCGGAAGGCCCGGCGGCGGGGCCGGGTCCGTGCGCCCCGGGTGATCGTCTGCGTTCCCAGCGGGGTGACCGGCGTTGAGCGCCGTGCCGTGCTGCAGACCGCGTCCCGGGCGGGCGCCAAGTCGGTGCATCTGATCGAGGAGCCGATGGCCGCCGCCATCGGTGCCGGACTGCCGGTGCATGAGGCGCGCGGCATCATGGTGGTGGACATCGGTGGCGGCTCCACCGAGATCGCCATTATCTCGCTGGGCGGCATGGTCGCCTCGCACTCCGCCCGGGTCGCCGGGGACACGCTGGACACGGCCATCGCCGGCTATATCGAAAAGCAGCACGCGATAGCGGTCGGCGAGCGGACCGCTGAAGAGATCAAGATGGTCATCGGGCAGGAGTCCCTGATTCCGGTGCGCGGCCGGGACAAGAGCACCGGCATGCCCAAGAGCGTCGAACTGAGCACGGAGGCCGTGCTGGAGGCGATCGAATCCCCCGTTCAGGCCATCGTCGACGCGGTGAGCACCGCCTTTGACGCATGCCCGCCCGAGCTCTACGGCGACATCATGGAGCGCGGCATCGTACTGACCGGTGGCGGCGCGCTGCTGCACGGGCTGGATCAGCGACTCATCCAGGAGACCGGCATGCCGGTGATCGTGGCCGATGCCCCGCTGGACTGTGTCGCGCTGGGCACCGGGCGCTGTCTGGAGGAGTTCGACCAGCTGGAAACGGTCTTCAGCTCTCCGGCAGCAGCCGCGGTGGCGTAACCCTGAGTGCTGACACCGCTCCTCCGTTGTACGCTGACCAAAACGGTACAAATCACTCGACAGCGAGGAAAGTGATCAACGGATGTATGCCGTCAAAAGCACACTGCCGGAGCAGGACCTCAAGGTCGTCGGCCAGGCGCTCCAGGGCGCCTTGGTGGATCTCGTCGACCTTTCCCTGGTCGCCAAGCAGATCCACTGGAACGTGGTGGGACCACGTTTCCGGACGATTCACTTCCAGCTCGATGAGATCGTGAACACCGCGCGGAAATACTCCGACACCGTCGCTGAGCGCGCCTCCGCCCTGGGGGTCTCCCCGGACGGCCGGGTCCGTACCGTCGCCGAGGGCAGCGGCATCGGCCCGGTGACGGAAGGCTGGCAGCAGGACACCGAGGCGGTACAGACGATGGTCGTCGCCCTCACCTCTGTGATCACCCGGATGCGCGAGCACATGAACGCGGTGGGCGAGGCCGACCTGGTCACCCAGGATGTCTTCATCAACCTCATCGGTGACCTCGAGAAGCAGCACTGGATGTTCCAGGCCGAGAACACCCGCAGCTGAGCGGGGCTGATCCGGGCCGTAGACGGCATGGTTGGCCGATTCGGTACTAGCGCACACGCGCGCCCGGTATGCGCCCCGGAGCGCTTGACCACGGGCTCGTAGAATTGGCCACACCATGGCCTACCTCGATCACGCCGCCACCACACCCATGCTCCCGGAGGCGGTGCGGGAGATGACCGCCCAGCTCGCCGTCACCGGAAACCCCTCCTCCCTGCACGGCGCCGGGCGGCGGGCCCGCCGTACCGTCGAGGAGGCCCGCGAACGGCTCGCCGCGGCGCTGGGCGCCCGGCCCAGCGAGGTGGTCTTCACCGCGGGCGGCACCGAAGCCGACAACCTGGCGGTGAAGGGCCTGTACTGGGCGCGCGTCGCGGCCGACCCCGCTCGCAGACGGGTGCTGACGAGCCCCGTCGAGCATCATGCCGTGCTGGACGCGGTGCACTGGCTGGCGGACCACGAAGGCGCCCGGATCGAGTGGTTGCCGGTGGACGGCTACGGGCGGGTGCACTCCGAGGCGCTGCGCGAGGCGATCGAGCGGGAGCCGGGCGATGTGGCGCTGGCCACCGTGATGTGGGCGAACAACGAGATCGGCACCATCCTGCCCATCGGGGAACTGGCCTCGGTGGCCCGGGAGTTCGATGTCCCGCTGCACTCCGACGCGGTGCAGGCCGTCGGCCAGACCGCGGTGGACTTCGCGGCGTCCGGGCTGTCCGCGCTGACCGTCAGCGGCCACAAGATCGGCGGCCCCTATGGCATCGGGGCACTGCTGCTCGGCCGTGACCAGACCCCCGAGCCGCTGCTGCACGGCGGCGGCCAGGAACGGGACGTACGCTCCGGGACCTTGGACGTCCCGGCGATCGCCGCCTTCGCGGTGGCCGCGGAGCTGGCGGCCGAGCGGCGCGAGGAGTTCGCCCGGGACATCGGCACGCTGCGGGACACGCTGATCGCCGCCGTACGGGCCGCCGTGCCGGACGCCGTACTCGGCGGTGACCCCATGGACCGCCTCCCGGCCAACGCGCACTTCGCCTTCCCCGGCTGTGAGGGCGATTCACTGCTGCTTCTGCTGGACGCACAGGGCATCGAGTGCTCAACGGGCTCGGCCTGTACGGCGGGCATCGCCCAGCCCAGCCATGTGGTGCTGGCCACCGGCGCCGACCCGGAGCTGGCGCGCGGCACGCTGCGTTTCTCGCTGGGGCACACCTCGACGAAGGCCGATGTGGAGGCCGTGGCGGAGGCCATCGGCCCGGCTGTGGAACGGGCCCGTACGGCGGGCCTCAGCTAGCCGCCCGCACCATCCGTATGTAACGGTCCCAGTCCCAGTGCTTCCCCGGATCCGTATGGTCCGCGCCCGGCACCTCGTTATGACCCACGATGTGCTCACGGTCCCTGGGAATGTCATGGCGCGCGCATATATCGGCCGTCAGCCGGGCCGAAGCCCGGTACATATCGTCGGTAAAGGCCTCGGGCCGGTCGACAAAGCCCTCGTGCTCAATTCCGATGCTGCGCTCGTTGTACGAGCGGTTCCCCGCGTGATACGCCACATCGAGCTCGCGGACCGTCTGCGCCACCCGGCCGTCGGAGGTGCGCACGACGTAGTGGGCGGCGGCGCCGTGTGCGGGGTCCTGGAAGACCTTCAGCGCGATGGGGTAGCTGCCCTCGATGACATGGATGACCACGCGGTCGATGGTGTAGTCGTACGGGCGACTGGCCCGCCGCCAGTTCGCGGTCGAGGCGGCGACCCACTGGGCTCCCCGGAAGTCGACCTCGCCCTCTTTACGCGGCTTGTGCGTGCCGGGCAGCCGCCACCACCAGCGCCGGAGCTCGTCCCGCGCGGCGTACCCGGCTCCCCCGAGCGCGACTGCCGTCCCGCCGCCGATGAGCAGGGCCCGCCGACTGACCCCCCGCGCTTCCGGCTCCGCCGCCATGCCCGCCCCCGATGTGATAGCTCCGCTCCTCCAGCCCCTAAACGTCCCCACCACCCCCACAGTTCCACCGGGAACGGGTGGCTTCCCCAACCCCGCCCCTTCCCGAACCTGGGGGCTGCCGCCCCCAGACCCCCACCCCCGTGTTGTGGGCACTCGGGCCTCCCCCAGACTTCGTCTGGGAGGTGCCCCCAGAGGGGCGATGGGGGTCCCCCCATGCCCTTAAGGCTATGGGGGAGGGTGGGCACAACACCCGCCCACCGGCCCGCACCGGGCCAACCCCGGGGGCCCGGGGCGAAGCCCCGGTTTCCGGGAAGGGGCGGGAATTGGGGAAACCCACCACGGCGCCCCGCATCCGGGTCGAGTCCCGCCGCGCGGGGGAGCCGGTACGGGGAAACCCCCACCCCGGCAGTGGGGTGGGCGCGCGGGCACGGCCCAGCGACAGGGCCACCCCGCGCGAGCCCGCGCCAAGGGGGAGCCGGACGAACCGGGCCCGTACCCTGGAAGGGTTATGACTCACTCGACCCCGCCGCGCCAGCGGCTCCGCGTACTGGCCGCCATGTCCGGCGGCGTGGACTCCGCCGTCGCCGCCGCCCGCGCAGCAGACGCCGGGCACGATGTGACCGGCGTCCATCTGGCCCTCTCCGCGAACCCGCAATCGTTCCGCACCGGGGCCCGTGGCTGCTGCACCATCGAGGACTCCCGCGACGCCCGCCGCGCCGCCGACGTCATCGGCATCCCCTTCTATGTATGGGATCTCGCCGAGCGGTTCCGCGAGGATGTCGTGGAGGACTTCATCGCGGAGTACGAGGCGGGCCGCACCCCCAACCCCTGCCTCCGCTGCAACGAGAAGATCAAGTTCGCGGCGCTGCTCGACAAGGCCCTCGCCCTCGGCTTCGACGCGGTCTGCACCGGCCACTACGCCACCGTCGTACTCAACGACGACGGCAGCCGTGAGCTGCACCGCGCATCCGACATGGCCAAGGACCAGTCCTACGTCCTGGGCGTCCTGGACGAGCAGCAGCTAGCCCACGCGATGTTCCCGCTGGGTGACACGCTCACCACCAAGGACGAGATCCGGGCCGAGGCCGAGCGCCGTGGTCTGGCCGTCGCGAAGAAGCCGGACAGTCACGACATCTGCTTTATCGCCGACGGCGACACCCAGGGCTTCCTCAGCAGGCACCTCGGCACCGCCGAGGGCGACATCCTCGATGAGGAGGGTCACAAGCTCGGCAGCCACGACGGCGCGTACGGCTTCACCATCGGCCAGCGCAAGGGCCTGCGTATCGGCCATCCGGCCCCGGACGGCAAGCCCCGCTACGTTCTGGACATCTCCCCGGTGGACAACACCGTCACCGTCGGCCCGGCCGAGGCCCTGGACGTGACCGCCCTCACCGCCATCAAGCCCCGCTGGTGCGGCACCGCCCCGAGCGGGCCGGGCACATACACCGCGCAGCTTCGCGCCCATGGCGGGGAGACACCGGTCACAGCGGAGCTCGTCGACGATGAGCTGCGGGTCGGCTTCACCGAGCCGGTGCGCGGTGTGGCCCCGGGCCAGGCGATCGTGCTCTACGACGGCACCCGGGTGGTCGGCTCGGCGACCATCGCCAGCACACAGCGGCCGCGTACCACCGCGGCCTGCGGCTGACGTCAGGTCAGCTGCCGGACGGTATCCGCGCCAGCTGCCGGGACTGGGCGACGAGCCGGTCCTGGCTGTCCCAGACCTCCGCGTCCTCCTCCAGGTAACCGCCCGCGAGATTACGGGTGGTGATCGCGATCCGGACCGGACCGGGGGCCGGGCGGCAGCGGATATGGGCGGTGAGCTCCACGGTCGGCACCCAGCCCTTGACGCCCAGTTCGAAGGCGGTTGGCGGCAGGGCGTCGACCGCGAGCAGCAGGGAGAGCGGGTCCTGGTCGCGGCCGTCGGCCAGCCCGAACCAGGCGCGCATCTCGCCGCGTCCGCTGGGAGCGCCCAGTGCCCAGCCGACGGTGGCCGGGTCGAGCCGCAGATCGAGCCGGGCGGCGATCGGCGGTGTGCTGGGGGCACCGGTGGCGTGACCGGGGTTGTCCTGTGAGCCGAGGCACTGCTCGTAGGGCGGCAGCTCCGGTGGTTTGGCGGCGGTACGGACATCGCCGGGCAGGGCGCCCAGATCGCCGTAGGTGGCCAGGACCCGGATGCGCTCGGCCTCGGTGCCGTCCTCGGTGAGCTGGAGCAGCCTGGCCGAGCCGGTGGACAGACTGCGGCCGCTCGGCGCGGGATCGGTGCGGATGACGGCGGGCCCGGGCAGGGTGGCGGTCAGATAGTGAGCGGTGATGGTGAACGGGTCGGGGTGTGCCAGCGCCTCGCTGAGGGAGCGGCCCAGTACGGCCAGCAGATAGCCGCCGTTGAGGGCTCCGCCGATCGCCCAGCCCGAGGGGAGGTCGATGTCGTACACGCCCGGCTCACGCAGCTGCACCTGGGTATCACGGTCGAACTCACTGCGCCCGATAGTTGCCTCGGTCATACGGTGAACCGTACAGCTTTCTACTACTGGGATGATCCCCTCATGCTGCATGTGGTCTTCCTGGTGGGTGTCTCCGCCTTCGCCGCCAGCGGGGTGCTGGCGGCACACCGCGCGAACATGGATCCCTTCGGGGGCCTGATGCTCGCCTTCATCGCCGCGATGTCCGGCGGTACGCTGCGCGAGCTCATCCTCAACCGGCACCCGCTCTACTGGACCCACGACTGGGTGCTGCTCACCGTCGTGGGCAGTGTGGGCATCGGCACCATGATCTATCTGCGCTTCTGGAAGCTGCCGCACCGCTCACTTCTGCTGGTCGACGCCGTCGGCCTCGCCGTGGTGACGGTGATCGGCGCCCGGGCCGCCATTGAGACCGGTGTCACCCCGCTGGCGGTACTCATCCTCGCCGTACTCACCGGGGTGACGGGCGAGGTCATCCGCGACATCCTGTGCGGGGAGTTCCCGCCCCTGCTGCTGCGCGAGGACGTCTACGCCACCGCCGCGTTCGCCGGTGCGCTCTGCTATCTGATCCTGCACTGGCTGGAGGTGGCCCAGACGCCCGCCACCGTGGTGTCGGCCGGACTCGTCTTCGCACTGCGGATCGGCGCGATGTACTTCGGCCTGCATCTGCCCCGCCCGCACCCGGGCGAGGAGTACGAGCAGGGCTGAGGCCGTCGGGACCGGCGGGTCAGTCCGGGGCCGCCGGAGTCAGCGCCAGCGCCGCCGCGCTCCCGTCGCCACGCCGCTGGACCGTGCCGGCCGCGATCTCGGCGGCGTAGTGACACGCCACCTTGTGGCCGCCACCGAGGTCCTTGAGCTCCGGGCGTTCGGTGGCACAGAGCTTCTCCTGCTTCCAGGGACACCGGGTGTGGAAGCGGCATCCGGTGGGCGGATTCGCCGGTGAGGGGAGATCGCCGGTGAGCAGGATGCGCTCCCGGCTGTCCTCGACCGCTGGATCGGGCACCGGCACGGCCGACATCAGCGCCCTGGTGTACGGGTGCTTGGGCTCGGCGTACAGCGTGTCGCTGGCCGCCTCTTCCACCAGCGAGCCCAGGTACATCACCCCGACGACATCGGAGATATGCCGCACCACGGCCAGGTCATGGGCGATGACCACATAGGTCAGGCCCATGGATTCCTGCAGCTCCTCCAGCAGGTTGATCACCTGCGCCTGGATGGACACATCCAGCGCGGAGACCGGCTCATCACAGATGATCACGTCCGGTTCCAGCACCAGCGCACGGGCGATGCCGATGCGCTGCCGCTGTCCGCCGGAGAACTCATGGGGATAGCGGGAGAGCGCGTTCGTCGGCAGACCGACCTTCGTCAGGATCTGCTGGATTCTGCCGCGCCGTTCCTCCTGGTCGGCGCCGATGCCATGCGCGGCCATGCCCTCGGAGAGGATCGACTCGATGTTCTGCCGCGGGTTGAGGCTGCCCAGCGGATCCTGGAACACCATCTGCAGCCGGCGGCGGAAGCGGCGCATCTCCTCATCCGGCAGCTTCGCCAGGTCCGTGCCGTCGAAGACGACGTCGCCAGCGGTGATGTCGACCAGCCGCAGAATGGCCCGGCCGAGCGTCGTCTTGCCACAGCCGGACTCACCGACCAGGCCGTATGTCTGACCGGGCGCGACGGAGAGCGAGACACCGTCAACGGCGTAGACATGGCCGACCGTACGGTCGAAGAAGATGCCCTTCTTGACCGGGAAGTGGACCTTCACACCGTCCAGTTCGAGCAGGCTCATGAGCTGGCCTCCGTCTTCTCCAGATCCGTGGCGCTCTTGGACAGCACCGGGTTCACGCATCGGACCTGGTGCCCGGCCGTCCGTGGCTCTGTCAGTTCGGGAGTCCCCGTCAGACACTCCATGGTGTAGAAGTCGCAGCGGGGTGCGAAGGCACAGCCGTCGTCCCAGGCGATCGTGTCGTTGATGGAACCCCGGATCGGGTTCAGCGGCTCACCGTGCGGGGCGTCCAGCCGTGGGATCGACTCCAGCAGCCCATGGGCGTACGGGTGGGTGGGCGCCGCGAACAGCGGCCGCCGCTCGGCGGACTCCACCACCTTGCCCGCGTAGAGCACATTGACCTGGTCGCACAGCCCGGCGACCACCCCCAGATCGTGGGTGATCATCAGCAGTGCGGTGCCCTCCTGGTCGACGAGCTCCTTCAGAAGTTCCAGGATCTGCGCCTGGATGGTCACATCGAGGGCGGTGGTCGGCTCATCGGCGATCAGCAGCCGGGGCGCGCAGGCCACCGCCATCGCGATGAGGGCCCGCTGCCGCATACCGCCGGAGAGCTGATGCGGATACTCCTTCAGCCGCCGGTCCGGGTCCGGAATCCCCACCCGGTCCAGCAGTGCGGCGGCCTCCTTTCGGGCCGCCTCGCCCTTGATGCCCCGGTGCCGGTTGAGGATCTCGGTGACCTGCACACCGATGGGCACCACCGGGTTGAGCGAGGACAGCGGGTCCTGGAAGATCATCGCCAGCTGGGAGCCACGCAGATCGCGCATCCGGCCACTGCTCAGGGAGAGCAGATCGGTGCCGTCGAAGTCGGCCCGGCCGCCGACCGTGACCCCACGGTCGGGCAGCAGCCCCATCAGGGCCAGGGAGGTGACGCTCTTGCCACAGCCCGACTCCCCCACCAGGCCTACGACTTGGCCCTGGTCAACGGAGAAGGACACCCCCGACACGGCCCGCACATCGCGGTGTCCGCGCCCGGTGAAGGTGACGGTCAGTTCGTCCACGGAAAGCAACGACATGTCATCAACTCCGCAATTTCGGGTCGAGGGCTTCCCGCATGGCCTCGCCCAGCAGGGTGAAGCCGAGGGCAGTGACGATGATGCCCACTGCGGGATAGACCGCGAGCATGGGCGCGCTGTCGATGAAAACCTGCGCCTGAGCCAGCATGACACCCCACTCGGGCACGGCCGCGTCCGGATTTCCCAAGCCCAGGAAGGAGAGCGCGGCGGCTTCGATGATGGCGGTGGCGAGGCTGAGTGTGGCCTGTACGATCACCGGGCTCAGCGAGTTGGGCAGCACATGGGCGAGCACGATACGGCGTTTGCGTACCCCCAGCGCCTGGGCGGCGAGCACATAGTCGGAGCCGCCCTGGGCGAGCATCGCACCGCGCAACAGCCGGGCGAAGATGGGGATCTGCACCACCCCCACGGCGATCATGACGGTCAGCAGGCTCTGCCCCATGATCGCCGCGATGCTGACCGCGAGCAGCAGCGAGGGCAGCGCCAGCATCATGTCGATGAAGCGCATGATGACGGTGTCGATACGGCGGCCGATCCTGCCGCCCAGCGTCATGGCGGCGCCGGAGGCTCCGCCGATCAGGGCGCCCACGGTGAAGCCGAGCAGCGTGGCCACCACGCCGACGAGCAGCGTCTGCCGCGCGCCCACCAGCACCCGGGAGAACTCGTCGCGGCCCAGGTGGTCCAGTCCGAACCAGTTCTCGCCGCGCGCCCCCACGAAGATGCCCTGGTTGCGGAATACCTCGCCGCGCCAGGTCTGGGCGGTGGGGTCGTACGGGGCGATCCACGGGCCGAGGACGGCGAGGACGACGAACACCGCGATGACGATGCCGCCGATGAGAGCCATCTTGCTGGCGCGCAGTCGGCGCATGGCCTCGACCCACAGGCTGCCGCCGCTGGTGGCCTCATGCTCCGCGGTGAGCTCCGCGAGCCGGTCTATCTTGTCGGTCCTGGTACTCATCAGTGCACCCGCACTCTCGGGTCAATAACGCTGTAGGCCAGGTCAACCAGCAGGTTGATAAGGACGTAGGCCAGCGCGATGAACATGATGAATCCCACGAGCACCGGGTAGTCCCGGGCATCGATGGCGGTACGGATGAACGAGCCGACGCCACCGAAGGCGAAGACCGACTCGGTGAGAACCGCCCCCGAAAGCAGACCACCGGTCAGCAGGCCGATGGCGGTGATCACCGGCAGCAGGGCGTTGCGCATCACATGCCGGCCGCGCACCACCCGCTGTTGCAGGCCCTTGGACTCAGCGGTGCGGACGTAGTCCTCGCTGAGCACCTCCAGCACGCTGGCGCGGGTCATGCGGGTGATGATGGCCAGTGGAATGGAGGAGAGCGCCAGCGCGGGCAGCACCAGATGCATCAGGGCATCGCCGCTCGCGTCGAGCTCACCGGTGAGGATGCCGTCCAGGACGTAGAAGCCCGTCACCTCGGTGGCGTTGATACCGGTGGTCTGGCGGCCGAAGCTGGGAAACCAGCCCAGGTTGACGGCGAAGATCGCCTTGAGGATGAAGGCGAGGAAGAAGACCGGGATACAGATGCCGATCAGGGAACCGGACACCGCGGTCACATCCAGCCAGCTGCCGCGCCGCCGGGCCGCGAAGTACCCGAGCGGAATGCCGAGGAGGACGGCGATCACCATGGCCGAGACACCAAGCTCCACCGTGGCCGGAAACCGTCTGACGAACTCGTCCCACACTGGCTGGCCGGTCTGCGATGACGTCCCCAGATCCAGCTCGGTCAGCCGCCTGAGAAAGCGGCCGTACTGGACCCACACCGGCTGGTCGAGCCCGAGTGCGGCCTCGATCCGCGCTTTTTGCTCCGCGGTCGCCCGTTCTCCCAGCATGGCCGCCGCCGGACCGCCCGGCAGTCGGTTCAGCCAGAGAAACAGCAGAACCGACAGGCCGAGCAGGGTGGGAATGAGCTGCAGCAGTCTTCGAACGATGAGACGCAACACCCCGCGATGCCCCCTTTCTTTCCCCTCATAGCCAGGTCCGCCCGGCCACCGACGTGCCGTGGCCGGGCGGACCTGCGCGATGTGCTGTTACTTGAAGGAAGCCTCAGCGAAGTTCTCCTGCGTCAGCGGGGAGAGCTTCGGTGGGTTCACGTCCTTGGCGAATGCGATGGCCGGTGGCGATGAGGAGATCGGCACGCCCGGGAGGTAGTCCATGATGATTTCGTTGGCCTTTTTGTAGAGCTCGACCCGCTTCTCGGCATCCGGCTCGCTGCCTGCGGCCTTCACCGCGTCGAATACCTTGTCGTCGCGGAAGCCCCACTCCTTCTGGTAGTTGCCGAACCAGGTCCCGATGAAGTTGTAGCCGTCGTTGAAGTCACCGGTCCAGCCCAGCAGGTAGATCTGGCATCCACCGTCGCGGGTGGTGTCGACGTAGTCCGGGGTCCACTTCATCGGCTTGGGCTTGACGTTGATGCCCACACCTTCCAGATCGGACTTCATGATCTGGAACATGTCGGTGGGCGCCGGCATATAGGGGCGGGTTACCTCGGTCGGGTAGCAGAACTCGACCGTCAGATCCTCTTCGCCCGCCTTGGCGAGCAGGTCTTTGGCCTTCTTCGGGTCATGTGCGTACGTCTTCACTCGGTCCGAGTAGCCATCGATGGTGTCGGGCATGAACTGGGTGGCGACCTTGCCGCCTTCCGGCAGCTGAGTCTTCACGATGTTCTCGCGGTCGATGGCGTGCATGACGGCGGTGCGGACGTCCTTCTTGGCGAAGGCCTTGTGCGAATCCTCGGTGAAGGCCAGATAGAAGATGTTGAAGACACTTCGGACCGGGACCTGGAAACCGTCCTTCTCCAGCGTCTTCACATCCGAGGGGGCGACCAGATCATAGCCGTGGATGTCCCCGCTCTGCAGAGCCTGGCGGCGGGCGGCCTCGGTGTCGATGGTGCGGAAGACCAGCTTGTCTATGCGGGCCTTGCCCTTCTCGTTCCAGTAGTCATCGAACTTCTCGAGAGTGACTTCTTTGTTGCCCTTGTTCCACTTGACTATCTTGAACGGCCCGGTGCCGGCGACCGTACCGGCCTCCTGACTGTACTTGGGGTAGTTGATCGCATCGCCCTTGCCGCTGGGCTTGTCCTTCTCATAGGCATCAATGGACTTGGGCGAATGGATGGCGAGCGACTGCAGGGAGAATCCGCCCGGCAGATTGGCCGTGGGCTTCTTGACCTTGATGACCGCGGTCAGTTCGTCCGCTGCGGTGCATCCGTCGTAGTTGGCCTCGGGGATATCCTCGTTCTCGTTCTTCGCGAATCCGCCGAAGACCTTCTGCCAGTAGTATGAGAGGGCGTCGAGCTGGTAAGTCCCCGACCAGTTGTACCAGCGGTCATAGTTCTTGCACACCGCCTCAGCGGTGAGTTTCGCACCGTCGTGGAACTTGACCCCCTTACGGAGGTTGAATGTCCACTCTGTGCCTGCGTCGTTACTCGACCACTTCTCGGCCAGTCCGCCAACGATTTCAGTGCCGCCCGGCTCGTGCTCAAGCAGAGCCTCAAAAGCCTGACGGGTGACTCGGGATGTCTCCCCGTCGCTGGTGATCGACGGATCCAGAGCGGCTGGGTCGCCAGGAGCGCCGAACACGAAAGGCTTGTCGCTGCCTTCATCGCCTCGCTCGCTGGCGCATCCAGTGGCAATCACTCCGACCGCAAGGGTGGCTGCGATCGTCTGGACGACCCGGGATCTGGCTATGCGCATACTCCACCTCAGGGGTCAGTGGTGGTTCAGACATGTTGGTCGCCCGCACATTACTGTGCATCTACATAGGTGTGAACCGTTCTCATGTCGGCGATACCGAGCTGAGACCCTGCCCTGTCAGACAACAGGCGGTAGTTGGACATTTCCGTACCGGAGTCTCAGTACGGCCGGGGGTAGCCGTATCCGTATCCGGGTGCGGCGGCCGCGCTCGGGTTGGCCGCGCCGTGGGCGTCACGGTCGAAGAAGGGGCGTGAGTTGGCCCGTAGCCACATCGCGACCGGGTCGTAGTCATCGGACATCGCGACCGTGGAAACCGGCAGTCCGTCGGGCACCGCGCCGATGGACTGACTCATCATCAAGCGCACCGATTCCACGGCCTGCTGGCTGGCGTCGTACAGATCCAGACCGATCACCAGGTACGCGGCGCCCAGGGCGGGCTGCACCCAGGCCCGGCGCAGACTGCGCACCGCGGGGGTGCGCTGTGCGTTGTGGGTGAGCTGGGCGTAGAACTGCGGGATGTCCAGGGACGGTTCACCGATGCGCAGCGGGCCGGCGGGCAGCCGGTCCAGGCCGGCGGAGATCCGGCGCAGATCGAGCCAGGGGACGCCGACGCCGCCGCCCGGTGCGTGCGGGTTGAGCCAGAGCCCCCAGCGGTCGGGGAAGAGCGCGGCGGCGATGTCCCGTCCGCCGATCACTTCGTGCGCACGGTTCCAGCCGGAGGCCGCCAGCTCCTGGGCGGAGGTGACACAGGGCGCGTAGCCATGCCCGGCCACCTCCATGTTCCCGTACTGGGCATCGGGCGCACCGGGTCGGCCGTGCCAGAGCAGCATCCACACCTGACCGTCGGCGAGGGCGCGCAGCAGCGCTTCGTAGGCGTCATACCGACCGGGCGACACCTGGTGCAGCAGCTCCTCGACGCTTTCAGCCGCGCTCACGTGGCCCGCCCCTTCTCAACTTCGGTCACCTGCCCCAGGGCACGCGTGTGCGCACCCGCCCCCGACATCCAACCAGCTTACGAGCCGGAAGCGGCAGGGCTCCGGCTGTAGAAAGGCCGCACACACTGGCGCATCCACTCCACCACCGGATCCTGCGCCGCGTCCAGCAGCACCAACTGCACCGGCCACTTGACCGGTTGGCGACCGAGCGCGCGCGCCAGCGCGTCATGGGCGCCCTGGCGCGACTCCGGGTCGAGCAGGTCGAGCTCAACCCCGATGAAGAGCGCGGGCGGATCGCCCTCCGCACTGGCCAGACCGCGCCGTGCGGTGCGTACCGGCGGGAACATCGCGAACTCGCCCGCGGCGGCCGTGAGGAAGTCCACCGGGTCCTCCTGCCAGTCCGGCTCGAACAGCCGCATTCGGGCGCCGCTCGGTGCCCCGGGGATACGCTCGGCGCCGCCGTCCTTGCACAGCTCCGCGACCGCCGCCGGGGGCAGTGGCACACCGACCGCGCCCTCCGGGTTCACAGCGATACCGACCTGCGGTGGCAGTCCGCGCGCGAGCTCCTGGGCGGACACGATGGCGAACGGCATCGGCGTGCGTACGCACTGCAGGAACTGCTGCTCGGAGCTGTAGACCGGGACGTAGGGCGCATCACCCAGCTGCATGGTCGGCAGATCGAGGTCGGAGCTGTCCGGGCCGCCGCCCTCCGGCAGCGGCACCCACAGGCTGCTGCGGCCCAGCACCTCCAGCAGCCGGGCGCCCGCCTCCGGGACGCCGAGGGACGCTGCGAGGGTTTCCTCCAGCTCATTGCCGGGCCAGCCACCGCCGTGGCCCGGCCCGAAGTGCTGTGGCTGCTGCGGAGCGGTCATAAGCGAAACCCTAGCCGCGGCCACGACAAGCTCGACAAGAGGGGCAGCGGCGGTGGCGTAACCCGGATGGTCACGTACAGCCGCTGTCCGGTTGCGGAACGTGCAACCCCGTTGAAGTGTGGAACTCCCACTCTGACGAATTGGAGGTGCTGCCCCATGCACCGGAACATGACGGCTTCCGCCGCTCTCGCCGCCGCGCTGGCGGGCGCTCTCGTCCTCGGCCCCGCCGTGGCCGCGGGCGCCGCGACATCCGCGGAGCGATCCCTGCGCGCCGCCGCCCACGCCTCGCTGCTGAGCGCCGATGCGACCGGTCGGCAGGCGGAACTCATGGACTCCGCACGCGACATCAGATCCGCCACCATGGCTCTGCTCAGTGAGGTGGTCAGGGCCAAAGAGGACGGCCGTACGCCGGATGTCACCAAGCACGTCCGGGCCGTCAAGAAGGAACTCCGCCATATCGAGGCCGTCACGGACCCGATGGGCAAGTTCGACGAGTCCACGGCCGAGGTCGAGGCCATGCTGGACACGCTCGACAAGCTGGATAAACAGAGCAAGGGAGTCAGCGCCGGAGCGCAGCCGAACGACCTCCTCGACGAGCTCGTCTCCACGCTGGGAAACGTCCTCAAGAGCCTGCTGGACGCGCTGCAGGGCCTGGGAGACGGGGCCAACCTGCCCCAGCCGAATTCCGGCGACTCGCCGCAGCGGCCCGATCGCCCCAATCTGCCGACCGACGGCCTGCCGGAGCTGGACCTGTCAGACCTGGACCTGCCGGAGCTGCCGAGCTGACCCGATTCCCCTCCCCTCTCCCGGTCTGTCCCCGGTCTGCGTCCCCGGTGTGTCCCCGGACACGGCCCGCCACTGCCCACCGGTGGCGGGCCGTGTGCATGGCCACCCGCCCGTAGCCCATGTCATGATGAGCCCGCAAACTCCATACCGGCCGTTTGAACCTGCGCGGGAGAGTCCCCGCACCCCTGGTCAACGAGGGTGCCGGGCGCCGAAGGAGCAAGTCCTCCCTTGAATCTCTCAGGCCCCGTACCGCGCGGGTGAGGCAGATCTGAAAAGTGGGTTTCGCGCCTGGGAAGGCGCGAATCCCCACCCAAGGTGCAAGCCGTGGCCCGAACGGGCCTGCGGCGAACCTCTCAGGTTCCGATGACAGATGGGGAGGACGTGTCCGCCCCTGCCTGGGAGCCAGAAATGTCTGAACCGCCCCGTCACACCACCCGCCATACGGCCCTCGACTCCGTGCATCGCGCGCTCGGCGCGACCATGACCGACTTCGCGGGCTGGGACATGCCGCTGCGCTACGGCAGCGAGCGCGATGAGCACAACGCGGTACGCACCCGCGCCGGGCTCTTCGATCTCTCCCATATGGGAGAGATCACCGTGACCGGGCCCGCCGCCGGTGAGCTGCTGGACTACGCGCTGGTGGGCAATCTGTCAGCGCTCAAGCCCGGCCGGGCCCGCTACACCATGATCTGCGACGAGAACGGCGGCATCCTGGACGACCTGATCGTCTACCGCCTCGCCGAGCGGGAGTACATGGTGGTCGCCAACGCCGCCAACGCCCAGGTGGTGCTGGACGCGCTCACCGACCGCCAGGGGGGTTTCGACGCGGCCGTACGGGACGACCGGGACGCCTACGCGCTGCTGGCGGTGCAGGGCCCCGAGGCGGCCGGAATTCTGCGGAGCCTGACCGACGCCGATCTGGACGGGCTCAAGTACTACGCGGGCCTGCCGGGCACGGTCGCCGGGGTCTCCGCGCTGATCGCGCGCACCGGCTACACCGGCGAGGACGGTTTCGAGCTCTTCGTATCCCCGGCTGACGCCGAGAAGCTGTGGAACGCGCTGTCCGAGGCGGGCGAGGACGCCGGCCTGGTGCCGTGCGGTCTGTCCTGCCGCGACACCCTGCGCCTGGAGGCGGGTATGCCGCTGTACGGGCATGAGCTGACCACCGCCACGACACCGTTCGACGCCGGTCTGGGCCGGGTGGTGAAGTTCGAGAAGACAACAAACGACGGCCGCTTTGTCGGCCGTACGCCGCTGGAGGCCGCCGCCAAGCGGGCCGAGACCAGCCCCCCGCGCAAGCTCGTGGGCCTGATCGCCGAAGGCCGCCGGGTGCCCCGCGCCGGCTACCCCGTGGTGGCCGCGGACGGCACGGTGATCGGCGAGGTCACCTCCGGGGCCCCCTCACCCACCCTGGGCAAGCCGATCGCGATGGCCTACGTGGACGCCGAGCACGCCGCCCCCGGTACGGAGGGGGTCGCCGTGGACATCCGCGGCACCCACGAGCCGTACGAGGTCGTCGCCCTGCCGTTCTACAAGCGGCAGCGCTGAACCCCAGCAGGCACCGCCGGTACAGCCAGCAGGTACAGCCGTACAACCAGTAGAGCCCGTCCCACCTGTCAAGACCCCTTTCACAGCCACCACCCTTCATCCGGGAGAATCCAGGTCATGAGCAACCCCCAGCAGCTGCGCTACAGCAAGGAGCACGAGTGGCTGTCGGCCGCCGAGGACGGCGTCTCGACGGTCGGTATCACCGAGCACGCGGCCAACGCCCTCGGCGATGTCGTCTATGTCCAGCTCCCCGAGGTCGGCGACACCATCACCGCGGGTGAGACCTGCGGTGAGCTGGAGTCGACCAAGTCGGTCAGCGACCTCTACGCGCCGGTCACCGGTGAGGTCACCGAGACCAACCAGGATGTCGTGGACGACCCGGCGCTGGTGAACTCCGCCCCCTTCGAGGGCGGCTGGCTGTTCAAGGTGAAGATCACGGAAGAGCCGGAGGATCTGCTCTCCGCCGATGAGTACACCGCCTTCACCAGCTAACTGAGCCCACACACCCGGCACACCACGATCGGAACAAAGATCTGATGTCGCTTCTGAACAGCTCCCTCCATGAGGTGGACCCGGACGTCGCCGCCGCCGTCGACGCCGAGCTCCACCGTCAGCAGTCCACCCTCGAGATGATCGCATCGGAGAACTTCGCTCCGGTCGCCTCGCTGGAGGCCCAGGGCTCGGTCCTGACCAACAAGTACGCCGAGGGCTACCCCGGCCGCCGCTACTACGGCGGCTGTGAGCACGTCGACGTCATCGAGGACATCGCCCGCGACCGCATCAAGGCGCTCTTCGGCGCCGAGGCCGCGAATGTCCAGCCGCACTCCGGCGCCTCCGCCAACGCGGCGGCGATGTTCGCCCTGCTCAAGCCGGGCGACACCATCATGGGCCTGGATCTGGCCCACGGTGGGCACCTCACCCACGGCATGCGGATCAACTTCTCCGGCAAGCTGTACAACGTGGTGGCCTACCACGTGGATGAGAAGACCAGTCTGGTCGACATGGATGAGGTCGAGCGCCTCGCCAAGGAGCACCGGCCGCAGCTGATCATCGCTGGCTGGTCCGCCTACCCGCGTCAGCTCGACTTCGCCGCCTTCCGGCGGATCGCCGATGAGGTCGGTGCCCTGCTGATGGTGGACATGGCGCACTTCGCGGGCCTGGTCGCCGCCGGTCTGCACCCCAACCCGGTGCCGCACGCGGATGTGGTCACCACCACGACCCACAAGACCCTCGGCGGTCCGCGCGGCGGCGTCATCCTCTCCAAGCAGCAGTACGCCAAAAAGATCAACTCCGCGGTCTTCCCGGGCCAGCAGGGTGGCCCGCTGGAGCATGTCATCGCGGCGAAGGCGGTCTCCTTCAAGATCGCGGCGACCGAGGAGTTCAAGGAGCGCCAGCAGCGTACGCTGGAGGGGGCCAAGGCACTCGCCGAGCGGCTCACCCGGCCGGACGCGGTGGACGCGGGCGTCTCCGTGCTCTCCGGTGGCACCGATGTCCATCTGGTCCTGGTCGATCTGCGCAACAGCGAGCTCGATGGCCAGCAGGCGGAGGACCGGCTGCACGAGATCGGCATCACCGTGAACCGCAACGCCGTCCCGAACGACCCCCGCCCGCCGATGGTCACCTCGGGTCTGCGGATCGGAACCCCGGCGCTGGCCACCCGTGGCTTCCAGCTGGAGGACTTCCAGGAGGTCGCGGACATCATCGCCGAGGCGCTGCTGCCGGACTTCGATGAGGCGAAGGCCAAGGCACTGGCCACGCGCGTCTCGGCACTCGCCGAGAAGCACCCGCTGTACCCCGGCCTGAACAAGTCCTGAACACGTCAGAGAACAACAAGTAGAGAACAAGCAGCATCCTTGCCTGGGCGCCCCGCCCACCCCTAGCGGGGCGCCCAGGCGTCCACCGTCGCACCACCGCTCACACCACGAGCGCTGACATAGGAGTCCGCCACGTGGCCCTCTCCGTCTTCGACCTCTTCTCCATCGGCATAGGCCCCTCCAGCTCACACACGGTAGGCCCGATGCGCGCGGCCCGGATGTTCGCGCGTCGTCTCAAGAACGAAGGCGTGCTGGCCCAGACGGCTTCGGTCCGCGCGGAGCTCTACGGCTCCCTTGGTGCCACCGGCCATGGCCACGGCACGCCCAAGGCCGTCCTGCTCGGTCTGGAGGGCAACTCCCCCCGTACCGTCGATGTCGAGACCGCCGATGACGAGGTGGACCGTATCCGCTCAGCGGGGCGCCTGCGGCTGCTCGGCACGGAGATCGGCGATGCCCACGAGATCGACTTCGCCTTCGACACCGATCTCATCCTGCACCGGCGCCGCTCCCTGCCGTATCACGCCAACGGCATGACGCTCTTCGCCTACGACGCCGAGGGACGCCCACTGCTGGAGAAGACGTATTACTCGGTCGGCGGCGGCTTCGTCGTCGACGAGGACGCGGTCGGCGAAGACCGCATCAAGCTCGACGACACCCAGCTCACGTACCCCTTCCGTACCGGTGACGAGCTGATGCGGCTCACCCGGGAGACGGGCCTGTCCGTCTCCGCGCTGATGCTGGAGAACGAGAAGGCCTGGCGCACCGAGGCGGAGATCCGCGCGGGCTTGCTGGAGATCTGGCAGGTCATGCGGGACTGTGTGGCCCGGGGGATGTCCCAGGAGGGCATCCTCCCCGGCGGTCTCAAGGTCCGCCGCCGCGCGGCGACCTCCGCCCGTCAGCTGCGCGCCGAGGGCCACACCGAGGCCCACGCCATGGAGTGGGTGACGCTCTACGCCATGGCGGTCAACGAGGAGAACGCGGCGGGCGGCCGGGTCGTCACCGCCCCCACCAATGGCGCGGCAGGCATCATCCCCTCGGTGCTGCACTACTACGTCAACTTCGTGCCCGGCGGGGACAGCGACGCGGGAAGGGCAGACGGTGTGGTCCGCTTCCTGCTGGCGGCCGGCGCGATCGGCATGCTCTTCAAGGAGAACGCCTCCATCTCGGGCGCTGAGGTCGGCTGCCAGGGCGAGGTCGGCTCTGCCTGCTCCATGGCCGCCGGCGGCCTCGCCGAGGTGCTGGGCGGCTCGCCGGAGCAAGTGGAGAACGCCGCTGAGATCGGCATTGAGCACAACCTCGGCCTCACCTGCGACCCCGTCGGCGGCCTGGTCCAGATCCCCTGCATCGAGCGCAACGGCATGGCCGCGGTGAAGGCGATCACCGCCGCCCGGATGTCGCTGCGCGGCGACGGCCGCCACCATGTCTCCCTCGACAAGGCCATCAAGACCATGAAGGAGACCGGCGCTGATATGAGCGTCAAATACAAGGAGACCGCCCGCGGCGGCCTGGCGGTCAACATCATCGAGTGCTGACGGGAGGGGCCCTCCCTGAACAGTCCCTGGGATGTCCCTCGGGATGCGCCGCATGCGCCTGCGCGAGGGTGACCGCCCGTTGCTGACGGCCGAGGTCGGCGGAAGCGGCGGCGGGTCGGGCCGTTACGATCAGTCACCCGCAGACCCGCCACCGGCTGGCTGGCCCGAACTCGCGGCTAGACTCAGTCTCTTGGGTCAGCGTCGGGTACAGATGAGGATGGCGGCGAGGTGGAGTGCGGCCTGAGGCGGTGGCGAGTTGGTCGGTTCGCATCGCTGGGCCGCGCCATTACTTGTGGCGGTTGGCCGTCTGATCAGTGGGCTGCGGGATGACTGCGCGGATGCCGCAGCGGCGGAGGGGTCCGCGGAGGGCACGGAATGAGTAGGCGAGGTCCGCGAGGACGGCCTGCGGCCGGGTCCTGAGCCTGCGCGCATTACGGTCTCTGTGTGTGTACGCCATGACGAGCGGTGAGTCGGTGGGGGTAGTGGTGCGGGAGCTGTCGGGCTCTGCTGCGGTGGGGTCCGCCGTGGTGGCGGGGCCGTTGTGTGGCGAGGGGACCGGTTCTCTGCGGTCCGGTCCGGTCATACGGGATCTGCGGGGCAGAGCGGGGCGTACGCCTCGGAACCTGGCCTTCCAGGAGGGTGACCTGGTTGTGGTCTCCGGTCTGCCAGGCAGCGGCAAGAGCACGCTGATCGAGCGGGCGGTGGCGGTGTCCCGGATCGACTCCCAGGACAGCCGGGACCGCTGGGCGCTGCGGATGCCGCGCTTCCTCCCGTACGCCGTGTACCGCCCCCTGGTACGGCTCGCGCACTACGCCGGGCTGTGGCGGGAGCTGCGCTCCGGCGGGAGCGTCGTCGTCCACGACTGCGGCACCCGGGCCTGGGTGCGGCGCTGGCTGGCCCGGGAGGCGGCACGGCGCGGCCGGGGCCTGCATCTGCTGCTGCTCGATGTGCGGCCGGAGGCCGCGCTCGCCGGCCAGCGGGAGCGGGGCCGGGGCGTCTCGCGGTACGCCTTCGCCCACCACTGCCGGGCGGTGGGGCGGCTGGTACGGGACGCCGAGCGGGGGCGTGTTCCGGTGGGGTGCGTGTCGGTGGTGCTGCTGGACCGGGGCGCGGCGAGTCGGCTGCGGGCGGTCGGTTTCGAGACGTCGTGATCTGCGGGTGCCCCACGGGCGTATCCAGGTCCGCAAGGAAACGGTTCTAGGCGCAGGATGGGCACAACCCGCGGTAGGTGACCTCGACCTCGGACACCGTGAAGCCGAACCGTTCCTCCGTCGGGAGGTCGGCGAGCAGATCGCCGGTGGGGTGGACATCGCGGATGGTGCCGCAGTTGGAGCACACCAAGTGCTGGTGCGGGTGGTGTGCGTTGGGGTCGTAGCGCTTGGCGCGGCCTTCGGGGGAGACCTCTATGACCTCACCGAGGGAGACCAGCTCGCCCAGGGCGTTGTAGACGGTCGCCCGGGAGATCTCAGGCAGCCGCTGCGCCGCGCGGGCGTGCACTTCGTCGGCCGTGAGGTGCATGTGTTCGCCGTCGAGGACCTCCGCAACGACACGCCGCTGGGAGGTCATCCGCCAGCCACGCCCTCGCAGTCGCTCCGGCAGGTCACTCATATCGGTGCACCTATCCAGGTTCGGTGGAATACGCGAAGTTCACCCGTGGACGTCCGAGTTCCCATTGGATACAGGCCTGATGCGCTTCTTGACTTAGACCCTGTCCATCGTAGGATCGGTTCCGGCAATAGCCAAGGGGGCAGGAAGACTCCAGTACGGCGGGAGACAGGACGTGACGGGACACCGCCGAGGAGCTGCGCGGTGCCGACTTGCGGGGTACGGCCGCCAGCGTCACGCTGCTCGAGCTCGTCCGGGACGGTGATCACCTCGGCGTCGAGGCGGGGACAACCACCAACACGTCGTGTGCCGGTCGTGCGGTGTCATCGCCGACGTCAACTGCGTTCGACGAGGCCCCTGTTGCCTGATCGCGTCCGACGGCCACGGCTTCCCGATCGACGAGGCCGAGGTCATCTACTGGGGCCTGTGTCCCGACTGTTCACCCGCAGTTCATGAGCACCGTGATCCGCCTGGTCCGGAAGGATTCCCATGTCTGAGAACCATGATGCAATCGTCACAGACGCGAAAACGGAGGGTGCGGATGGCTGCCCGGTCGCGCACGGGCGCGCCCCGCACCCGACTCAGGGCGGCGGAAACCGTCAGTGGTGGCCTGAGCGGCTCAACCTGAAGGTTCTCGCCAAGAACCCCGCCGTGGCAAACCCCCTCGGCGAGGAGTTCGACTACGCCGAGGCGTTCAAGACCCTCGATCTCCCGGCAGTGAAGCGGGACATCGCGGAAGTGCTGACGACCTCGCAGGACTGGTGGCCCGCCGACTTCGGGCACTACGGCCCGTTCATGATCCGGATGGCGTGGCACAGCGCGGGTACCTACCGGATCAGCGACGGCCGCGGCGGTGCCGGAGCCGGCCAGCAGCGCTTCGCCCCCCTCAACAGCTGGCCGGACAACGGGAACCTGGACAAGGCTCGCCGCCTGCTGTGGCCGGTCAAGAGGAAGTACGGCCAGAGCCTCTCGTGGGCCGACCTCATGATCCTCGCCGGCAACGTCGCCCTGGAGTCCATGGGCTTCAAGACGTTCGGCTTCGGCGGCGGTCGTGCGGACGTCTGGGAGCCCGACGAGGACGTCTACTGGGGCCCCGAGACCACCTGGCTCGGCGACGAGCGCTACACCGGCGACCGTGAGCTGGAGAACCCCCTCGGCGCGGTCCAGATGGGCCTCATCTACGTCAACCCGGAGGGCCCGAACGGCAACCCGGACCCGATCGCCGCGGCCCGCGACATCCGTGAGACGTTCCGCCGGATGGCGATGAACGACGAGGAGACGGTCGCCCTGATCGCGGGCGGCCACACCTTCGGCAAGACCCACGGCGCGGGCCCGGCGGACAGCGTCGGCCCCGACCCCGAGGCCGCCCCGCTCGAGGAGCAGGGCCTCGGCTGGAGGAACTCTTATCGCACCGGCAAGGGCGGCGACACGATCACCAGCGGTCTCGAGGGCACATGGACGAACACCCCGGTGACCTGGGACAACAGCTTCTTCGAGATCCTGTTCGGCTACGAGTGGGAGCTGTTCAAGAGCCCCGCGGGTGCGCACCAGTGGAGGCCGAAGGACGGCGCCGGGGCAGGCACCGTCCCCGACGCCCACGACCCGTCGAAGAGCCACGCCCCAACGATGCTGACGACCGACCTCTCGCTCCGGTTCGACCCGGCCTACGAGCAGATCTCGCGACGCTTCCTCGAGAACCCCGCCGAGTTCGCGGACGCCTTCGCCCGGGCGTGGTTCAAGCTGACCCACCGCGACATGGGCCCGATCGTGCGCTACCTCGGCCCGGAGATTCCGGCCGAGACGCTGCTGTGGCAGGACCCCCTCCCCGCGGTGGCGCACGAGCTCGTCGACGCCGAGGACATCGCCTCTCTCAAGGGCCGGATCCTCGCCTCAGGCCTGTCGGTGTCCCAGCTCGTGTCCACCGCGTGGGCGTCGGCCTCGTCCTTCCGTGGCAGCGACAAGCGCGGCGGCGCCAACGGTGCGCGCATCCGCCTCCAGCCGCAGAGCGGATGGGAGGTCAACGACCCCGACCAGCTGGCGACAGTGCTGCACACCCTGGAGGGGATCCAGGAAGCCTTCAACGCCGCCCAGACCGGCGGCAAGCAGGTCTCGCTCGCCGACCTGATCGTGCTCGGCGGGTGCGCGGCCGTCGAGAAGGCCGCCAAGGACGCCGGCGTCGACGTCGAGGTCCCCTTCACGCCGGGCCGCGTGGACGCGTCGCAGGAGCAGACCGACGTGGAGTCGTTCGCCGCGCTCGAGCCGGCCGCCGACGGGTTCCGCAACTACCTCGGGAAGGGCAACCGGCTGCCGGCCGAGTACCTGCTGATCGACCGGGCGAACCTGCTGACCCTGAGCGCCCCCGAGCTGACCGTCCTCGTCGGTGGCCTCCGTGTCCTGGACGCGAACTACCAGCAGCCACCGCTCGGCGTCTTCACCACGACTCCCGGGTCTCTGACCAACGACTTCTTCGTCAACCTGCTCGACCTGGGCACGACGTGGAAGGCGACGTCCAAGGACGCGAACACGTTCGAGGGCCGCGACGCCGCCACGGGCGAGGTCAGGTGGACCGGCAGCCGTGCCGACCTCGTCTTCGGGTCGAACTCCGAGCTGCGCGCGCTCGCGGAGGTCTACGCGAGCGATGACGCGAAGGAGAAGTTCGTAAACGACTTCGTCGCGGCGTGGCACAAGGTGATGAACCTCGACCGGTTCGACCTCGTCTGATCATGACGTCCAGGTCGGCCTGCGCTGGCCGACCTGGACCTGGCGACCGGATGGATCAAGAAACTGAGCCCGAATCCCCAGGTCGAGGGAGTCATCGCTGCCAGGGCCAGCATGAACGTCACATACGAGGAGACCGCCCGCGGCGGCCTGGCGGTCAACATCATCGAGTGCTGAGGCCCAGTGCTGAGGCCCAGTGATGGGGCCCAGTGCTGAGGCACGGTCCAGCTCCTCCCGCACAGCGGTCACCGTCCGGCATGTATCGCCGAACGTTTGATCGCCGTGATCAGGGCAAACCGGGTTACGGGGGCTCCGCTAGGAGGCCTGGATGGAGCACGCCAACATATTCGTGCTCGGGCTCGAGGAGAAGAGCCACGAGACATTGCGAGATGTGTCGAACGCCGCGAGCTACCGGTTCCACGCACTGCTGAGCCGGGAGGAACTGCAGTACAGCAAGATCCCGGTGTCCGAGCTGCTGGACCGGGCGCAGCGGCAGCTCATGGCGTTCGAGGGGAAGATCGACGCGATCGTCGGCTACTGGGACTTCCCGGTCAGCACGATGGCGCCGATCCTGTGCCGCCGTTTCGGGCTCCGGGGGCCCAGCCTGGAAGCGGTTCTGAAGTGCGAGCACAAATACTGGAGCAGGCTCGAACAGCAGAAGGTGATCGAGGAACATCCCCGGTTCGCGCTGGTCGACCTCGATCGTCCTGCCCATCCGCCGGAGGGCTTGCGGTATCCGCTGTGGGTCAAACCGGTCAAGTCCTACGCCTCCCAGCTCGCCTACCGGGTGGAGGATGACGAGCAGTTCCGCACCGCGGTAAGGGAGGTCCGGGAAGGCCTGGGCCAGATCGGCCAGTCGTTTGAGTACATTCTCCGGCAGCTCGACCTGCCGCCCGAGATCGCCAAGGCCGGTGGCCAGGCGTGTCTGGTGGAGGAGTCGCTGTCCGGCGCGCAGGTCACCGTGGAGGGCTACAGCCGCGAAGGGCACATCGACATCTACGGGGTGGTGGACTCACTCACCTATCCCGGCAGGTCCAGCTTCCTGCGGTATCAGTACCCGTCCAAGCAGCCGCCCCATATGCTGCGGCGGCTGGAAGACGTCTCAAAACGCGTGATGGCGCAGATCGGGCTGGACAACTCGACGTTCTGTATCGAGTACTTCTGTCATCCCGAGGAGGGCAGCATCAGCCTGCTGGAGATCAACCCGCGGCACTCCCAGTCCCACGCCTGGATATTCGAGCAGGTCGACGGAATCCCCAACCACCACTGCATGATCAGCCTCGCGTTGGGCGTGGACCCGCGGCTACCTTTCCGGCAGGGCCCGTACGCGCTCGCGGCCAAGTGCTTCCTGCGCCACTTCAGTGACGGGCGGGTCCGGCACCGGGCCACGGACGAGGACATCGAACGGCTGCAGCGGGAGATCCCCGGAGTGGAGGTGATCTATGCCGTCGATGAGGGCAAGCGGCTGTCCGAGCTGCCACAGACCCACGACAGCTACAGCTACGAGCTCGCCCACATCGATGTGGCGGCAGTCGACGAACGGGAACTGGAGCAGAAGTACGACCGCTGCGTGGCGGCTCTGGACTTCCGCATCGAAGACGACGAGGAGGGCAGTCATGCGTGAGGTGACCTCACTGCCGTACCCGGTCAAGGAGGAAGAACACCTGTGGATTCCGCTGTCGGACGGCACCCGGCTCGCGGCCCGTATCTGGCGGCCGGTGTCCTCCGATGACGAGCCGGTGCCCGCGATCCTCGAGTACATCCCCTATCGCAAGCGGGACCTCACCGCGGTGCGCGATTCCATCAACCACCCCTATATGGCAGGGCACGGTTATGGATGCGTACGTGTCGACCTGCGCGGTACCGGCGAGTCCGAGGGGGTGCTCACCGACGAGTACCTGGAGCTGGAACTGCGTGACGCGGAAGAGGTCCTCGCCTGGCTCGCCGACCGGCCATGGTGCGACGGGCACACCGGCATGATGGGCATCTCCTGGGGTGGCTTCAACGCCTTGCAGGTCGCCGCCCGGCAGCCGCCGAGCCTGGGCGCCATCGCCATCGCCTCCTTCACGGACGACCGCTACTCCGACGATATGCACTTCATGGGCGGCTGCCTGCTGTCGGACAACCTCTCGGAGGCGTCCACCATGTTCGCCCACACCTCCTGCCCGCCCGACCCGGCACTGGTCGGCGAGCGCTGGCGGGAGATGTGGCTGGAAAGGCTCGCGGACAGCGGCCTGTGGCTGCATGAGTGGCTGCAGCACCAGCGGCGGGACGACTACTGGCGGCATGGCTCGGTGAACGAGAACTACCAGGCGGTACGGTGCCCGGTGTTCGCCGTCAGTGGATGGGCGGACGGATACTCAAACGCGGTCTTCCGGCTGATGGAGCATCTCGAGGTCCCGCGCATGGGCCTGATCGGACCGTGGTCGCACAAGTACCCGCATCTGGGGGAGCCGGGACCGGCCATCGGGTATCTGCAGGAAGTGGTGCGCTGGTGGGACCGCTGGCTGAAGAACATCGACAACGGTGTGACGAAGGAGCCGATGCTGCGCGTCTGGATGCAGGACAGCATGCCCCCGTTCACCGCGTATGTGGAACGCCCCGGCCGCTGGGTCGGTGAGCCCTCGTGGCCGTCCCCGCACACCCGGCTGACCGAGTACCCGCTCTCCCGGTACCGGGTCCGCGAGCCGGGAGAACAGATCGAGGAGGAAGAGATAACCGTTGAGTCACCGCTGTCGGTAGGGCAGTTCGCCGGAAAGTGGTGCTCCTACGCCGCGCCCCCCGACCTGCCCTACGACCAACGGGAGGAGGACGGCGGCTCACTGGTGTTCAACAGCGATGTACTCAGCGAGCCATGCGAGATTCTCGGCGCCCCCGTCGCGCAACTGGAGGTCGCGGTCACCGAACCCATCGCGATGGTGGCCGTCCGGCTGTCCGATGTATCCCCGGACGGTCGCGCGACCCGGGTCACCTTCGGGATGCTGAACCTCACCCACCGCAACGGCGACAGCACCCCGGAACCTCTGGAGCCCGGCCGCCGTTACCGGGTGGACATCCAGCTCAACGGCGTGGCGCAGCTCTTCCCCGCCGGCCACCGGATCCGGCTGTCGCTGTCCACCTCCTACTGGCCAGTGGCCTGGCCACCACCGCGGCCGGTGCGGATGAGCGTATTCGCCGGGGCCAGCCAGCTGGTGCTGCCGGTACGGCCGATCACCGAGGCCGACGAGGTGACGCCGCACCCGTTCGATGAGCCGGAAGGCACACCCCCGATCCGCACCACCAAGATCAAGCCAGGTGAGGAGAAGTGGACCGTCTCACGTGACCTCGTCAGGTACCGCTCGGCGCTGGAGGTGGTGAAGGACGCCGGGGTCGTACGGTTTGAGGACATCGACCTGGAAGTGGGGCGCCGTGTGTACCAGCGGTACTGCTGGCTGGCGGATGACTTTGAGTCGGTGTGGGGCGAAGTGGTGGGGACGATGACATTCCAGCGGGGTGACTGGGAGGTCCGTACCGTCACGCGCACGTACCTGTCCTGCACCAAGGATGAGTTTCTGCTCCACGCACAGCTCGACGGATATGAGGACGCCCGCAGGGCTTTCTCCCGCAACTGGGATCACGTCATCCCCCGCGATCACCTGTAAGCCTCGATGGCGACGTCAATACGGTCGGCCAGCGTCAGGTCGAGCTCGGTGACCGCCTCCGCGGTACGGGTACGGGTACGGAGGATGAACGTCATGCCCTCACCGGTCTGCTCATAGTCGATCCGGTGGTTCAGCTCCGCCGCCTCCCGCTGGACCCGGTCCAGCAGCTGCGCCAGCCGGTCGTCCGGCAGCGTCACCGTGCGGAGCAGCCGGTGGCCGTCCCCGCTCCAGGCGGGACGCAGCCGCAGCGCGGTATCCAACTCGCTGGGGGTCAGCGGTGCCGGGGCGCCGGTCGCGGTGCTCATCCGCTCGGGACAGGGATCCGGCGGCGAGAACAGTTCCCTGAATTCGGTCGGCAGATGCGCCAGGATCTCCCGCGCCAGCTCCGGTTCTGCTTCGGCGATCCGGGAGAGCACGGTCCGGGCGATATACCGGACGTGTTCGGGCGTGCCTCCCACGTAGCCGCTGATCTCCTCCAGCAGCTCGGCGTTGCCGCCGCCCACGGTGGGGACGGCGGCGAACGCGGCATCCCGCTCGGGCCCCGGCACCGCCTGCCGTAGCCTGCGCCGCTGGGGGATATCGAGCCGCCGGGCCAGCGCGGCCACCGTAACCCGTACGGCTTGGGCCGCTTCCTCGGTACCGGCGAGCCGCGCCCGGGCAGCGACCTCCTCGACCAGCCACCGCTGGGCGACCATCGCGCGCCTCCCTGCTGGATCCGCTGATGACTGCGTGGCTCAGAAACAGTCCCCGTCGCGGTACCCACCGGGCCGCCGCCTACACGAGTCCCGCCGGACTGTCAGTGGCCCCGCCTAGGCTCCCGGATATGAGTCACGCAGATGTCCGCGAGCTGCAGACCGCGCTGCACACCGCGTCCGATATCGCCTTCGCGCTGGAGGGCACCCCATCCACCGGCCAGCTGGCGGAGGTCTCCGACGCCCTGCGCCGGGCACTGGCCACGGTACGGACGCTGGAGGCCGAACACGGCGGGGCGACCGGATGCCGTGAGCATCCACGCGGGGCGGTCGATCCGCTGTACGGCGACCAGGAGGACCCGCTGCCGCCCACCTGGGGCAAGTGCCTGCTCTGCAATGACCGCCGCCGCAGAGCAGGCACCGGCCGACGCACGGCACGCTGAGCGCGAACCCGGTCAGGACCCGGTCAGAAGACCGACCAGTCGGAGCGGCTGGTGAAGTCCTCCAGTGCGGCCATCGCGCCCACCGAGTTGCCGACCGCGTCCAGTCCCGGGCTCCAGGCACAGATCGCGCCCCGGCCGGGGACGATGGCGAGGATGCCACCGCCGACCCCGCTCTTACCGGGCAGGCCGACGCGGTAGGCGAACTCCCCCGCGGCGTCATAGGTGCCGCAGGTGAGCAGGACGGCGTTGATCCGTTTGGCGTCGCCTCGGCCCAGCAGCCTGCTGCCATCGGCGCGCAGCCCGTGGCGGGCGAGGAAGCTGCCCGCCAGTGCGAGGTCACGGCAGTCAGCGCTGATGGAGCACTGGGCGAAGTAGTGCTCCAGGACCTCCTCGACCTCGTTGTGGAGGTTGCCGAAAGAGGCCATGAAGTGGGCCAGCGCCGCGTTGCGGTGGCCGTGCCCGGCCTCAGAGGCGGCGATGGCGTGGTCCGTGTCGATGGACATATTGCCTGATTCGGCGCGCAGGAAGTCGACCACGGCGCCCCGGGCGTCACCGGTCAGGCTGAGCAGGGCGTCGGTGACCACGAGGGCACCCGCGTTGATGAACGGGTTACGCGGGATGCCGTGCTCGGACTCCAGCTGGATCAGTGAGTTGAACGGGTTGCCCGAGGGCTCCCGGCCGACGCGCTGCCAGAGTGTGGTGCCGCCATGGGAGAGCGCCAGCGCGAGGGCGAAGAGCTTGGAGACGCTTTGGATGGAGAAGGCTTTACGCCACTCGCCGACCCCGTGCACCTCACCGTCCACGGTCGCCAGCGCCATCCCGAAGTCAGCGGGATCGGCGCAGGCCAGCGCGGGAATGTAGTCAGCGGGGGCGCCCCGCCCCAGCACCGGCCGAGCCGCCTCCATCGCCTCACTCAACAACTCTCCATAGTCCACACCCCCCATTCTCCCGGAACCCGAGTTCACCCACCGTTGTGGGCACTCGGGCCCTCTCCCCACCGTTGTGGGCACTCGGGCCGCCCGAGGGGCGATGGGGGTCCCCCCATGCCCTTAAGGCTATGGGGGAGGGTGGGCACAACACCCGGCCACCGGACCGCACCCGGCCAACCCCGGGCCCCGGGGCGGAGCCCCGGTTACGGGAAGGGGCGGGGCTGGGGAACCCCGCCCCGCCGAACCACCCGCACCGTACCGGCCCCACCTCAGTGCTCGCCGACCCGCATCTCAAACCACGTCGTCTTGCCACGCGGCAACAAATCCACACCCCAGCGATCGGAAAGCTTGTCCACCAGGAACAGGCCACGCCCACTCGTATCGAGGTCATGCACCGGCAGCAGACAGGGCAGCCCCCGCGAGGGGTCACGCAGCTCGATGCGGATCCAGCCGCGGCGGCAGGACATACGCAGTACAAAGGTATGGGCGCCAGTGTGCCGCACGGCGTTGCCCACGAGCTCGGAGACGAGGAGTACGGCCTGCTCGGTGAGATGGCCCGGTAGGTGCCAGCGTCCGTGGAGGACGGACTCGGCCATCCGCCGGGCACGGCGGGCGGACTCCGGACGGTTGGGCAGATGCACCTCGCCAAAGGTTAGGTCTCCGACCCAATGGACGGCGTTGGTCACCATTTCGCTCTCGAGCGTCGACACCCGCGGTGCCGCGTGTTCCAGTCCCGGCATGCCCCCATCATGGCCTGATAGCTAATGCTCCGGGGCCGTACCGAGTGAATCCCCGTCGGCCGACCGTCGGTTACCAGCCACTACAAAGGCATATGCCGAAGGCAGTCACATAGTCCACTCACCCTGACGACCTGCGGTAACGCCCGGTGCGCAGTTGATCACCAGGGGTCGCTAATCGGCCTGTATTTAAGGCTTCCTTAAGGTTTAGCTAAGGCGGAGACAAGACACGAACGGACGTACCGGCTGTTGTTGACGGACATCCGTCAACAACAACCAGCCATCGGTCAGCGGAACTTGGCCTTGCCCGGCCCCTCCTCCACAAAGCTGCGCATGCCGATGTCCCGGTCCTCGGTAGCGAACAGACCAGCGAACCAGTTGCGTTCAATCGCGAGCCCCGTGTCGATGTCCGCTTCAAGGCCAAAATCGACCGACTCCTTGGCGGCGCGCAGCGCGATGGCGGGCCCCGCGGCCAGCTTGGCTGCCCAGGCGTGCGCCTGCGTATAGACCTCCTCGGCCGGGACAACCCGGTCGACAAGCCCAATGGCGAGCGCTTCCTCGGCCTTGACCTGGCGCCCGGTGAAGATCAGATCCTTGGCTCTGGACGGGCCGACCAGCCGGGACAGTCGCTGGGTGCCGCCCGCACCCGGGATCAGCCCCAGCAGGATCTCGGGCTGGCCGAGCCTGGCGTTCTCCCCGGCGATCCGGATATCGGCGCAGAGCGCCAACTCACATCCGCCGCCCAGCGCGTAACCGGTGACCGCGGCCACCACGGGCTTGGGGATACGGGCCACGGCGGTGAAGGAGTCCTGCAGCGCACGCGACCGGGCGATCATGGCCGCGTGGTCCATGTCCCGCATCTCCTTGATGTCCGCGCCCGCCGCGAACACCTTCTCGCCGCCGTAGATCACCACGGCCCGTACATCGTCGCGCCGGGTCACCTCCGCGGCCAGCTCAAACAGCCGGTCCTGGGTGGCGATATCCAGCGCGTTCATCGGAGGACGGTCCAGCCGGATGGTGCCGACACCGTCGGCGACTTCGAGATTCACAGTCATGGCGGCAGGGTAACGCCCGTTAACGAACGTGTCCCCTGCCGCCGCCTGTGATGTGCCGCGCTTACTGGCTGGCGCCCCACTGGCTCCAGTCCATGTTCCAGACATTGAGGCCGTTGTCCGGAGCGATGACCTTGTCCTGGGAGTTCTCCACCTCGACGACATCGCCGAGGATCGAGTTCTTGAAGAACCAGGCGGCCGGAGTGGACTTGTCGTTACCGCCCCGCTTGTCGAAGAGCCCCACACAGCCGTGGCTCGTGTTCGCCGAGCCGAAGGTCGCCTTGCCCGCCCAGTAGTTGCCGTGGATGAACGTGCCGGACGTGCTCAGCCGCATTGCGTGCGGCACATCCTCGATGTCGTACTCACCGCCGAAGCCCACGGTGTCACCGTTCATCCGGGTCACCTTGTGCTTCTCACTGATCACCATCTTGCCGTTCCATGTGGTGCTCTTCGGCTCACCAGCGGTGATGGGAATGGTCTTGACCGTCTTGCCGTCGCGCTGGACGACCATCGTCTTCTTCTTCGCGTCAACCGTGCTGACCTGGCTGCGGCCGATGGTGAACGACACATCCTTGTGCTGGCTGCCATAGACCCCGGACGCACCCTCAACACCGTTGAGCTTCAGGCTCAGTGTGACCTTGGTACCAGGCTTCCAGTACTCCTTGGGCCGGAAGTCCAGCCGCCGGTTGCCGAACCAGTGACCCTTGATCTCCACCTTCGGTTCAGCCGTGACCTCGATGCCGTTCGCAACGGCCTCCCGGTTGGCGATGGCTCGGTTGAAATTGATGGACACCGGCATACCGACACCCACCGTGGAGCCATCCTCGGGGGTGAAGTAACCAATGAAGCTGTCCTTCGCAACGATCGTCGTAAAGGTCGAGTTCTTGGCCGACTCGCGGCCCTCACTGTCCTTGGCGACCGCATCCACGGTGTACTTCGTCGCGGTGGCCAGCTGGCGCTCCGGCTCCCAGGCCGCGCCCCCCTTGACGATCTCCCCCGCTACCTCGTTGCCCTCGGAGTCCTTGACCCGGACCGAGGTCAACTTCCCCTTCACCGCAGTGATCTTGAGCGCGCCCGAGGTGGCGACACCCTCCGCGCCATTCTCCGGGGCTATCGTCACGACCGCCTCGGAGGCCTCCTCATCCTGCCCGCTGCTCACGGTACCGGTCCTGGCCTTGTCCGCTGCGGAATCGCCGCCGCAGGCCGTGACCATCATCAGCAGCGTCCCCAGCAGGAGGGCCAGCAGCCCACTCCTCAGTGCTGGCGAACCGCCGCCCCCCGTACGTATACCCCACACAATCAAGATGACTTTCTCCCCTCGCGCAGCCCGCCCCGGCGGCGCCCCGACGCGCGACCCGCGCCTTTTCCCGGTTAGATAACCACACAGCCAGGTCAGGGAGGTACACAGGAAATCCAGTTGTGACAGCTCCAGGACATTTACGCCGACGAGGTCCCCTCAGCTCAGCGCTGACCCGCCCACCTCCAGCGGCCCCGAGGCCCGTACCCCCTTCGCCCCGTCCACCGGCGTCACCCGAATGGCCTCCGCGTGCGGACTCGGTTCGGCCACCAGTCCACACACCGCCAGCATCACCAAGGCCACCGTCAATGCCGCCATCCGCGGCCATCGCACCGTCACAACGCCTCAAACGATCTTGCTCAGAGGGGTGAACCGGGTCGATCACGCGTGTGAATGGCATGGCCCTTTCGGGAAGAATCGGGAAGAGGACTGGGCGACAGACCCCTGCGGCCGGGACACCGCGCACCGCCGCCCAGCCGAGCCGCGAAACGGGGGAGCGTACCTATGTCGCAGGCACCCGAAGACGGGCTGGCCCACAACGAGCGGGCAGCCGTCGCCGCGCCCCCGGTGAACGGCCACCGCCAAGCGGTCACACCGGACCGCACACCACCGCCCGTGCAGGAGGCACCGGCCAGGCTGGTCTGGCCCGGCAGCCCACAGCCACTCGGCGCGCGGTACCGGATGGGCCCTGACGGGGTGGCGGGCACCAACTTCGCACTGTGGGCGGGCGGGGCCGAAGGCGTGGAAGTCTGCCTCTTCGACGACGCCGGTCGCGAGAGCCGCTGCCCACTGACCGAACTCACCCATGAGATCTGGCATGGCTTTCTGCCCGGCGTCCAGCCCGGACAGCGCTACGGCTACCGCGTACACGGCCGCTGGGACCCCTGGTCCGGCGCCCGCTGGAACCCGGCCAAGCTGCTGCTCGACCCCTACGCGCGGGCGGTGGACGGTGACTTCCGGCTGCCCCCCGAGGTGTACGGCCATGTCCGTGACTGGCCACAGCAGCAGCTCGCCGACACCGTACGCGACAACCACGACTCCGCACCGCATGTCCCCAAGGGCGTCGTCATCCACAACAGCGGCCCCGACGACGAATGGCGCGACGACCGCCGCCCCAAGACCCCTTGGGCCGACACGGTCCTCTACGAACTGCACGTCCGCGGCTTCACCATGCGCCACCCCGGCGTCCCCAAACACCTGCGCGGCACCTACGCCGGCCTGGCCCACCCGGCCGCCCTCGAACACCTGACGAAGCTCGGCATCACCGCCGTCGAACTGCTCCCCGTCCACCAGTTCGCCCACGAGGACCACCTGCTGCGCCGCGGCCTGCGCAACTACTGGGGCTACAACTCCATCGGCTACTTCGCCCCACACGCCGCATACGCCGCGCACGGCACCCGCGGCCAGCAGGTCGGCGAGTTCAAGGCGATGGTCCGCGCCCTGCACGCCGCCGGAATCGAAGTCATCCTCGACGTCGTCTACAACCACACCGCCGAGGCAGGGGAACTCGGCCCCACCCTTTCGCTGCGCGGCATCGACAACCGCGGCTACTACCGGCTCGCCCACAACCCCCGCCACTACGCCGACTACACCGGCTGCGGCAACACCCTCCATGTCGTACAGCCCCAGGTGCTGCGCCTGATCACCGACTCACTGCGCTACTGGGTCCAGGAGATGGGCGTCGACGGCTTCCGCTTCGACCTCGCCTCCGCGCTCGCCCGCGCCATGCACGACGTCGACATGCTCTCCCCCTTCCTGGCCGTCATCGCCCAGGACCCGGTCCTGCGCCGGGTGAAGCTCATCGCCGAGCCATGGGACGTCGGCTCCGGCGGCTACCAGGTAGGCGCCTTCCCACCCCTGTGGACCGAGTGGAACGACCGTTACCGCGACGCCGTACGCGACTTCTGGCGCGGCGCCCTGCCCGACGTCCGCGACCTCGGCTACCGCCTCTCCGGCTCCAGCGACCTCTACGCCTGGGGCGGCCGCCGCCCCTACGCCTCGGTCAACTTCATCACCGCCCATGACGGCTTCACCCTGCGCGACCTCGTCAGCTACGAGCACAAGCACAACGAGGCCAACGGCGAGGACAACCGCGACGGCACCAACGACAACCGCGCCTGGAACTGCGGCGCCGAAGGCGAAACAGACAACGCCGACATCAACGCCCTCCGCCGCCGCCAGCTCCGCAATCTCCTCACCACCCTGCTGCTCTCCACCGGCGTACCCATGCTCGTCGCGGGCGATGAACTGGGCCGCACCCAGCACGGCAACAACAACGCCTACTGCCAGGACAACGAGACCAGCTGGCTCGACTGGTCCCTCCTCGACGACCCCGCCTGGCAAGCCCTCTTCGACCTCACCACCCGCCTCATCGCCCTACGCCGCGCCCACCCGGTCCTGCGCCGCAAAGCCTTCTTCTCCGGCCGCCCCCACGCCCCCGGTGGCCTGCGTGACCTGGCCTGGTTCACCCCCCACGGCACGGAAATGACCGAGGCCGACTGGTACGCCCCCAGCTCAACCATCGGCCTCTACCTCTCCGGCCGCGACATCCCCCACCGGGACGCCAAGGGCGACCCCGTCACCGACGACAGCTTCCTGGCCCTCCTCCACGCAGCCCACCACCCCCTCCGCTTCCCCCTCCCGGGCCCACCCTGGGCCACCACCTACGAACTCCTCATCGACACCTCCCAAGAGAACCAACACCACCCCCCAGCCACCCTCCACAAAGCCGGCACAGTCATCGACCTCCCAGAACGCTCCGCCCTGCTGTGGCGTGTAGTCCCCGAACCCGAGCCCCCACGAGCGCGCGGAGCGCCTGCCCCGCCCCGGGGCGTATGACCATCCCCGCTGCACGGGGAGCACGACGACTCCAGGAGGAACCATCCCCGCATGCGCGGGGAGCAGATCCTTCCGGCGGCCGTGCGGCGGTGCGTGGCGGGACCATCCCCGCATGCGCGGGGAGCAGACGGGCTCGAGCCGCTGTGGTCCGCTGGCGCCGGGACCATCCCCGCATGCGCGGGGAGCAGTGCCGGTTCCCCCACTCCGGGATGACATAGCGGGGACCATCCCCGCATGCGCGGGCAGCAGTGGTGGGTTGTCGACTTCGGCTTCACCAACCCGGGACCATCCCCGCATGCGCGGGGAGCAGGCCCCCACCAGCCGGGCAAGATCCCACAGGGCGGGACCATCCCCGCATGCGCGGGGAGCAGTGCCGGTGGAGCTGGCGGATCGCACGGTCGGCGGGACCATCCCCGCATGCGCGGGGAGCAGCCGGTGAGATCGAGATGGGCCCGGTGGCCGCGGGGACCATCCCCGCATGCGCGGGGAGCAGCAGGCGCAGAACCTCGTCTGGTTCCATGCCGAGGGACCATCCCCGCATGCGCGGGGAGCAGACTTTCCTTCCTGGAATACTGCCGATGGGCCAGGGACCATCCCCGCAAGCGCGGGGAGCAGAGGTCTTCGCTGTTGACGACGCGTCCCTAGCGGGGACCATCCCCGCAAGCGCGGGGAGCAGCCCTGCGGCCGCACCCCTTCCCCCTCCCCGCCGGGACCATCCCCGCAAGCGCGGGGAGCAGAGCCTCCAGCTCACCCCGGACGGGGTGGCTGAGGGACCATCCCCGCAAGCGCGGGGAGCAGTCGTTGACCGTGTCCAGCAGGTCGTCGGCTTTGGGACCATCCCCGCAAGCGCGGGGAGCAGGCCTCGCGAATGGAGGACCCGCACGACAGCCCGGGACCATCCCCGCAAGCGCGGGGAGCAGGCGTGGACGGACAGCTGGAAGGCGCTGGCGGAGGGACCATCCCCGCATGCGCGGGGAGCAGCTGGAGACACCGATGGACCTGAAGACCCTGGCGGGACCATCCCCGCATGCGCGGGGAGCAGTCGGGGACCGGATCGTCGTAGTCGAACTCCAGGGGACCATCCCCGCATGCGCGGGGAGCAGACAGTCGGCTCACGGGCCGTGGCCCGCTGGCTGGGACCATCCCCGCATGCGCGGGGAGCAGGGAGATGCCCAGGGCGTCTAGACGGGAGCGCAGGGACCATCCCCGCATGCGCGGGGAGCAGCGCTACAGCGGGCAAGGAGTCGTCAAGGCGACGGGACCATCCCCGCATGCGCGGGGAGCAGTGGCCGCTTGAAGCTGCGGCCAGATAGGCGGCGGGACCATCCCCGCATGCGCGGGGAGCAGACTCGGTGACCTGCGTGTTTATCCGGGACAGGATGCTGTTCCGCATAGTTTCGAAGGATCGGACATAAGGGAATTAAAACCCCCTTCGACGGCGCCAGAGGCCGCTGAACTCTACCGTCACGCAAGCAGCTTGGGGGACGTTTTGCTACTCATCACATCATCGGAGTCACGTTGGGTTTAGATAGCTCCCATGGATACCGATCAGCCCACCCGGACCCGGCTGGGAGCAGGGCTATCCTCGGCCGCATGTGCGGTGTGGGCCAAGCATGACCGGCCCACCGATGGATGGCTGCCGCTGTGGCGGCATATGGCGGACAGTGCGGCCGTCGCCGGGTTGCTTTGGGACCAGTGGCTGCCCCGCCATGTGCAGCGGCTCGTAGCAATGGCCTTACCCGGCGGAGCCGGAGACGCGCGGCGGCTGGCGGTGTGGCTGGCGGCCACCCACGACATCGGTAAGGCCACACCCGCCTTCGCTTGCCAGGTGGAGTCGCTGGCCGATGCCATGCGGGCCGCAGGGCTGGATATGCCGTTGCAGAAGCAGATGGCCGACCGTCGTCTCGCCCCGCACGGCTTGGCGGGACAGCGGCTTCTTCGTCAGTGGCTGAACGAGCGGCACGGCTGGTCCAAGGCGGCCACCACCCAATTCGCGATTGTCGCCGGAGGCCACCACGGTGTGCCGCCGACCTCTTCGGATATCCAGCAGCTGACAGTTCGCCCCGAGCTGCTGCGCACTCCTGGCAGCGAGCCGCTGTGGCATACCGTGCAAGAGGAGTTGCTCGACGCCTGTGCGGAGGCGTGCGGCGTAAGAGAACAGCTGGCCGACTGGCAGCATGTGAAGCTCCCCCAATCGGTGCAGGTCCTGCTGACCGCGCTCGTCATCGTCGCGGACTGGATCGCCAGTAATCCGGATCTTTTCCCGTACTTTCCTGAGGAACCGCCCCGGACGGACACCGAGCGCGTCGAGGCAGCCTGGCGCGGCCTGAGCCTGCCGCCTCCGTGGCGGGCGGTGGAGCCCGACGAAGACCCAGCAAAACTGTTCGCCGCCCGGTTTTCCCTGCCGCCCGGTGCACGCGTCCGGCCGGTGCAGGAAGCGGCGGTGCGGATGGCGCGCGAGATGCCCGCCCCTGGCCTGATGGTGATCGAGGCCCCGATGGGTGAGGGGAAAACGGAGGCCGCGCTCGCCGTTGCCGAGATCTTCGCTGCCCGTACCGGAGCGGGCGGCTGCTTCATCGCGCTGCCCACCATGGCCACGGGAAACGCCATGTTCCCTCGGCTGCTCGACTGGCTGGGGCGGCTCCCGGACGAACGAGCCGAGCCCGGTGCGCATTCCGTATTCCTGGCGCACTCAAAGGCCGCGCTCAACAAGGAGTACTCGGGTCTGTTGCGCTCAAGCAACTACGGACGGAAAGTCGCCGCGGTTGACCAGGACGGCCAGGGCAACACCCGGCGGCACGGCCAGGATATGCGGGCCGACTCGGCGGAATTAGTCGCACATCACTGGCTGCGTGGCCGCAAGAAGGGGATGCTGGCGTCGTTCGCGGTAGGCACCATCGATCAGCTGCTGTTCGCGGGACTCAAAAGCCGCCACCTGGCACTGCGTCATCTCGCCCTAGCGGGAAAGGTCCTCGTGATCGATGAGGCGCACGCCTACGACACATATATGAACGCGTACCTCGACCGCGTGTTGTCATGGCTGGGCGCCTACCAGGTTCCGGTGGTGGTGCTGTCAGCGACCCTGCCCGCGCGCCGGCGTCGCGAGCTGGCCGAGGCGTACGCCGGGACGTCCTCGGCCGGGGGCGGTTTCGCCGAGCTGGAGAAGACAGACGGGTATCCGCTGCTGGCTGCGGTCACGTCCGGATCGGCGCCCCGCACCGGCGTCCCCGAGGCATCCGGCCGCCGTACAGAAGTACGAGTTGAGCGCTTCGATGATGACCTCGACGCGCTGGCCGACCGGCTGGCGGACGAGCTGTCCGACGGCGGCTGCGCTCTCGTGGTGCGCAACACCGTGGACCGCGTGCTGGATACGGCCGCGCACCTGCGGCAGCGGTTCGGCACCGGGCAAGTCACCGTCGCGCACGCCCGCTTCCTTGATCTGGACCGCGCCGCGAAGGACGCTGAGCTACTGGCCCGCTTCGGTCCGCCCGAAAAGAGCGGGGGCCAGCGCCCAGACGACAGGCACATCGTGGTTGCCAGCCAGGTCGTGGAGCAGTCCCTCGATATTGATTTTGACCTGCTGGTGACAGATCTGTGCCCGGTCGATCTGCTGCTGCAGCGGATGGGACGGCTGCACCGCCACCTGCGCGGTAAGGGGCAGAGCGACCGGCCGCCCAAACTGCGTACCGCCCGCTGCCTGATAACCGGTACGGACTGGCAACACGTGCCGCCCGAGCCGGTAAGGGGTTCCTCCCGGATCTACGGGAGATACGCGCTGCTGCGCTCCCTGGCCGTACTGGAGCCATACCTGGCCGGGGCCGCCGGGACGGACCGCACGGTGCGGCTGCCCGAGGACATCAGCCCGCTGGTCCAGCGGGCATATGGCCCACAGACGGAGGGCCCGGCGGAGTGGCAGGAAGTGATGGCCCAGGCACGCGAAGAGCATGACCTGAAGCAGGCGAAGCAGCAGGAGAGCGCTCATGTTTTCCAGCTGGGTGACGTAGGGCGAGACGGCCGTGCCCTGGTGGGCTGGATCGATGCCGGAGTCGGGGACGCCGATGACACCCGCGCCGGGCGGGCACAGGTCAGGGACAGCCAGGAGAGCCTGGAAGTGCTGGTCGTGCAGCGGCGCGCCGATGGCGCGCTGACGACCATGCCGTGGCTGAGCGACGGATGCGGCGGCTTGGAACTTCCCACCGACGCGGTGCCCGCGCCCAGGCTTGCGCGCATCGTCGCGGCAAGCGGGCTGCGGCTCCCCTACCACTTCTCGTTCCCCGATGTGCTGGATCGGGCTATCGAAGAAATGGAGGCCGTATGCGTCCCGGCCTGGCAGACCAAGGAGTCCCACTGGCTGGCCGGAGAGTTGCTCCTGGTGCTGGACGAGGATTGTCGTGCCCGGCTGGCAGGCTTTGACCTCCGTTACACCCGCACCGACGGCCTCGAGGTGACCCGTGCCGAGTGAACGCCCCGTTCAGTCCTTTGACCTGATCTCCCAGCCATGGATACCGGTTCAGGACCTCAGCGACGCCGAATCGGAGCTGTCCCTTCTGGACGTCTTCGCGGAGGCCAAAAACCTGCGACGGCTCGTCGGGGACATACCCACGCAGGAGTTCGCGCTGCTACGGCTGCTGCTGGCGATTGTGCATGACGCGGTCGACGGACCGGCCGACCTCGACGCCTGGAGCGTCCTGCGGGAGGACGGGCTGCCGTGCGACGACATCGCGGCCTATCTCGACGAACATCGCGAGCGCTTTGACCTGCTTCATCCCGAGACACCGTTCTTCCAGGTCGCCGGGCTGCATACGGCGAAGAACGAAGTGGCTTCGCTGGACCGTATCGTCGCCGATGTCCCTAACGGTGAGCGGTTCTTCACGATGCGGGCACAGGGCGCCGGGCGGCTCGGCTTCGCGGAGGCCGCCCGCTGGGTCGTGCACGCACACGCGTACGACCCCTCTGGTATCAAGTCAGGTGCGGTGGGCGACTCCCGGGTCAAGGGTGGCAAGGGGTATCCGCAGGGCGTTGGCTGGGCGGGGAACCTGGGCGGCGTGCTCGCCGAGGGCGCGGACCTTCGCGAGACCCTGCTGCTCAACCTGATCGCCACGGACACCGAGAACCTGCGGTCCGGCAAGGATGACCGCCCCGCCTGGCGCCGTGAACCGCCGGGGCCGGGCGAGGCGGATCCCGTAGAGCTGGCTTCCCGGCCATCGGGGGTACGTGACCTGTACACCTGGCAGTCCCGTCGGCTCCGGCTGCACTACGACGCTGACGGCGTCCATGGCGTGGTACTCGGCTACGGCGATCCACTGACCCCGCGTAACAAACAACAGCATGAGCCGATGACCGCTTGGCGACGCAGCCCGGTTCAGGAGAAGAAGCTACGCGAGCCCCAGGTCTACCTGCCGCGCGAGCACGACCCCACCCGCACCGCCTGGCGCGGCCTGGCAGCCCTGGTGACAGGGGCAGTGAAGGATGCGGGCCAGCGTCAGGAGCCCGCCAAATTCGTACGGCCGCGCATCCTCGACTGGGTCGCCCGACTCACCGTCGAGGACTGTCTGGAGGAGGATTTCCTCATCCGGGCCCGGCTCTTCGGCGCGGTGTACGGCACCCAGCAGTCGGTGATCGACGAGGTGGTGGACGACGGGGTGAAGATGGCCGTGGTGCTGCTGCACGACCAAGACAGTCCTCTGTGCCAAGCCGCCATCGGCGCGGTCAGTGACGCCGAGGAAACGGTCTATGCCGTCTTGGGTGACCTCGCCGCAGACTTGGCTCAGGCCGCCGGGGCCGAGCCCTCCGTAGCCCAGGCCGCCGCACGTGATCTCGGTTTCGCCACGCTGGACGGACCGTTCCGTGCGTGGCTGCGGGACCTCAAGCCCGGGCACGATCCCCATGAGCGACGCCAGATATGGCAGCACCGGGTCCATCAACTCATCAGCGGACTCGGCGATGACTTGCTGAAGGAAGCTGGTGACGCCGCCTGGGAGGGCAGGGTCATCGACACCAGGGGCGGCGGGTCTCTCTGGCTCACGGCATCCTCCGCTGACCTGCGGTTCCGGCGCAGACTCCGCGACGCTCTCCCCTTGACCAACGCCTAGCGGTCCGACCATCAACACCCGGAGGTGCAGCGCACATGACACGGCTTGCAGAAGGGAGGGCCCGCCGGTGACCACAGCCGTCCCACCCGCCAGACGTTTCCCTCTGGGCCTGGCGGGCACCACCGTCGAGGAATACCTGAGGCCACTCCAGCAGGGCTATCTCACCGACCGTAGTGAAGCGGTCGCCCGCCTGGCACAGCTGCGGCGCGGCGCGGGAAAAACGCCAGAGGAGGTACCGGAGCTGTGGGCTCTGACCGGGACTGAACTGCTCTACCAGGACGGTCCACTTCCCGAAGAGGAGGCGACCCGAGCCGAGTCCGCCGTCCACATCGCCGTCACCCTCTACGCCCTGCACCAGCAGTCCCACCACGACAAGATGCACCAGCCTGGACCTGAGCTGGGCGAGGCCGTACGTCAGCTGATGCGGGGCGGCGAGATCGACGAACCGGTCCGCAAGCGGTTCGTACGAGCGGGCGCCGCGACCACGTCAAATGTACTCGCCTATCGGCTACGGGAGATCACCACCCTTCTGCGGCGCGACGCGATACCACTCGACTACGGCAAGCTCGCGGACCGGCTTTACCAGGCACAGCGGCCCGGCGGGATGCTCAAGGTCCGCCAGGCATGGGGCCGCAGCTTCCACGCCTACCAGCCGAAGAAAGACGACACTCCAACCGACAAGGACGCCTCGTGAGCCGTACCATCCTCGATTTGCACGTGCTGCAAACCGTTCCGCCGAGCAACCTCAACCGGGACGACACCGGGGCGCCCAAGACTGCTTTCTACGGCGGCGTGCGCCGATCACGGGTCTCCAGTCAGGCATGGAAGCGTGCCACTCGCCGGGCCTTCGACGATCTCCTGGACCCCAGCGAGCTGGGCGTGCGGACCAAACGGGTAGCCGAACTGCTGGCCGAGCGTATTCACGGGCTCGACACGTCCATCGAGGCAACCGAAGCGCTGAAACTGGCGGCGGAGACCGTCCAGGCCGCCACCGGCTCCAAGATCGAAGTGCCCAAGCGGAAGGCAGAGTCGTCGAAAAAGAAGGGGGAGGACGAGCCCGCTCCTGAATCCTCTTACTTGATGTTCCTCAGCGCCCGCCAGCTGGACGGCCTGGCCGAGCTGGCCATTAAGGGGAGCGCCGACATCAAGGCATTCCTCAAGGAGAAGGAGAACAGAAGCCAGGCCAAAGAGATCGCCAACACTCGGCACTCGGTCGACATCGCTCTCTTCGGCCGTATGGTCGCTGACGGCGCCGACATCAACGTCGACGCCGCCGCTCAGGTCGCGCACGCCATCAGCGTGCACGCGGTGGAGAATGAATCCGACTACTACACCGCCGTTGACGACCGCAACACGGACGCCGAGCCTGGCGCGGGAATGATCGGCACCGTCGAGTTCAACTCCGCCACTCTCTACCGGTACGCCGCTCTGGACGTTGACCTGCTGCGTAAGAACCTGGGTATGGGGCTACGCGAAGACGAGCCGGACACCGAGCCAGTGCGCCGAGCCGTCGAGGCGTTCGTCCAGGGCTTCATCACCTCGCTGCCCACCGGCAAGCTCAACACCTTCGGCAACCACACGCTGCCCGACGCGGTCATCGTCAAGCTCCGCTCCTCCCGTCCCATCAGCTTCGTCGCGGCCTTCGAGGAGCCGGTACTACCGGGCACCGGCCACCTCCGGACAGCTTGCGACAGGCTCGCGTCCTACATCCCCGACGTCGAGAGCAGCTACGGCGCCGAGGACGGAACCCCCACCTGGGTGCTGCGTGTCGGGGAGAATACAGAGAAACTCGCCGGTCTCGGCACGGAGACGAACCTGACCGAGCTGGTCTCCGGTGTCGGCGCGGCGGTCGCCCAGCGCCAGGAGGCCGTGGAATGAGCGTCCTGGTGCTCCAACTGGCGGGCCCCCTGCAATCGTGGGGAGCCTCGGCTCGGTTCGCCCGGCGCACCACCGAGTCCGCCCCCACCAAGAGCGGTGTCATCGGGCTGCTCGCCGCCGCGCAGGGACGTGAGCGCGGCGCCGACCTCACGGACTTGGCCGCACTGCGCTTCGGGGTGCGGGTTGACCAGCCCGGCAGACGCGTACGGGACTACCAGACCGCGCAGCACTTCGACACGGGTAAATCCATGCCGCTGTCCGAGCGCTTTTACCTGGCCGACGCCGTATTCGTCGCGGCCGTCGAGGGCGATGACGCTCTGGTCAACGAGCTGCATCGAGCGCTGCGGGACCCGGTCTACCTGCCCTACCTGGGGCGCCGCTCCTGCCCGCCCGCCCACCCTGTCGATCTCGGTGTCTACCACGACCGGGGCCTGGAAGAGATCCTGGCGCGGGAGCCTTGGCGCGCCGCCGAGTGGTACAAGCGCCGCCATCGGCGCGAACCGTATCTCGAGTGGCTCATCGAAGCCACCCCACACGACGGCGACGCAGATGCCCCGGTCGACAGCCTCCGCGACCAGCCCCTCAGCTTTGACCCAAGACACCGCCGCTACGCCCTGCGCGGCGTCCGCACGGATACCGTCCCGGTGCCCGCGCGCCCCGATCACGACCCGACGGCCGTGCTGGGAGGTGACTGATGTACCTCACCCGCTTCCGCATCAACACCGCGCGCATCGGGGCCCGTCGGCTGCTGTCATCACCCCAGGCCCTGCACGCCGCCGTGATGTCCTCCTTCGCCGAGGTGCTGACCACCCCCGACGGCGGCCCGCGTGTGCTCTGGCGGATCGACCACAACGCCAAGGCCGAGGTGATCCTCTATATCGTCAGCCCACCGAAGCCCGACCTCACCCACCTGGTTGAGCAGGCGGGCTGGCCCACCACGGCGACGACATGGCAGACCTACGATTACGGCCCGTTCCTCTCCCGGCTCACCACAGGTCAGTTCTGGTCATTCCGCATCACCGCCAACCCGGTGCACAGCATCCGCCGAAAAGCAGGCGAACCAACCAAACACACCGCGCACATCACACCACGACACCAGATGAGCTGGCTGCTGGAGCGCCAGGAAGCAGCAGGATTCCGGATAGCGGAAAAACCACCAGAGCAACGTCATCTTCCTGAGACCGACGAATACGCGCTGACCGTCCACGATCGCCGCAATCTCGCCTTTGGCAAGACCGACGAGAAAGCGCAGCGGAAGAGAACCGTCTCCCTGGCCATTGCCACCTTCGACGGCCACTTGGAGGTCACGGACCCCAACGCTCTGCGCCGTACTCTCACCGCAGGCCTGGGCCGGGCCAAGGCATACGGCTGCGGCCTGATGACCCTGGCCCCGGTGGGGTGAGGCATGGCAAGCGTTAGCCAGCGCCGCACCTCATCCCCACGCGAGCTCACCCGCGCCGGAGACCGACTCTCCTTCATCTACCTGGAGCGGTGCACGATCCACCGCGACGCCAACGCCATCACGGCCGAGGACGCAGACGGCACCACCCACATCCCCTCCGCCACCATCGGAACTCTGCTGCTGGGCCCCGGCACCCGCGTCACTCACCAGGCGATGAGTGTGCTCGGCGAATGTGGGGCTGGCGTGGTGTGGGTGGGGGAACACGGGGTCCGCTTCTACGCTGGCGGCCGTGCTCTGACCCGCTCGTCCGCCCTAGTCGAGGCCCAGGCCACCAAGTGGGCCAACCGCCGCACCCGGCTTGATGTGGCCCGAGCCATGTACAAGATGCGCTTCCCGGACGAGGACCCGGCGGGCCTGAACCGCCAGGAGCTTCTGGGCAGGGAAGGCCAACGAGTCAAGGACTTCTACCGCAAGGAGGCCGCCAGAGTCGGCATCCCCTGGCATGGCCGTCAGTACGTCCCCGGCGACTTCACCGCCGGAGATTCACTCAATCAAGGCATCACCGCAGCAGCCCAGTGCATGTACGGAATTGCTCAGGCCGTCACCGCCGCCCTGGGCTGCGCACCAGGGCTCGGCTTTATCCACTCCGGGCATGAACTGTCGTTTGTCCTGGACATAGCCGACCTCTATAAAACCGAGATAGGCATCCCCGTCGCCTTTGAGGTGGCGGCAGAAGACCCCGAAGAGGTAGGCGCTCGCACCCGCCGCGCCCTCCGCGACCGCGTCAACGAAACACAACTGCTGGACCGATGCGTGACCGACATCAAGAAACTCCTGCTCCCTGACACCGACCTCCCCGGCGACGCCACGGACCGCGTCACCCTCCAAGCCGATCGCGGTTTGGAAGTGGATTCCGGCCGCAACTATGGCGACGGAGTGGTCTGGTGACGGTCATCGTGCTCACCAACTGCCCAGCAGGCCTACGTGGCTTCCTCACCCGCTGGCTGTTGGAGATCTCCCCCGGCGTCTTCATCGGCGGACCATCCGCCCGTATCCGCGAAGCCCTGTGGACGGAGGTAAAGCAGTACGCGGGCAACGGCCGCGCCTTGCTGGCCTACAACACCAACAATGAACAGGGCTACACCTTCGAGACCCACGACCACAAGTGGCACCCAACAAACCACGAAGGCCTCACCCTGATCCGCCGCCCAAAGGAGCAATCTGCGACCTCGGCGATCCCACAGCGCGGCTGGAGCAAGGCATCCAAGCGCCGTCGCTTCGGCAACCGCTAGGAGGAGGTTCACGCCCGATATGCCCGACTCTCGGAAAGTACTCAAAACCCGCGCCCCGCCACCCTAAACACGCAGGTCACGAAGTGTGCTCCCCGCGCCTGCGGGGATGGTCCCGAGACGGCACCACAAGGTCCGCAGACCTCCTCGTGCTCCCCGCGCCTGCGGGGATGGTCCCGGGCCGCAGACAAGCGCACAGCCGTTCGGGGAGTGCTCCCCGCGCCTGCGGGGATGGTCCCATCTCCAGATCAGGCATGACATGGGACTGGAGGTGCTCCCCGCGCCTGCGGGGATGGTCCCCAGTGCGATGCCTGGTGGCTGTATGTGGCTGGGTGCTCCCCGCGCCTGCGGGGATGGTCCCCACGGTTGCTGTGACAACGGCTCTGGGGAACGGTGCTCGCCGCGCCTGCGGGGATGGTCCCGACGATGTAGCGTCGAAGACGGTCACGCTGGTGTGCTCCCCGCGCCTGCGGGGATGGTCCCGTGACCGGGCCCGCCGGGAGATGGCTGCCGCCGTGCTCCCCGCGCTTGCGGGGATGGCACCAACCGGTGTAGCAGCACGACGGCCTCTCGTGACATGCGCCAGGGCCGTCTGCTGTACCCGTAAACAAAGTTGGGAGTACCGTCCTGAGTGTCTACGTCAGAACGGAGCTGACTATGCCGCAATGGTCTGACTACACGACAGGGGAACGAGTCCGCTTTCTGCGCGGGCAGGAGATGACCCAGCAGGGCCTCGCCAACGCCACAGGGCTTTCTCTCTCACTGATCCAGAAAGTTGAGCAGACCTCCAAGGCATCGATCGGGTCGCTGCTGCGGCTGGCCAGCGCGCTGAAGGTGGATATCAGCGTGATCCTGGGCCAACAGGGTCCGCGTCACGCGATGACCATGACGGACCGGGCCGCACTTCGCCATATCGAGTCCGCCGTCCACAACAGCGCGCTGAAGCTCTTCCCCGACGGCATGGTTCCCAGTGACATTCCTTCCCTGCGGGCCGCGCTCGGGAAAGCGAGCCTCCACTACTGGAAAGGCGAGCACGTTGAGACGGCCAGCATCCTGCCCCAGCTGATGATGGAGACAACCGCGCTGGCGGACAGTGGCTCAGGGTCGGAGCGGGACGAGGCGATGCGGATCCTTGCGGATGCCTACCGGATTGCTGCCCGCGTCGGGAACTCGCTCGGCTCCCGGAACCTGTCCTACGCGGCGATGACTCATGCGAAGACTTCTGCCGAGCGGGCGAGTGACGAGTTGCTGTACGCAGCGCAGAACACCACTCTGGCATGGGTGTTGATGCGGGACGGCCGTCTGGCTGATGCCATCTCCCTCTCTCTGGGCGCAGCGTCACAGATCGAGCCCTCGTTCTCGCAGAACGACCAGGCCCGGTTGGCGGTGTACGGAAAATTGATGATTCGGGCCGCAGTCGCCTCCTCACGGCTGGAGGACAAGGAGCGTGCGCGCGACTATCTGAGCCAGGCGCATGCTGCGGCAGCGCGGGTCGATGGTGAAATCGACCCGTACGAGACGACGTTTGGGCAGGCGACGGCAGGCACGGAGGCCGTCACGGTGGCATTGGCGCTCGGAGAGATCGGCAAGGCCATCAAGCTCATCAAATCGACCCAGGGCGTCGACCAGCTCAGGGATGTGCCGCGTCTGCGCTACATGCTGTCGGTGGCGCTGGCCCAGGCTGAGGCGAAGCTATGGGACCGCGCGGCGGACACTCTGTTGGCGGTCATCGCCGAGCGGCCAGAGTGGGCGCGCCATCAGGCACTGGTGGGTGTAGTCAACCAGCGGATCGCGGACCACGCGACGCACAAGGCACGGCAAATCTCACGGACCATCGGAGTACCGCTGGCTCTACGGTGACCGAGTACCACAGTTCGTGGTACCTCCTGCGGTGAGGCTCCAGAGGTCTGTCACGGGCCGTAGGAGAAGAGCCTCAACGAGTTAAGCCAGGCCCTACAGTCCATCCGTTCACAGACAGTTGATGTCCCGTCACGATGTCTTGCACCGTGAAGGGAGACGTCAATGGGCAGGACTCCGCACCAAGTCATGAGGCGGCGTGCCATCGCGGACGCGTCGTCTGGTTTCCAGCGCACTGCCGTGGTGATCTACGTTTGCGTTCTGCCCGGCGGCCCCGAGTCCAAGATGCTCCAAGCTGCCCGCGATTACGCCGACGCGCGGTACTGGGTACCGGTCGTAGAGGTCATAGACCGTGCGGCGGTCAGCCTGCCCCTCGACAGCCGTACCGGCTGGGCGCGGGTGCGGAGCATGATTGAAACAGGTCAGGCTCAGGGCATCGTCACCGCGACGCCGGACATGTGCGGTGGCAGCCCGGACGAGCGGGGCCAGGTGGCCGCCTGGCTTCGTAGCCACGACGGATTCGCCGTCTACGCGTCCACCGGTACGTCTCCTGTCGAGGAGTGCGGTGACGGAATCACCACTGGCGAAGCCGTAATGCCGCTGCTGCCGGAAGCAGAGCCGTGGGCACTGCCGGACGGGCTGGACGTCACGAAGCTGCCCCCGGACGCTGGCGGGAGGCGGTGACGACCCGGCCTGCACTGGCGGGTGCCGCTCGCCCCAGACCGCAATCGCCGATCAGTGACTGATGCCTTCGGGCCCAGGACGTGACCGGTTCATCACCAGGCCACAAGGAGACCCCGGCGAGGCCGCAGACCTCCCGGGGCGTGGCCGATCTGAATGGAGCAGACCGACATGCGCATTATCCATGCCCTGATCGCTTTGGCGAGAGCAGCGATCGCAGCCCTTTACGGGCTGGAGGAGTGGCGCCCGACAGGCGCCGGTCACGACGACGTCCCTCCGCGACCACCAGTACCACCGCGCCCAGAGAGCCCCGCAGCGCTGCCCCGGCATCGCAGCCCCTACGGCCTTCCGGAGGGCCCGTTGTACATGGACGCCCAACCGCTTGTAAGGCCGTACTTGCTGGCGCATGAGCAGCAGGAGCGTCGCCGGGTGCTCTACGCGGCCGTGTATCTCGGTATCGACCTTGACCAGCGTGTCCTGCACGGGGGTGCTCGATGAGCGGCGATCGGCTGTGCGGCTCCAAGCGTCCCGACCACCGATGCACAGACGGGGGTCACATCCCCTGTGTCCTTCGAGCTGGTCACGATGGCCTGCACCAGGATACTCTGGGGCTGCGCTGGATCGACCGGGACAGCGCCCTGGTGGAAGCCCTGGCGATCACCTTCGCGGGCGAGCAGCTGCGGCAGCTCCTTGACGGTGGTGAGCAGCAGCCATGATGACGATCAAGGTTTACCGGGTACGTCCGGACGGCCGCCGCGTCACGGTCCGGGAGCCTCGGGAGTTCAGGGCGGGGGATCCTGCGCTCCTTCCCGACTCCATCAGCTACCCGCCCTGTGCGTGCGCCCGCTGCCGGTCCATCAGGCGAGCTGCGCGATGAACCTGGAGTCCGTGGCCGTGGGCGACCCTTCAGCGCCCCAGCGGATATGGGCGCGTTCAGTGGCGTAGGGCCAAGGGTCTAGGCCCAAAAACCCAGTGAAGTGTGACAGTGGCGAACCGTAGTCTCGGTGCTGATGACTGCCGCTGCCGCTGCCGCTTCCTCCGCAGAGGATCGACGCTCCGCTGTGCGGTCGCTCTTACGGCTGTGGCCGTACGTGCGGCCCGTGCGGGCGCGGTTGGCCACAGCGGCGGTTGTGGGGATCGCCGCGTCGTTTATGGGGCTGGCTATTCCGCTGGTGTTGAAGTGGATCATTGATGGTCCGGTTGCCGAGCGGGATACCGGTGGGGTGTGGCTCGGTGGGGGGCTGCTGCTGTTGGTGGGGGTGGCGGAGGCGGGGCTTTTTGGGGTGCGGCGGTGGTTGGTGGCGCGGCCGCTCGCTGGGGTGGAAGCGGCGATGCGGGCGGATCTGTATCGGCATCTGCAGCGGCTGCCGGTTGCCTTTCATGACCGGTGGCCCAGTGGGCAGTTGCTGTCCCGGGGCACTACGGACCTGCAGCTGCTGCGGATGTTCCTCGCCTTTCCGTTGACCTTCTTGGTGATCAACGGCGTGACGATTGTGATCGGCTGCGTCATTCTGCTCGCCCAGGACTGGACGCTGGGGCTGGTGGTGCTGGCTCCGGTGGTGCCGCTGGTGGCGCTCTGCTCGGTTTTTGAGAAGCGGTACTTCGTGGTGGCGCGTAAGGCGCAGGACCAGGTCGGTGATGTGACGACCGTTGTCGAGGAGGCGGTGCTCGGCGTCCGCATCATCAAGGGATTTGGGCGGCACCGCAGTCAGGCTCGGGCCTTCCTGGGGCTCTCCCAGCGGCTGCTGGGCACGGAGTTGCACAAGGCGCGGCTGCTGGCGGGGATCTGGGCGCTCATCATGACTCTTCCGGAGCTGGCGCTCGGGGCGGCGCTGGTGCTCGGCACAGTGCAGGTCGCCGATGGCGGGCTCTCGGCGGGCACGCTGGTCGCCTTTCTGTCCACGGCGCTCGCGCTGCGCTGGCCGGTTGAGTCGATCGGGTTTCTGCTCGCCATGAGCAATGAGGCGGCGACGGCGACGGATCGCTACTTCGAGGTGATGGATGCGGAGGTTCCGGCCCAGGTGTGTGCCAAGGGTGGCAGTGCGGTGGAGAAGGGCGGGGACGGGCTGCGGTTTGCGGGGGTACGGTTTCGGTTTCCCGATGCCGCGGAGGGCTCACCGGCCGTGTTGGACGGGGTCGATCTGCATATCCGGTCCGGGGAGACCATGGCGCTCGTTGGGGCGACCGGCAGCGGGAAGACGACGCTCACCGCGCTGGTGCCACGGCTGCATGAGGTGACCGGTGGGCGGATCACGGTCGATGGCACCGATATCGCCACGCTTTCCCGGCCCGAGCTACGGGCCATGGTGGCGGTGGCGTTTGAGGAGCCGACGCTGTTCTCTGCGTCGGTGCGGGAGAACGTGCTGATGGGGGCGGCGGGCGCGGGCGATGATGACCTGCGCCGTGCGCTGCGTATCGCGCAGGCCGAGGAGTTTGTGGACGCGCTGCCGCGCGGGGTCGACACCCAGGTCGGTGAGCAGGGACTCAGCCTGTCCGGAGGCCAGCGGCAGCGGCTCGCGCTGGCCCGGGCCGTCGTCGGACGGCCCCGCTTTCTGGTGCTGGATGACCCGCTGTCCGCGCTGGATGTGCATACCGAGGCCCGGGTGGGGGCCGCGCTGCGCGAGGTGCTGGCGACGACCACGGCTCTGGTGGTCGCGCACCGGCCCTCCACCGTGCTGCTCGCCGACCGGGTCGCGCTGCTCTCCGGGGGCCGGATAGCCGCCGTCGGCGACCATCACCGGCTGCTGCGCGACAGCGCGGAGTACCGCCATCTGATGTCCGGTGAGGGTCACGGGGAGGAGCGTTGAGCAGCACCGAGCAGGCCGACGACCCGTTCGACCGGGATGTGCTGCCCGCCCCTGACGGGGCGTCCCGGCGGCTGCTCGGGTCGCTGCTGGCCCCGCACCGGCGCCGGGTGGCCGTCGCGGCGCTGTTGCTGCTGTTCCAGCAGGCCGCCGTGCAGGCTGGTCCGCTGCTGGTCGCGTACGCCATCGACCGTGCCGTACCGGCGCTGCGCGCCGATGACTATGGGCCGCTGATCACCGTTGCGGCGGCGTATCTGCTCTGTGCCGCGCTGTCGGGCGGATTTCAGTACGCCTTTGTGCGGGCTGCCGCGCGTATCAACCAGCGCGTGCTGCTGGAGCTGCGCGGCCGGATCTACCGGCATGCCCAGGCGCTCAGCGTGGATTTCCACGACCGTTACACCTCGGGGCGGTTGATCTCCCGGTCGACGACTGATGTGGAGTCGCTGCGGGAGCTGCTTGATGAGGGATTGCAGGAGCTGCTGGGCGTCGTCGTTTCCGTCGTCTATATCTCCGCGATGCTGCTCTATCTCGACCTGGGGCTGGGTGGTGCGGCGTTGCTGTCCTTCGTGCCGCTCTATCTCCTCGTACGGAACTTCCAGCATCGCTCCATGCGGGTCTTCCGCAAGCGGTCCACGGCGATCGCGGCCGTCATCGTAAAGTTCGCGGAGACCATGAACGGCATTCGGCCGGTGAAGTCCTTCCGCAGGGAGGGCGCCAATGACGCGGCCTTCCGGGAGCTCAACGGCCAGCATCTGCGGGTCAACGGCGACTCGATTCTCGAGATGGCCCGCTATGTGGTGCTCTCCCGACTGACCGCCAATATTGTCGTCGCCGCCATGGTCCTGTGGGGGGCTTACCGAGTCGCCGACGGCAGGCTCGCGCTGGGTGTGCTGGCCGCCGCCGCGCTCTATCTGCGGCGGCTGTACGACCCGATCGACCGGCTGGGCATGTTTCTCAACTCCTATCAGTCCGCCGCTGCTTCGCTGGAGAAGATCGCCGGGCTGCTCGCCCAGGAGCCGGGGGTTCCGGAGCCGGCGGACCCCAAGCCGCTGCCGGAGCGGGCGAGCGAGCTTCCGGGCCGCGAGGTGGTCTTCGACGGGGTCCGGTTCGCCTATCGCACCGGCGGCGAGGTGCTGCCGCGCTTTGATCTCACGCTGTCCGCCGGGCAGCTGGTGGCGGTGGTCGGTGCGACCGGTGCGGGGAAGTCGACGCTGGCCAAGCTGCTGGCCCGGTTCTACGAGCCGACCCGCGGCCGGGTGCTGCTGGACGGCACCGATCTGCGGGAGCTGGCCTTGCCGGAGCTGCGCCGGGGTGTGGTCATGGTGACCCAGGAGGCGTTCTTGTTCTCCGGCACGGTCGCGGAGAACATCGCCATCGGCCTCCCCGACGCCAGCCGGGAGGAGATCGAGCGCGCCGCGAAGGCGATTGGGGCACATGACTTCATCACGGCTCTCCCGGATGGTTACGACACCGATGTCCGTAAGCGTGGCGGCCGGATTTCGGCGGGCCAGCGGCAGTTGGTCTCCTTCGCCCGGGCTCTGCTGGCCGATCCGGCGGTGCTCATCCTGGATGAGGCGACCTCCTCGCTCGACATTCCCGGTGAGCGGGCGGTCCAGCAGGCCATGCGTACGGTGCTCCGGGGCCGTACGTCGGTGGTCATCGCGCACCGGCTGTCCACGGTCGAGATCGCTGACCGGGTCCTGGTGATGGCGGACGGCCGGATTGTCGAGGACGGGACGCCCGCTGAACTCATCGCGGGGGCTGGGGGCCGCTTTGCGGATCTGCACCGGGCCTGGCGGGACAGCCTCAGCTGATCTTCGGCCCTGGCCCGCCCCCGCGCGCTCAGCCGCGGGGGCGGGCCGTTTCGGAAGGGCTGGCTCAGCCCGTTTTCGGGAAGGGCTGGCTCAGCTCAGCGGGCTCTGCCTGGCCGATCCGTTGAGCGCGGGTCCGCTGCCGCCCGGGCCGGGCTTCTTTCCACAGAACTCCGCCTCGAACAGATCGCTGTAGGCCTGCTCGTCCCGCAGCCAGTCGCCGTTCATATTGGCGGTGAGCACATGGTCGCCGTTCCTGGTCCCGAGGACGTTGGAGAGCGAGCCATGGAGGCTTCCGCCATGGCCCCATACGGTCTTGTCGCAGGAGAGCTTCAGGGAGTAGATCCCGAGCCCGTACTCCCCGGGGAACTCGTCTCCCACCGGCACAGTGTTGAACATCGCGGACTGCTGTGGTCTGGGCAGCAGCTCACCGCGCAGGAGCGCGCCGAAGAAGCGGTTGAGGTCGCCGGTCGTCGAGACGATCTCGCCTGCCGCGCCCGCCCAGGAGGGGTTGAGCTCGGTGACGTCGTGGATCTTGGCGTCCGGATCCTCACTCCAGAGCTTGGAGTAGGCCACCGCGTGCGGACGCGGCAGCGTCACCCGGGTGCCGGGGAAGGAGGTCTCCTTGAGCTTCAGCGGCTTGATGACGCGCTGCTTAACGGCCTTGGCATACGGCTTGCCCGTCGCCTCCTCGATGACCATTCCGGCCAGCACATAGCCCGTATTCGAGTACGACCAGCCCTTGCCCGGCTCGAAGTCGGGCTGGTGCTGGAGCGCGATGGACACCAGCTCCCTGGGCTTGTAGGTGTCATAGCGGTGCTGCGGGAAACCGGTGGTGAACCTCTCCCACATTTCCGGGTCGGCGGTGTAGTTGAAGAGTCCGCTGGTGTGCTGGAGCAGCTGACGCAGCGTGATCTTGCTGCCGTCGTTGCCATTGCCCTGTACAACGCCCGGCAGCCAGTCCTCGACGGTGTCGTCCAGGCTCAGCTTGCCCTCGGCCTCCAGCTGGAGCAGCACGGTGGCGATAAAGGTCTTGGTGATGCTGGCCGCCCGGAAGCGGTCCTTGGCGGTGCGCTCCCGGCCGGTGTCGAGGTCAGCGGCGCCGGCCTGGCCGAACCATGTCCCGTCCGGGCGGTGCGACATGGCGCCCACGCCCGGTGCGCCGTTCTCGACCATCCGCTCCAGGGCGGCCTGTGTGGTGTCGTTCCCGTGGTCCGGCCCGGTGGCCGCGTGTGCGGGGGCGGTGAGTGCGGTGGCGCCCAGCGCTAATGCCGCCGCCAGCCCGGTCATGGCATGGCGGGTGCGTATGGCTCGCTGATGCATGGACGTTCCCTCCGTTTCGGTGCGGGGACGCGATGTCCCGCTGCACTACGGGGGACGGCATGGCAGCGCCAGAGGGTTGATCCGCATACCGGACAAGGAAGTTGTGGGAACGGACGAATTCCGGTCAACCAGCTTTCAGCCTCCTGACATGTACGCGTCCTGCATGGGACGCTGCCATGCACCTGGGACACCCCCCACATCCCTGAGGAGCCCATGTGAGACCTGCATCCCACAACTCCGCCCGCATATCACCCATATCCGGCCTGCCCCGCCGTCCGCACCGTCGCCGCGCCACCATGAGCGCGGCGCTTGTCGCTGCGGCCGCGATGCTCGCCGCCGGCCTGGCCACCGGATCAGCCGGTGCCGCACCACCCGTCCAGACGGGTGCCCTGCCCGCCACGCTCTCGGCCGCGCAGTACGGCGACCTCATCAAGGCGGCGGACGCCAGCTCCGCGAAGGCCGCTGTCGCCGCTGAACTGGGCCTCGGCGCACAGGAGAAGCTCGAGGTCCGCAGCGTCATCAAGAACCGCAACGGGGACACTCACACCCGCTATGAGCGCACCTACGCCGGACTCCCCGTGCTCGGCGGCGATCTGGTGGTGCACAAGACGAAGTCCGGCGAGACCAAGCGCGTCACCAAGTCGACCAACGCCAGAATCACGGTGAAGTCCACCCGGGCCCCGGCCGCGAAGAAGCCCGCCGCTTCAAAGGCGAAGGGCAGCCAGGCACCGCGCAAAGTGATCTGGGCGGCCGATGGCAAGCCAACGCTCGCCTGGGAGAGGGTCATCGGCGGTGTTCAGGACGATGGCTCACCCAGTGAACTGCATGTCATCACCGATGCCGGGACCGGCAAGAAGATCTTTGAGTACCAGGCCATCCGCAACGGTGTCGGCCACAGCCAGTACAGCGGCAAGGTGGAGCTCGGCACTTCGGGCTCGGAGGGCTCGTACTCACTCACCGACGCCGCACGCGGCGGTGGCAAGACGCATGACATGAGGAATGGTCAGGGCGGGAACGGCAGGCTGTTCACCAGCAAGCAGGACATCTGGGGCGACAGCACCCCGGCCAACCGGGAGACCGCGGGCGTCGACGCGCACTACGGCGCCGGTGCCACCTGGGACTACTACAAGGATGTGCACGGCCGCGACGGCATCCGCGGTGACGGTGTCGCCGCCCTCACCCGGGTGCACTATGGCAACAACTACGTCAACGCCTTCTGGTCGGACTCCTGCTTCTGTATGACCTACGGTGACGGCGCGAACAACGAAAAGCCGCTCACCTCGGTCGATGTCGCGGCCCACGAGATGACCCACGGAGTCACCTCGGCCACCGCCAAGCTGATCTACTCCGGTGAGTCCGGCGGCCTCAACGAGGCCACCTCCGACATCTTCGCCGCGGCCGTCGAGTTCCATGTCGGCAGCGATGTCGATGTGGCCGACTACCACGTGGGCGAGCTGATCGACATCTTCGGCAACGGCAAGCCGCTGCGGTATATGGACGAGCCCTCCAAGGACGGCAAGTCCCTCGACTACTGGAAGCCGGGCGCCGGCAATGTCGATGTCCACTACTCCTCGGGCATCGCCAACCACTTCTTCTTCCTGCTCGCCGAGGGCAGCGGGCAGAAGGAGATCAACGGGGTGACGTACAACTCCCCGACCGCCGACGGCTCGACGCTGCAGGGTATCGGGATCGACAAGGCGGAGCAGATCTGGTTCAAGGCGCTCACCGAGCAGATGACGTCCACAACCAACTACGCGGACGCCCGCCGGGCAACCATCACGGCCGCCAGTGACCTCTACGGCGCGGACAGCGCCGAGGCCAAGGCCGTTGCGGCCGCCTGGACGGCCGTGAAGGTCGAGGGCTGAATCAGCTGTATCACCGGCCAGGCGCTGTCAGCGCATCAGCACCCCCGCTGCCTCACTGGAGGCGATGCCCTCCGGTGGGGCCGCGGCCAGCCCCAGCTCCACGCCGCTGGCCAGCAGCGGGTGTGCGGGCAGGACGCGGACCGTATAGCCGAAGGGCCCCGTACGGTCCAGGGCGAGCGGCCCCTCGAAGAGCCAGCGGCCCGCCGGATCCGGGCCGCTGGTGGGCTTCAGCGGGACATGGACCGGATCGGTGATGGAATCGGAGGCGTCCACCCGGCCCGCGACCGCCTGCACCTCCACCTCGCGTGGCGCCAGCTCGCCCAGGGCGACCTGCACCCGGAGCGCCAGCGAGCCGCCCAGCTCGGCGGAGCCGATTCCGGAGTCGGCGGTCTCCACATGGTCGACGGCGACGTGCGGCCACTGGGCCCGGATACGTGCCTTCCAGTCGGCCAGCTCACCGGCGCTCTTGGCGTCCAGCTCCCGGTGCGCGAGGGCGGCTGGTGCGTACAGCCGCAGCACATAGTCGCGCACCATCCGGTCGGCGAGGACCTTGGGCCCCAGCCGGTCCAGTGTCTGCCGGACCATTTCCAGCCAGCGCTGCGGCCGCTCATAGAAGCACGGCGCGACGTGATCCTCCAGCAGCTCATAGAGCGCGGTCGCCTCAATGGCGTCACGCCGGTCGTCATCGGCCGCTCCGGACCCGTCGGCGGTAGGGATGGCCCAGCCGAAGTCCGGTTCGAACCACTCGTCCCACCAGCCGTCCAGGACGGACAGATTGAGACAGCCGTTGAGTGCTGCCTTCATGCCGGATGTCCCGCAGGCCTCAAGTGGCCGCAGCGGATTGTTGAGCCACACATCGCAGCCGGTGTAGAGCTTCTGCGCCATCGCCATCCCGTAGTCCGGCAGGAAGACGATCCGGTGCCGCACCTGAGGGTGGTCGGCGAAGCGCACCAGCTCCTGGATGAGCTTCTTGCCGCTGTCGTCGGCCGGATGTGCCTTGCCCGCGACAACCAGCTGAATCGGCTGCTCTGGGTGGCGCAGCAGCCGCATCAGCCGGTCGCGGTCGCGCAGCATCAGGGTGAGCCGCTTGTACGAGGGCACCCGCCGGGCGAAGCCGATGGTGAGGACATCGGGGTCCAGGACACCGTTGATCCAGCCGAGCTCGGCCCGGGCGGCGCCGCGCTGCCGCCAGGAGTCGTACAGCCGCTGCCGTACCTCCAGCACCAGCTGTTCGCGCAGGGTACGGCGGAGCTCCCACAGGTCGCTGTCCGGCAGCCGGGAGGTCCGCTCCGAGACCTCGGGGGCCACCCAGGTCGGTGCGTGTACGCCATTGGTGATGGAGGTGATAGGCACCTCGGCCGAGTCAAACCCTGGCCACAGCCCGGCGAACATCTCCCGGCTGACGGCGCCATGCAGCGTGGACACCCCGTTGGCGCGCTGAGCCAGTCGCAGACCCATCACGGCCATATTGAAGAGGTTGGGTTCCCCGCCCGGATAGGTCTCCATGCCCAGCCGCAGCACCTGCGCGACGTCGATGCCGGGCAGCTCCCCGTCTTCGCCGAAGTGCCGGGCGACCAGCTCGCGGTCAAAGCGGTCGATCCCGGCGGAGACCGGGGTGTGGGTCGTAAAGACCGTGCCCGCGCGCACGGCCTCCAGCGCGGCGTCAAAGCTCACGCCATAGCGGCTCAGCTCGCGGATGCGTTCCAGACCGAGGAAGCCGGCGTGCCCCTCGTTCGTATGGAACACCTCTGGCTCCGGGTGTCCGGTGATACGGCAGTACGCGCGCACCGCACGGACGCCGCCGATGCCGAGCAGCATCTCCTGGAGCAGCCGCTGCTCCCGGCCACCGCCGTAGAGCCGGTCGGTGACGCCACGCTCCGCCGAGGCGTTGTCCTCCACATCGGAGTCGAGCAGCAGCAGCGGCACCCGGCCGACCTGGGCCTGCCACACATAAGCGCGCAGGCGGCGGTCGCCGGGCAGCGTGAGTTCCACCTGAACGGGTGAACCACCGCCCTCGCGCATCAGCTCCAGCGGTAGCTCGTTGGGGTCGAGGACCGGATAGCGTTCCTGCTGCCAGCCATCGCGGGACAGCGACTGCCGGAAGTAGCCATGCCGGTAGAGCAGCCCGACCCCGATCAGCGGGACACCCAGATCGCTGGCGGCCTTGAGATGGTCCCCGGCGAGAATGCCAAGGCCGCCGGAGTACTGCGGCAGCGCCGCGGTGATGCCGAACTCGGGTGAGAAGTAGGCGATGGCCGCGGGCAGCTGATCGCCCGCGCTCTGATACCACCGCGGCTCGGACAGATAGTCGTGCAGATCCCCTATGCCCATGGCGAGCCGGCGCAGAAATCCACGGTCCCGGGCCAGCTGGGCCAGCCGGTTGGCCGATACGGAGCTCAGGAGCCGCACGGGGTCGCCTCCGGCCGCCCGCCACCCTTCCGGGTCGGCGTAGCGGAAAAGCTCACGAGTATCGGGGTGCCAGGACCAGCGCAGGTTGCGCGCCAGCTCGCTGAGCGGTCGTAGGGACTCAGGAAGGACGGGACGTACGGAAAAGCGACGAATGGCCTTCACCCCTCGAAGGTAGCGGTGGACGTTGGTCCGCTGGGTCCCTTCACTGTGTTTTCGACCCGTTTCCGTATGACTTCCACCCGCTGGACACACAAGGTACGTCGCGGGACGCCTCCGTTGTTCCGTAAGCGGCGATGTCTCAGCCGTGTCGCGGCGGAACCTCCGTCACCGAAATGACAGTTGACGGCAACGGCCACTCTCCGCAAGGTCTTCCTGATGGTTCCGGGCACCCGCCGCACGGCGGAGCCGGTCCGCGGATGCGCTCCCCCCTTGCCCCCCCCGCTTCACGTGTGCGCCCTTACGTACTAGTAGTTCACCCAATGCCTGATTGCCTGCCCCCGCGCAGTGGGCAGGCTCTCCCCCTGCGCCCCCTAGCGAGACCCCCAGCCGAGTGAACGCGGACAGGAGCGGTCATGCCTGCAACCAGCCAGTTGCCAGCGGAGCGGATACAAAGAACAAAACCCTACGTATCAACCCCAGGTGAGCCCATGATCGGTCGCATCCCCGTCCTGGACATCAAGCCGCTCGTCGACTGCGGGCGCCGCCCCGCGAAAGCCGTGGCGGGCGAGACCTTCCAGGTGTCCGCCACCATCTTCCGGGAAGGGCATGACGCGGTAGCGGCCAATGTGGTGCTGCGCGATCCCACCGGACGTGGCGGGCCCTGGCTTCCCATGCGGGAGCTCGTCCCCGGCACCGACCGCTGGGGCGCCGAGGTCACCCCGGAAACAGAAGGCCGCTGGACCTTCGCGATCGAGGCGTGGGGCGATCCGATCACGACCTGGCGCAGGCACGCCGCGATCAAGATCCCGGCCGACGTCGACACCGAGCTGACCCTCCGCGAAGGCGCTGAGCTGCATGAGCGCGCCGCCGCCGAGGTGCCCAAGAGCGAGGGCCGGGCCGTCGTACTGGACGCCGTGGACGCGCTGCGCGACAAGGGCCGCCCGGCCGCCATCCGGCTGGCCGCCGCGCTCGCCCCGGAGGTGACGGCCGTACTGGAGCGGCGTCCGCTGCGTGAGCTGGTCACCTGCTCCCGGGCGCTGCCGCTCCAAGTGGAGCGTAAACGCGCCCTGTTCGGCTCCTGGTATGAGCTGTTCCCGCGCTCCGAGGGTGCCGTCGTCAAGGAGGGCGAGCCGCCAGTCTCCGGCACTCTGCGTACCGCGGCCGAGCGGCTGCCCGCACTTGCCTCGATGGGCTTCGACGTGGTCTATCTGCCGCCGATCCACCCCATCGGCAATGCCTTCCGCAAGGGCCGTGACAACGCCCTTTCCGCGGGGCCGTATGACGTCGGCTGCCCCTGGGCCATCGGCTCCGGCGAGGGCGGCCATGACGCCATCCACCCGGATCTGGGCACCTTCGCCGACTTCGACTACTTCGTCAGCAAGGCCCGTACGCTGCGGATGGAGGTCGCCCTCGACTTCGCCCTCCAGTGCTCTCCTGACCACCCCTGGGTCAAGGAACACCCTGAGTGGTTCCACAAGCGGGCTGACGGAACGATCGCCTACGCCGAGAACCCGCCCAAGAAGTACCAGGACATCTACCCGATCGCCTTTGACACCGGCCCGGAGGTCTACCGTGGCCTGGTCGCCGAGACGCTGCGTGTGCTGCGTTTCTGGATGGAACGCGGTGTGCGTATCTTCCGCGTCGACAATCCGCACACCAAGCCGGTGGCGTTCTGGGAAAAGGTCATTGCCGACATCAACCGCGCCGACCCGGATGTCATCTTCCTCGCCGAGGCCTTCACCCGGCCCGCCATGATGCACACCCTGGCACGTGTCGGCTTCCAGCAGTCGTACACGTACTTCACCTGGCGCAACAGCAAGCAGGAGCTGACGGACTATCTCAGCGAGCTGGCCGGGGACGCGGCCGCCTATATGCGGCCCAACTTCTTTGTGAACACGCCCGACATTCTGCACGCGTATCTCCAGGGCGGCGGCCGTCCCGCCTTTGAGATCCGGGCCGTGCTCGCCGCCACCCTCTCCCCCAGCTGGGGTGTCTACTCCGGATATGAGCTGTGCGAGGCCACCCCCGTGCGGGCGGGCAGCGAGGAGTATCTGCACTCCGAGAAGTATGAGCTGCGCCCCCGCGACTGGGCCGCCGCCGAGCGCACCGGACGCTCCATCACCCCGCTCATCACCGCGCTCAACCGGCTGCGCCGCCGCCATCCGGCGCTGCAGCAGCTACGCGGGCTGCGCTTCCACCGTACGAACAACGAGCAGGTCATCGCCTACTCCAAGCGCAGCACCGAGCCCTACGCCGACTCGGTGCTGGTGGTGGTCAACCTCGATCCGCACCACACCCACGAAGCGACGGTGTCGTTGGACATGGCGGACCTCGGCCTCACCCCTGCGCAGGAAAGTGGCGCCGAACCCTTTCCGGTGCGCGATGAGCTCACCGGCGAGACCTACCACTGGGGCAGGGACAACTATGTGCGCCTGGAGCCCGGCTGTACTGATACGCAGCCTCTCCGGGCCCCGGCGCACATCTTCTCCCTGCGACCGTCCTCACCGACCGGAGGGTCACCCAACGATGAGCGTCAATGAGCCCGTCCCCGACACCTTTGAGGACACGCCCGCGAAGGACCTCGATCCAGAGTGGTTCAAGCGTGCGGTCTTCTATGAAGTCCTGGTCCGTTCCTTTCAGGACAGTAACGGCGACGGCATCGGCGATCTGAAAGGCCTCACCGCAAAGCTCGACTATCTGCAGTGGCTGGGCGTTGACTGCCTGTGGCTGCCGCCGTTCTTCAAGTCGCCACTCAAGGACGGCGGCTACGATGTGTCGGATTACACCTCGGTGCTCCCCGAGTTCGGCGATCTCGCCGACTTCGTGGAGTTCGTCGACTCCGCGCACCAGCGGGGCATGCGGGTCATCATCGACATGGTCATGAACCACACCAGCGATCAGCATGAGTGGTTCCAGGAGTCCCGCCGTGACCCGCAGGGTCCGTACGGCGACTACTACGTCTGGGCCGACGACGACAAGCAGTACGGGGACGCCCGGATCATCTTCGTGGATACGGAGGCGTCCAACTGGACCTTTGATCCGGTACGCAAGCAGTACTACTTCCACCGCTTCTTCTCGCACCAGCCGGATCTCAACTATGAGAACCCGGTGGTGCAGGAGGAAATGATTTCCGCCCTGCGGTTCTGGCTGGATCTGGGCATCGACGGCTTCCGGCTGGACGCGGTCCCGTATCTCTACGCCGAGGAGGGCACCAACTGCGAGAACCTTCCGCAGTCGCACGCTTTCCTCAAGCGGGTCCGCGCGGAGATCGACGCCCACTACCCGGACACCGTCCTGCTCGCCGAGGCCAATCAGTGGCCAGAGGATGTTGTCGACTACTTCGGCAGCTTCGACAAGGGCGGCGACGAGTGCCATATGGCGTTCCACTTCCCGGTCATGCCGCGCATCTTTATGGCGGTACGCCGGGAATCCCGCTACCCGGTCTCGGAAGTCCTCGCCAAGACCCCGGCTATTCCGTCCAGCTGTCAGTGGGGCATCTTCCTGCGCAACCATGACGAGCTGACGCTTGAAATGGTGACGGACGAAGAGCGTGACTACATGTACGCCGAGTACGCCAAGGATCCCCGGATGCGGGCCAATATCGGCATCCGGCGACGCCTCGCCCCGCTGCTCGACAATGACCGCAACCAGATTGAGCTCTTCACGGCCCTGCTGCTGTCACTGCCCGGCTCGCCGATCCTCTACTACGGCGACGAGATCGGCATGGGCGACAATATCTGGCTCGGCGACCGGGACGCGGTACGCACCCCGATGCAGTGGACGCCCGACCGTAACGCGGGCTTCTCCTCCTGCGATCCCGGGCGGCTCTTCCTGCCAGCGATCATGGACCCGGTCTACGGCTACCAGGTCACCAATGTGGAAGCGGCGATGAGCTCGCCCTCCTCACTGCTGCACTGGACGCGGCGGATGGTCGAGATCCGTAAGCAGAATCCGGCCTTCGGGCTGGGCGAGTACACCGAGCTGCAGTCATCGAACCCGGCGGTGCTCGCCTTCCTGCGCGAGTACCAGGACGACCTGGTGATGTGTGTGCACAACTTCTCCCGCTTCCCGCAACCCACCGAGCTGGATCTACGGGCCTGGGGCGGCCGGCACCCGGTGGAGCTGATCGGCGGCGTGCGCTTCCCGGCGATCGGCGAATGGCCGTATCTGCTGACCCTGGCGGGTCATGGCTTCTACTGGTTCCGCCTGCGGCACCAGCCGAGCCCGTAACGCCCTGCCGTCGGCCAGAGCGTTCGGCCGGGCAGGGGACCGTCCACCACAGTTGCCCAGCGGCCCGAGGTTTTACTCACGGGCCGCCCTGGGCACCCTACTAAGCACCCGTGCGGCCTAGCGCCCCGCCGCCGCACGGTCGATCTCCCCTCAACACGTCCCGCACAGCCGGACAGCCATTGCCGCAATCCGGGACACTCTGCGTACATTCGTGTACCCGGGGGAAGGACGCCATGACCGCTATGCCGGACAGCTCCTCGCCCCGCGTAGCCATGCATGAAACCAGCGAGACCGCGCTGCTGCACTCGCTGGCCCCCATGCTGATCCAGTGGCTGCCCCGGCAGCGATGGTTCGCCGGGAAGGGCAGCCCGGTCGACGACGTCACCCTCGTCGCGGCGACCGAGCTGCTGCCCTGCGCCAATGGCAGCGCCACCCCTGGCCTGCTCCATCTGCTGGTACAGGCCCACCAGCCGGACGCCAGCGACTGCTATCAACTGCTGCTCGGCGTACGTCCCGTACTGCCGCCCGGGCTCGCTCCCGCCCTCATCGGCCGACCCAGCGAAGGGCCCCTACGGGACCGCGCCATCTATGACGCGGTATCCGACCCCCGGCTCACGGCCCTCCTCCTGGAGCGGCTTCGCGCTCCCGGGCGCCTGGGCGCGCTGCGATTCGTCCGGCAGCCCGGCAGCGCCATCCCCTCCGGGCTGCGCCCCCGGCCGCTCAGGGCCGAGCAGTCCAACTCCTCAGTGATCTACGGCAATACGTACATCCTCAAGCTCTTCCGCCGGGTCAGCCCCGGCATCAACCCCGACCTGGAGCTGCCGCTGGCGCTGGCCCGCACCGGCTGTGTCCGGGTGCCCGAGCCCGTAGCGTGGTTTGAGGCACCGGCCACCGATCCCCTCACCCTCGGGGTTCTCCAGCCGTATCTGCCCGGTACGAGTGACGGCTGGCAGCTGGCCCTGCGCGCGCTGGCCAAGCGGGTCGACTTCACCGCGGCGGCCCGATCCCTGGGCCGCGCCACCGCCGAGGTACACACCGCCCTCGCCAGCGCGCTGCCCACATCCGCGCTGCCCGGCCCTCAGCTGGAAGCTCTGGCCATTGGTATGAACGACCGGCTGGAGGCCGCCGCCGAGAGCGTCCCGGCACTGCGCCCGTACCGCACCGGGCTGCGCCATGCCTTCGCCGCCGTGACCGATCTGGCCCGCTCCGGCCACGGCTGCCAGGTGCAGCGCATCCATGGCGATCTCCATCTCGGCCAGGTGCTGCGTGCGGCCACCGGCTCCGGCCGGGGCAGCCGCTGGACCCTCATCGACTTCGAGGGCGAACCGGCCAAGCCCCTCTCCGACCGCCGCCGCCCCCAGCCCGTACTCCGCGATATCGCCGGCATGCTCCGCTCCTTCGACTACGCCGCCTGTCAGCGCGGGGCCACCGACTGGTCCCGCGAATGGGCCGCCGCCAACCGCGCCGCCTACTGCGCCGGTTACGCCGACGCCGCCGGCACCGACCCGCGCGAACACGTGGCCCTGCTGCGCGCCTATGAAACGGACAAGGCCATCTACGAAGTCGTCTACGAGGCCCATCACCGCCCCACCTGGCTCCCCATCCCCCTCTCCGCCATCCGCCGCCTCGCCGAGCCCCCCAGGAGGCCCGCCCCGTGACCGCCCGCGCCGATCAGCCACCACCCGCCAAGAAGCCGTCATCCGCGCGCCCCGGCGACGCGACCACTCCCCCCGGCGACCGGGGCCCGCGACGAGCCGAACCGCTCGGGGACAGTGAGCGGCAGCGGCTGCTCACCGGAGCACACCACGATCCGCACGCTCTCCTCGGCGCGCACCCCGTGCGCGGCGGGGTGGCCTTCCGCGCGCTGCGGCCCTTCGCCACCGCCGTCACCGTTATCGCCAAGGGGCTGCGCGCGGAGCTGTACAGCGACGGCGACGGCCTCTTCTCCGGTGTCCTCCCGCTGGCGGAGATCCCGGAGTACCGGCTCCTGGTCTCGTACAGCGAGGACAACCAGACCGAAGTGGAGGACCCCTACCGCTTCCTCCCCGCGCTGGGCGAGCTCGATCTGCATCTGATCTCCGAGGGCCGCCATGAGCAGCTGTGGCACGCGCTGGGTGCCCACCCGATGGAGCATCAGGGCGTATCCGGCACCCGCTTTACCGTCTGGGCCCCCAGCGCCCAGGGGGTCAGGGTCGCCGGTGACTTCAACTACTGGGACGCCACGTCCTGCCCCATGCGGTCGCTGGGCTCCAGCGGGGTATGGGAGCTGTTCCTCCCCGGCATCGGCGACGGCGCCCTCTACAAGTACGACATCTGCTGCCCCGACGGCGGCCACACGCTGCGCGCCGACCCGGTGGCCAGCCGCACCGAGTGCCCGCCCGCCACCGCGTCGGTCGTGCACTCCTCCACATACGCCTGGGGTGACGCCGAATGGATGAAGCGCCGCGCCAAGCGCCCCGTCCACACCTCGCCCCTGTCCATCTACGAGGTGCATCTCGCCTCCTGGCGCCCCGGCCTGTCCTATCGGGAGCTGGCCGAGCAGCTCCCCAGCTATGTCAAGGATCTGGGCTTCACCCATGTAGAGCTGCTGCCGGTCGCCGAACATCCCTTCGGCGGCTCCTGGGGCTACCAGGTCACGGGCTTCTACGCGCCCACCGCCCGGCTGGGCCCCCCGGATGACTTCAAGTACCTCATCGACGCCTTTCACCAGGCGGGCATCGGCGTCCTGATGGACTGGGTTCCGGCGCACTTTCCCAAGGACGACTGGGCGCTCGCCCGCTTCGACGGCACCGCGCTCTATGAGCATCCGGACCCGCGCCGCGCCGAGCACCCCGACTGGGGCACGCTCGAATTCAACTACGGCCGTACCGAGGTCCGTAACTTCCTGGTCGCCAATGCCGTGCACTGGTGCGAGGAGTTCCATATCGATGGCCTGCGGGTTGACGCGGTGGCCTCCATGCTCTACCTCGACTATTCACGCGAGGACGGCGAGTGGAGCCCGAACGAGTACGGCGGCCGGGAAAATCTGGACGCGGTCTCCTTCCTCCAGGAGATGAACGCCACCGTCTACCGCCGCTGCCCCGGCGTCGTCACCATCGCCGAGGAGTCCACCGCCTGGGACGGCGTCACCCGCGCCACCCACCACATCGGCGCGGGCGGCTTCGGTGGCCTCGGCTTCGGCCTGAAGTGGAACATGGGCTGGATGCATGACTCCCTGGTGTACATCACCAAGGACCCGGTGCACCGCAAGTACCACCACGGCGAGATGACCTTCGCCATGATCTATGCCTACTCCGAGAACTATGTGCTGCCCATCTCGCACGATGAGGTGGTGCATGGAAAGCAGGCCCTGGTCTCCAAGATGCCCGGCGACTGGTGGCAGCGACGCGCCAACCACCGGGCGTATCTGGGCTTTATGTGGGCCCACCCGGGCAAACAGCTCCTCTTTATGGGCCAGGAGTTCGCCCAGGGCGCGGAGTGGGCCGAGTCGCACGGCCCGGACTGGTGGGTGCTGGACCCGTCCTACTCCGCCGAGCCGGACCACCGCGGCGTACGGGACCTGGTCCGCGACCTCAACACCACTTACCACGCCAACCCCGCGCTCTGGGAACGCGACAGCGACCCCGAGGGGTTCGCCTGGATCGACTCCCACGCGGCGGAGGACAATGTCTTCGCCTTCCTCCGCTTCGCCGCCGACGGCTCCCCGCTGGTCGCCGTCAGCAACTTCTCGCCCGTCGTCCGGCACGGCTACCGCCTGGGCGTCCCCAGCCACATCCCGGTGTGGCAGGAGGCCCTGAACACCGACGCGGCCCCTTACGGCGGCAGCGACATCCGTAACCGCGACCCCATCAAGACTGAGCCCACCCATTCCCAGGGCCGCCCCTCAAGCATCACCCTGACCCTCCCGCCCCTGGCCACGGTCTGGCTGATCCCTGCCTGACACCTGACACGCCGTCGTGGGGACGGCAGCACACGGCTCGCTCCGCTCGCGGCATCCCGCCGGTTGAGGCACGGTGGAAAGGACCTCAACCAGGGAGACCGCGATGAGCGAGCACACCTACCGGGTGACGGAAATCGTCGGCACCTCGCACGAGGGCTTGGATGCCGCGATCCGCAATGCCATCAGCCGCGCGTCACAGACGCTGCGCGGCCTCGACTGGTTCGAGGTGGCGCAGATCCGCGGCCACCTCGAAGACGGCCGGATCGCGCACTACCAGGTGGGCCTGAAGGTCGGCTTCCGGCTGGAAGACAGCGACTGACGTCCGAATAACATCAGAGCTCTTCGAGCTGCGCCCAGAAGTGCTCCACCACCTCATCGAGGTAGAGACGCCCGGCGTCCACCGAACCATTGGCCGTCTCGGTACTGGTGTCGATCCAGCTCAGCGACGAGAAGCTGCGCTTGTGGAACTCGTCGTTCAGCCGCTCCAGCACCCGCTCGACGGTGTCCTGGGGCACGGTCGGCAGCATTTTGCACAGCGGGCGGACATACGCCTGCCAGCGCACGCTGGCCGCGCTGCGCAGCATCTCCCGCAGCTGGGCGTTCTTGCCGGTGAGCTCCATATACGCGCGCAAGGAAAGCTTCAGGGCCTCCGCAAGCTCGGTTGCCTGCCGGTCGTTGCCGGTCCACTCCCCGGTCTGCTCGATCCGCTCGTACTGCGGCGAGGGCATCCCGATCCGCAGCGCCAGATCGGAGGGGGCGAATCCGCTCGCAAGCCGGTACTCACGCAGGCTTCGCGGGGTGCCGAGGAGGTCACTCGGGGCGCACCACAGCGCACCGGCCAGCGCGGTCAGCTCGACCTCGGTCGGTGATTCTTCCTGGAGTTCCCAAGCGGCGATCTTTGCCGGGCTGATCTGCAGCCCGAAGGCCGCCCACATGCCGTAGGCGACATGGGCGGGTGTCATACCGAGAGAGTCCCGCAGCCGCCGCGCTGCCGCGGCGTCGAAAGGCGGTCGTTCTTGCATTCACACACGTTATGGCCGGTGACTCCCGGTAACCCACCGTACGTTCACCCAAAGCTGGGAATCGTAGGAAGCTCCAGGACCCTGGTCCTCATCACCAAGGTCTGCCCGGCTCAATGGTCTAGATCATAAGGGAAATCCCCTGTTAGCCCTTGATCGCCCCGCCCAGAGCGAAGCCACCACCGAGCCGACGCGCGCGAGCTGACCGTAGACCACTGTGCCGGTGTTACCGAAGAAGGTGAAGATGCTGACCGAGGCGGGAATCCGATGCGGGGAAACAGCAGCATGAAGGGGACAAAGAAATTTCCCTACATAGCCACAAACGAGAAGATCGTCACGACCACCACACCGGGCCCCATCAGCGGCCCTGACACCATGTGGGACGGACTAGGGGCCTGTCCCCGACGGCGGCCGGGTGATCGATCATCTGGGGCTGTCTGCGACCGTTAAGAACAGAACAGCGACAGTGACCAGGGCCCGTGCCACATTCCCGAGCACACCGGTTACAGCCAAGTGGCCGCAATGTTTCGGGAGGATGGTCATGGCAATCGACACCCAGCGCGTCGAGGCCCAGGCACGGGTCTCGACCGGTCCCCGGCCGGGTGCGGACCAATCCAGTCTGCCGCAGCGGCGGATATGGCTCGGCCGTGTCCTGGCGCCCGTACTCGCGCTCGCGACGTATTTCCTGTTGCCCCAGGATGACGCCCTGTCCACTCCGGCCCGGACCACGGCCGCTGTGGTCGTCCTGGTGGCGGTGTGGTGGATGACCGAGGCGCTGCCGCTGGCCGTGACGTCGCTGGTGCCCATCGTGGCGTTCCCTCTGCTCGGCGTGCTCGCCGTCGACGAGGCGACCGCGCCCTACGCACACCCCACGGTCTTCCTCTTCCTGGGCGGCTTTGTGATCGCGCTGGCCATGCAGAAGTGGAATCTGCATAAGCGGATCGCGCTGCTGACCATGCGGGCGATTGGCACCAAGCCCCGGCAGCTGGTGCTGGGGGTCATGATCGCCACGGCGTTTCTCAGCATGTGGGTGAGCAATACGGCCACCACGCTGATGATGCTGCCGATTGGCACCAGCGTGCTGGCACTCGTCATCGCCAAGCGGAGTGGTGGGACGGGTGAAGCTGGTGAAGCTGGTGAGGCCAGCGGGCCGGTGTCCGAGATGGCGGAGGACAAGGACACCAAGAACTTCGCCACCGGTCTGATGCTGGCCATCGCCTTCGCCGCCACCATCGGCGGTCTGGCCACCCTCATCGGCAGCCCACCGAACCTCATCATGTCCGGCTTTGTGGAGCAGAACTACGGCATCACCATCAGCTTCGCGGACTGGATGAAGCTCGGCGTGCCCCTCTCCGCCATCTTCCTCGTCCTCGCCTGGCTCCTTCTGACCCGGGTCGTCTACCCGACCAAGCTCACCGATGTGGTCGGGGGCAGGAAGGTCATCCAGGAGGAGATCGACAAGCTGGGCAGGGTCTCCCGAGGCGAGTGGAATGTGCTCGCCGTCTTTGTCGGCGCCGCTCTGCTGTGGGTGTTCAAGGAACCGATCACCGGCTGGTCCGCACTGACCTCGGCGCTGCCGTTCATGGGCAACCTCTCCGATCAAGCCGTCGCCATCGGCGCCGTGCTCCTCCTCTTCCTCATCCCCGTCTCCGTCAAGAAGGGGATACAGACCATGGACTGGCGTACCGCGCAGTCCGGCATCCCGTGGGGTGTGCTGCTGCTCTTCGGCGGCGGTCTGAGCCTGGCCAAGGCCGTGCAGGACACGAAGCTCAGCGACTGGATCGGCACCAGGATGGGCGGCCTCGGCACGCTCCCCACCGTGCTGCTGATCGGTGCGGTCTGCCTGATCATCCTGATGCTGACCGAGCTCACCAGCAACACCGCCACCGCGTCGACCTTCCTGCCGGTGCTCGGCGGGGTGGCCGTCGGTATCGGGCTTGACCCGCTGCTCCTGCTCGCTCCTGCGGCGCTCGCGGCCACCTGCAGCTTTATGCTCCCGGTCGGCACCCCGCCGAACGCCATCGTATTCGGGTCCGGCTATGTGACCATGCCGCAGATGGTGCGGGCGGGACTCTGGCTCAACCTGATCGGGGTCGTACTCATTACCGCGATGGTGATGCTGCTCGGCGGCTGGGCGATGGGCATCAGCTTCTGATGCCCGGTTCTTGATCCCCACGGCCCCGGCCTGACCTGCGAGAATCCCTGATATGCGAAATCGGCTGAGCCTGGCACAACAGCTCTTTGTGCTTCAGCTCGCGGTGATTCTTCTCCTGGTCGGGTCCGGAGTCGTCCTGGTGGTCCTGGAAGCGCGCCGGGACAGCCGGGCGGACGCCGGGCATCAGGTGCTCACCCTCTCCTCCGGCCTCGCCCAACTCCCCGAGGTCCGCAGCGCCTTCACCGAACCGGAGCCCACACATACGCTTCAGCCGCTCGCCGAGTCGGTACGGAAGGCCACCGGCACCGACTTCATTGTCTTTATGGCGACCGACCGGACCCGCTACTCCCACCCCAATCCGGAGGTGCTCGGCGAGAAGTTCATCGGCACTATCGAACCCTCGCTGCGGGGGGAGAGATTCACCGAGTCCTATGAGGGGACGCTGGGCCCGTCAGTACGGGCTGTGGTGCCGGTCGAGACGGCGGACGGTCAGCTGCTCGGGCTGGTCTCGATCGGGATTCTGCAGGAGCAGATCGGGGATGAGGTGCGGCGGCGTATTGTCCCGGTGGCGGTCGTATCGACGGTGGCGCTGCTGGTGGCCGGAGCGGGATCGTGGGCAATCAGCCGACGCCTCCGGCGGCAGACACTGGGGCTGGGGGCCGCCGAGATCAGCCGACTGTACGAGCACCATGACGCCGTACTGCGCAATGTGCGCGAAGGACTGCTCATCATGGATCCGGGTGGCGGGCTCACCCTCGCCAATGATGAGGCGCGTCGGCTGCTGGGGCTGCCCGAGCACCCAGAGGGCCGCCCGGTGCGGGAGCTGGGGGTGGCCGAGCCGCTGAGCGGTCGCTTGGGCTCTGGCGAGCCGGTCCACGATGAGCTGTGCGTATACGGCGACCGGGTGCTCGTGGTGAACCAGGAACGTATTGAGAAGGACGGCCGCCCGCTGGGCACCGTCACCACACTGCGCGACCACACCGAGCTGGAGTCGCTGGCCGGGGAGCTGGACTCGGTGCGTGGCTTCGCCGAGGCGCTGCGTTCCCAGGCGCATGAGTCGGCGAACCGGTTGCACACCGTGGTCACCATGATTGAGCTGGGACGCCCGCAGGAGGCGGTGGAGTTCGCCACCGTGGAGCTGGCCTCCGCGCAGGAACTCGCCGACCGGCTGACCAGCGAGGTCGAGGAACCCGCGCTCGCCGCGCTGCTGCTGGGAAAGGCGGCGCAGGCCGCCGAGCGGGGCGTTGAGCTGACCGTCACTGAGGACACCGCGGTGGCGGAGACGGACGTCGACGCGCGGGACTTGGTGACGCTGGTGGGCAATCTGGTGGACAACGCGATTGACGCGGCGCTGGCCGGTGAGCCGCCCCGGAGGGTGTCGGTCACGGCCCGCACCGAGGAGGATGGCGCGCTGCTGGTCCGGGTGGCCGATTCGGGCCGGGGTGTGGACAGCGCGAACCTTGACGCGATGTTCACCAGGGGCTGGTCCACAAAGCGCGCTGAGGGGGCACATGGCCGGGGGCTCGGGCTCGCCCTCGTCAAACAGGTGATCAACCGCTATGACGGCGAGGTCGACGTGAACAGCGGCGACGGTGCCGTCTTCACCGTGCGGCTACGGAGGCGATGAGTCGTGATCAGGACGCTGGTCGTCGAGGACGACCCCCGGATCGCGGGCGCCCACACGCAGTTTGTTGAGCGGGTGCCGGGCTTTGTCGCCGTTGGCACCGTCCACCGGGGCGCGGAGGCGCTGGAATTTCTTGACAGGCAGTCGGTGGATCTGGTGCTGCTGGACTTCTATCTGCCCGATATGACCGGTCTTGATGTCTGCCGTGGGCTGCGTGCCCGGGGCCATCTGACGGATGTCATCGCGATCACCTCGGCACGTGATGTGGACGTCGTACGGTCCGTGGTGGCCCATGGGGTGGTGCAGTATCTGCTGAAGCCGTTCACGTTCGCCGCGTTCCGCGACAAGCTTGAGCGCTACGCCGACTACCGTCGTCAGCTGGTCTTCCATGGTGAGGCGACGGCCCAGCAGGATGTTGACCGCGCCTTCGCGGCGCTGCGGGGCAGTGTCGGCGGACCGCTGCCGAAGGGGATGAGCAATCAGACGCTGGAGGCCGTTGTTGACCATCTGCGGCAGGAGGCGCCGCAGGGGCTCTCCGCGAGTCAGGTGGGCGAGCGGATTGGGGCTTCCCGGGTGACGGCACGGCGCTATCTGGAACATCTGGCTGAGCGCGGGCTGGTGGAGCGGGCGCCCCGCTATGGCGGCCAGGGCCGCCCGGAGCACCTCTATCACTGGGGGCGCCGCGGGTGACCCCCGCCCGGGGGGCTTTCCCCCAACCCGCCCCCAGCTACCTCCCCCAGACTCCGTCTGGGAGGTGCCCCCAGGAGGTGCCCCCACCTTCCCGGAACCGGGGGCTCCGCCCCGGGCCCCGGTTCTTCGGGTGCAAGCCGGTGGCCGGTGTTGTGCCCACCAAGCGTCGCGAGCTCCGCCCCGGGGTGGGCCGGAGCGTCGTGGCTGGCGTGGGTGGGTGGTTGCGTAGCAGGGTGGACCCACGCCCCTCGCGGGGCTGGGGGCACCTCCCAGCGTTAGCTGGGGGAGAGTGCCCACAACATGTGGGGTCAGAAGACCGCTTCGGTTTCGTCCATGCGGTTCTGGGGGACCGTCTTGAGTTCGCGGGTGGCGTCCGCGAGGGGCGCCAGGACGATGTCCGTGCCGCGCAGGGCGGTCATCATGCCGAAGTCGCCGCGGTGCGCGGCCTCCACCGCGTGCCAGCCGAAGCGGGTGGCGAGCACCCGGTCGTACGCGGTCGGGGTGCCGCCGCGCTGCACATGGCCCAGGATGACCGGCCGGGCCTCCTTGCCGAGGCGGTGTTCCAGCTCGTTCGCGAGCCGGTTCCCGATGCCGGCGAAGCGCTCATGGCCGTACTGGTCGATCTCACCGTGCTCGTACGGCATCGAGCCCTCCGCCGGGCGCGCGCCCTCCGCGACACACACGACCGCGAACTTCTTGCCGCGGGAGAAGCGCTCCTCGACCATCTTGCACAGATCGTCGACCTCAAAGGGCCGCTCGGGAAGGCAGATGCCGTGTGCGCCGCTGGCCATGCCCGCCTCCAGGGCGATCCAGCCCGCGTGGCGGCCCATGACCTCGACGACCATCACCCGCTGGTGGGACTCGGCGGTGGTCTTGAGCCGGTCGATGGCCTCGGTCGCCACGCCCACGGCCGTATCGAAGCCGAAGGTGCGGTCGGTCGCGGAGATGTCGTTGTCGATCGTCTTCGGGACACCGACGACCGGAAGCCCGGCCTCGGAGAGCATGTTCGCGGCGGTGAGGGTGCCCTCGCCACCGATCGGGATGAGCGCGTCAATCTTGAGGCGGCCCAGCAGCTCCTCGCTGTTGTCGCAGGCCTCGCGCAGCCGGTCGCGCTCCAGCCGGGCCGAGCCCAGAATCGTGCCGCCCCGGGCGAGGATGCCGCTGACGGAGTTGAGGTCGAGCTCGCGGTAACGGCCGTCGAGCAGACCCTTGAAGCCGTCTTCAAAGCCGATGACCTCATCGCCGCGATCCACCACGGCACGGTGCACGACCGATCGGATGACGGCGTTCAGGCCGGGGCAGTCGCCGCCGGCGGTGAGGACTCCGATGCGCATGCTGATCGCTACTCCTGATCGGGGACGGTCCGATTGAGCCGGGGGGATTGTTTCACGTCTTGAACGCGGCCCAGAACGGCTCACCCACCATGCTGATGCCTGGCGCGCGACTTATCCAGACGCGCAGGTATTGTCAAGGGGGTAGTCGTATCAATGACGGAAGCTTTGCAGGCAGAGGGAGAGAGCACGCGTGACGCGCAGCGTGTACGTAACCGGCATTGGCCGCGGTGACGGTCGGCAGGTGGTCGAGCTGGGGGTCATGGAGCTGCTGACCCGCCGAATCGACCGGGTGGGGGTGTTCCGTCCGCTCGCCCACGATGCCCCGGATCCGCTGCTGGATCTGCTGCGCAGCCGTTACCGGCTGGTCCAGCCGCCGGGCAGCATGGTCGGTCTCCGCTATGACGAAGCCGCCGTACTGCAGGCGGAGAAGGGCACCGACGAGCTGATATCTCAGCTCGTCGACTGCTTTCACGGGGTCGCCAAGGACTATGAGGCCGTCCTCGTCCTGGGCACCGACTACGCCGATACGGGCCTCCCCGCCGAGCTGGCACTCAACGCCCGGATCGCCAATGAGCTCGGCGCGGCCGTCCTGCCCGTGGTGGCCGGGCTCGACCAGAGCGCCGACTCGGTGGTGGCCGACGTACGCAACGCCCACCATGCCTTCACCTCGCTCGGCTGTGAGGTGATCGCCATGGTCGCCAACCGGGTGCGGGACAGCCATGCCGCCGAGGCCGCCCGGGCACTCGGCCACCATCTGCCGGAGCCGGTCTACGTACTGCCCGAAGAGCCCGCGCTCGCCGCGCCGACCGTTCAGCAGGTCGTCGATGAGCTCGGTGCCGAGGTGCTGCTGGGAGACCCGGCCGGGCTGGCCCGGGACTGCCGTAACTTCGTCTTCGGCGGTGCGATGCTGCCGACGTTCCTGCCCGCCCTCACCGAGGGCTGCCTGGTGATGACGCCGGGGGACCGCGCCGACCTGATCATCGGGTCGCTGGCCGCGCACTCCGCGGGCGCCCCGCCCATCGCGGGTGTGCTGCTCACCCTGGACCAGCGCCCCGGTGACGAGACCATGGCGCTCGCCGCCCGGCTCGCCCCCGGCACCCCGGTGCTGGCGGTGCCCAGCGGCTCCTTCCCGACCGCCGCCGAACTCTTCGCCCTGGAGGGCAAGCTCAACGCGACCAACCCGCGTAAGGCGGAGATCGCGCTGGGCCTGTTTGAGTCGCACATTGACTCCAAGCAGCTCACCGAGCGGCTGGCGGTCGTACAGAGCGACCGGGTCACCCCGATGATGTTCGAGCATGAGCTGATCGAACGCTCCCGGTCCGTCCGGCGCAATGTGGTGCTCCCCGAGGGCACCGAGGAGCGGGTGCTACGCGCCGCCGAGGTACTGCTGCGCCGCAACATCTGCAATCTCACGCTGCTGGGTGAGGACGCCGCGGTCCGTAAGCGCGCCGCCGATCTGGGCGTCAACCTCAATCTGCTCGGTCCCGATGAGATCGCCGAGGGCCCCGGGGCGACCGCGCGTGTCGTCGACCCGGCCACCTCGCCGCTGCGCGAGCGCTTCGCCGAGCTGTACGCCAAGCTCCGTGCACACAAGGGCGCCACCTATGAGCTGGCCTACGACGTCGTCGCAGATGTCTCCTACTTCGGCACCCTGATGGTGCAGGAGGGCCTGGCCGACGGCATGGTCTCCGGCGCGGTGCACTCCACCGCCGCAACCATCCGTCCCGCCTTCGAGATCATCAAGACCAAACCGGAGGCGTCGATCGTCTCCTCGGTCTTCTTTATGTGCCTGTCCGACAAGGTCCTGGTCTACGGCGACTGCGCGGTCAACCCGGACCCGAACGCGGAGCAGCTGGCCGATATCGCCATCCAGTCGGCGGCGACCGCCGCACACTTCGGTGTGGAGCCGCGGATCGCGATGCTGTCCTACTCCACCGGTACGTCCGGTACGGGCGCGGATGTGGACAAGGTGCGGCAGGCCACCGAGCTGGTACGCCAGCACCGCCCGGATCTGCTGGTGGACGGCCCGATCCAGTACGACGCCGCCGTTGAGCCGTCCGTCGCGGCCACCAAGCTGCCGGGGTCACCGGTCGCCGGGCAGGCCACCGTGCTGGTCTTCCCCGATCTCAACACCGGCAACAACACCTATAAGGCCGTACAGCGCTCGGCCGGTGCCGTCGCCGTCGGCCCGGTCATGCAGGGCCTGCGTAAGCCGGTCAACGACCTTTCGCGTGGCGCACTGGTCCAGGACATCGTCAACACCGTGGCGATCACCGCCATCCAGGCCCAGGAAAGGGGCGTGTGAAGCATGACCGCCACGACGGCGACTCGCGTGCTCGTTCTTAACTCCGGCTCCTCATCGGTGAAGTACCAACTGCTGGACATGGCCGATGGGGCCCGGCTCGCGGTGGGCCTGGTGGAGCGGATCGGTGAGACCAGCTCCCGGCTGGCACACACCCCGGCGGGCGGTGCCAGACGTGAGCGCGAGGCTCCGATAGCCGACCATGAGGCGGCGCTGAAGGCCGTAGCCAATGAGCTGGCCTCGGACGGGCTGGGTCTGGACTCGCCCGGCCTGGCCGCCATCGGCCATCGCGTGGTGCACGGCGGACAGAAGTTCACCGCCCCGACCGTGATCGACGACGCTGTGCTCGCCGAGATCGAACGGCTGGTGCCGGTGGCACCGCTGCACAACCCGGCGAATCTCACCGGCATCAAGACCGCCCAGACGCTCAACCCGGACCTTCCGCAGGTCGCGGTCTTCGATACCGCCTTCCACACCACCATGCCGGAGCACGCGGCGCGCTACGCGATCGATACCGAGACCGCCGATGAGCACCGCGTCCGGCGCTACGGCTTTCATGGCACCTCACACGCGTATGTCTCCCGCAAGACCGCCGAGCTGCTGGACAAGGACCCGTCCGAGGTCAACGTCATCGTGCTGCACCTGGGCAATGGCGCCTCGGCCTCAGCGGTCGCGGGCGGTCGTTGCGTGGACACCTCGATGGGGCTCACCCCACTCGAAGGGCTGGTGATGGGTACCCGCTCCGGCGACATCGACCCGGCCGTGATCTTCCATCTCTCCCGGGTCGCGGGGAAGTCGATAGACGAGATCGACACGCTGCTCAACAAGCGCAGCGGACTGATAGGTCTGTGCGGCGACAACGATATGCGGGAGATCGTCCGGCGTATCGACGAGGGCGATGAGCGGGCAAAGCTCGCGTTTGACATCTATATTCACCGGCTGAAGAAGTACATCGGCGCGTACAGCGCCGTGCTCGGCACGGTGGACGCGGTGGCCTTCACCGCGGGCATCGGAGAGAACTCCGCCCCGGTTCGGGAGGCGGCGGTCACCGGGCTGGAGGAGCTGGGCCTGGCCCTCGACGCAGAGCTCAACGCGGTGCGCTCGGACCAGGCCCGGGTGATCTCTCCGCAGTACGCCCGGGTCGCCGTCGCCGTGGTACCGACCGACGAGGAGCTTGAGATCGCCGCACAGGCGTACGCACTGGTCAGCCCTTGATCGGTGAGCCAGGTCACCCCCAGTACGTTTCGTGTCTAAACAAAACGATAGGATCGCCACCATGCGCCGTTCCAAAATCGTCTGCACCCTGGGTCCCGCCGTCGACTCCTACGACCAGCTGAAAACGCTGATCGAGGCCGGCATGAACGTGGCCCGCTTCAATATGAGTCACGGCACTCAGCCGGAGCACGAGGAGCGGTACGACCGCCTCCGTAAGGCCGCCGAGGAGACCGGGCACGCGGTCGGCGTCCTCGCCGACCTGCAGGGCCCGAAGATCCGCCTGGCCACCTTCGCCGAAGGGCCGGTGGAGCTGGTCCGCGGTGAGGAATTCACCATCACCACCGAGGACGTCCCCGGTGACAAGACCATCTGCGGCACCACCTACAAGGGGCTCGCGGCGGATGTCGCCAAGGGCGACCCGATCCTGATCAACGACGGCAATGTCGCCCTCCAGGTCGTGGAGGTCGACGGGCCGCGGGTACGCACCATCGTCATCGAGGGCGGTGTGATCTCCGACCACAAGGGCATCAACCTGCCCGGTGCGGCGGTCAACGTCCCGGCGCTGTCCGAAAAGGACATCGATGACCTGAAGTTCGCCCTCCGGATGGGCTGCGACATGGTCGCGCTCTCCTTTGTACGGAACGCCAAGGACGTCCGCGATGTGCACCGGGTGATGGACGAGGTCGGCCGCCGGGTGCCGGTGATCGCCAAGGTCGAGAAGCCGCAGGCCGTCGAGAACATGGAAGAGGTCGTCCTCTCCTTCGACGGTGTGATGGTGGCCCGTGGTGACCTGGCGGTGGAATACCCGCTGGAGAAGGTCCCGATGGTGCAGAAGCGGCTTATCGAGCTGTGCCGCCGTAACGCCAAGCCGGTGATCGTGGCGACCCAGATGATGGAGTCGATGATCACCAACTCGCGGCCGACCCGCGCCGAGGCGTCCGATGTCGCCAACGCGATCCTGGACGGCGCGGACGCGGTCATGCTCTCCGCGGAGTCCTCGGTCGGCCAGTACCCGATCGAGACCGTGAAGACGATGTCGAAGATCGTCGCGGCGGCTGAACAGGAACTGCTGTCCAAGGGCCTCCAGCCGCTGGTGCCGGGCAAGAAGCCGCGCACCCAGGGCGGTTCGGTCGCCCGTGCGGCCTGCGAGATGGCGGATTTCCTGGATGCCAAGGCACTGGTGGCCTTCACCAAGTCCGGCGACACCGCGCGGCGGCTCGCCCGCTATCGCACCGTCCAGCCGATTCTGGCGTTTACGGAGGACCCGAACACCCGTAATCAGCTCACTCTGAGCTGGGGCGTGGAGACGTTCGTGGTGCCGCATGTGGAGAACACCGATGGCATGGTCGGGCTGGTGGACCAGGAGCTGCTGAAGCTTCAGCGGTACAACGAGGACGACACCATGATCATGACGGCGGGGTCGCCGCCCGGGGTGGTGGGCACCACGAATATGGTTCGCGTCCTGCACTTGGGCAAGGACAGCTGACGGGGCTGCTGCCCGCGGGGGTGGGCCGCGGGGTGGGGTTTCCCCGATCCCGCCCCTTCCCGGCTGTGTCGATATGCGGCTCCGCCGCGGGCGGGGCTTCGCCCCGGGGCCCCGGGGGTTGGCCGGTGCGGGCCGGTGGCCGGGTGTTGTGCCCACCAGGCGTCGCGAGCTCCGTTGCGGGGTTGGCCGGAGCGTCGTGGCTGGTGTGGGTGGGTGGTTGCGTAGCAGGGTGGACCTACGCCCCTCGCGGGGCTAGGGGCACCTCCCTGGGGGCACCTCCCAGCGGTAGCTGGGGGAGAAGTCTGGGGGAGAGTGCCCACAACGTCTAGTTGTTGGTCATGTGTTGGTGTAGGCCGGGGACGGTGAGGTTGCCGCCGAACTGGCCTGCTTGCGTAATCTTTACCTGAGTGAAGTACGCGTACGGCGTATTGACCGGTGGCGGGTGCTCCGGGTCAAAGGTGATCGGGATGATCCCGAACAGATTGCCCTGAAGTCTCTCGGTGTACATGGTCACCGTGCCACCGCGGATGGTTGATGTGGTGCCCTTGCCCGCCTGTACGTGGTACCTGAGGCCCTTCGGGCCGTCGACGATCTGGTGCAGATCGCCGATGTCCACGGACTCCGCGGTGAACTTCAGCGCCTGCTTGGTCTTGCCGTTAGCCATGGTGACGTTGACGACGCCCTTGTAGTCCAGGCCACGCAGGGTGAGGGAGCTGGCCTCCAGGAACCACGGCTGATTCGGCAGTGTGGCAGGGGTCCGCTCATCATCCCCGGCGACCTTCTTCTCCACCGGGCATGGGTAGGGCTCCTTGCCGCCGCTGTCCTTGGTGTCGTCGGCGAGGCTCGGCAGGGCCTTCTTGGGCTCCTTGAGCTTCTTCTCAGCGGTGTCTTTGGCTGCCTCTGTGGGCTTGGTGGGGGTCGGGGCGGGGGTGGGGGTTGGCGGCTTCGGCTCGTCTTGGTCGGGGGTGAGGAGGTCCTTGATGGCGTCGCCCAGGCCCAGCGGGTCCAGCGGGTTCTTGGGCGTCGGCGTCGACGGGCCCGGCTCCGGCTCAGGGTCGGGCTCGGGCTCGGGTTCCGGGTTGGGCGGGGCCTTCGGGGAGGGGGCGCTTGGTTCGGGTGACTTTTCGGGCTCGGGCTCGGTATCCGCCGCGGGCTTCTCCCGCTCGGGCTCCTGGTCGGGTGCTGATACACACGGCCCGTCCTGGAAGGGGTTCTTCGGCTGCGGCTTCGCGTTGGCGAGCTGGGGGGTCAGGCCCATACCCATCAGCACCGCGGAGGGCATGGCCGCGATGGCTATCGCCTTGCCCGCGGGCACATGCAAACGCGTCAGCAGCGGTTTCCTGGGGGCCGCGTGGCGTGGCCCGGTCCGCACCCTGCCGGATGCCTCCTGATGCTCCTCATCCCCCGGCACGGTTCCTCCAGTTCCCCTCGTCCTCGGCTGACTGTTGCTTGTCCGCCGCCCGCTCAGCCGGCCTGCCGGGCGCCCAGGCGATCCCGAGACCGCCGCCGACCAGTCCGAGCAGGAAGCCGATCAGAAAGGCCCCGATATTCGAGACGACCAGGGAGACCAGCGCCAGCAGAATCGCCGCGACACCGGCGAACACCCGGGACTCCGGCTGGAACCACATGGTCAGACCGAGCACGACCAGCAGGACGCCGATGATCAGCGAGCCCGCGCCCGCCGTCGTCGACATACGGAGCGTCAGCGAACCCAGGGTGAGGTTCTGGTAAGGGACATACATGATCGGGAGGCCGGCCAGCAGGGTCAGCAGCCCACCCCAGAACGGGCGCTGACCGCGCCACTCCCAGAACGAACGGCGGGCTCGCTGGAATCCGCTCAGCGGCCGTTCTTGCGTCTCGGCGCTCATGTCGTACTGCTCCTCGGGGCTGGCGCGCAGCTTGTGTGGATACAACGGCGTACGGGCACGAGTGGGGCCCCGCACCCGTACGCTCAGTGCGTCAGTAGCACTCGTTCTTGCCCTTCTTGACGGCCATGTGCAGACCGCTGAGCTTGAACGTGCCCGCCGTAGTCGCCCAGGCGCGCTGCTTGACGTCGGTGAAGGTCACCGACTCGGCCTGCTGGGCGAACGAGTCTCCCAGATACTTATCGCCCTTGGCCGGGCCGGGCCCCTTGGTGGTCTTGTCGACCGACACACCGATATCGATGTTGTTGAACGTCGCGTTGGCGTGGAGGTCATCGGCGTCGATGTAGAGCTTCTTCGCCTGGACCTTCGGGCTGCCCTTGGCCCCCGCGGTCAGCCTCATCGTGACATCACCGAAGACCGGCACGGGCACGACGACCGACTGGCAGAGATTCTCGATCGTGGCCTCGTTCATGCCGACGACCGCGACCGGGTGATTCCCCTGCTTATTGGTGTCAATCGCTCCGTACTGGACGAAACCAGTTCCGTCCAGCCGGTCTGCGGTGACCTTGAACTGCTGGCCGGAGACGCTGAACGACGCCGCGAGCGCGCCCTGCGCGAGGGCCACGCCTATCGCCGCCGTAGCAGCCACGCTGGGGACCATGACAACGGCGAACCGCTTCCATCTGGTCCCGCCACGAGCCACAGACTCCATGACTTTCCTCCTTCTCGGACGTACATCTCCGGCCGGGCTCACTCGCTATGACATGAATTCCCTGGCTGGGATGGAGAAGTGCTACGTCCTCGGGAAGGAGCGCCAATGCACCGACACGTGCCGTGCGTCCGTGCGGTCGGCGTTCACCCCCGAGCGACAACCACTGGCCACGCTCTCGCGCAGCCTCTTGGACAGGCCCCGCCGTTGGGCAGGGACCCCCCTGTCCGTCAGGCCGGTGAGTGGGAGCTCCCGGCCACTCGGTGAGGACTCCACTCCCACTGGGCGCCGGTTGGCTGCCGGGCTGAGAAAATGAACCGAGCGTGGCCGATCGTCGTGCATTGACGGGGTGTGGCACAAGGGGGTTCATTACTTGCGGGTAACGGTGGTGTGTCCGGTGTCGCACCCATCCGTATCACCCAGGCACGGAGGGTTGCCGCAGTCAGCCGGAAAGACCGGGTCAACCGGGCGCTACAGGGAGAAAACGCCGACCCGCACTTACCATGAGTAACAGCGGCCGCGATTACCAAGTTTTGGCAAAGCACGGCCGCTGTTTGTCGCTATGTCAATAGGTAGTAGCTGGATTCAGCCGCAGGTCAGAACAGCACCCGAGCCAGCGCGGCGCGCGCCGCCACGACCCGTGGGTCCTCCAGTCCGATGACCTCGAAGAGCTCCAGCAGCCGCAGCCGCGCGGTCTCCCGTTCGTCACCGACAGTCCGCTTCACGGTCTCCACGAGCCGCCCGAACGCGTCCTCCACATGGCCGCCGACCAGATCCAGGTCCGCGGCGCGCAGCTGCGCCTCGATATCGGCGGACCGCTCGGCCGCGTCCTTACGGACCTGCTGGGCGTCCAGTCCCTGCACACGGCCAAGCAGCTCGGCCTGGGCGAGGCCCAGCTTGGCCTCCGTATTGCCCGGTTCGTCTGAGAGCACGTTCTTGTACGCCTGCACCGCGCCGCCCAGATCACCGGCGTCCAGCGCCGAGTGTGCGGCGGCGAGCGCCGGGTTCTCCGGCGGCTCGGGTGCCGAGGGCGCCGCCTGCTCCCCGGCCTCCCCCTCAGCGCCCGGCTGCACCGGGGCACCGACGATGCCGAAGCGTTCCTCGGCGGCCTGGGTCAGCTGGTCCAGCACCTGCCGGATCTGCTGCTCGGGAGCGGCCCCCTGGAACAGCGGCAGCGCCTGCCCGGCGATCACGGCGAAGACCGCCGGGATGCCCTGGACGCCGAACTGCTGGAACAGCATCTGGTTCTGGTCGACGTCGATCTTGGCGAGGAGGAAACGTCCCGCGTATTCCTCTGCCAGGCGCTCCAGCAGCGGCCCGAGCTGCTTGCACGGCTCGCACCACTCCGCCCAGAAGTCGATGACGACCGGCACCTCGGCCGAGCGCTGCAGGACATCGCGCTCAAAGCCCGCCTCGTCGACGTCGAACACCAGACTGCCTGGGGCGACACCGCCGCCCTGGTCGGCGGAGGCCGCCCGCTGGGCGCGAGCCTCCTCCGCTTTCTGCTTGGCCTCTCCGGCCGCCTTCACCGCGGCGAGGTCGACCACTCCGCTCATGGACATATTGCGTGGCTGCATGAGACCAGTCTCCCTCCTTCGCGCGGCGTTACGCGCCGGGTCCCCACCCGGCATGTGGTTGTCGCGGAGATGATCACTGTTCCGCTACGGGTCGTAGCGTAACTGATGACCCTGGATATGGTCACCCCATGGCCCGACCGCGCAGCACCGCAGCTGACCAGGCAATCCTCAACGCGACCCGTTCTGCGCTGGTCGAACTGGGCTGGTCAAGGCTGACGATGGCGGATATCGCCGCCCGGGCGGGAGTGGCCAAGACCACCCTCTACCGCCGTTGGCCGGGCAAGAGTGAACTCGTCGTGGACGCGGTGGCTGTGCTCTTCGATGAGCTCGAACTCACCGACCGTGGCAGTCTCCAGGCGGATATCGAGGGTGTCGTCCTGTCCTTCGCGGCGCTGCTGGACCGGCCCGAGACGAAAACATCCCTGATGGCGGTCGTCGCCGAATCCACGCATGACGTGGCACTGCGGGACCGGATCCGGGCGGCGATCGTCGATCGCCAGAAGCGTCTTGTGCTGGAGGGCCGGGCCCGGGCTCAGGCCCGGGGCGAGCTGCCGCAGGATGCCCCGGGTGAATCCGCGCGCACGGTTGACTTGATATTCGATGTCATCGCGGGGGCGGTGGTTCATCGGTCGCTGGTCAGTGCGGAGGCGGTTGATGCGGAGTGGGCACGGACCTTTGCGACGTTGCTGGTTGGGGGGCTTGCTGCGGCGAGCGCGGGGTGAGGCGGGGTGCCCCACTTCCCGGCTGCACCCATATGCGGCTCCGCCGCGCGGCGGGGCTTCGCCCCCGGCTGCGGGCGTGCTGTGGGTGGGTTTCCCCGTATCCCGCTCCTCCGCGGCGGTGCCGGTGTGCGGCTCCGCCGCGCGGCGGGGCTCCGCCCGGTTGCGGGGGTGCCGGTGGTGGGGTTTCCCCAATTCCCGCCCCTTCCCGGCAGTGCCGATATGCGGCTCCGCCGCGCGGCGGGGCTCCGCCCGGTTGCGGGGGTGCCGGTGGTGGGGTTTCCCCAATTCCCGCCCCTTCCCGGCAGTGCCGGTATGCGGCTCCGCCGCGTGGCGGGGCTCCGCCCGGTTGCGGGGGGCCGTGGGTGGGTCTCCCCAATTCCCACCCCTTCCCGGAAACCGGGGCTTGCGCCCCCGGGGCCCCGGGGGTGCCCGGGTGCGGACGGTGGCCGGGTTGTGCCCACCCACAGCCCCTCGCGGGGCTGCGAGTGCCCACAACGGGGGTGGGGTCTGGGGGCGACAGCCCCCAGTTTCGGGAAGGGGCCGGGTTAGGGGAATCCCACCGCCGACAGCGGCGCTCAGCCACAACCACCGACGGACGGAGTCCGGCGCTGGGGGCACCTCCCAGCCCGCCAGGGCTAGGGGGAGTCCGAAGCTTGTGAGGCCCCCCGGGGGCCGAACAATGCGAGGACGCCGTAAAGAGGGCGTCAGAAGCCTGCGGGCTCTGTGTAGGTGCCCCATTCGTCTCGGAGGGCGTCGCAGATCTCTCCCAGTGTGGCCTCCGCGCGGACCGCCTCCAGCATCGGTTCGATCATGTTCGAGCCGTTTCGGGCGGCCGCCAGCATGGCGCCCAGTGCGGCGCCTACCGCCGCGTCGTCCCGGCGGGACTTGCGTTCACCAAGGGCCCGGACCTGCTCGCGCTCGACCTCATGGCTGACCCGCAGGATCTCCAGATCACCGGTGACCGAGCCGGTGTGGCAGTTGACACCGACGACCTTCTTGTCGCCCTTCTCCAGGGCCCGCTGGTACTGGAAGGCGGCTTCGGCGATCTCGCCGGTGAACCAGCCGTCCTCGATACCGCGCAGAATGCCGGAGGTGATCGGACCGATGGGGTGCTGGCCATCCGGGTGGGCCCGGGTGCCGCGCTCCTTGATCTGGTCGAAGATCTTTTCGGCGTCGGCCTCGATACGGTCCGTGAGCTGCTCGACAAACCAGGAGCCGCCCAGCGGATCGGCGACATTGGCGACCCCGGTCTCCTCCATCAGGACCTGCTGGGTACGGAGCGCGATCTCCGCGGCCTGCTCGCTGGGGAGTGCGAGGGTCTCGTCCAGGGCGTTGGTGTGCAGGGAGTTCGTACCGCCGAGGACCGCCGCGAGGGCCTCTATGGCCGTACGGACCACGTTGTTGTAAGGCTGCTGTGCGGTGAGCGAGACGCCCGCCGTCTGGGTGTGGAACCGCAGCCACTGGGCCTTCTCCGAGGTCGCCCCATAGACATCGCGCATCCAGCGGGCCCAGATCCGGCGGGCCGCCCGGAACTTGGCGATCTCCTCGAAGAAATCGAGGTGAGCGTCGAAGAAGAAGGACAGGCCAGGGGCGAACGTGTTGACATCCAGGCCCCGGGAGACGCCAAGCTCCACATACCCGAAGCCATCGGCGAGGGTGTAGGCAAGCTCCTGCGCGGCCGTCGAGCCCGCCTCACGGATGTGATAGCCGGAGACCGAGAGCGGCTTATAAGCGGGGATGCCGTGCGCGCAGTGCTCCATCAGGTCACCGATCAGCCGCAGATGCGGTTCGGGCTGGAAGAGCCACTCCTTCTGCGCGATGTACTCCTTGAAGATATCGGTCTGCAGCGTGCCGTTGAGCACGGCCGGGTCTACGCCCTGCCGCTCGGCGGCCACCACATACATGCAGAAGACCGGCACGGCCGGGCCGCTGATCGTCATCGATGTGGTGACATCACCGAGCGGGATGTCCTTGAACAGGACCTCCATATCGGCGGCCGAGTCAATGGCGACACCACAGTGTCCGACCTCGCCGAGAGAGCGGGGGTCGTCGGAGTCGCGGCCCATCAGGGTCGGCATATCGAAGGCGACCGAGAGACCGCCGCCGCCCGCCTCCAGGATCATCTTGTACCGCTCGTTCGTCTGCTCGGCGTTGCCGAAGCCCGCGAACTGGCGGATGGTCCATGTCCGGCCACGGTAGCCGGTCGGGTGGAGGCCACGGGTGAACGGATACTCACCGGGCCAGCCGATCCGCCCAAACCCCTGGTAGGTGTCACCGGGCCGGGGGCCATAGACCGGCTCCACGGGATCGCCGCTCAGCGTCGTGAAGTCGGCGTCCCGCGTGCGTGCGGTGTCGTACCGGGCCTGCCAGCGGCGGCGGCCCTCTGCGATCGCGTCAGCGTCCATACCGCAAATTTACTTGGACGTCCTAGTAGTTGTCGATGGGTCCAAGCCACCGGTGCGTCGCATCACACAGGGAGCGGGGCCGGGGGAAAACCCCAGCGCCGGGCGGACGCCGTCAGGGAAGGTGCGCGCTGGCCGGAGCCGTGGGCTCGGCGGCGTCGATGAGCGGCTTGATCTCCGCTGTGATCCTGCGCTCCACAAAGAACGCCGCGGCCGGGATACACCCCGCGGCCAGCACCCACAGCAGCTTGCCGAAGGACCACCGCGCCTTGGACCCCAGATCGAAGGCGAAGATCACGTAGATGATGAAGAGCACACCGTGGATCTGCGACACCACCATCGTGTCGCCGACCTTGAACGCGTACTTGGCGACGATGAACCCGGTGAACACAAGCAGCCACACAGCGGTGACGAAGGCCATCACACGGTACCGGGTCAGCACATTCTGCTTCACTGAGGCATTCCTCGCATAGCCGTCTCGGGCAGCCCCTCCGGCCGGGGATACGGGAGCTGTCCCCCGGAAGACTGCGGCACGGCTATTGAGCGTAACGGGGCGTTCCGGACGATCTACCGGCGCCCTACCCTTCGAAGTCCCGCGCGGCGATCCGCAGTGGCCGCAGCATCGCGAAGATCTCGCCGCACTCCTCGGCGTCATAGACGCCCAGCCCGAAGTCCATCGCCATCAGATCGCGGGTCGCCGCGTCACAGACCTCACGGCCCTTGTCGGTGATCGAGGCCAGCGTGCCCCGGCCGTCATTGGGATTGGGGCGCTTGGCGACAAGCCCGCTCTTCTGCAGCCGGTCGATGGTATTGGTGACCGAGGTGGGATGGACCATCAGCCGCTCGCCGATCTTCGACATCGGCAGCTCGCCCTCCTTGGAGAAGGTGAGCAGCACCAGTGCCTCGTAGCGGGCGAAGGTCAGTCCGTATGGCTTGACGATGGCGTCAACCTCGGCGAGCAGGATCTGATGCGCGCGCATGACGGAGGTGATGGCGGCCATCGAGGGCACCGATCCCCATCTCTGCTTCCACAGCTCGTCGGCGCGAGCGATCGGGTCGAACGAGAGGCTGAGCGGCTTTGACACAATCTCGACCTTACCGGCCAGCCATATGGTGGTCAGCCCCGTCTCAGACTTCGATCAGTCTGCGAGCCCGCAGTCGCACCAGCAGTCGCACCATGAGCGTCCGTGTCCTGCCGGAGTTCGCCCATCGTCTGTGTCAAGGTTTCCGTGACGTATCACCAACCACTCCTTCCAGGGGAAGTGAATGTCCGGCCGGCGGATCCGTACGCTCACCGCGCTTATGACTCTGGCTCTCGCCCTTGGTTGCAAGACGCCCGCGTCTCAGGCGGGGGCAGAGAGCACCCCACCGTCGAAGGGCGCGCAGGCCTGGCAGCGCAAGCAGACGGATTTCTGGGTGGACCCGGCCAGCGACGCCGCCCGGCAGATCAGGCAGTGGGAGAGGGAAGGACGTACGGAGGACGCCGAGGCACTCAAGCTCCTCGCCGAGCAGGCGGTGGCTGAGTGGCCCTCGGGGGACGACCCGGTCCCGGATGTCAAGACCGCCGTCACCAGCGCGGCCAAGACGAACAGCACGGCGGTACTCGTCGCGTACAACATCCCGCACCGCGACTGCGGGCAGCACTCCGGGGGCGGCGCCACGGACGGGGGCGCCTACCGCGCCTACATCGACGCCTTCGCGAGCGCCATCGGGGACCACCCGGCCATCGTGATCCTGGAGCCGGACGCCGTGCCGCACATCGTGGACGGCTGCACACCGGGCCAGTATCACGATGAGCGGTACCAGCTGCTGAAAGAGGCAGTCGACCGGTTGAGGGCACAGTCCGGAGTGAAGGTCTATCTGGACGCCGGCAACCCGGGCTGGATCAAGGACCCGGGCCAGCTTGCCGAGCCGCTGCGGCGCTCCGGGATGGCCGTGGCCGACGGCTTCGCGCTCAATGTCTCCAACTTTCACACCGACGACGACGTCATCGTCTACGGCCGGAAGCTGTCCGAGTCGCTCGACGGCAAGCACTTCGTCATCGATTCCAGCCGCAACGGCAATGGGCCGCTCACCGGCCGGGCCGACGCCTGGTGCAATCCTCCCGGCCGGGCACTGGGCACCCCACCGACCACCGACACCGGCGATCCGCTGCTGGACGCCTATCTGTGGATCAAGCGACCCGGGGAGTCCGACGGCGAGTGCCGGGGCGGGCCCCCCGCCGGGCGCTGGTGGGCCGAGTACGCCCTGGGGCTGGTCCGTAACGTCCAGCGGTGAGCCCGGGGGACGGCCTGATGCGTCCCCCGGGCCGGAACTACGGCAGGTGGAGCCACTTCGCCTCGGACGGAGTGCCCGCGTCATCGGTGAGGAAGAGCATGTACCAGCCGGGCGGAATGAGGGAGCGGTCCTCGGGGATGGATACGGTCACCTCGCCGGAGCCCTTCTTCAGCCCCAGCTCGACCGAGCGCTGTTCGACGTCCGTGACATGGGTGACGGCGCTCGGCCGCATCAGCCGGGCCTTCGCGATGCGCCCGGCGTCCTTGGTCCGATAGGTGGCGGTGTCGCCGGGGGCCACCTGCTGCGGACCGTCACCGATCACCGGTCGGCTTTCCGCCCGGCCGCCGTGCAGATACGGGGGCGTATAGACCTCGATGCGCTTTTCGAAGGTGCCCAGCCTGGTGTTCGCCTTGTCGCTGAAGAGCGGGTCGGAACCAAAGGTGGCCACCCGGCCGTCGGGCAGGAGCAGCGCCTCGGCGTGGTAATTACGGCCCACCTTGGGGTCGGCCGCGGGCCGGAATTCATTCTTCGCCGGGTTGTAGAACTGCGCCTTGAGGATGTCGCTGTCGCTGCGGCCCCGGTAGTCTTCCGAGCCGCCGCTGGTGAAGACCGTGTCGTCCGGCAGGATCACACTGTTCAGATAGCGCGTTCCCTGCGGGAGTTCGGGGCCATCACGGTAGGTGGGGGATTTCTCATCGAGGTCGATGATCGCCGTGCGCGGGGTCGACTTCCTGGATTCACCCACCCCTCCCCCGCCCAGGACCATCACCTTCTGGTCCTGGGCCGGTGGCAGCAGCAGTGAGCTGGAGGTCTCCAGCTGGTCGGCGTCGGTCATCCCGTCGACCTTCTGGAAGGTGTTGGTCGCCAGATCCCAGATGCCCGGCTCCCGGCCCTTGTCGTCCGGTCCATAGCCCGCGTTCGACCCGGAGTAGAAGAGCTTGCCGCCCTTGGTCAGAAAGAGTGCCGGGTAGGTCGGGAAGTAGCGATTGGGCGCCTTGGACCACTTCTTGGTCCTGGGGTCGTAGATCTCGTTGTCGCCCTGCAGGATCTCGCCGATCTCATCGAGTCCGGATACCGAGAGCACCTTGCCGTCGGGCAGGGTCACCAGGGTCGGATACCAGCGGGCCTTGGACATGGGGTCGACGGGTATGTACTTCTCGGCCACCGGGTCGAACTCATAGGCTTCCTTGATCCCCTGGAAGTCCTGTTTGTCCAGGGTGAGTTTTTCGGCGAGGCCATAGAGGTTGTCGGCGTCACTGCCCTTGAGGCCCGCTATCTCGTACTGGCCGGGCTTGTTGGTGACCGAGCCCTTGCCCTTCTTCACCGCTTCCACGAACACCTGTGTCTCGCTGGCGGTGACCGTCACGCTGCCGTCGCTCTCCTCCGTCTTCTTCGCACGCGGGACGACAACGGGGAAGTCGCTTCTGTATTCGGTACCGGAGGGGGAGCGGAAGCGGGTGCCCTTGGGGAGGGTGTAGGGCTTGTCCGGGTTCTCGTTCTTGATGAGCATCCCGCCGCCCGCGCGCTCAACCTCTCCGTCGAGCTTCTCATAACGTGCGGTGCCGCCCGCGACGAGCATCCTCCCGTCGGGGAGTGCCGAATGACCCGCGCAGAACAGATCATCCGGCGTGTGTATTCGCTTGAAGGTATTGTCCGCCGGATCCCACAGAATGGTGGCGAAGGTGCCCGCGTCAAACTGCTCCTGATCGTTGCCGGAGCCCGCTATGAGCAGCACCTTCCCGGTGTGCAGCAGGGCCGCATGGATCGCGTTCGTCTGATACCGCGAGGGGACATCCATGATCTGCCACGAGCCGTACCGGGCCTGGTAACCGGGCTGGGCAATCTTGTACTCATGGATCCTCTCCTTGGCGAATCCAATCGTCGCTGGGGCGTTGAGCCCGGCGAGCACAAGGGTGACGCCGGCCCCCATGAGTGTCTTCTTGAATCGTGCGCTCGGACGGTACGGCATGGATCAACTCCCGGTATACGTGGCGACGAGCGCGGGTTCCCGCTCGCCTTCGGGTTCGCTGCTCCTACGCTTCGCGCAGAATTCGGTGAAGGCCCAGATCGCCAGTGGCGCCAGTGAGATGACCAGCGCCAGCACGGTCCAGGTGCGCATGGCCACATGGGTGTTGCCATGCACGATCGAGGCGAGAAAGCCGGTGCCCAGCACGACGACCCAGAAGAGATGGATACGGAAGGTGCTGAGCCGGTCGGGGCTCGCCGTGCCGCCCTTGGGCGTCACGACGAACTTGCAGGCACCGCGGCAGAGCGCCGCGATGAGTGATCTGGCGTAGATCGGTGCACAGATCGCCGACATCGCCATGCCCGCGAGACCACCGGAGCCCGCTGGCTCATGTGGCGAGACATTGTGCCGCCGGTTCCAGACATAGAGGCCGATCTGCAGGGCGGCCACATCGCTGTAGAGCATCAGCCAGACAGCGGCCGCGACCTGAGTGCCGGAGGCGCCGAACCAGAGGAAGAGGGTGCAGCTCAAAGCGCCGAGCATCCAGGTGACCGCGCTCATCGGATAGTAGACCAGCATCAACGAGTAGCTGAGCAGCTTGCCTGGTGAGAAGCGGTGCGGGCGCCGCCAGTACTGCTGGAGGATGGTCTCGTAGGTGCCCCGGGACCAGCGCATCTGCTGGGTGAAGAAATCGGTCCAGCACTCCGGGCCCTCGCCGACCGCGAGCACATCGGGCGTGTAGACCGAGCGCCACTTCCTGCCGGTCGCCGGATTGCGGGTGCGGTGCAGCTCAAAGCCGGTGGCCATGTCCTCCGTAATGGAGTCGAAGAGACCGCCCACCTGTTTGATGGCGCTGATGCGCACCGCGTTGTTCGTGCCGACGAACATCGGCGCGCCATAGCGGTTGCCCGCTCGCTGGATCAGCGCGTGGAAGAGGAACTGCTGGCTCTCGGCGAACTTGGTGACCGGTTTGACGTAGTTGCCGTACACCTGCGGCCCGACGACAAAGGCGACATCCGGGTCACGGAAGTAGCCGAGCATCCGCTCCAGATAGTTGGGCAGCGGGGTGTGGTCGGTGTCGACGGAGGCGAAGTAGTCGTAGTCGTGGCCGTGCGCGTCCAGCCAGGCGTTGTAGTTGCCGTGCTTGGTCCGCGCCCGGTACGGCCCGGTGGGCTGGTTCCATTCCGTGACGCCCCTGCGGGTGAAGTGGTGTACCCCCAGCTCGCCGCAGAGCTCCTTGACCGTGTCGTCATCGCCCTCGTCCAGCAGCCAGACGTGCAGGACGCCATCGTGCTGGAGCCGCACCGCCCCCTCAAGGGTGGTCCGCACCATCTCGATGGGTTCCTTGCCGGGCACATACGTGGTGAGGAAGGCGACCCGGGTGCCTTCCGCCGGGCGCACCGGGACCGGATCACAGGCGACCATCGTGGCGTGCGCGACGGAGATCACATTGATCAGCCGGAACAGCTCGATCAGCCCAATACAGATCAGCATGACGGCGTCGGCCATCAGCAGCCATATCGGGGCGCCCTGGCGATCGGTCCAATGCGAGGGCCAGATCAGCCAGACAAGGAGGACCGCGGAGAGGCTGGGTGCCGCGGTCATCAGCAGCACGGCACGGACGCGGTTCGGCTCCTGAGAAAGCAGGCTGCGGTAACGCACCCGGTACGGGGCCTGCTCCGGCTCGGTGAGCGGTCCCGCGAGACGGCTGTAGGTCTCGTAGTCATAGCCCTCCGGCCGCACGGTCCCTCCACTCGATCAACGAAGCCGACATATCCCAGCAGAAGGGACACGTAGTTTCGTGTCGAACGGAAGAAGGCCGACAGGGCGGCCGCTGGGCCGCCTTGTCGCCGGTCGTCAGGCCAGATGGCGCTCCACGGTTTCTACCTTCTGGGTTAGTCCATCCGTGACTCCCGGGCGGATATCCGCCTTGAGGACGAGTGAGACGCGCGGCGCCCGCCGCTCAACCGCGGCCACCGCGCGGCGTACGACATCCATGCACTCGTCCCACTCGCCCTCGAGGGTCGTGAACATGGCGTCAGTACGGTTCGGCAGCCCGGAGGCGCGGACCACTCGCACGGCGTCGGCGACGTACTCCCCCACGTCCTCACCGACGCCGAGCGGGGTCACCGAGAAGGCGATGATCATTCGCCCGCCATGCTTTCCTCGCTTTTCTGGCTGTCCCGGCTTTCCTCGCTCTCCTTACGGGCCCGGGCGGCGGTCACGCTGGCCTCGGTCTCCTGGCGGAGCATCTTCTCGGCGAAGAAGCCGCCGGTGGGCAGGACCGAGAGCACGAAGTAGATCGCTGCCCGCTTCAGGGGCCACTTGGTGCGGTTCCAGGCGTCGGCCCAGAAGAGCACGTAGAGGATGAACAGAATGCCGTGGATCATGCCCATGACCGGCACGGCGTTGAAGTCGGTCGTCCGCTTGAGTACCGAGCACACAAGCAGAAGGAGGAAAGACACGGCCTCGGGGGCAGAGACCAGTCGCAATCGGCGCAGGGCAGAGGCTGTCTTGAAGTCCACGGTGAGATTCCCAGGGGTTTGTGAAGGAAGGCACAAGCACAGACATTGTGGCACCCTCCCCGGTGATCAACGCCGGGGGGTAAGCGGCTCGATGGTCGCGCACGGGGGTCGGTAGAGTCGCTGCCATGGACACCGAAAAAGGCACCCGCTGGCTCAGCGAAGAAGAACAGCGGACCTGGCGCACGCACCTGGATGTCAGCAGGTTGCTTATGTACCAGCTGGAGAAGGACTTGCAGCCGTTCGGCCTGACCATTAACGACTACGAGATCCTGGTCAATCTCTCGGAGTCCGAGGACCGCCGGATGCGGATGAGCGATCTGGCGACCGCCACGCTCCAGTCGAAGAGCCGTCTCTCACACCAGATCACCCGGATGGAGAACGCCGGGCTGGTCCGGCGCGAGCACTGCGACACCGATAAGCGCGGCTTGTACGCGGTGCTCACCGAGCACGGCTGGCTGACCATGCGTGAGGTCGCTCCGCACCATGTGGCCTCGGTGCGCCGTCACTTCATAGATCTGCTCACGCCGGAGGACCTGGCCGCACTGCAGAGCTCGCTCACTCCGGTAGCCGACCACCTCCGCAGCCACCGACCCCCCGTCTAGCCGCTGCTCATGTTGCGGCACCCTCTCAGCTCCCCAGCCCTGGCGGGGCTGGGCTGCGCCCCGGCCGTCCGTCGGTGCGTTGTCGACGGAGGGATTCCCCTAACCCGGCCCCTTCCCGAAACTGGGGGGCTCCGCCCCCCAGACCCCCGAGGTGTTGTGGGCACTCGAGCCGCCCACGTGTTGTGGGCACTCTCCCCCAGCTAACGCTGGGAGGTGCCCCCAGCCCCGCGAGGGGCGTAGGCCCGCCCTGCTACGCAACCACCCACCCACACCAGCCACAACGCTCCGGCCAATCCCTGGACGGAGCTCGCGACGCTTGGTGGGCACAACACCCGGCGACCGGCCCGCACCGGCCATCCCCGGGCCCCGGGGCGGCAGCCCCGGTTTCCGGGAAGGTGGGGGCACCTCCCAGCGGTAGCTGGGGGAGGGATACGGGGAAACCCACCCCGGCACCCCCGCAGCCGGGCGAAGCCCCGCCACGCGGCGGAGCCGCACACCGGTACAGCCGGGAAGGGGCGGGATACGGGGAACCCCCACAAACGGACGGCCCGTCGCGCCAGCGACTCACGCGTCGAGAGGGAAAGCCCCGCTAAGCCTCTGTCACCCCGGCGACCAGCTGGTCCGCCGCGGCGTAGGGGTCCAGCGACCCGGCAACGATCCGCTCGGCCAGCGCGTCCAGCCGCCGGTCACCGTGCAGATCACCGATCCGCTCCCGCAGCGCCGTCACCGCGATGGCCTCCACCTCATGCGCGGCCCGCTTGATGCGGCGCTCGGTGAGGACACCGCGCTCCTCCATCCAGGCCCGGTGCTTTTCCAGCGCCTCAACGACCTCGTCGACCCCCTCCGCACGGCTGGCGACCGTCTTGACGATGGGCGGCCGCCAGTCGCCGGGTCCACGGGACTCACCGAGGCCCAGCATGTGGTTCAGCTCGCGGGCAGTGGCGTCGGCACCGTCCCGGTCGGCCTTGTTGACCACATACACATCACCGATCTCCAGGATTCCGGCCTTGGCCGCCTGGATGGCATCGCCCATGCCGGGGGCGAGCAGCACCACGGAGGTGTCGGCCTCCGAGGCGATCTCCACCTCGGACTGGCCGACCCCGACCGTCTCGACCAGCACCACATCGCAGCCCGCCGCGTCCAGCACCCGGATCGCCTGTGGCGCGGCCCAGGCCAGCCCGCCGAGGTGGCCGCGGGTGGCCATGGACCGGATGTAGACGCCGGGGTCCGAGGCGTGCTCGGACATCCGGATCCGGTCGCCGAGCAGCGCGCCACCGGAGAACGGGGAGGAAGGGTCGACGGCGAGCACCCCCACCCGCTTGCCGGTCTTGCGGTAGGCGGTGACCAGCGCCGAGGTGGAGGTGGACTTCCCGACGCCGGGCGAGCCGGTCAGTCCGACCACATACGCGTTGCCGGTCAGCGGCGCCAGCGCCGCCATCACCTCCCGCAGCTGCGGGGACGCCCCCTCCACCAGCGAGATCAGCCGGGCCACGGCCCGGGGCCGACCCTGCCGGGCCTGCTCCACCAGCTGGGGGACGTCCACCATGTGCGCCGCTCCTCTTGTCTCACCCATACGTCGCCCGTACGTCTCGCCCGTACGGCCCGCCCGTACGGTCCTTACTTGCCGGGTACCCGGATGATCAGCGCGTCTCCCTGACCGCCACCGCCGCACAGGGCCGCTGCGCCCGTACCGCCGCCCCGGCGGGTCAGCTCCAGGGCGAGGTGCAGCACGATGCGGGCGCCCGACATACCAATGGGGTGGCCGAGCGCGATGGCTCCGCCGTTGACGTTCACCTTTTCGGGGCCCACGCCGAGGTCCTTCATTGACTGCACGGCGACGGCCGCGAACGCCTCGTTGATCTCAATCAGATCGAGATCCCCGACGGTGAGCCCGGCCTTCTTCAGCGCGTGCTGGATCGCGTTGGACGGCTGCGACTGGAGCGAGTTGTCCGGGCCCGCGACATTGCCGTGCGCGCCGACCTCGGCGATCCACTCCAAGCCCAGCTCCTCGGCCTTGGCCTTGCTCATCACGACCACCGCGGCGGCGCCGTCAGAGATCTGCGAGGCCGATCCCGCGGTGATGGTGCCGTCCTTGGCGAAGGCCGGGCGCAGCTTGCCCAGCGACTCGGCGGTGGTTTCACCACGGATGCCTTCGTCCTTGCTGAAGACCACCGGCTCGCCCTTGCGCTGCGGGATCTCGACCGGGGTGATCTCGGCCTCGAAGAGGCCGTTCTTCTGCGCGGCCGCGGCGCGCTGGTGGGAGGCGGCGGCGATCTCGTCCTGTTCGGCGCGGGCGATGCCGAGGCGGGTGTTGTGCTTCTCGGTGGACTCGCCCATCGCGACGCCTTCGAAGGAGTCGGTCAGGCCGTCGTACGCCATGGCGTCCAGCATCTGCACGGCGCCGTACTTGTAGCCCTCCCGGGACTTGGGCAGCAGATGAGGAGCGTTGCTCATCGACTCCTGGCCGCCCGCGACGACGACCTCGAACTCACCGGCCCGGATGAGCTGATCGGCCAGGGCGATGGCGTCCAGGCCGGAGAGACAGACCTTGTTGACGGTGAGGGCGGGGACGCTCATGGGGATGCCCGCCTTGACGGCGGCCTGCCGTGCCGGGATCTGGCCCGCCCCGGCCTGAAGCACCTGCCCCATGATCACGTACTCGACCTGGTCACCGCCGATGCCCGCACGGTCCAGGGCTGCCTTGATCGCGAAGCCGCCGAGGTCGGCCCCGGAGAAGGGTTTCAGCGAGCCGAGCAGTCGCCCCATGGGCGTACGGGCGCCCGCGACGATCACTGAAGTGTTACTGGTGGTGCCGGTCGTGCCAGTCATGGTGCGACCCCTTCGGAGAAGGAAGTGAACGAGGGTTAATCGCCAATGTACTGAGCAGTACGCTGTGCGGTCACCGGTCAGCCGGTGTGACCGTGCGCACGTTGCGTAACCACCTCCTTCAGCGGTGTCCTAGTTCCATGCTGACGCGTATCGACCACATCGGGATCGCCTGTTTCGACCTCGACAAGACCGTCGAGTTCTACCGGGCCACATATGGGTTCGAGGTGTTCCACACCGAGATCAATGAGGAGCAGGGCGTCCGGGAGGCCATGCTCAAGATCAATGAGACCAGTGACGGCGGAGCCTCATATCTCCAGCTGCTGGAACCGGTGAACGAGGAGTCCACCGTAGCCAAATGGCTGGCCAAGAACGGCGAGGGCGTACACCACATCGCTTTTGGCACCGCCGATGTCGACGGTGACTCCGAAGCCATCCGCGACAAGGGGGTGCGAGTCCTCTATGACCAGCCGCGCATCGGTTCCATGGGCTCCCGGATCACTTTCCTGCACCCCAAGGACTGCCATGGGGTGCTCACGGAACTGGTCACCTCCGCCGCAACGGACCACTGACGTCCGCTTCCCCGGCCGGTAGAGTGGCGACCCGGTTGGGGCAGCGGGCTGGCGCCAGGGGCTCGTCCCACGTTCCGCCGATGATCTGACACCATTTCTCCAAGGGCTTCAGATCACCTTTAACACGACCAGGGGACGGATGGGACCGCGCAGTGCGGGGCTACGACCGCTACGAGGCTGACGACCACCTCTCGCGTTTCGAGGCCGAGATGGATCGGCTGAAGAAGGAGCGCGAGAAGGCCGTCGAACACGCCGACGACCTCGGCTACCAGGTCGAGGTGCTGCGCGCCAAGCTTCACGAGGCGCGCCGCAGCCTCGCCACGCGCCCGGCCGGATACGACAATCTCTCCGGCCAGGCCGAGCAGCTGCTGCGCAACGCCCAGATCCAGGCCGACCAGCTGCGCGCCGACGCCGAGCGGGAGCTGCGCGATGTCCGCGCCCAGGCTCAGCGGCTCCACCAGGACCAGGCCGAGGCGCAGTCCCGGCTGGAGTCCGAGCTGCACGCCGAGGCGGTGCGCCGTCGCCAGCAGCTGGACCAGGAGCTGGCGGAGCGCCGCGCCACCGTTGAGTCGCATGTCAACGAAAACGTCGCCTGGGTTGAGCAGCTGCGTGCCCGCACCGAGCAACAGGCCCGCCGTCTCATGGAGGAGACCCGGGCCGAGTCCGAGCGGACGCTGTCCGCCGCCCGGGCCGAGGCACAGCGGCTGGCCGAGCAGTCCCGGCAGCGGCTCACCACCGAGGCGGAGAACGCCCGCGCCGAGGCCGAGGCCCTGTTGCGGCGGGCCCGCGCGGACGCCGAACGGCTGCTGGGAGCCGCCTCCACCCAGGCCCAGGAGGCCACCGACCACGCCGAGCGGCTGCGCGCCAGCACCGCCACGGAGTCCGAGACCGCCCGCCGCGAGGCGAGCGGTCTGGTCCGGCGCGCCCAGGAGCGTATGCAGCAGGCCGAGGCGTCGCTGCGCGAGGCGCGAGCCGAGGCCGAGAAGCTGGTCGAACAGGCCCGGGAGTCCGCGGCGAAGCGGCTGGCTGACGCGGAGTCGGAGAATGAGCAGCGCAGCCGCACCACCAAGGCTGAGATCGCCCGCCTGGTCGGCGAGGCCACCAAGGAGACCGAGGCCGCCAAGGCCGAAGCGGAACAGGTCCGGGCCGACGCCCGCGCCGAGGCTGAGCGGCTGATCAGCGAGGCCCGCGAGACCGCCCGCGCCACCTCCGCCGAGGAGTCCGCGAACCAGCTCGCCGAGGCGGCCCGCAGCGCCGAGGAGATTCTGACCAAGGCCGCCGAGGACGCCAAGGCCACCACCAAGGCCGCCGCCGAGGAAGCCGAACGGCTGCGCAGGGAGGCCGAGGAGGAGGCCGACCGGCTGCGCGCCGAGGCGCATGACACCGCCGAGCAGCTCAAGGGCGCGGCCCAGGACGACACCAAGGAGTACCGCGCCAAGACCGTCGAACTCCAGGAGGAGGCACGGCGGCTGCGCGGTGAGGCCGAGCAGCTGCGCGCCGAAGCCGCCGAGGAGGGCGAGCGGCTGCGTGGTGAGGCCCGCAAGGAAGCCGTCCAGCAGATCGAGGAGGCGGCCAGCCGCGCCGAGGAGCTGCTGGGCCAGGCCAAGGCCGACGCCGAGGAGACCCGCAACTCCGCCACCGCCGAGGGCGAGCGCGTACGCACCGAGGCCATCGAGCGGGCCACCACGCTGCGCAGACAGGCCGAGGACGCGCTGGAGCGGGCCCGCACCGAGGCCGAGGAGCTGCGCAGCGGCGCCGAGCAGCAGGCCGAGCAGACCAGGGCCGAGGCCGAAGAGGCCGGCCGGCGCACCCGCGAGGAGGCCGAGCAGCAGGCCGAGCAGATCATGGCGGATGCCGCTGAGGAATTGCGGCGGCTGCACAGCGAGGCCGAGCAGAAGGTCGCTTCGGCCGAGGAGCAGCTGCGCGACGCCCGGGCCGAGGCCGAGCGGCTGCGTGAGGAGGCCCGCAGCGAAACCGAACGGCTGCGCGCCGAGTCGGCGGACCGGATCCGTACGCTCCAGCAGCAGGCCGAGGAGGAGACCGAACGGCTGCGCACCGAGGCCGCCTCGGATGCCTCCCAGGCCCGCGCCGAGGGCGAAGCGGTTGCGGTACGGCTGCGTGGCGAGGCGGCTGCGGAGGCCGAGCGGCTGCGCGCTGACGCCCAGGAGCTGGCCGACCGGGTGCGTGCCGAGGCCGACGCCGCGGCCGAGCGCACCAGCACCGAGGCGGCCGAAGCGCTGTCCGCCGCCCAGGAGGAGGCAGCCCGGCGGCGCCGGGAGGCCGATGATCTGCTGGCCGACGCCCGCGAGGAGGCGCACCGGGAGCGCACCCAGGCACGTGAGCAGAGTGAGGAGTTGCTGTCCTCGGCGCGTAAGCGGGTCGAGGAGGCACAGACCGAGGCGGGCCGGCTGGTCGAGGAGGCCGAGCGGCGCGCCGCCGAACTGGTCGCCGCCGCCGAGGAGCACGCCCAGCAGGTACGGGACTCGGTGGCCGGGCTGCATGAGCAGGCCGAGGAGGAGATCGCCGGCTGGCGTGCCGCGGCCGAGCAGGAGGCGGCCACGCTGCGCCGGGAGGCGGCCGAGGAGACCGCGGCCGCCAAGGCCCTGGCGGAGCGCACGGTTACGGAGGCGATCGCCGAGGCGGAGCGGCTGCGTGCCACCTCCCAGGACGAGGCTGAGCGGACCCGGGCGGACGCGGACCGGATGCGCGACGAGGCCCGCAAGGACGCCGCCAAGAAACTGGGCGATGCCGCCGAACAGGCCGACCAGCTGGTCACCGAAGCCCAGAACGAAGCCAACCGCCTCCGCACCGAAGCCAGCGAAGAAACCGAACAGGCCCGCACCGACTCCGACCGGATGCGCGACGAAGCCCGCAAGGACGCCGCCAAGAAACTCAGCGAAGCCGCCGAACAAGCCGACCAACTGGTCACCGAAGCCCAGAACGAAGCCAACCGCCTCCGCACCGAAGCCAGCGAAGAAACCGAACAGGCCCGCACCGACTCCGACCGGATGCGCGACGAAGCCCGCAAGGACGCCGCCAAGAAGCTCAGCGAAGCCGCCGAACAGGCCGACCAACTGGTCGCCAAGGCTCAGGAGGAGGCGGTACGGGCAGCGGCCGCCGCCGAGGAGCAGGCGGACACCATGGTCGGCGCCGCCCGCAAGGAGGCTGACCGGCTGGTGGCCGAGGCCCGGTCGGAGAGCAGCGAGCTGGTCGAGAAGGCCCGCGAGGACTCGAACACCATGCTGGAGGAGGCCCGTCGCGACGCGACCGCCATACGGGAGCGGACGGAGGCACTGCGCACTCGGGTCGAGGGGGAGGTCGAGGAGCTGCACGACCGGGCACGCCGGGAGTCCTCCGAGGCGATGAAGTCGGCGGGCGAGCGCTGCGACAAGCTGGTCAAGGCCGCCGAGGAGCAGTTGGCCCAGGCCCAGGAGAAGGCCAAGAAGATGGTGTCCGAGGCAAGCTCGGAAGCGAGCAAGGTCCGGATCGCCGCGGTGAAGAAGGCCGAGGGACTGCTCAAGGAGGCCGAGCAGAAGAAGACCAGCATGGTGAAGGAAGCCCAGAAGCTGCGTACCGAGGCCGAGCAGGAGGCGAAGCGTACGGTCGATGAGGGCAAGCGCGAGCTTGATGTGCTAGTGCGCCGCCGCGAAGACATCAACGCAGAGATCTCCCGTGTCCAGGACGTGCTGGAAGCGCTGGAATCCTTTGAGGCGCCCGCCGCGGGCGGCAAAGGCAGCAAAGGGTCCAACAGCGGACCAAATGGTGGTGTCAAGGCGGGTGCTGGCGCGGGCGTCACTCGTTCGAGCGGCAAGTCATCCGAGAGTTAGCCACCCGAAGGAGCGCACATTCTCCATATCAAACCGGCATCAGCTCGATGACACGCCGCTTTGGCCCCTAGGATTCCCCCTATCACCTCACCGGTCTCATTCGACAGGAACCCCATGAGCGACACTTCCTCCCCCTTCGGCTTCGAGCTCGTGCGGCGTGGTTACGACCGCGGGCAGGTGGACGACCGCATCACGAAACTCGTCGCCGACCGTGACAGCGCACTGGCCCGAATCACCTCTCTGGAAAAGCGCATCGAGGAGCTGCACCTCGAGACGCAGAACGCCCAGGCCCAGGTCAATGACGCCGAGCCGTCTTACGCCGGGCTCGGTGCGCGGGTCGAGAAGATCCTCCGCCTCGCCGAGGAGGAGGCCAAGGACCTGCGTGAAGAGGCCCGTCGGGCCGCCGAGCAGCACCGTGAGCTGGCTGAGGGCGCGGCCCAGCAGGTCCGCAACGACGCCGAGGCGTTCGCCGCCGAGCGCAAGGCGAAGGCCGAGGACGAGGGCTCCCGTATCGTCGAGAAGGCGAAGGGCGAGGCGTCCACGCTGCGCGCCGAGGCGCAGAAGGACGCGCAGTCCAAGCGCGAGGAGGCCGACTCTCTCTTCGAGGACACCCGCGCCAAGGCCGCCCAGGCCGCCGCCGACTTCGAGACCAACCTGGCCAAGCGGCGCGAGCAGTCCGAGCGCGACCTGGCCTCCCGCCAGGCCAAGGCCGAGAAGCGGCTGGCGGAGATCGAGCACCGCGCGGAACAGCTCCGCCTGGAGGCCGAGAAGCTGCGTACCGACGCCGAGCGCCGGGCCCGCCAGACGGTGGAGACCGCACAGCGCCAGGCCGAGGACATCGTCGCCGACGCCAACGCCAAGGCCGACCGCGTCCGCAGCGAGTCCGAGCGTGAGCTGGCGGCGCTCACCAACCGCCGCGACAGCATCAACGCCCAGCTCACCAACGTCCGCGAGATGCTGGCCACGCTCACCGGCGCGGCCGTCGCCGCGGCCGGTCAGCCCGCCGAGGGCGAAGAGGGCCTGCCCAAGGGGGTCCCGGCCCAGCAGTCCCGGTAACAGCGCGCCCAGCACATACGGGCATAACGACATATGGTCCAAGGGCCCCCGCTCCGAGTGGCGAGGGGCCCTTGCCCCGTTTAGCGTCGTTTCATGATCGAGCTCGACGGGCTGACCAAGCGCTACGGCGAGAAAACCGCCGTGGACGGGCTCACCTTCACCGTCCAGCCCGGCGTCGTCACCGGCTTTCTGGGGCCCAACGGGGCAGGCAAGTCCACCACGATGCGGCTGCTGCTGGGCCTGGACCGGCCGACCGCGGGCGACGTCCGCATCGACGGCAAACACTACGACCAGCTCCGGGACCCGCTGACCTCCATTGGCGCGCTGCTGGAGGCCAAGGCCGTGCACGGCGGCCGCAGCGCCTACAACCATCTGCTCTGTCTCGCCCAGTCCAATGGCATCCCCCGTGCCCGGGTCGCCGAAGTGCTTGATCTCGTCGGGCTGAGCGCGGTCGCCAGGAAGCGGCCCAAGGGCTTCTCGCTCGGCATGGGGCAGCGGCTGGGCATCGCGGCGGCGCTGCTGGGCGACCCCAGGATCCTGCTGTTCGACGAGCCGGTGAACGGTCTTGACCCGGAAGGCATCCACTGGGTCCGTCATCTGATGCGGCAGCTGGCCGCCGAGGGCCGTACGATCTTTGTCTCCAGCCATCTGATGAGCGAGATGGCGCTCACCGCCGACCATCTGGTGGTCATCGGCCAGGGCAAGCTGCTGGCCGACACCTCGATGCGGAACTTCATCCGGAACAACTCCCGGTCCTATGTGCGGGTACGCACCCCCGAGCCCGAGCGGCTGCGTGATGTGCTCGGGGCGGCGGGGCTGACCCTGGTGACCACCGCCGACAGTGCGCTGGAGGTCGAGGGGTCGGACTCCGCCCGGATCGGCGGGCTGGCGGCCCAGCATCAGGTGGTGCTGCATGAGCTGAGCCCACAGCAGGCCTCCCTGGAAGAGGCGTTCATGCGGCTGACGGCCGGAGCGGTCGAATACCACGCGCATACGACGGCCGAGGAGCCCGGTGCCGCTCCACCGCCGCAGCAGGGCCCCGCCTGGGGCGAGAGCTGGCAGCGGCGGAAGGGGTCCTGAGCCATGGCCCATACGACACGGGTTCTCCAGTCGGAGTGGACCAAGGTCCGTACCGTCCGGTCAACGCTGTGGACCCTGGGCATCGCGCTGGTGGTGACGGCCGGCCTTGGCATGCTGATCAGCCTGCTGGTGAAGAACACCTTCGGGCAGCTGTCACCGCGGGAGCGGCTGACCTTCGACCCGACCCTCACCAGCTTCGCCGGGATGATGCTCGGTCAGCTGGCCATGATCGCCTTCGGGGTGCTGGTGGTGTCCAGCGAGTACAGCACCGGCATGATCCGCGCCTCGCTGGCGGCGGTACCGCAGCGCGGCGCCTTTATGGCCGCGAAGGTAACCGTCTGTACGGCGCTGGTGTTCGTGGTCGGCATGGTCACCAGTTTTCTCTCCTTCTTTCTCGGCCAGGCGATGCTGGGTGACTTCGGGACGTCGCTCGGCGAACCGGGCGTGCTGCGTGCGGTGATCGGCGGCGGGCTCTATATGACGCTGATCGCGGTCTTCGCGATGGGCGTCACCTGGATGCTGCGCAGCCCCTTGCTGGCCTTCGGCATCCTGATGCCCTTCTTCTTTCTGATCTCCTCCGTCCTGGAGGCGGTGGAGGCGACCAGCAAGATCGCGAATTACCTTCCCGACCAGGCGGGATCTATGATCATGTCGGTGGTCACGGACGGCACGGACCGTCCCTACGGGCCATGGGGCGGGCTGTTCATCATGACCGCCTGGGTGATCGCGGCGCTGCTGGGCGGCTATCTGGCGCTGAAGCACCGGGACGCGTGACAGGAACCGAACACGCCCCGATACCCTCCTAGGACGGGGGGCGGCGCGCCCCGACGCACGCAACGGCGGGCAACCGCATGTGACCAGCCCAGGGGCGGAGAAAATGATCGAGGCAGTCGGCCTGACGAAGCGCTATGGCGCCAAGACAGCCGTATACAACCTGTCCTTCCAGGTACGGCCAGGCACCGTCACCGGCTTTCTGGGGCCCAATGGCTCCGGGAAGTCCACCACGATGCGGATGATTCTGGGACTGGACGAGCCAAGTGCCGGGCATGTCACGGTCGGCGGCTATCCCTTCCGTAAACTCCCCAATGCTCCGCGCCAGGTGGGTGCGCTGCTGGACGCCAAGGCGGTGCACGGCGGCCGCAGCGCGCGCGAGCATCTGCTGTGCCTCGCCCAGCTCTCCGGTATCCCGGCCAGGCGGGTCGACGAGGTCCTGGGCGTCGTCGGGTTGCAGGAGGTGGCGAAGAAGCGCTCCAAGGGCTTCTCGCTCGGCATGGGGCAGCGGCTGGGCATCGCGGCGGCGCTGCTGGGCGATCCGCAGGTACTGCTCTTCGATGAGCCGGTGAACGGTCTTGACCCCGAGGGCATCCTGTGGGTCCGTAATCTGATGAAGCGGCTGGCCTCGGAGGGCCGGACGGTCTTTGTCTCCAGCCATCTGATGAGCGAAATGGCGCAGACCGCGGAGCATTTGATCGTCATCGGCCGTGGCCAGCTCCTCGCGGATATGTCGGTACGGGACTTCATCGCGCACAACTCCGCGGACTTCGCCCGCGTCCGTACGCCGGACAGCGAACCGGAGCAGCGGGAGAAGCTGGCGACGGCGCTGGCGGAGGCGGGCGGCCAGGTACAGCCCGAGACGGACGGCGCCCTGCGCGTCACCGGTCTGCCGCTGCCCCGGATCAGTGACCTCGCCCATGAGTCGGACGTCCGGCTGTGGGAACTCTCGCCGCACCATGCCTCGCTGGAAGAGGCGTATATGCGGATGACGCAGGGCGCGGTCGACTACCGGTCCACGGCCGACCAGCTCAGCGGGTTCCAGCAGCCGATGGGCTACGCGCCCCACGCGGCCCCCTATGCGGGCAACGGCCATCCGATGCCGGGCCCGTACCCACCGCAGCAGGCCTGGCAGGGCGCGCCACCGCCCCCGCCACAGCCCGCCGCCGCCCCCACCGACCTCTCCACGCCCGACAGCGAGGCCACCCGATGACCACGCCGCAGCACCCACAGACCCCACAGACCCCGCCGCAGCCGCCGCAGCCGCCGGTCAGCCCCTACGCGCCGCCCAGCCGGCCCACCGCGCCGCCGCAGGCCGGACCCGGCGAGCGGGCCGCGATACAGCCGCAGGCCGCGCCAGGGCCGTACGCCGGGCAGCAGCAGGGGGCTTACGGGGCGGCGCCAGCTCCTGCGCAGCCCATGGGGAGCCCAGGCGGCTACGGAGCCCCGGCGCCCGCGCAGCCGCAGGGCGCGCCCGGACCGTACGGGGGGCAGCGGCAGGCCGCCCCGGAGGCCGGGTATGTGTCGCCGATTCCCGTCCAGCGGACGCACTTTGGGCACGCGCTCGCCTCCGAGTGGACGAAGATCCGCTCGGTGCGCTCCACCATGTGGACGCTCGGTGTGATGCTGGTGCTCGTCATCGGCATCGGACTGCTCCTGACCATCCCGCTCGGCTCGCTCGACGACCTCGACGGCATGCCGGTGCTGGGCGCCGGGTTCACGGGGCTGCTGCTCGGGCATCTGTGCATCATCACGCTGGGCGTACTGGTGATGTCCTCGGAGTACGGCACCGGCATGATCCGCACCACGCTGACCGCCTGCCCAAGCCGGGGCCGGGTGCTGATCGCCAAGGCCGTGGTCTTCTTCGTGGTCGCGTTCGTGCTGACGACCATCGCCACAACTCTGGTCGCGCTGGCCCACAGCAGCGTGCTGAGCGACAAGGGCGGCACCGAGCCCACCGGTGAGGAGTGGGCGCTCGCCACGGTCGGCACGGGACTGTATGTCGCCCTCCTCGGTCTGCTGGCGCTCGCGTTCGGCGCGCTGCTCCGGCACTCCGCCGGAGCGATCACCGCCATGCTGGGGCTGGTGCTGCTGCCGCTGCTGCTGGCGCTGTTCATGCAGGGAGAATCGCTGGAGGACATCCAGCAAGCGCTGATTGAGTACTCCGTGGTCAACAACATCGCCACGCTCTACAGCACGCCGTTCCTGGAATCAGGACCGCAGGGCTGGGCGCCGGTGGGGATTATCGCCGGAGTCACAGCCGCGGCACTGATCGGCGCATGGGCCGCGCTGACGGCACGTGACGTATAAGGGCCCAGGCAGCGTCAGTCACCTGAGCAACGTTAGTAACGGGGGCCGTTACGGGACCGCTGGAGCCGGGCGCTCCGGCGGTCCCGCGCGTTCCAGCACGCCTTGTGCCAGTGCCGCCGGTCGTCCACGCTCCCGTACTGCTGCCAGGCCACCACATGGGGCACACCCGGCGGGATTTCCTGATCGCACCCGGGGCAGCGGTAGCGCTTGGCCGCACCACCGCCGCTGATGAGCCGCACCACCCACTCCTCGCCCCGCCAGTCCTCGGTGCGTTCCAGGCCATAGCGCTCCCCACCGTCATCGCGGCGGTCTGGCTTCGCACCGCCGCGTGGGCGGTTTCGTCGCGGGGACACAGGGGCACCTCGGGATGTCCAGGGGCCGTACGGCCCGATGACGGGGCTCTGCGTCAAAGCCTACGCACCAGGTCGCCGGGGAACGGACGCCTGGTCGCTCCATCACTCTTTTCGCTGATCATCAGAAGAACTTCACGCCGGGCCGTGCCCTTGGCACGTGTCAGGCGTTAATGCCTGGGGGAGTTCGCGTCGGCCGATGAGGAGGTAATGGCCATGCGTGTAGGGGCATTTGTGCTGGGCGCCCAGTTTCCGGGGCAGGGTCAGGGGGAGGCACTGCACCGCGCGGTGCGCTCAGCAGAACTGGCCGAAGAGGCCGGACTTGATGCGATATGGCTAGCAGAGCACCACTTTGTACCGTACGGCACCTGTCCCTCGGCGGTGACACTGGCGGCGCTCCTGCTGGGACGTACCCAGCGTATCGGTGTGGGCACCGCCGTGAGCGTACTGCCGACCGCACACCCGGTCACGCTCGGCGAGCAGACCGCATTGCTGCATCTCACCACGGGCGGCCGCTTCACGCTCGGCGTCGGCCGGGGCGGCCCCTGGGTGGATCTGGAAGTCTTCGGCAGTGGCGTCGAGGCATATGAGCGGGGCTTCCCGGAGTCGCTGGATCTCCTGCTGCGCTGGCTGCGCGAGACCCGGGTCGGCGCGGACGGCGAGCGCTACCGCTTCCGGGAGGTCACCGTCGTACCGCGCCCTGCCGAGGCCCTGGAGGGGACCACCGCTCCCCCGGTACTGGTCGCCTGTACCAGCTCCGGGTCGGTCCAGCTGGCCGCAGAGCGCGGGCTGCCCATGCTGCTGGGCATGCACTGCGGCGACGAGGAGAAGGCCGGGATGATCGCCCAGTGGCGGCGTGCGGCACGGGCGGCGGGGCACGACACCGACACCATCGAGGCCGCCGGGCATGTCTCGGCCGGGGTTGTGCAGATCGCCGACAACCAGGCGGAGGCGGCCGAAACCCTCACCAAGGCGATGCCGGGCTGGCTACGGCAGGGGCTGGCGGCCCATGTGACCGTGGACGGGCGAAAGCGCGCGATGCGCGACCCGGCCGCGTACACGGAGCTGCTGTGCGGTCTGCACCCGGTGGGAACCCCTGAACTGTGCGCCGAGCGACTCGCCGCCACCGCCGAGCGGACCGGCATCCAGCGATTCGCCCTGCTGGTCGAGGGCTCCGGGGATCTGGCCGCCACCGAGCTGAACATCAAACGGCTGGGCAGCGAAGTGCTGCCGCTCCTCGGCACCCAGCCGGGAACGGCAGCACTTGGTGATCTTCGCTAAGCCCATCAATTGCGCAACCCCAGCAGCGAGCAACCACCTCTGCGAGAGCAACGCCGGTTCAGGCGCAAGGGCCTTGCCGCTCAGCAGTCGCGAAGGAGCGGTGACTGGTTGAGCAGCTGACCACGGATGGAAGTGAAGCGTTTCAGCCGGTCATCCACAGAGGCATCCAGCGGAAAGACCGCGACCCGGTGGCAGTTCTGAAAGGCGAGCCGCACCCCGAAGTGCCGCTCCAGGGCTCCTCGGATGGCGTCGCTCGCCATCGCACGGAGCAACTGGCCACGTGCCTGCTCGTCCGGCGGCGGTGTCTGGTTGTCGGCGAATTCCCCACCGTCGACCTTGAGCCGGGCCACCAGAGAGCTGATCATCTCCCATGCGTAGGGGAGGGAGTTCTTGACGCAGTCGACGAATTCCGCTTCGTCCACCTCGCCTCGCTCGGCCTGTTCCAGGAGGGCCGGTGAGACGTCGAGCGACATGGGGTTCTCCTCTCGCGACCCCTGTCAGCGGGGTCTCACGGACGGGACAGGAGGCCCCGCCGTATCGTCACACGCTCTCGGTCGGCGACGCCCCCGCTACTAACGGTAGAGCCCTTGACGGCCACCCACCATACGAACACGCACACAACCGGCCACGAATGAACGGGGAGAAGCAGGGGCGAATCGCGCCGACAGCTGGATGTCGAGTAGCGTGACGGACCATGCGTCTCGTCATCGCCCGCTGCTCCGTGGACTACGCCGGCAGGCTCACCGCCCACCTCCCCTCGGCCCCTCGGCTCATCCTGGTGAAGGCCGATGGTTCCGTTTCCGTCCATGCTGACGACCGGGCCTACAAACCCCTCAACTGGATGTCCCCACCGTGCACCCTCAAGGAGGGGGAAGACAGCATCTGGACCGTGGTGAACAAGGCGGGCGAGAAGCTCATCATCACCATGGAAGAGGTCCTGCACGACTCCTCGCACGAGCTCGGCGTCGACCCCGGACTGATCAAAGACGGGGTGGAGGCGCACCTTCAGGAGCTCCTCGCGGACCGGATGGAGACCCTTGGTGAGGGCTGGTCGCTGATTCGGCGTGAATACCCCACTGCCATCGGCCCGGTGGACATCCTCGGCCGCGACGCCGAGGGCACGACCATCGCGATCGAGATCAAGCGACGCGGCGAGATCGACGGTGTCGAACAGCTCACCCGCTATCTGGAGCTGCTGAACCGCGATCCCCATCTGGCTCCCGTCAAGGGCGTGTTCGCGGCTCAGGAGATCAAGCCGCAGGCCCGTGTCCTTGCCACGGACCGAGGCATCGACTGCGTCGCCCTCGACTATGACGCACTACGCGGCATCGAAGACGACAAACTCCGCCTCTTCTAACCCACGTGTTGTGGGCACTCTCCCCCCAGCTAACTCCCCCAGACTCCTCCCCCAGCTACCGCTGGGAGGTGCCCCCAGGGAGGTGCCCCCAGGAGGTGCCCCCAGCCCCGCGAGGGGCGTGGGCCCGCCCTGCTACGCAACCACCCACCCACACCAGCCACGATGCTCCGGCCCACCCCGCAGCGGGGCTCGCGACGCCTGGTGGGCACAACACCGGCCACCGGCCCGCACCGGCCACCCCGGGGCCCGGGGCGCAAGCCCCGGTTTCCGGGAAGGGGCGGGACACGGGGAACCCCACCCACAGCACCCCGCAGCCGGGGCGGAGCCCGCCACGCGGCGGAGCCGCATATCGGCACAGCCGGGAAGGGGCGGGAATTGGGGAAATCCCACCCCGGCACCCCCGCAGCCGGGGCGGAGCCCCGCCGCGCGGCAGCCGCGCTAGGCGACGGTCGGCGAGCCACTGGCCGGCTCTGAGGAGCCGTCCGCAGAATCACCGCCCGGCGCCGCCGAATCGGTCGGCGCAGGCCCACTCGCGGTGTCCGAAGTACCCGCCGATGGACCATCCGTACCCCCCGGTTCTTCGGTAGGTTCATCCGAGCCGCTCGGATCGTCCGAACCCTCAGGAGGGCTCGGCTCACTCGACTCCTCGGGCTCGCTCGGTGAATCGCTGGGCCCGCCATCGGAAGAACCGCCGCCGGACGTCCCACCACCGGTCGAACCGCCACCGGACGTGCCACCACCCGATGTGCTGCCACCAGACGTCGTACCGCCATCAGACGTCCCGCCGGTGGCGGAGCCACCACCGGAAGAGCCGCCGCCGGACGTCCGGCTGGGCGATGAGTGGCTGTCGCCCGGCGTCCCGCTGCCCGCGCTGCCCGAGGCCGAGGTGCCCGCCCGGTGGGAGGCGTCCGGTGCGCCGCTGCTCGGCTTCGGCTGCTTCGGACTTCTCGTCGCGTCCTGCGACGGCCGGTCCGCGGTCAGGCCGTCGTCACCGTCCTGCTCCGAGGCAGAACGGTCCGGCTTCACCCGGTCCGGTTGATCGTCATCACCGTTGGAGGCGTTGCCGAGCGTGACCACCGTGCCCAGCACGGCTGCCAGGAGGGCACCCGCGCTGGCGGCCACCACATTGCGCCGGGCCCCGGTGATCATCAGCCGCCGGGTGGCGCGGCGTTCGCCGCCGGTGCCGTAGTCGCCGATTCCCGCGCTCTCCCCGGAGATCAGGGTGTCCGCCTCGTACGCGTCACCCAACGGCGGGGTCAGCCCACCGGGCGGTGACGCCGGCTCCTCGCTCCGGGAGTCCGGCAACTCGGGCGAGGGGGGTTCCGCCGCGGTGCGCCCTACCCCGGCCTGCGGGCCGGAGAGGTCCGCGACGAGGGCCAGCGCCCGGCGCCCAGCCACCGCGCCCCGGCGGTCGGCCAGCACACCCCGCAGCCCTATGGAGGCTTCCAGCTCGGCCCGCGCCCGCTCCAGATTCCCCGTGCACAGCGCGAGCACACCCAACTCATGGTGGAAGTATGCCTCTTCGGCCACCTCACCCGCGAGCCGCGCCGCCTCCTGGCCGCTGCGCAGCGCCCGCTCCCAGGCGGACCACCGCAGTGCCGCCGCGAAGACGGGAGCCGCCGTATGCGCCAGCAGTACGGCGGCGCTCGGGTGGCCGCCCCGCTGGGCGCCCTGGACGGCGGCCAGAACCGTATCGGCCTCGACGGCGACCCGCTCCGGGGTGATGGAGGGGTGCCCGACCCACCAGGCGTAGTGCCGCGCGGCGGCCTGTGCCAGAGCGGTGGCGTCCTCGCCGTATCCCGCGGCGGTCAGCTGCCTGGCCACTCCGGCCGCCAGCCGGTAGTGCGCTCCGGCGGCGGTGGCAAGCCCGGCGCCGGTCAGCTCGGCCATCGCGCTGTCCGCGCCCGACTCCTCCAGGAGCGTGGGCAGATGCGACTGGTGCGGCAGTTCACCACCGAGCGCGACACCGAACCGCAGCGCCCCACGGGCCAGCGGGGAGAGCCCGGCGGCCACCTCCTCAGCGTTGAGAGCGGCGACCGACAGTGCGGGCAGCGGTGCCGCATCCGGTTCGGCCCGCCGCGCGTCCCGGTGCCGCAGCAGCGCCCCGGCCTGTACGAAGCGCAGGGGGAGCCCTTCGGACTCAAACCACAGATCGGCTGCCCAGTCGGACTCATCGTTGCCCAGCGGCCGCCGCACACCGTGCTCCAGCAGCTCAAGACAGGCCGTGCGGCTGAGGCCGGAGAGGAAGACCTCTTCGAGGTGCGAGTCCGCCGAGGGGGCGGCGACATCCGGGGTGGCGGAGATCAGGAAGGCGCACTCCGGGGTGGCGTGCAGCAGCTCATCGAGGGCCGCGCCGCCGAACTCGATGTCGTCGAGCACAACGACCGCGCCGACTCCGCGCAGGCTGTCCAGCAGCAGATCACGGCCGGGACGGTGCAGTGTGGCCTGGTGCACCGCGGCGAACAGCTCATGGAGCAGGTCGGTGGGGGTGCGGTGGTAGCCGCTGAGCCGCACCACGCCGTCCGGCGCCAGCCCGGCACAGTCGGCGGCTACCGCGTCCAGCAGGGCGGTGCGTCCCGATCCCGAGGGTCCGGTGACGCGGACGGAACGGCCGCGCGCCAGCAGCCGGGCGAGCCGCTCGCGTTCCTCTTCCCGCTCCAGCAGCGGCATATCGACCGCCGCTTCCTCCACCAGGGTGAGCGGCCCGGTGGCGCGCTGAATCCCGTCTGGGCCTTCGGGCCCATGCCGCCGTGGCACATCGGGTACGTCGCCCGGCGGATATGGCTCGATCTCGCTGCCGTCGACAGGGTTGACGGTCAGCAGGAAGTCACCGGCGACAAGTTGCACAGTCCTGGCCAGCGCTCCGCTGTCCTGACTATGCCGGCCGTCGTTGCTGTCCTGGTTCTCCGGTCCCTGGCTGTTCGGGTCCATGCTCAAAGCCCCCAGATGCGGTGCGTGCTCAGCTCTCCCGGGCTGTCCGCACGCTCGCCTTCGCTTCTGGTCCGGTGCCCGTCGGCGGCGCAGTCCATGCGCCCCTCGTGACAGTGAACCGAACCCTAGACCTTCGTCCAGTGTCACCAAAGCCGGGGCCGGGGAAGGCCGCCGGAATCGTCATGGCTTTGTGAGGATTCCGCCCTCGATGGCCAGGATGCGATGCAACCGGGTAGCCACCAGCAGGCGCTGCATCTGCGGCGGTACGTCCCGCAGGACGAGCCGGCGCCCACACCGGCCCGCCCGCCGGTGGGCACCCATGATCACACCGAGGCCCGTCGCATCCCAGGAGTCCAGCCCCGCGAGATCCAGCACGAGGTCCCCCTGTCCGGAGTCGACGGCGGTGTGCAGGACAGTGCGGGCGTCCGCAGCGCTGCGGACGTCGAGGCGGCCCCCGACGACCATCTCGGCGTGGTCGCCCCTGATGTGCATATGCGCTCCCCGGAAAGTGCGTCGCGTGAACCTTCGTGTCTGAATGTCTCACCACAACTGACTGCCGCTCCGGCAGTGAAGTTGCCGTCCGTACTCGAACCGATACGGAATTCACCCCTACGGGTGAGCCATGTCGTCGCTGGACTGGTGCTGGGTCGGTGCGGGTCAGTGCTGGTAGAAGCCCTCGCCGCTCTTGCGGCCAATGTCGCCCGCGTCCACCATGCGGCGCATGAGCTCGGGGGCGGCGAACTTCTCGTCCTGGGACTCGGTGTAGATGTTGTCTGTGGCGTTCAGCAGGATGTCGATCCCGGTGAGGTCGGCGGTGGCCAGTGGGCCCATGGCGTGGCCAAAGCCCAGCTTGCAGGCGATGTCGATGTCCTCAGCGGTGGCCACTCCGGACTCGTACAGCTTCGCCGCCTCGACGACGAGCGCCGTGATGAGACGGGTCGTCACAAAACCGGCGACATCGCGGTTGACGACGATACAGGTTTTGCCCACGCTCTCCGCGAACTCCCGTGCGCGAGCGAGGGTTTCATCGCTGGTCTTGAGGCCACGCACCAGCTCACAGAGGGCCATCATCGGCACCGGCGAGAAGAAGTGGGTGCCGACGACCTGCTCGGGGCGCTGGGTGGCGGCCGCGATCTTGGTGATCGGGATGGCGGAGGTATTCGAGGCCAGGATGGTCTCGTCCTTCACGATCCCGTCGAGGGTGCGGAAGATCTCCTGCTTGACCTCGATCTTCTCGAAGACCGCCTCAACGACGACATCCGCGTCGGCGGCGGCCTCCAGATCGGTGGTGGTGACAATACGGGCGAGTGCGGCCTCAGCGTCCGCGGCCGTCAGCTTGTCCTTGGCGACAAACTTCGCATATGAGGCCTCGATCCCGCCCTTGCCACGGGCCAGCGCCTCATCGGTGACATCCCGGAGCACCACGTCCCAGCCAGCCTGGGCGGAGACCTGTGCGATACCGGATCCCATGAGTCCGGCCCCGATGACGGCAAGCTTCTTGGCCACGTGCTCTTCCTCCCTGCGGGCGTAGGTCGCTCTCAGGCGGACCTTAGCGCCCGTGAGCGATCGGTGGGCGCTGAAGAGATGCGCGTCACGTCTCACCTGATGGACATCACACCGGAAGGCGCCATTCCGTGGGCCGCCTTGCGCAGTTGAGCGCATTAGGCTCGAAGCATGGTCAATCTGACGCGCATCTACACCCGTACCGGCGACAAGGGCACCACCGCGCTGGGCGATATGAGCCGCACCGGCAAGACGGACTCCCGGATCGCCGCGTACGCCGACGCCAATGAGGCCAACGCCGCCATCGGGGTGGCCCTCGCGCTGGGCGAGCTCCCCGAGGAGGTCAGGACGGTCCTGATCCGGGTACAGAACGACCTCTTCGATGTCGGTGCCGATCTCGCCACCCCGGTGGCGGAGAATCCGGAGTATCCGCCGCTGCGGGTTGAGCAGAGCTACATCGACAAGCTGGAAGCGGACTGTGACCGCTTCAACAAGCACCTGGAGAAGCTGCGCAGCTTCATCCTGCCCGGGGGCACGCCGGGCGCCGCGCTGCTGCACCAGGCCTGCACGGTGGTGCGGCGCGCTGAGCGCGCCACGTGGGGAGCCATGGAGGAGCACGGCGAGACGATGAATCCCCTGGCGGCGACCTATCTCAATCGGCTCTCCGATCTGCTGTTCATTCTGGCCCGCACGGCGAACAAGGAGCTCGGCGACATCCTGTGGGTGCCCGGCGAGAACCGCTGAGCCCCGTCTCCCGCGGCTCCGCCGCGCGGTGTGGGCCTCCCCTATGCCCGCCCATATACGGCTCCGCCCCGGCGGCGGGAGTGGGGGTTCCCCCATGCCGCCCCTTCCCAGCTGCACCGATATACGGCTCCGCCGCGTGGCGGGGCTCCGCCCCGGCACGGGGGTGGGGGTTCCCCAATCCCGCCCCTTCCCGGCTGTACCGACATGCGGCTCCGCCGCGCGGCGGGGCTCCGCCCCGGGGGCCCGGTGCGGGCCGGTGGCCGGTGTTGTGCCCACCCTCCCCCAGGCCCTGAACGGGCTGGGAGGTACCCCCATCGCCCCTCGGGCGGCCCGAGTGCCCACAACACTCGGGGGCCCCGGGGCGGCAGCCACCGGTTTCGGGGAGGGGCGGGGTTGGGGGCACGCCAGGCGCGCTCGCTATGCGTTGGCGGGGGACTTCTTGGGCCACAGGGTGTAGGTGAGCGCCCAGATCACGCTGATCACGGCGACCAGGGCCATCTTCGTCTGCCAGTCGCGCAGCGGCACGATCTGGTCCGCGGCGCCGACGTACCGGACGGCGGCCTGAAGCAGCGCCGCGGCGATCGCCGCGGCGCCCACCGCGCGGGCGGCCATCTTCCACTCGTGCAGGGCCCGCGCCATCCCGTAGCGAGGTGGCTTGACCGGCGGGGGGCCTCCCGCGAGGCGGTGGGCGACGTGACCGTCGGCCCACTTGATCATGTAGTGGCCATGGGTCACCGTAAAGCCGATGTACACCGCGGCCAGGCCATGCCGCCAGCCCGGTGCCGCGCCGCCCTTCAGCTCGATGGCGGTGGCGATGAGCAGCACCACCTCCAGCAGTGGCTCACAGAGCAGCACCGCTGCTCCAAGGCGCGGCATCTTCGCCAGATAGCGCAGGCTCAGTCCGGCGGCCAGCAGCACCCAGAAGCCGATCTCAGCGGCGATGATCAGGCCGATGATCAAGGGGAGCTCCTCTCACTCCCCTCCAGCGTCTCCGCCGATACGCCGCGGTTCGTCGTCGCCGATGACGAACCGCTGCTGCGACTTTCGATGTACTCCGGGGGCCCGGGCTCAGCTGAGAAAGCTGAGGATCAGAAAGACCACGCCCGTCAGGGCGGCTGCGCCCGCACCGATGCCGAAGCCCAGGAGTTTGTTGTTCTCGCCCCGGATCAGTTCATCCTGGGGCTTGGTGGACATGATGAAGACGCCGCCCTCGGCTGGGGCACCGATGGACAGGCCGCCGCCCGCGTCGCTGGCCTCGCCATGGATGAAGAGCTGGCGGCCGGAACGGACCACCCACTCCTCGTGCTTGTAGCCGATCGTGCCACCGCGGGAGGAACCCAGCGTGAGCGGGCCGATCTTGAGCTGGCCGCCACGGTCGCCGTGGTGCTGCTCAAAGCGGTCCAGCACCTTCTCCGCCCCGATGACGTCGTGTTTGCCGGGGCGTATCACGACCTTGCCGGTGGCGTCCTCGACGAAGAAGGCGGTGGGGCTGGAGTGCTGGGAGACCACCTCGCTCCGAGTCCTGCGCTGCCGCCTGCCCTTGCTGTCCCGGGTGATCTCCTCGTACTTGTGAGTGACCTTGTGCTTGTGCCACACACAGTCGACCTTCTCCAGCTCGGAGCTCAACGCCCCGTTCTTGTGCTCCCGGGCGGCACCGACAACCTCGCAGCGGTAGCGGAACTGCCCCTCACCGGCAGCCTCCACGGCCGCCGAGCGCAGCGCCCTGAGGTCGCTCACCGACAGGGTCTCAGTGCTCTCCATCGAGCGGATACGCGTGTTCGCGACCCATGCCAGATATCCGCACACCACCGCCACCGCCAAGCCGATGAGGCCGACCCAGACCATGGATATCCCCCTGAGTTGCTTCGCTTCGTCGGCGCGACTCTACCGTCGGCATGCTGAGATAGGGCCATGCGGTGCCCCTTTCCCCGCCCCCATCGCGCCGATGTGCTGATCGCCGTCGCCGGGCTGCTCAGCGGGCTGCTGCTGTGGGTGCTCGGGCTCTACAGCAATCCGGTGCTGGGCCGGGAACACGGGGCGCTGGTGCTCATTCCGCTCGTGGTGATGTGCGTGGCCGTGCTGGGGCGGCGGACCGGCCAGCCCTGGGCGCTGGGGATCGCCGTGGCCGCGCTGGTGGGGGACACGCTCACGGGATCGCTGCTGGCGACGATCGTGCTGTTCACCGATGTGGTCTACGCGGCCGTGCTCTACGGCGGTCCCCGGCTGTCCCGCGCCGTGCTGCCGGTGAGCGTCGCCCTCACGGTGGCCGTCACCATCGGCACGCTGGCCGCCTCCCGTAAACCGGACGCACTGCTGCTCGGTGCCGTTTGCGGGCTCATCACGGTCGCTCCCGCATGGACCGCGATCATTATCCGGGACCATCGCAACGCCGCCGCCGCCGAGCGGCTGCGCGCCGAACAGACCGCGCTGCTCGCCGAGATGGACCGCACCCAGGCGGTCACCGCTGAGCGCGCCCGGATGGCCCGGGAGTTGCATGACCTGGTGGCCAACCATCTGTCCGCGATCGCCATCCACGCCACGGCGGCCCAGTCGCTGGACGACCGCGCGACCGCCCGGGACGCGCTCTCGGTGATCCGGGAGAACAGCGTCCAGGGGCTGGCCGAGATGCGCCGCCTCATCGGCATCCTCCGTGATACGAGCGGTGATGACGAGCCCAGCGCCGCACCGACCCTCGCGGGGTTGAGCTCGCTGGTGGAGCAGGTCCGTACGAGCGGTGTCGCCAGCGGGCTGAGCTTCGTCCTGCGGGATGAGACATACGTCGGCGGTGCTTCCGCGCTGCCCGCGCCAATCGAGCTGACGGCCTACCGCGTGGTGCAGGAATCACTCACCAACGCGCTGAAGCACGCGGCACCCGGGGAGGTCACCGTGCGGCTGTGCCGGGAGGATGCTCTGACGGTCCGTGTGATGAGCCCGCTCGGCGTACGTCCAGGCCCGCGCGCGCCGGGCTCGGGCGCCGGGCTGATCGGGATGCGGGAGCGGGTGGAGCTTCTGGGCGGTGAGTTCGAGGCCGGCCCGCACGACGGCAGTTGGCTCGTACGGGCCGTACTCCCCCTGGAAGAAGGATCTCAGCGCACATGGCGATCCGGGTTCTGGTCGCCGAGGACCAGTCGGCCGTACGGGCCGGGCTGGTCCTCATTCTCCGTAACGCCCCGGGGATCGAGGTCATCGGAGAGGCCGGGGACGGTGCGGAGGCGGTCCGGCTGGCCCGTGAACTGCGGCCCGATCTGGTACTGATGGACATCCAGATGCCACGGCTTGACGGTGTGTCGGCCACGCGCGCGGTGGTAACGGAGGAGCTGGCGGATGTGCTGGTGCTGACCACCTTCGATCTGGATGAGTATGTCTTCGGAGCGCTGCGCGCCGGTGCGGCGGGCTTTCTGCTCAAGGACACCGACGCGGCGTCGCTGGTTGAGGCGGTACGGACGGTGGCGCGCGGTGAGGGTCTGATCGCTCCGGCGGTGACCCGTCGGCTGATCCGTGAGTTCGCGGCCCCGGGAGCCGCGAATCCCGCTGCCGCGAGCGCGCCGCCGGAGCTGGCCTCGCTCACCTCGCGGGAGCGGGAGGTGCTTGGCTGCCTGGGCGAAGGGCTCTCCAACGCGGAGATCGCGGCGTCCCTCACCATGGCGGAGGCCACGGTGAAGACACATGTCAGCCGGGTGCTGGGCAAACTCGGCCTGAAAAGCCGGACGCAGGCCGCGGTACACGCCCGTGAATGGGGCGTTGCGGGGAACTGAAACCAATTTGGTCCAGACCTATTGACCAAAGGTCTGGACCTCCTTACGCTCCCGGGCAACTGCGGTGAGCGTGGCCTCACGCATGCTCGCACGGCGGCGCAGGTCCCCCATTCCTCTCCGGGTTTCCGGACCTCAGGCTCGAGGAGCACCCCTTGAGATCAGGCACCGTAAGACGCATCAGACGCCGGGTTGTCGCGACAGCCGTCGCGCTGGCCCTCCCCCTTGCCGCACTCGTCGGTCTGGCTTCCCCAGCCCAGGCCGCCAGCGCGACAGCGACGTACACCAAGTCCTCCGACTGGGGCTCCGGCTTCGAGGGCAAGTGGACGGTGAAGAACACCGGCACCACCACCCTCAACGGCTGGACCGTCGAGTGGACCTTCCCCACGGGCACCACGGTCAGCTCCCACTGGGACGCCGACATCACCAGCTCGGGCAGCACCTTCACCGCGAAGAACAAGAGCTGGAACGGCACTCTCGCCCCCGGTGCGAGCGTCAGCTTCGGCTTCATCGGCTCGGGCGGCGGAGAACCGAGCCGGTGCAAGCTCAATGGCGCCCCCTGCGATGGCTCAGGTGACCCGGGAGAACCGGGTGACCCCGGCGACCCCGGTGACCCCGGTGACCCCGGTGACCCCGGTGACCCCGGTGATCCGGGAGATCCAGGAGATCCCGGTGACCCGGGTGGCCCCCGTGGTGACCACATCAACCTCGGCTACTTCGTCGAGTGGGGTGTCTACGACCGCGGTTACCACGTCAAGAATTTGGTCACCAGCGGCTCCGCGGACAAACTCACCCACATCAACTACGCCTTCGGCAATGTCCAGGGCGGCAAGTGCACCATGGGCGACTCCTACGCGGCCATAGACAAGGCCTACACCGCCGCCGAAAGCGTCGACGGCCAGGCCGATACGTGGGACCAGCCGCTGCGCGGCAACTTCAACCAGCTCAAGAAGCTCAAGCAGAGGTACCCGCACATCAAGATCCTGTGGTCCTTCGGCGGCTGGACCTGGTCCGGCGGCTTCGGTGACGCCATGAAGAACCCTGCCGCCTTCGCCAAGTCCTGCAATGAACTGGTCAATGACTCGCGCTGGGCGGATGTCTTCGACGGGATCGACCTGGACTGGGAGTATCCCAACGCCTGCGGGCTGAGCTGTGACAGCAGCGGCCCGGCGGTGATGCGGAACATGATGCAGGCGTTCCGCGCCGAGTTCGGCAATCAGCTGGTGACCGCGGCCATCACCGCCGACGCTTCCAGCGGCGGCAAGATCGACGCGGCGGACTATGCCGGAGCGGCCCAGTACACCGACTGGTACAACGTGATGACGTACGACTTCTTCGGCGCTTGGGCGGCGCAGGGCCCAACGGCCCCGCACTCCCCGCTGCGGTCGTACGACGGCATTCCACAGGATGGCTTCAACTCCGACGCTGCCATCCAGAAGCTCAAGGCCAAGGGCGTCCCGGCGAAGAAACTGCTGCTCGGCATCGGCTTCTACGGGCGTGGCTGGACCGGCGTCAGCCAGAGCGCCCCCGGCGGCAGCGCGAGCGGTCCGGCTCCCGGCACGTATGAGCAGGGCATTGAGGACTACAAGGTCCTCAAGAACCGCTGTCCGGCCAATGGCACGGTTGCCGGGACGGCGTATGCGCACTGCGGCAGTCAGTGGTGGAGCTATGACACTCCCGGCACCATTGGCGGCAAGATGAGCTATGCCAAGCAGCAGGGGCTGGGCGGTGCGTTCTTCTGGGAGTTCAGCGGTGACACGGCGAACGGTGAGCTGATCACCGCCATCCACAACGGGCTCTCCTAGCCCGCGCCCGGGGAGGCGGTCCGCCCCGCCTCTCCGGGCTGTGTTCCCCTGACCCTCCCCCAGCTACCGCTGGGAGGTGCCCCCACCTTCCCGAAATGTGTCCTCAATCGCCGGACGGGCTCGATTTTCGAGCCCGTCCGGCGATTGAGGACCGGGGTCTGGGGCGGAGCCCCAGTTTCGGGAAGGGGAGGGTCAGGGGAAAGCCCCCTACGCGACGTTGACCCGCTGGCCGGGCGGGGCCGCCTCCAGCCAGGCGAGGAAACCGGTCAGCGCGTCCTCGCTCATGGCGAGCTCCACCCGGGTCCCCCGGTGCAGACAACCCAGCACCACCGCATCCGACAGCAGCGCCAGCTCCTCCTCACCGCACGGCGTACGCCGCTTCAGCACCTCGATCGCCTCCCGCTCCAGGATCCGCCGTGGGCGGGGAGCGTAGGAGAAGACCCGGAACCACTCGATCCGGTCACCGTTGTAGCGGGCGACCCCATAGCTCCAGCCCTTGCCCTTGGAGTCAGCAGCCTCGGCCTCGGACACAGCCCAGCGCAGGCTGCAGTCGAAGGTCCCACCAGGCCGCTGGATCAGCCGCCGACGCAGTCCGAAGACAAAGAGCGCCAGCAGCACCAGCACAAGGAACAGTCCGCACAGCAGCAGAGCGAGGACCATCTTTCACCGACCTCCTCGCGTTGTTCCCTGCGTGCCGCGCGCTCTGCGCGGACCGCACCAATGATGGCTTCAGCCGCGGACCGTCCCGGAGCAACGCTCCGGGGCCATCCGCGGCTGAGTTTCGTCTACGTACGGGCTGTTCAGCGCGCGACCGCCACAGCCCGCAGCCGGACATCGGCACGCCGCTCGGCGGCGGCGTCCTGGTCCGCCTTGGCCTGCTCAAGCGCACGCATAGCACGCTCGGCATCGATCTCGTACGACAGCTCGGCGATCTCCGCGAGCAGCGAAAGCTTGTTCTCCGCGAATGAGATGAAGCCGCCGTGCACAGCGGCGATGACCGTGCCCTCGCCGCTTTCACCGGTTGTACGGATGGTAACCGGGCCGGACGCCAGCACACCGAGCAGCGGCTGGTGGCCGGGCATGACACCGATCTCACCCGACGAGGTGCGCGCGACGACCAGGCTGGCCTCGCCCGACCAGACCTTGCGGTCGGCGGCGACCAACTCGACGTGCAGCTCAGCCACAGTGGCTCCTCAAACTGGGGTTTTCACAGGATAAAGGGTGCGTGCGGTGCGAGGCGGGCGGACCCGCCCCGCACCGGGAGTCGCGTCAGGAGACGCCGAGCTCCTTGGCCTTGGCCTTGAGGTCATCCAGGCCACCGCACATGAAGAACGCCTGCTCCGGGAAGTGGTCGAAGTCACCATTCGCGATCGCGTTGAACGCGGAGATGGACTCGTCCAGCGGAACATCCGATCCTTCGAGGCCGGTGAACTGCTTCGCCGCGTGGGTGTTCTGCGACAGGAAGCGCTCGATACGGCGGGCGCGGTGGACGGTGAGCTTGTCCTCCTCGCCGAGCTCGTCGATACCGAGAATGGCGATGATGTCCTGGAGGTCCTTGTACTTCTGCAGGATTCCCTTGACGCGCGAGGCGCAGTCGTAGTGCTCCTGCGAGATGTAGCGCGGGTCCAGAATCCGGGACGTCGAGTCCAGCGGGTCCACCGCCGGGTAGATGCCCTTCTCGGAGATCGGACGGGAGAGCACGGTCGTCGCGTCGAGGTGCGCGAACGTGGTCGCCGGTGCCGGGTCGGTCAGGTCGTCCGCGGGGACGTAGATCGCCTGCATCGAGGTGATCGAGTGACCGCGGGTCGAGGTGATGCGCTCCTGGAGGACGCCCATCTCGTCGGCCAGGTTCGGCTGGTAGCCCACCGCGGAGGGCATCCGGCCGAGCAGCGTGGAGACCTCGGAACCGGCCTGGGTGAAGCGGAAGATGTTGTCGATGAAGAACAGCACGTCCTGCTTCTGCACATCGCGGAAGTACTCCGCCATGGTCAGACCGGCCAGCGCGACCCGCAGACGGGTGCCCGGGGGCTCGTCCATCTGACCGAAGACCAGCGCGGTCTGCGGCAGCACGCCGGACTCGGCCATTTCCTCAATCAGGTCGTTGCCCTCACGGGTGCGCTCGCCGACACCGGCGAACACGGAAACGCCCTCGTGCAGCTTGGCCACACGCATGATCATTTCCTGGATGAGGACGGTCTTGCCGACGCCCGCACCACCGAACAGGCCGATCTTGCCGCCCTTGACATATGGGGTCAGCAGGTCGACGACCTTCAGGCCGGTCTCGAACATCTCGGTCTTGGACTCGAGCTGGTCGAAGGCCGGGGCCTTGCGGTGGATCGGCCAGCGCTCGGTGACCTCGGACTCGGCCTCCGGCTCGTTCAGGATCCGGCCCAGGGTGTTGAACACCCGGCCCTTGGTGACATCGCCGACCGGGACGGTGATGCCCTCGCCGGTGTCGGTCACCGAGGCCTGGCGGACCAGACCGTCGGTGGGCTCCATGGAGATCGCGCGGACGATGCCCTCGCCCAGGTGCTGCGCGACCTCAAGGGTCAGGGTCTTGGTCTTGCCGTCCTGGGACGGGTCGGCGACGTCGACCGTCAGCGCGTTGTAGATCTCCGGCATGGCGTCGACGGGGAACTCCACGTCGACGACCGGACCAATGACCCGCGCGACGCGGCCGGTGGCCCCGCCAGTCACGGGGGCCGTCTCAACAGTGGTGGTCATAGTTATCGGTCACTCCCCGCGGTCGCGTCAGCCAGCGCGCTCGCGCCACCGACGATCTCGCTGATTTCCTGGGTGATGTCGGCCTGGCGGGCCGCGTTGGCAAGCCGCGTGAGCGACTTGATGAGATCTTCCGCGTTGTCGGTCGCCGACTTCATCGCCCGGCGACGGGCCGCGTGCTCGGAGGCGGCGGCCTGCAGCAGGGCGTTGTAGACCCGGCTCTCGACGTACCTCGGCAGCAGGGCGTCAAGGACCTCCTCCGCCGACGGCTCGAAGTCGTACAGCGGCCGGAGACGCTCGGCGCCCACGAAGACCTTGGCCGATTCCTCGGCCGTCCTCTCGAAGGTGAGCGGCAGCATCCGGCGCTCGACCGGGTTCTGCGTCATCATCGAGACAAACTCGGTGAAGACGATGTGCAGCTCGTCGACGCCGCCCTCAGCGGTGTCCCGCTGCATGGCCTCGATGAGCGGGGTCGCCACGGCCTTCGCATCCGCGTAGGTCGGGCTGTCCGTGAAACCGGTCCAGGACTGCTCGATCTTGCGCTCACGGAAGTTGTAGTACGCGACGCCCTTACGACCCACGATGTAGGTGTCGACGTCCTTGCGGTCGGTCGTGAGCTGGGTGGTCAGGTGCTCAGCCGCCTTGATGGCGTTGCTCGAGTACCCACCGGCCAGACCACGGTCGCTCGTGATGAGCAGCACCGCGGCCCGCTTGGGGTTCTCCACCTCGGTGGTCAGGGCGTGCTTGACGTCCGTCCCGTACGCCACCGCGGTGACCGCGGCGGTGAGCTCGTCGGCGTACGGAGTGGAGGCCGCCACCTTGCGCTGCGCCTTGACGATGCGCGAGGCGGCGATCATCTCCATCGCCTTCGTAATCTTCTTGGTCGCAGTGACGGATTTGATCCGCCGCTTGTAGACCCGGAGCTGGGCACCCATGCTCAGCCCTCGCCCAGGAGCTTGCCGTCCGCGGTCTCGAACTGCTGCTTGAAGCTGTTGACGGCGCCGCCCAGCTTCTGCAGGGTGTCGTCGGACATCTTGCCGCCCTCACGGATGCTGGTCATGAGGTCCTTGTGCTCACGGCCGAGGAACTCCAGGAGCTCCTGCTCGAAGCGGCGGATGTCCGCGACCGGCACATCGTCCATCAGGCCGGTGGTGCCGGCCCAGATGGAGACGACCTGGTCCTCGGTGGCGTACGGCGCGTACTGCGGCTGCTTCAGCAGCTCGACCATCCGCTGACCACGCTCGAGCGAGGCCTTGGAGGCCGCGTCCAGGTCGGAGCCGAAGGCCGCGAACGCCTCCAGCTCACGGAACTGGGCGAGGTCGACGCGGAGCCGCCCGGAGACCTGCTTCATCGCCTTGTGCTGCGCGGAGCCACCGACTCGGGAGACCGAGATACCGACGTTCAGCGCCGGGCGCTGGCCCGCGTTGAACAGGTCGGACTCCAGGAAGCACTGGCCGTCGGTGATGGAGATGACGTTGGTCGGGATGAACGCCGAGACGTCGTTGGCCTTGGTCTCGACGATCGGCAGACCGGTCATCGAGCCGGATCCCATGTCCTCGTTGAGCTTGGCGCAGCGCTCCAGGAGCCGGGAGTGCAGGTAGAAGACGTCACCCGGGTAGGCCTCACGGCCCGGCGGGCGGCGCAGCAGCAGGGAGACGGCGCGGTAGGCGTCGGCCTGCTTGGAGAGGTCATCGAAGATGATCAGGACGTGCTTGCCCTGGTACATCCAGTGCTGACCGATGGCCGAGCCGGTGTAGGGGGCGAGGAACTTGAAGCCCGCCGGGTCGGACGCCGGAGCGGCGACGATCGTCGTGTACTCCATGGCGCCGGCCTCCTCCAGCGCACCGCGCACGGACGCGATGGTGGAGCCCTTCTGGCCGATGGCGACGTAGATGCAGCGGACCTGCTTGTTCGGGTCGCCGGAGCGCCAGTTGTCGCGCTGGTTGATGATCGTGTCAATGCCGAGCGCGGTCTTGCCGGTCTGCCGGTCACCGATGATCAGCTGACGCTGGCCGCGGCCGATCGGTGTCATGGCGTCGACGGCCTTGTAACCCGTCTCCATCGGCTCGTGCACCGACTTGCGCTGCATGACCGAGGGTGCCTGCAGCTCAAGGGCGCGACGGTCGTCGGTCTCGATCTCACCGAGGCCATCGATCGGGGTGCCCAGCGGGTCGACAACACGGCCAAGGTAGCCATCGCCGACCGCGACAGAGAGCACCTCGCCAGTGCGGCGCACCGGCTGGCCCTCCTCGATGCCGCTGAACTCGCCGAGGACAACCGCACCGACTTCGCGCTCCTCAAGGTTGAGGGCGAGGCCGAGGGTGCCGTCCTCGAACTTCAGCAGTTCGTTCGCCATGGCCGAGGGCAGCCCCTCGACCTTCGCGATGCCGTCGCCGGCAACGCTGACCGTCCCGACCTCTTCGCGCGAGGCCGCGTCCGGCGTATACGACTGGACAAAGTTCTCCAGCGCATCCCGGATCTCATCCGGCCGGATCGTGAGCTCCGCCATCTGGGTTCCCTGCTCTCCTTGTTGGGCCCGAAGTCTGTACTACGGCCCAACTCGGGCCGCTAAGTTCTGCTTGTTGAGTTGGTTGTGACCGGCCTCAGCCAGCCATCCGCCGCTCGATCTGTTCGAGACGGTCGGCGATGGTGCCGGTGATGACCTCGTCACCGATGCGCACCGAGATCCCGCCGAGGACCTCAGGGTCCACATCGAGGTTCAGGTGCACCTGGCGCCCGTACAGCCGGGTCAGTACGTCGCCCAGGCGACGCTTCTGCCCGTCACTGAGCGGCACCGCGGAGGTGACGACGGCGACCGACCGGTCCCGCCGCTCCGCGGCGAGCTTGGAGAGGGTCTCCAGCCCACCTTCCAGGCTACGTCCTCGGGGGTGACCGACGAGGCGGACCACAAGCCGCTCGGTGGTCGGCTTGGCGCGGCCCCCGAGCAGCCGGTGCAGCAGGTCGCTCTGGGCGGTCTTGAAGGCGCCGTCGACGGCCTTGCCGCTGAGGACGGCACGCAGCTCAGCCGAAGAAGCAACGATCCGGCCGAACCGGAACAGCTCGTCCTCGACATCATCGAGACTTCCGTCACGCTCCGCGGCGATCAGGTCGGCGATGTCCGCCAGCTGCTCGATCGCGTCCACCAGCTCGCGCGAGCGCGACCAGCGGGAGCGGACCATGCCGGAGACGAGATCCACGGTCTCGCCCCCCACCTGGCTGCCCAGCAGGCGTCCGATCAGCTCGGCCTTGGCCTCGCCGGACTGCGCCGGGTCGGTCAGGACCCGACGCAGCGACACCTCGCGGTCGAGCAGCGCGGTAACGGCGGCCAGCTCGTCGGCGAGCTTCGCCGCGTCGACGGACGTGTTGTCCGTCAGCGCGTCGAGTCGCTCCCGGGCGGCAGCCAGTGCGTCGCGGCTCGCTCCATTCATCGGGCGACCCCAGAGGATTCGGCCTTCTCCTCGAGGTCATCGAGGAAACGGTCGATGGTGCGGCTCTGCCGGGCGTGGTCCTCAAGGGACTCGCCGACCAGCTTGCCGGCCAGGTCGGTGGCGAGCTTGCCCACGTCCTGGCGCAGCGACAGCGCTGCCTGCTTACGGTCGGCCTCAAGCTGGGTGTGACCGGCGGCAATGATCTCCTCACGCTGCCGCTGACCCTCCGCACGCATCTCAGCGATGAGCGCGGCACCCTGCTCCTTGGCCTCCTGACGCAGACGCGCGGCCTCGTGGCGGGCGTCCTTCAGCTGCTCGCGGTACTCATCGAGCGTCTGCTGCGCCTCGGCCTGCAGTGCCTCAGCCCGGTCAATGCCTCCCTCGATCTTCTCGTGACGCTCGTCCAGGGCCTTGTTGATGGCCGGGAGGAGCTTCTTGTAGAAGACGAAGAAGACGATGCCGAAGGCAAGCAGGCCGATGACGATCTCGGGCAGAACTGGGGTGAGCGGCTTCTGCGGCTCTCCCGCTGCCAGGAGGAACATCATGATGGACCTTTCCGTCGGATACGGCTATGTGCGGACCGGTCAGCCGTGGATGAACGGAACGACGAAACCGAGCAGGGCCAGGGCCTCGATCACCGCGAAGCCGAGCAGCATGTTCTGGCGGATGAGGCCGGCGGCCTCGGGCTGGCGGGCGATGGCCTGCACGCCGTTACCGAAGATGATGCCGATGCCGATACCGGGGCCGATCGCGGCCAGGCCGTAGCCAACGGTGCCGATGTTGCCATTGACAGCCGCGAGGGTCTCGAGAGCAGACATTCCGTGGTTCCTTCTCTTGGTGGGCCGGTGGGGGTTGGTCCACCGGACGTCTGTTGGGTTGGAGCTGGGGTGGTGGCTGTGGTCTCACGGGCCTCTCAGTGCGCTTCTTCGAGCGCCTGGGAGAGGTAGGTGGCGGTCAGCACGGTGAAGACGTACGCCTGGAGAGCCTGGATGAACAACTCGAAGACGGTGATGACCACCGTCAGGAGGAACGACCCCGTGGCGTAGACCGTGCCGAGCACGGTGCCGAGCATGTACCAGGTCGCGATCGTGAAGATAAGGATCAGGATGTGACCCGCGAACATGTTCGCGAAGAGTCGCACGGCGAGCGTGAAGGGCCGGACGAAGACGTTCGAGACGAACTCGAGCGGCGTCAGGATGACGTAGATCGGCTTGGGCAGCCCACCGGGTACACAGAGATTCCGGATGCCGCCGACGAAACCGTTCGTCCGGAAGGTCACCGTCATATACGTGACCCAGACGACCAGGGCGAGACCAACCGGATACGCGATGACCGAGGTCACCGGGAACTGCGCCACCGGGATGATCGCCCAGAGGTTCATCATCCAGATAAAGAAGAAGAGCGAGACCAGCAGCGGGACGAACGGCTCGCCCTTCTTGCCGATCACCTCTCGGGCGATGCCACGGCGTACGAACTCATAGAGGGCCTCGGCGACCATCTGGAGCTTGCCCGGCACAACCTTCGGCTTGGAGAACGCGGCCCAGAAGAAGCTCAGGATGGCGATCGTGCCGATGATCGCCAGCAGCATCGGCTTGTTGAACTCGACCGGTCCGATGGTGAAGATCGGGTCGAAGATGAACGACCACACGCTCGGGGTCACAGTGTCGAAGCCGCACCCCTGGAAGAGGTGGCAGTCGGTCTCGAAGGCGAGCAACTGGTCACTACTCACCGCGAGCTCCTTCGATATGACGCATAGGTACGGCTACCTCGATGTGTCGGCGTGGCACGCGGCCACGGAGCGGCACTGGACTGGGTATCGCGGGAGAACAGGACGACCGGCTCAACGGCAGGGCGGCCCACAAGGAGACGGGGAGCACGCGACGCTGTCCCGCACAGCGCACGTTCCACTGCTCGCCACACTCTCGGCGTCGGACCATAGCAGTCCACCGAGGGGGCTTTTATATCGCCCCTACCATCGGCGCATTCGCGAACAACACTCATGCGCGGGACTCCGAATCAACCGGAGTCTTGGCGGTGTCGGGCTCCACATAGAACGTCTTGGTCCGGGTGTGGGTCCATGCCTGGCCAGCGAGCCAGACGAAGACACCGGCGGCCATAGTGAAGCCGAACACCCGCCCGTCCATGAACGTGGCGTCGCGGAAGACCCGCAGCAGGATGAACATCACGATGACCTGGGTCGTATAGACCAGGAAGCCAGCTCCGAGGAACAGTTCGGGCCAGCGCTGCCCCACTCGGCTCAGCCCATAGAGGCCGGCACCGAAGAAAGCGAGGACCAGCACCGCGCCAATCGCGGCGCCAATCGCACCCGAGGCACCGGCCGTCACCGCACCGACAAGTACGCCGACCAAGCCGACGCAGGCGGTGGGGATCGCGGCGCCACGGAGGATCCGGGCGTCGTTCGACTGCATGAATACTGCTCCAGCGGAGGTACGGGGTTGAGACAACTCGTCAGCGGTGAGCGTATCCCGGCTGCGTGAGCACGCTGAGCGGGAGACCGTCGCACTGCGGCCCGCCGACTCCCTCGCCGGTTCTCGTGAACGGTATCACAAACTATTTGATGAGGTCTTTACCTACTTGGTGTGCTGACGGTCACACCTGAGAGGTACGCAGCTCATCGGTGAGCTGACCCACAACACAAGTCGGTGACCGCCCAAGCGAACACCGACTTGTCGGTTTTTAGCCTGTTTTAGACGAGAGGGTCATTACTTAGCCCCGCACGTCTATTCCCAGCCAAGAAACGCACAGCCGGAACTTATTCCAGTCAGGCAGCCGGTCAGAAAGCGAGCACAGTTTTCCCCGCATATTCGCTACCGGCGGCTGCCGGCCTTCCGAGGCGCGGTGAAACGGTGCCGCTCCCCCGCCGCCGTGGAGCCGTTGAGGCCTGCGGCGCGGGCGGCTGCGTTTCTGGCCTGTTCCGCTTCGGAGGTCTCCGCCAGCTCCGGCTTGTGCCGGTAGCGGGGTGGGACGATGCGCTGGGCCCAGGTCGGGACGCGGGGGGTGAAACGGGGCAGCAGCAGGATGACCAGGCCGATGGCGCTCAGCAGCATGATGGCGAGGACGATGACCAGGCTGGAGGAGCGCACGGAGAAGGCCACCGCGCCGAAGGCGATCAGCGCTGACCAGAAGTACATGATCAGGACGGCCCGGCTGTGCGAGTGCCCGATCTCCAGCAGCCGGTGGTGGAGATGGCCACGGTCGGCGGCGAACGGCGACTGGCCGTTCCAGGTGCGGCGGACAATGGCGAGCACCAGGTCGGCCATGGGGACCGCGATAATCGTCAGCGGCAGCAGCAGCGGAATGTAGACCGGCACCATCGCATGCACGGCGGCCTTTTCGGAGCCGTCGAACAGCCGCAGGGCGTCCGGGTCGACCTGGCCGGTAATGGAGACCGCACCGGCCGCGAGCACCAAGCCGATGAGCATCGAACCGGAGTCGCCCATAAAGATACGGGCCGGGTGCATATTGTGCGGCAGGAAACCGAGGCACATACCCATCAGCACGGCCGCGAAAAGCGTCGCGGGCGAGGCGGCCTCAATTCCGTAGCCGTACCAGATGCGGTAGGCGTACATAAAGAACGCCGCGGCGGCGATACAGACCATGCCGGAGGCGAGGCCGTCCAGGCCGTCCACGAAATTCACCGCGTTGATGGTGACGACGACCAGCGCGACGGTCAGCAGCGTGCCCTGCAGCGGGGTCAGGGCGACCATTCCGACGGTCGGGATCGGCAGCCAGAGAATGGTGAGGCCCTGCCACACCATCACACCGGCGGCGATCATCTGGCCGCCGAGCTTGACCAGCGCGTCCACGCCCCACTTGTCGTCGAGGACGCCGAGCAGCCAGATGATCCCGGCACCGGCGAGCAGCGCCCGGGGTTCATCGGAAAGCGTGAATACGCCACCGATGTTCGCCAGCTGGGAGGCGACCAGGAGGCCCGCGCAGAGCCCGCCGAACATCGCGATGCCGCCGAGCCGGGGCGTAGGTTCGCGGTGCACATCGCGCGCCCGGATCTCCGGCATCGCCCCCGCCGCGATGGCGAACTTCCGTACCGGCCCGGTCAGGAGATAAGTGACCGCAGCCGTGACGCACAACGTCAGCAGATACTCACGCACGGGCTCCCCAGAGGTCTCTCAGCAGTTCAGGCCCACAGCCTACGCCCGGGCCGGCACCCCGGTGAGCGCGGTGACCACCGGGTCGAGCGCGGTGCGGATCTCCTCACCGACGCTACGGAAGTACGTGATGGGCGCGCCATACGGGTCGTAAACCTCATCCGCCTCGGCGCTGGGCGCCAGCAGCCAGCCGCGCAGCGCGGCCGCCGCCTGGACCAGTGCGCGGGCGCGCTCCGCCACGCCGCCCGCCCCCTCCGGGTGGGGCAGTGTCGCGGGGTCTATGGCCCGTACGAGCCGGGTGAACTCCTTCAGCGTGAAGGTGCGCAGACCCGCCGAGTGCCCCATCGAGATCACCTGCGCCCGGTGGTCCCGGGTGGCGGTCAGCACCAGGTCGGCGCGGATGACGTGCTCGTCAAGCAGCTCCCGGCCGAGGAACCCGGCAGGGTCGGCCCCGTAGTCGGTGAGGACGGTCGCGGCGTGCTCCTCCATGGGGGCACCCTCATGTCCCCAGGTGCCCGCGCTCTCGACGATCAGTCCGCCGGAGAGCCTGCCATCGAGCCGGTCCGTCAGGGCATGACGGGTCAGCCGCTCGGTGATGGGCGAGCGGCAGACGTTGCCGGTGGAGACGTGGAGGATACGGAAGGCCCGCCCAGTACTGGCTGCCGGTATGCCACGCCCTTCGGGCGCGGTCAACTGGCCTCCTTCAGATCAGGTACGACCCTGCGCAGCTCATCGGCGCTGATGGCGCCCGCCCGCAGCAGAACCGGTACCTTGCCCGTGACATCGACGATCGAGGAGGGCACGGTGTCCGGCGTCTGCCCGCCGTCGAGGTAGACGGCGACCGTGTCGCCGAGCATGTCCTGTGCGGCGTCGCAGGTCTGCGGGGCCGGGTATCCGGTGAGGTTGGCGGAGGACACCGCCATCGGGCCGACGTCACTGAGCAGTTCGATCGCGACCGGATGCAGCGGCATACGGATCGCGACGGTGCCATGGGTCTCGCCCAAGTCCCAGGTGAGGGACGGCTGGTGCTTGGCGACCAGGGTCAGCGCGCCCGGCCAGAAGGCGTCCACCAGCTCCCAGGCCAGCTCGGAGAAGCCGGTGACCAGGCCGTGCAGGGTGTTCGGGGAGCCGACCAGCACCGGTGAGGGCATACCGCGGCCACGGCCCTTGGCCTCCAGCAGATCGCCCACCGCATCCGGGCTGAAGGCGTCGGCGCCGATGCCGTAGACCGTGTCCGTGGGCAGTACGACGAGCTCACCGCGGCGGACGGCTGAGGCGGCCTCGCGCAGGCCGGTCTTGCGGTCGGTCGCTTCGGTGCAGTCGTAACGCCGTGCCATCGGAATCCTCCTTGAACTGGCTGCGGAAGTGTCGCAGTCCTCATACGATGGCCATCTGTCTTCGGATTGAGGTCAGGGCTTGACCTCGCCCCAGCCGTCGGGCTGAGGGGGGAAGCCACCCCGTGTCTAAGCGCGGAACGGCGGAGTCACTTACGGCACCTCCCTGCGGGCTGTAGTAAAGCGGGGCCGGTTGTTCAGATCTGGATGATCCGCGGCGTCGGCCCAGCCGCGGGCCTCCGCGAACACCCACGGCACTTGACCGCCCTGGGTGTCGGCGTGCTCAACGACAACGACCCCACCGGGGCGCAGGAGCCGATGAGCGGTGCGCTCAAGACCGCGGATGAAGTCGAGTCCGTCCTCCCCGGAGAACAACGCCAGCTGTGGGTCGTGGTCGCGGGCCTCCGGAGCGACATACTCCCATTCCGTGAGTGGAATATAGGGCGGATTGGAGATGACCAGGTCAACCTGGCCGTCCAGTTCGGCGAGGGCGGTCAGCGCGTCACCCGGATGCAGAGTGACGCGGGAGCCCTCGATGTTCTTGCGGGCCCAGAGCAGGGCGCCCTCGTCCAGCTCGACAGCGTGCACCCGGGAGCGCGGCACCTCCTGGGCGAGCGCGAGGGCGATGGCGCCGGAACCGGTGCACAGATCGACGATCAGCGGCTCGGCGACATCCATGGCACGTACGGCGTCTATCGCCCAGCCGACCACGGACTCGGTCTCCGGGCGTGGCACGAAGACGCCCTTGCCGACCTGCAGTTCGAGATAGCGGAAGAAGGCGCGGCCGGTGATGTGCTGCAGCGGCTCGCGCGCCTCCCGGCGGGCGATGGCTTCCCAGTACCGGGCATCGAAGTCGGCGTCGGCGACGCGGTGCAGCTCACCGCGTTTGACGCCGTGAACGAACGCCGCCAGCTCCTCCGCGTCAAAACGCGGGGAGGGCACACCGGCGTCGGCCAGCCGCTGGGTGGCCTGTGCCACCTCGGCCAGAAGAAGTCCTCGGGGGTACGGGGGTCGCCCCCCGGGAGATTGCTGCATGGTCTTCTTCCCACCCGTCCCGTACGAGCGTTTACTGGGCCGCAGCCAGCTTGGCAGCGGAGTCGGCGTCGACGCACGCCTGGATCACCGGGTCGAGTTCGCCGTCGAGCACCTGGTCCAAGTTGTACGCCTTGAAGCCCACCCGGTGATCCGAGATCCGGTTCTCCGGGAAGTTGTAGGTGCGTACGCGCTCGGAACGGTCGACCGTACGGACCTGGCTGCGGCGGGCGTCGGACGCCTCCCTCTCGGCCTCCTCCTGCGCGGCGGCGAGCAGCCGGGCACGCAGGATGCGCAGGGCCTGTTCCTTGTTCTGAAGCTGGCTCTTCTCGTTCTGGCAGGAGACCACGATGCCGGTGGGCTCGTGGGTAATACGGACCGCGGAGTCAGTGGTGTTCACCGACTGGCCGCCGGGACCGGAGGAACGGTAGACATCGATACGGAGGTCGTTCGGGTTGATCTCCACATCGACATCCTCCGCCTCGGGGAGGACGAGGACTCCGGCGGCGGAGGTGTGAATACGGCCCTGGGACTCGGTGGCGGGGACCCGCTGGACGCGGTGAACGCCACCCTCGTACTTGAGCCGGGCCCATACGCCCTGCCCGGGCTCGCGCTGGCCCTTGGTCTTCACCGCGACCTGGACGTCCTTGTAGCCGCCGAGGTCGGACTCGGTGGCCTCGATGAGCTCGGTCTTCCAGCCCTGGCGCTCGGCGTAGCGCAGATACATCCGCAGCAGATCACCGGCGAAGAGCGCGGACTCGTCGCCGCCCTCACCGGCCTTGATCTCAAGGATCACGTCCTTGTCGTCGCTGGGGTCACGCGGGACGAGCAGCAGCCGCAGCCTCTCGGTCAGCTCCTCCTGCTGTGCCTCAAGCTCCTTGACCTCCGGAATGAAGTCGGGGTCGTCCACGGCGAGCTCACGGGCCGTGGCGACGTCGTCACCGCATCGCTTCCAGGCGCGGTAGGCCGCGAGGATCGGGGTCAGCTCGGCGTAGCGCTTGTTGAGCTTGCGCGCATGCGACTGGTCCGCGTGGACCGCGGGGTCGGCGAGCTGTTTCTCGAGGTCGGCGTGCTCGCCGATCAGTTCCTCGACCGCCTCGAACATCGGGGGTTCCTCACTGGAAGAAGGGATGGGCGCGGGGCTTGGGCCAAGCGGGACGGGTGGGACATGGCCTGGGACGACAAAGCGCCGGTCCCGCGCCGCCCGGAGGGGCGACCGGGAACCGGCGCTGTGGGGTCGCTACTTGGACCCAGCCTTCTTGCCGAAACGCGCCTCGAAGCGGGCCACGCGGCCACCGGTGTCGAGAATCTTCTGCTTGCCGGTGTAGAACGGGTGGCACTCAGAGCACACGTCGGCGCGGATAGCGCCCTCGGAAACGGTGCTACGGGTGGTGAACGAGGCGCCACAGGTGCAGCTGACCTGGGTCTCGACGTACTCCGGGTGAATATCGCGCTTCAAGGTGTCTCCTAGGTTCGGGAGGGCGCCGGGTCGCTGGGCGGGATTGCCGTGCGTGAACCGGGGCCGACGTACCAGTTTGCCACTACTGGCCGTACCTCCCAAAACGGGGGAGCCCTATTCCGGGGTGGGCCGGGGGGTCGGTGGCTGATGTCCGTGGGTGGTTGCTTCTCCGGGGTGCGCCCCGAAGGCCCCTGACCAGTGATGTTCCGGTCAGCGTACGAGGCCGTGGGCGTCGGTCTCCTCGCCGGCCGAGTCCTTGGTAGCGGACTCCGGTATCGGCTGGTCCGCCCTGAGCGCCTGCCAGACCTGGCGGGACTGCGCCGGGAGCGGCACCACCCGGTTGGGGTCGTTCTGGTCGTAGGCCACCGGCAGGGTCACCATGTTGATGTCGTCGGAGCCGATGCCCCGCAGCACCTTGGCCAGGCCGGTCAGGGAGTTGACCGAGGCGAGGTCGGAGTCGGTGGTGAGCGCCGAGGTGCCGGTATCGGCGAGGTCGAGAAGCTTCTTCGGGTTGCTGAGCACCCCGACGTTCTTGATCTGGTCGATCAGGGCCTTCACAAAGGCCTGCTGCAGCTGGATACGGCCCAGGTCACTGCCGTCGCCGACGCCCTTGCGGGTGCGGACCAGGCCGAGCGCCTGCTCACCGCCCAGGGTGTGGGTGCCCGGGTCCAGATTGAGGTGACTGCTCTTGTCGTGGATCGCCTTGGTGGTGGTGATCTCCACGCCACCGAGGGTGTCGATGAGCTCCTCGAAGCCGGTGAAGTCGACTTCCATGTAGTGATCCATCCGGATGCCGGTCATCGACTCGACGGTCTTGACGGCGCAGGCCGGGCCGCCGAGCTGGTACGACTCATTGAACATGGCCCGCCGGGCGGGCGGCACGCTGCCGCCCTCTCTCGCCTCTCTCGCCTCTCTCGCCTCGCTCGCCTCGCACGCCGGGCGGTCGACGAGGGTGTCGCGGGGTATGGAGACGACGCTGGCACTTTTGTGGTCCTCGTAGATGTGGACGATCATCGCGGTGTCGGAGCGGGCGCCGCCCTCGTCCTGGCCGTATTTGGCGTTGTCGCCGCTGCGGGAGTCGGAGCCGAGGACGAGGATGTCCAGGGAGCCGTTGGGTATGTCCTCCGGCCGGTCGGGGCCGAGGGCGGCGTTGATGTCAACGCCGGAGATATTGCCGTTGAGCTTGACGTAGACGTATCCGAGACCGGCGCCGCCGACGAGGAGCCCGCCCGCCACTGTCCAGGCGGTGATGCGCAGCGCCCGCTGCCGTGCGGTTCGGCGCTTACGGCGGCGTCCGGTGGCGCGTATGACACCGGAGCGGCTCCTGGCCGCCCGATCGCTGGTGCTCTCGTCCGCCATCTGTGTACCTCGTGGCTCAGTCCTGCTCTCCGGCAATACGTCCGTTAGACGTCGAGTTCCGCCGAAGGGTTGCACAAACGGTTATGAGGTCCCGATAAACGATCAAGAGTCGGTTAGGCGGCGTACGGGGGCGTCTTGCCCCCTTCTGCCTGCGACGACGCGCTCCGGAGCGGTCGCGTCCGCGGGGTGCGGTCCGGCAGCCCCGTGTGGCCAAGCTCTCACCGCCGGGGCGCCCGGGTGGGGTTTCCCCTATACCCGCCCCTTCCCGGCTGTACCGATATGCGGCTCCGCCGCGTGGCGGGGCTTCGCCCCGGGCCCCCGGGGTTTGACGGTGCGGCTCTGCGGCGGGGGCGCTGCCCCACGCCCGGGCGCCCCCGCCCTCACGGCTGCACCGATATGCGGCTCCGCCGCGCAGGGGGGTGCTGCTGCCCGTCTGGGGTGGGCTTTCCCCAATACCCACCCCTTCCCGGAAACCGGGGCTTCGCCCCGGGGCCCCGGGGGTTGGCCGGTGCGGGCCGGTGGCCCGGGGTTGTGCCCACCCACAGCCCCTCGCGGGGCTGCGAGTGCCCACAACACGGGGTGGGGGTCTGGGGGCGGCAGCCCCCAGTTACGGGAAGGGGCGGGGCTGGGGACAACGCCGACGGGCGCGTACCCCTAGGGGTACGCGCCCGTGTGAGCTCCGACGGGGCTCAGCCACCACCGCCGGACGGAGTCCGGCGCAGCGGCTCGAAGCCTGAGAGGCGCCCCAGGCGCCGACCAGTGCGAGAGCGGCGTTAAAGACTAGTCGCCGCCGTTGCCCGGGGTCGGGGTGGTCTTCTGGATCTGCATGAGGAACTCGCCGTTTGACTTGGTCTGCCTCATCTTGTCCAGCAGCAGCTCAATCGCCTGCTGCTGGTCCAGCGCGTGCAGTACCCGACGGAGCTTCCAGACGATGGCCAGCTCATCGCTGCCCATCAGGATCTCTTCCTTACGGGTGCCGGACGCGTCCACGTCCACCGCCGGGAAGATCCGCTTGTCGGAGAGCTTCCGGTCGAGCTTGAGCTCCATGTTGCCGGTGCCCTTGAACTCCTCGAAGATCACCTCGTCCATCCGCGAGCCGGTCTCCACCAGCGCGGTGGCCAGGATGGTCAGCGAGCCGCCGTCCTCGATGTTCCGCGCGGCGCCGAAGAACCTCTTCGGTGGGTAGAGCGCGGTCGAGTCGACACCGCCGGAGAGGATCCGGCCGGAGGCGGGAGCCGCGAGGTTGTAGGCGCGGCCCAGGCGGGTGATGGAGTCCAGCAGGACGACCACATCGTGGCCCAGCTCGACCAGGCGCTTGGCGCGCTCGATGGCCAGCTCGGCGACGGTGGTGTGGTCCTCGGCGGGGCGGTCGAAGGTCGAGGAGATGACCTCGCCCTTGACCGACCGCTGCATGTCGGTGACCTCTTCGGGCCGCTCGTCGACGAGGACGACCATCAGGTGGCACTCGGGGTTGTTGTGGGTGATGGCGTTGGCCACCGCCTGCATGATCATGGTCTTGCCGGCCTTCGGCGGCGACACGATCAGTCCTCGCTGGCCCTTGCCGATGGGCGCGACCAGATCGATGATCCGGGTCGTCAGCGCGCCCGGGTCGCTCTCCAGCCGCAGCCGGTCCTGCGGGTACAGGGGGGTGAGCTTGGAGAAGTCCGGGCGGGCGCGGCCGGTTTCGGGCGTCATGCCGTTCACCGAGTCGAGCCGGACCAGGGCGTTGAACTTCTCGCGCCGCTCGCCTTCACGCGGCTGGCGGACCGCGCCGGTGACGTGGTCACCCTTGCGCAGGCCGTTCTTACGGACCTGGGCGAGGGAGACATAGACGTCGTTCGGGCCCGGCAGGTAGCCGGAGGTCCGGACGAAGGCGTAGTTGTCGAGGATGTCCAGAATGCCCGCGACGGGGATCAGGACATCGTCCTCGGAGACCTGCGGCTCGTTGAAGTCCTCGCGGCCACGACGGCCCCGGCGGTCCCGGTAGCGGCCGCGACGGCCCCGGCGGCCCCCCTCGAAGTCGTCTTCGTCACGGCTCTGGCGCTGGCCGCCGCCCTGGCCGCCCTGCGGGCCCTGGCCGCCACCGCCGCCGCCACCGTCGCCGCCCTTGCGGCGGTCACGCTGGCGGTCACGCTTGGGCTGGCGGTCCTGCTGCTTGCCCTCGCCCTTGGCGGCGTCGGTCCTGCCCTCGGCGGCCTCCGCCTTGGTGTCGGCGGTGCCGGTCTCGGACTTGACCTCGCTCTTGGCCTCGGTCTTGGCGTCGGTCTTGACGGCCGCCGAGGCGTCTGCCTTGCGGTCGGCCCTGCCTTCGGCCTTGCTCTCAGCGGCGGCGCTCTTGTCGGCGGCCTTGGCGCGACGGCCGGTCGCGGGGGCCTCATCGCTGGCGGGCTGGCCGGGGATGTCGATCTGCTGCTGGGCGGCCGGCTTCTCGCCGGTCGCGGCATCCGCGGTCACGTCACCCGTACGGGCCCGTGAGGTGGCCCGGCGCTTCGGCTTGGTCTCGGCGTCGGCAGGCTTGGCGGTGTCCGTACCGCCGGAGCCCCCGGCCTGCTTCTCCTTGATGACCTCGATCAGCTGGCTCTTCCGCATCCGCGCGGTGCCCTTGATTCCGAGGCTGGAAGCGACCTGCTGCAGCTCCGCCAGGACCATGCCGTCAAGGCCGGTGCCGGAACGGCGCCGCCGTCCGGCGGTGCCGGAGGCAGCACCAGAGGCAGGCGCGGCAGAAGCGTCCTTAGCAGGCGCGTCGGCGTTCACGCCCATCAGATCGGTGGTGTCGCTCACGAAGGGTCCTTCCCTGGAGCGGACGTCGGCCTGTCTGGCTCGGCGACCGGTTGTGCTGTCCGGCTGCGGTCCTTGTTTCGGTGACCGTGCCGGGGCGGTGGTCCCGCCTGTGCGTACGGCGGAGGAATCAGTTCATTGAGTGGCGCGAGAGGATGACGTACGTCGGTCGCGCCGGTTCCGGAGCGTGGTCGACACTGCTCGGCAGGCTGCTCAGACAGTGTGGGAAGCTCCCGGAAGAGGGGGTGGTCCCGGATGGGGACACTGTGCACCGCACCAATGCGGCTGCGAGTGCAGACTTGAGGTTAACACTACCGGATCCAACAAACATTCCCCCTCTCCATTACCGGCAATCGCGTCACTGCCCGGTGCTGGCGCCGGTGAGCGGCAGCACACTGGCTCCCGCGGAGTCCAGGGCCAGCCGGTTCGCGGCCCACCCCTCTCCCGCGGCCTGTGCGACCTTCTCGGCCGCGCTGGTCATAGGTGGTGCCACCAGCGCGAGGACCGTGGGGCCCGCGCCGGAGATGACTGCTGGGACGCCATCGGCGCGCAGTCGGTTCACAAGCTCAACGCTCTCGGCCATCGCCGGAGCACGGTACTCCTGGTGCAGCCGGTCCTCGGTGGCGGGCAGCAGCAGCTCAGGACGCCTGGTCAGCGCCTCTACGAGAAGCGCGGCCCGGCCCGCGTTGGCGGCCGCGTCGATATGCGGGACCGTACGTGGAAGCAGTCCGCGGGCGGTCTCGGTCAGTACCGGCTTCGCGGGCACGAAGACCACCGGAACGATGGAATCCGCAGGTTCCATTCTAATCGCCCGGGCGGCGCCGCCATCGGTCCAGGCGAGGGTGAATCCGCCGAGCAGACAGGCGGCGACATTGTCCGGGTGGCCCTCGATCTCGGTGGCCAGCTCCAGCAGCGCCGTGTCGTCCAGCTTCTCCGCGCCACCGGTGGTCACCGCGCGGGCGGCGACTATGCCCGCGCAGATCGCGGCCGAGGAGGAGCCCAGGCCGCGGCCGTGCGGGATGCGGTTGGCGCAGACGACCTCCAGACCACGAGGCTGGCCGCCGAGCAGGTCGAAGGCCGTACGCAGCGAGCGCACGAGCAGATGGTCCTCATTCCGGGGCAGGGTGTCGGCCCCCTCGCCCGCGATGTCGATATGCAGCCCGGACTCGGCGACGCGGACCACCACATCGTCATAGAGCCCCAGCGCCAGGCCGAGGGCGTCGAAGCCGGGGCCAAGATTGGCGCTGGTGGCAGGGACGCGCACCCGGACGGCGGCGGCGCGGAACGCTGGACCGGCCATCGCTCGATGACTCTCCTTGGTTGGTTTGCGAGCAACTCCCCGGACACCGCGGCACCTGCCGGACCGGCTCCTAGACCCGTGGCACATGCGCGCGCACCGGGTGGGGATGAGTAACAGCCTATCGAAGGAAGGTTCACTGGCGACATAGGGCGCACAGGAGGCGCACGATGCGTGTCGTACTCCGCCCGTGCTCCTATGTGGCCTGTGCAGTCAACAGTCGCATGCAGTCAACAACCAGACGACGAAGCTGACAAGACCGTAGCAGGTGGTTCACGCGAGACCGAGCCGCGCGGCCGCGGCAGCGGCGTCAACCGGCACGGTAACCGGCTGCGGTGCGCCCGCGACGGCCCAGTCGGGGTCCTTGAGGCCATTGCCGGTGACCGTACAGACAATGCGCTGCCCAGGGTCGATCCTGCCCTCCTCGGCGGCCTTCAGCAGCCCGGCCACGGAGGCGGCTGAGGCGGGCTCCACGAAGACGCCCTCCTGGGCCGAGAGCAGCCGGTAGGCGGCGAGGATCTGACGGTCGGTCACCTCATCGATGAGGCCGCCGGACTCGTCCCGGGCCCGCTCGGCCTGCGTCCAGGACGCGGGGTTGCCGATCCGGATCGCGGTGGCGATGGTGTGCGGGTCCTTCACCGGCTCGCCGCGGACGATCGGCGCGGAGCCGGAGGCCTGGAATCCCCACATCCGGGGCGTACGGGCGGCGGGGCCATCGGCGGCGTACTCCTGGTAGCCCCGCCAATAGGCCGTGATGTTCCCGGCGTTGCCGACCGGCAGGACGTGGATGTCGGGAGCGTCACCGAGCATGTCGACGACCTCGAAGGCGGCGGTCTTCTGGCCCTCGATACGGGCCGGGTTGACCGAATTCACCAGCGCCACCGGGTAGTTCTCGGACAGCCCGCGGGCGAGGGTGAGACAGTCGTCGAAGTTGCCGTCGACCTGGAGGATCTTCGAGCCGTGCACCAGGGCCTGGCCCATCTTGCCCAGCGCGATCTTGCCCTGCGGAACGAGCACGGCGCAGACCATTCCGGCGCGTACCGCGTAGGCGGCGGCGGAGGCGGACGTATTGCCGGTGGAGGCGCAGATGACGGCCTGGGCGCCGTTCTCCTTCGCCTTGGAGATGGCCATGGTCATGCCCCGGTCCTTGAAGGAACCGGTGGGGTTGGCCCCCTCGACCTTGAGGTGCACCTCGCACCCGGTGCGCTCGGAGAGCACCTGGGCGGGCACCAGCGGAGTGCCACCCTCACGGAGGGTCACTACCGGGGTCGTCTCGCTGACCGGCAGCCGGTCGCGGTACTCCTCGATGATGCCCCGCCACTGATGAGTGACAGCGTAGGCGTTGATAGTGGCGGACATGTCTCTCATTCCCCTTCGACCCGCATGATGCTCGCGACGCCGCGTACGGTGTCCAGTTTGCGCAGCGCTTCAACGGTCGCGCTGAGCGCGGCGTCGGGAGCGCGGTGGGTGACGACGACCAGCGAGGCCTCTCCGTCCTTGCCCTGCTGCCGGACGGTGTCGATGGAGACCCCGTGCTCGGCGAAGACCATGGCGCACTGGGCCAGCACACCGGGCTTGTCGGCGACGTCCAGGCTGATGTGGTAGCGGGTGACGACCTCGCCCATGGGGCTCACCGGCAGCTGGGTGTAGGCCGACTCGCCCGGTCCCCTGGCTCCGCTGATCTTGTTGCGGCAGGCGGACACCAGATCGCCGAGGACGGCCGAAGCGGTGGGCGAACCGCCCGCTCCGGGGCCGTAGAACATCAGCTGGCCGGCTGCCTCGGCCTCGACGAAGACCGCGTTGTACGCCTCGTGCACGGAGGCGAGCGGGTGGGACAGCGGGATCATCGCCGGGTGGACGCGGGCGGTGACGGACTTGCCGTCGGCGGCCCGCTCGCAGATGGCGAGCAGCTTGACCGTGCAGCCCATGCGCTTGGCGGAGGCGATATCGGCGGCGGTGACCTCGGTGAGGCCCTCGCGGTGCACCTCGTCCAGACCGACTCGGGTGTGGAAGGCGATCCCGGCGAGGATGGCGGCCTTGGCGGCGGCGTCGAAGCCTTCGACATCGGCGGTCGGGTCGGCCTCGGCGTAGCCCAGGGCGGTGGCCTCGTCCAGCGCCTCGGAGTATCCGGCGCCGCTGGACTCCATCCGGTCCAGGATGAAGTTGGTGGTGCCGTTGACGATGCCCAGGACACGGTTGACCTTGTCGCCCGCCAGCGACTCGCGCAGCGGGCGTACCAGCGGGATCGCGCCGGCGACGGCGGCCTCGTAGTAGAGATCCGCGCCGTATTTGTCGGCCGCCTCATGCAGGGCCGGGCCGTCCTGGGCGAGCAGTGCCTTGTTGGCGGAGACCACACTGGCGCCATGCTCGAAGGCGGTGGTGATGAGGGTGCGGGCGGGCTCGATGCCGCCGATGACCTCGACCGCGACGTCGATGTCCTCGCGTTTGGCGAGGGCGGTCGCGTCGGTGGTGATCAGCTCCTCGGGCACACCCTCGCGGACCCGGCCAGGGCGGCGGACGGCGATCCCGGCCAGCTCGACCGGGGCGCCGATCCGGGCAGCGAGGTCATCCGCGTGCGTCGTCATGATGCGCGCCACCTCTGAGCCGACAACCCCACAGCCCAGCAGCGCCACCTTCAGCGGACGCGTACGCATCATCTGACCTCACTTTTCGTCATTCTCGGTAGTCCAAGTCTCACGTACAGACCCGGAGATTCCCTCCCCGGTCCAGTATGTGAAACGGCTTTCTCAGAAGTTGTCTCTTACCCGACATCCAGCCGCAGCAGATCCTCCTCCGTCTCACGGCGGACGATCACCCGGGCCACGCCGTCCTTGACCGCGACGACGGGCGGGCGCAGCGCGTGGTTGTAGTTGCTGGCCATCGAGCGGCAGTACGCGCCGGTAGCGGGCACCGCGAGTAGGTCACCCGGAGCCGTATCGGCGGGGAGGAAAGCGTCACGCACGACGATATCTCCGCTTTCGCAGTGCTTGCCCACCACCCGGCTCAGCATCGGTTCGGCCTCGGAGGCACGGGACACCAGGGAGACCGTGTACTCCGCGTCATAGAGCGCGGTACGGATGTTGTCGGACATCCCGCCATCGACGCTGAGGTATGTCCGCAGCCCCTCCAGCGGCTTGACGGTGCCGACCTCGTAGAGGGTGAAGGCGGTCGGTCCAACGATCGCCCGGCCCGGTTCCACCGAGAGCCGGGGCACCGAGAGGCCGGCGGACTCACACTCACGGGTGACGATCTCACCGAGCGACTTCGCGATCTCGTGCGGCTCCCGTGGGTCGTCCTCGGGGGTGTACGCGATGCCCAGGCCACCGCCGAGGTCGATCTCCGGCAGCTCGGCACCGTGCTCATCGCGGATCTCCCGCAGCAGCCCGACGACCCGGTGAGCGGCCACCTCGAAGCCGGAGGTGTCGAAGATCTGGGAGCCGATGTGTGAGTGGATGCCGGTCAGCTCCAGCGACTCGTGCCGCAGCACCCGGCGTACGGCCTCGGCGGCCTGCCCGCCCGCGAGCGGCAGGCCGAACTTCTGGTCCTCGTGGGCGGTGGCGATGAACTCATGGGTGTGCGCCTCGACGCCCACCGTGACCCGGATCAGTACCGGCTGGCGCTTGCCCAGTCGCTGGGCGATATGGGCGACCCGGGCGATCTCCTGGAAGGAGTCGAGGACGATCCGGCCGATCCCGGCCTCCACGGCCCGCTGGATCTCCTCATTGCTCTTGTTGTTGCCGTGCAGGGCGATCCGCTCGGCGGGCATTCCGGCCGCCAGCGCGGTGGCCAGCTCACCGCCGGAGCAGACATCCAGGTTGAGGCCTTCCTCATGCAGCCAGCGGACGACGGCGAGGGAGAGGAAGGCCTTCCCGGCGTAGAACACATCCGCGTCCGCGCCGAAGGCCTCGCGCCAGGCCCGGCACCGGGAACGGAAGTCGTCCTCGTCCAGGATGTAGGCCGGGGTGCCGAACTCCTCGGCGAGTTCTCTGACGGTCAGGCCGCCGACGCTGACGACGCCGTCGTCGTCGCGTACGACCGTACGGGCCCAGACGCGTGGATCCAGGGCGTTGAGATCGGCGGGCGGCGCTGTGTAATGCCCCTCGGGCAGCACATCGGCGTGACGGGGCCCGGCGGGGTGGGCGGAACGGCTCATGGTGCTCTGAATCCCCTCAGAGATGGTTCGGTGCGCTGATGCCGAGCTGGGTCAGGCCGCCGGCCAGCACCGCTCCGGTGGCCTCGGCGAGGGCCAGGCGGGCACGGTGGGCGGCCCGGGGTTTCTCGTCACCGCGGGGCAGGATGGGGTGGACGTCGTGAACGTCGCAGAAGGCCTCGGCGACCGCTTCCAGCTGCCGGGCGAGGCGGTCGGGGGTGCCGTGTTCGCTGATCCGGCCGGAGTCGGCCAGCAGGGCGATCAGCGCTGCCTCGGCCGGGGTCTCGTAGGAGCCGGGCTCCGGCCCGAAGCCCAGGTCACGGGCGTTGGTGAGGAGTGCCCGGGTGCGGGCGTGGGCGTACTGGACCCGGAAGAGCGGCTGGCTGTCACGCCGCTCGCAGGTCACGGGGTGACCGGTGACGGCCGCCCAGCGCGCGGCGTCCCGGGCGGGGTCTTCGGGCAGCGCGGCGGGCTGTGCGCGCCGCCCGGCCGCTATGGCCTCGCGTACGACCGCGGTCCGCCCGGCCGCCCGCACGGTGATGTTGAGGAAACCGGCTCCAGCCACCTCCACCCGGGCGATACCCGGCTGCTGGGCCAGCCTGATCCGCAGGATTTCCGCGATCTGGCGGGCGGGACGGCCCAGGGCGGGGGCAAGCCGCAGGGCGAGGTTGGAGGCGTAGTCGGCGTCGCCGTGCGGCGGCCTGCGGAGCGTGACCTTTTCGGGGGTCCGGACCGCCGCGGGCAGCTCCCCGTCTTCGACGGCACGGCGCAGCGTGTGCAGGACGGTGCGCGAGAGCTGGGCGGGGGTCACGGAACAAGCGTATGGGAGAGGGGGCGGGGGAAAGCCAGCAGGTTTCGTCCCTAGGAACGTCTGACCACGGACTCCGCACCGTCCGTCACGGACGGCAATGGCGCCGCGGGGTGGTCGCTCCGGGGGCCGCCGCCATAGAGCAGCCGCCGCACCATGCGGACCAGCTCAACTGGTTCGAAGGGCTTCGCGAGGAAGGCGGCCACGCCTTCCTCGACGCCGAGCTTGGTGCAGCCGCTGATGATCGCCACCGGGATGTGCCGGGTCCGCGGATCGGCGCGCAGCCGCTCGGCGGTACGCAGGCCGTCGAGCCGGGGCATGACGACATCGAGTGTGATGACATCGGGCCGGACGTGGTGAACGACGTCCAGACATTCGGCACCATCGGCCGCGGTCATGACCTCGAAGCCCTCTAGCTCAAGGTTGACCCTGATCAACTGCCGGATGACCTTGTTGTCGTCCACGACAAGGACCCGGCCGGACATACCAGCCACATACTAAAGAGTATGGGTGCACCACCGGCTGCGTCCGGGTTTTGCCTGTTTCTGCCCCTCGCTTCCATGACGCCGGTCATACGGGCCGTATACGCCCCTCTTCTTGACGGCGCGCCCTCGCACCTCTCGACGGTGGGGGTGGCTGGGCGTCGCTGGCGGTGGGAGTTCCCCTAACCCGGCCCCTTCCCGAAACTGGGGGCTGCCGCCCCCAGACCCCACCCGTGTTGTGGGCAGTCGTTCCGCTGGGGCGGAACGGGTGGGCACAACACCTGGCCACCGGCCCGCACCCGGCCAACCCCGGGGCCCCGGGGCAAAGCCCCGGTTACGGGAAGGGGCGGGATACGGGGACACCCACCACGGCAACCCGCAGCCGGGCGGAGCCCCGCCACGCGGCGGAGCCTCACATCGGTACAGCCGGAAAGGGGCCGGGGTTAGAGGAACCCAACCCTGTCCGGCGCGGGGAAGCGGTTTCCCTGCTGCACCGTTGGCTCGACGCGGGCGCCTCCGCACGCCGGGCCGACACGGTCACGCGGGTCGGCCCGGGAGACTGACGAAGCAGCCGTCAGCCCTGCCTGCGACGACTGCTGCTCGCCTTGCCGAGCGCACCGGTCGCCGTCGCGAGGATGACAACGAGACCACCGAGGATCACGTTGTTGATGATCGTGGCCGTGGTGGCCACATTGCCTGCGACAACCCACGGGGCGATGATCGTCCAGACACCAATGAGGCCTGCCGCCCCACTCATGCCGTAGGTGCGTTCGTAGGCCGCACCAAAGCCGAAGCCGAGCACCGCGAGAGTGATACCGGTGATCAGATTGTTCACGGCCAGTGTCGGGAAGGCGTTGAAGCCCACGATCCACGGTGAAGCCGCCAGGTAGACGCCGGTGAGCAGGGTCAGAACTTCCAGCCCCTGAGCGGTGGGCGTTGCGGCTGCCCTCGCATAGCGGGCGCGCAGGGTCACCAGGTCAGGATGCTCTTCAATGCCAGACGTCGGCGCGGTCATTTCGGCCGCCTCCTTCAATTGGCTCGTATCTGTCTCCCTATATCCGGCTTACCCCGAATCGCTCGCATAACCTTCTGTATCGCACCCTTTGATATCGCAGAGAGCTACTCCGAGTCGGTCCGGTGGAGCTTCCCGCCCGCCCGGAACGCATGGATGGCGTGCCCGTGCTCACCGGCCGTCCGCACCACCGCCTCCCAGCTCAGCGCCCGCTCCCCCACGGCGAACAGGGGCCCGCTGTCCCGTCCCCGGGTCAGCTCCGCCAGGAGCGCGGCGGCCCGCTCGCTGAAGTCCACCCCCTCCGACACCGCCTTCCCGGATGCCCGGCTCACCCTTCTCTCCTCGAAGTGAACATCGCGGACATCGCAGGAGAGCAGGTCCAGCACCCGTAGCTCGCCCTCCCACAGCAGCAGCCACAGCGTCCGGTGGACGATGGCTATGGAGTCGTCGGCGAGGAGTTCCTCGAACTGTTCCTCGGTAATGCATTGTTCCGTGAGCGTCATGGCCCGGCAGTATTCCCGCAGAACGCGCCGGTGCATAGGCATGGGCACCGGTTATCCCAGGGCCCAGGGGCCCAGCCCTCAGCGGTGGGTGGCGAGTTCCGTAGCCAGCTCTTTCAGCAGCAGCTCACGGTGGCTGTGCATAAAGAAGTGGTCCCCCGGGATGGGGCGGAGCGAGAATCCCGCGGCCGTGTGCCGAGACCATGTCCTGACCTCGGCCATGCCGATGAGCGGGTCCTCCTCGCCGCCGAAGGCCACGATGGGGCAGTCCAGCGGCGGGCCGGAACGGTGCCCATAGGACTCCGCGATCGAGAAGTCGGCCTTGATGACCGGGAGCATCAGCTCCATGAACGCGTCGTTCTCCAGCAGCTCGCGCGGAGTGCCGCCCAGCTCCCGCAGGAGTCGGCGGAACTCCGCGTCGGGCAGGGACGAGGCCTTCACGCGCGGGGGCGAGGCCCCGGGGGAACGGAAGGCCGCCACCGCCAGGCAGGCGGGGCGCCGCCCGGCCGCCTCCAGGCGGCGGGCGGCCTCGAACGCCACGGCCGATCCAAAGCTGTAGCCGAACAGCGCGAAGGGCAGACCGGGGCCTTCTTCATCGAGGTGCTCTTCCAGAGTGTCCAGCACATCGTCGACGAGCGGCTCCAGCCGGGTGTACGGGAGCTCGCCGAAGCGGGTGCCACGGCCGGGCAGCTCGACCGGGCACACCTCGACAAAGTCGGGGAGCGCGTACCGCCAGTCCTGGAACAGGCGCGCTGAGCCGCCCGCGTAGGGCAGGCAGAACAGCCGGAGTGACTTACCGGGCGCCACGGTCTTGCCCGTCATGTCCGGCGCCGCCGCGCCCGGCCGCGCCGGGTCTGCGCGCGTACCCCACCGGATGCCGCGTCGGCCGGGGTCTGCGCGGGCTGTGCCCCCGCACCCCCGGCAGCTCCGGAGATGTGATCGGCGAGGTGCCGGACCGTTGGCTGCTCGAACATCGTCACGAGCGGGAACGGGTGGTCGAGCGCCGTCTGAATGGCGCGGTGGAGGCGGACCATGACCACGGAGTCCACTCCGATGTCGAGGAGGCGGTCGTGGACGGTAATGCTGTCATGCCGCAGTTCGGCACGGAGGATCGCGAGGATCTTCGCCTCCGTACCGGTCTTGGCCTCACCGTCGCCGCCGATGCCGCCCTCGCCGCCGCCGGTTCTGGCCGCATCCTCGGCCAGACTGCGCAGCGCGCCCCGGTCCAGCTTGCCGCGGGGGGTCAGCGGCAGCCGCTCCACCTCGGTGAACGTGGCCGGCACCAGAGCAGCGGGAAGCAGCGCTGCCAGCCGCTCCCGGAGGAGTTCGCCCAAGGGCAACCGGACGGGCTCCGGGGCAGGGTCGCTGTCGGCGCTGCCGGCGGTGAGGGCGCCGCCGAGCAGGCCGTGCAGTACTTCGCTGTCCTCGTCGAGGGCCAGGGCCCGGCGCAGCCCGTCCGTGGCGTGGATGACGCCCACCTGGCAGAGCCCGATCCCGTACGCCGGTGCGGCGTCGTCCAGCAGCTGCGTCATCAGGCCCGTTTCCAGCAGGCAGAAGTCGCGCGCCCGCTTGCCGTACATCGGCTCGACGGCAGCGCGCCGGGCGGTGAAGAAGACGGAGAAGGCGGAGTTCCGGAACATCCCGTGGTTGTCCGGCGCGTGGACCGCGGTGTCGAGCTGGGCGTCCGGCACCACCGCCACCAGCCGGTGCTGCCGCGGGTCGTAGTAGTACGTGCCGCCGTCGAGCCCGTCGATCCGGCCGGGGGCGGCATAGAGGTAGGTCTGTACGGGGTACAGACCACCGGCCGAGGCATAGCGGTACTTCGGGCCGGTGTCCGTCTCGTCCGCGCGCAACGGCTCCAGCATCCGGGCGAGCGCGGCCAGGGGAACCAGGCCGTCCCCGTAGGTCCGGCGGCTGGCGCGCGGCGGCACCGGCTCGGTGCGCGGTGCGGCGGCGGGCAACGCGTGGACGGTCCCTTCGAGGTCGGTACGCAGCCCGGGACGGCGTGCCGTGAAGGCCAGCCGCTCCAAGGGGTCGGTGAGGACATCGCCGAGCGCTTCACGGTACGCCTCGTGCCCGGCGGCGGCTTCCCGGGCCTCCGGCGCGTCCGGTACGACTACCGCGGCGAGGCGGCGGCCCTCGCGTTCGCCGCCGATGACGGTGACAGCGGCCGCACGGACCTCGTCCTGGCGGAGCAACGCGGCCTCGATCTCACCGAGTTCGACACGGTGCCCGCGTATCTTGACCTGGAAGTCCTCCCGGCCGATGATCTCGATCTCGCCCTCCGGCAGCCACCGGCCGAGGTCTCCGGTGCGGTACAGCCGCCGCCCGGTGCGGGGATGCGTGATGAAGGACTCCGCGGTGCGCTCAGGGTCCCGCCAGTAGCCGTCGGCCAGTCCGCTGCCGCCGATGCATATCTCACCGGTGACCCCCACCGGGCAGGGCTCCAGCCGGTCGTTGAGTACCTCCATGGTCTGGTTGCGCATGGCCGTGCCGTAAGGGATCGAGTCGCGCTCGGCGTCGGCCGCGGTGACCTCATGGGCCACGGACCAGATCGCCGCCTCGGTGGCCCCGCCCGCCGCGGTGATCCGGGCGGCGGGCGCGGCGGCGCGGATACGGCCCGGCAGGTCGACGGGTATCCAGTCGCCGGAGAGCCAGATCTCGCGGAGCGCCGCCAGACCGGGGTGGGCGGGTCGGCCGCTCACGTCACCGCCAGCCGGGTTCCCCAGGTGCTCGACGAGCATCCGCAGCAGGGCGGGGACCGAATTCCACAGGGTGATCCGGTGCTCGGCCATGAGCTCCAGCCAGCGGGCGGGGTCGGCGGTCGCCTCCGGTTCCGGGAGCACCAGCGCGCCTCCGCTGCCCAGCACGGCGAAGATATCGGCGACCGAGAGGTCGAAGCCGAGGGCGGACAGGCCCAGAACGCGGTCCTCAGGGGTCAGCGCGCAGCGCTCCGTGAAGTCGGCGATGGTGTTCAGCGCCGCCCGGTGCGACACGGCGACGCCCTTGGGGGTGCCGGTCGACCCCGAGGTGTACAGCACATAGGCGAGGTCGCCCGGCTGCTGCACGGGGGCCAGCGGGGAGTCGTCCCCGTCGGCCGACTCCAGGTCGACAGGGAGCCCGGTGACCCCGGCGGGCCAGCGGCGGTCGGGGCCCGGGGACGGGGTGAGCACCAGGGCGGCCCCGGAGTGCTCCAGCAGCCAGTCCTGCCGGGCGGGCGGCAGCTCCGGGTCGACCGGCAGATACGCGGCACCCGAGAGGTGCACCGCGAGGACCGCGACGATCTGCTCCACGCTCTTCCCGATGGCGACCGCGACGAGCCGGTTCGGCTCCGCCCCGAGGCCGCGCAGGCGCCGGGCGAGCCGGCAGGCGTGCCGGTAGAGGTCGCCGTAGCCGATGCTGCGGTCCGGGGCGATGACGGCCGTACGGGAGGGGTGGGCCAGCGCCTGCTCGGCGACGGCGGTGCACAGCAGCCCCTCGGGTATCTCACCGGCGGTGTCGTTGGCCGCTTCGATGAGCCGCCGCTGCGGCTCCGGCAGCACATCCACCCCGCCCGGGCCCCAGGCGCCCTCGTCCCCGTCCCCGTCCTCGGCTTCGTCTTCGGCGAGGGCGTGCAGCAGCCGGTCGTAGGCGCTGAACATCTCATCCAGGACGGTGGGCGGGAACATCGCCTCCACCGCGTCCCACTTGTAGGTCAGGGTGCCGCGGTCCTCGTACACCTGGTGGTCAAGCAGCACCTGCGGCGTCTGCGACACCGCGTACACGGTCTCGCCGAGCCAGTTCGCACCCACCTCACCCTGCTTGAACTCCTGGTCGCGGCCCTGCTCACGGGCGCTGGCGAAGACGACGGCGGAGAAGGCCGCGGCCGGCACATCACGCTCGCGGGTGATCTCGCGGATGACCTCCACACCGCTGAAGAAGCGGTGGTCCATGTCCTGCCACAGCTGCCGCTGGATGCGTTCGGCCAGCGCGCTGAAGCCGCCGCCCGCGCGGAGGTCGACCTCCAGCAGGGTCACGGAGGTGAAGTCACCGATGATCCGGTCGATGTCCGGGTGCAGCGGATGCCGGTTGAACAGCGGGACGTTGAGGGTGAAGTGGCCCGTCCGGCACCAGGTGCCGAGCACGGTCGCATAGGCGGCGAGCTGTACGGCGGAGGGGGTCAGGCCCCGGGCCGCCGCCCGCTCCTTGACGCGGGCCCAGCTCTTGGCGTCCAGCCGTGCGTGACGGCGCCCCCGGAGGGGTTTGCGGCCGGCCGGCAGACCGGTGGCGACCAGCGGCAGCCGCGGGTTCGGCGGCAGCGTCCCGGTCCGCTGCAGCCAGTACGCCCTGGACTTCTCGTACGCCTCGGTGCCGCGGATGCTCTGAGCGGCGATCACATAGTCACGGAAGGACACCTCCAGTGGAGGCAGCTGGGCATCCGGGTCGGCATACAGATCGCCCAGTTCAAGGAAGAACAGCCGGATGCTGGCCACATCGGCGATCAGCAGGTCGACGCCTGCATGGACGCGGGCCCGGGTGCCTTCGATCCAGGTGACCCGGATGTCGAACATCGGCCAGGCGTCCAGGGGGAGCACCTGGTGGCTCAGCTCCTCGCGGAGCTCGCCGAGATGTGCGTCAAGGCGGTCGGTGCCCGCGCCTCGCAGGTCGTACTCGATGACGGGCACCTCGCCCGTCTCGGGCAGGATGCGCTGACTGCCGTCCGAGGACACCACCGCCCGGAGCATCTCGTGGCGCCGCACCAGCGCGTCCAGCGCCCGCCGCAGCCGTACGGGATCCAGCTCGGCGCAGTCGTATTCGGTGTAGAGGTGTACGGAGGTGGAGCCGAGGTCGTACGCACTGCCCCGGCCGACCAGGTACGCGTGCTGGATCTCGGTCAGGGGGAAGGGTTCATGGCGGGCCGCGGGGTCGGCGGCCAGCGCGGGCCAGGCAGCGATGTACGCGGCCTGCGGCCCGTCGCCCTCCAGGCCGTGGAGGATACTGCCGGCCACATCGGCGACGCTGCCCCGGAGGAAGCCGGCCATCGGCAGGGCCACCCCGAAGTCACGGGTGAGGCCGTAGCGGAGTTCGACGGTGCGCAGCGACTCCAGGCCCAGGCCGATCAGCGGCCGGTCCCCCGGTACCGTGTGCGGGTCCGCGCCGAGGAGGGCGGCGATACGCCGGCGGACCTCCGCGGCCAGCACATGACCGCGCAGCTCCGCGGGGAGGCCGCGGACCATGTCCCGCAGCGGGCTGGTGGCCTGCGCCGCGGCATCCGGTGGGGCGGCGGGCGCGGCGGACGCGGCGGCGGTGTGCAGGGGCTTGAGCTCTCCGTCGAGGTAGGCCTGTCGGCACGTGGTACGGCGGATCTTTCCGCTCCCGGTCATCGGAATATCGCCGGGCGCCACGAACACCACCGCGTGCGCCTCGACGTCCTGTTCGGCCGCGATGGCGGCGCGGACCTCCGCGCCGAGTGCCGCGAGATCCAGGTCACCGGCGTCCTCAGCGGAGCTCTCAACGGACTGGACGAGGACCAGTCGCTCGCCCTCCGCGGCGTCGACGGAGAACGCCGCCGCCGGGGCGGTCGCGAGAGCGGGGTGTGCCCGGCGGGCGGCGGCCTCCACGTCCTGCGGGTGGATATTGCGGCCCCGGATGATGATCAGCTCCTTGAGCCGACCGCACACCACGACCTCGTCGCCGTGCCGGAACGCGAGGTCGCCAGAGCGCAGGAAGGGGCCCTCGCCATTGGCCAGCCGGCCGGAGAACGCCTCCTCCGTCTGTTCGGGGCGCCGCCAGTAGCCCTGGTTGACCACCTGGCCCGCGATCCATATCTCGCCGACCTCGCCCTGGCCGCACTCGGTGCGGGTCCCGGGGTCGACGACGAGCATCCGCACCCGCGGATGCGGTACCCCGCAGCCGACCAGCTCGGCGGAGCGGTCAGTGGAACGGGCGGCGGAGTCAGTGCCGAGCGGTTCGGCCCTGCCCTGCTCCAGGGCGGCCGCGTCCATGGTGAGGACCAGCGGCTCGGGGCCGCGGCGCCCGCTGATGCCCAGCGTCACCTCGGTGAGCCCATACCCGGGGAACCACGCCTCGCGGCGGAAGCCGTGCGGTTCGAAGGTGCGGGTGAACGCGTCGATGGTGCGGCGCTGGATACGCTCAGCGGCGTTGAAAGCGGAATGCCACCTGCTGAGGTCGAGCTGGGCCCGCTGCTCCGGGGTGATCCGTTCGACGCAGCGGTCATAGGCGAAGTTGGGCCCACAGCTGAATACCGGGGCTGATGCGTCCGATATCGCCTTGAGCCAGCGGAAGGGCTCGGCGATGAAGTCGTCGGGCGTCAGCAGCGTGCAACGGCCGCCGGTGAACTGCGACATGGTCACGGTCCCGGCGATGCCGAGGGCGTGGTAGACGGGCATCCAGGTGACGACATCAGCGCCGTCGGGGAGTTCGGCCAGCTCACGGAAGACCCGGAGCTGCTCCAGCAGACCGTCCTGCGAAACCATGACGCCCTTGGGAGCCCCGGTGGACCCGGAGGTGTACTGCATCAGGGCGAGATCACGGCCGTCGATCCTGGGCGGCACCCACAGATCCGCGGACGCGGCCTCACCATCTGTGCCGTCTGTGCCCACCGTGCCGCCGATGCCGCCGAGGCTGTCGGTCTCGATCCAGGCCGCCGCCGGGGCGCCGCCGCCGGCCCAGGCCCGGCGCAGCCCCGCGGCCCGGTCGCGCTGGGCGACCACCACGGCGACCTCGGCGTCCAGGCCGATCTGCACAAACCGTTCGCCTTGCCCGGTGCCGGGCCCGGCCTTGGGCGGTGCGCACGCTACAGCGCACGCACCCGCGTACAGGCAGCCGAACAGGCCCACAACAAAGTCCGGTCCGGGTGGAAGCAGCAGCAGGACCCGCCCGTTCCCCGCACCGTGCGCCTGGAGGGTCGCCGCCACGGCACGGGCCCGGCTGTCGAGTTCCCCACGAGTGAGGTGCGTGGCGGGCAGTTCCAGGCCGGTGCGCTCGTCGAAGGAGGGAAAGGTGAACGCGGTGCCCTTCGGGTCCCGTTCAACCCGGCCCCGAAGGATCTCCAGTAGGCCCGCCGCGGGGAGACCGGCGTCGTGCGGGGTGTTGGCGGTCATGCTCTTTCATCCCAATCTCGACGGTGCGGAAACTACCGGCCGGAGCTGGCCTGAGTCGGCGTCAACTTACCTCCCCCCAAAGGGTGAAGGAGACCGGCGGATATCATACGGACCGCCCAGTCCGGTGGTTCAGCAGCCGCCTTATGGACACTTAGGGGGTGTCTGGTGGATCTCCGTGGAGGGAGGAGCGGCGTCTGGTGCGTGCGATCGCAAAGCGGAGGAGGAAGCCAACCTGGTTGGTTGGCGACCGACGACAACGCAGCGAGCGTGCGTGCCAGGCGTCGCGACGCCGCGGAGATCCACCAGACACCCCCTAGGCCGCACCGCGACAGCGGCCCCGCAGAGCCAGAAGGGAAGGCCCGACCGTGCCGAGTGAGATGAGTGCTTTCGTCACCCCGGAGCAGATCATCGACGATCTATGGGCACCACGGGCGACACAGGTCCTCATCACCGCCGTTGAGCTGGGCCTCTTCTCACACCTCGCGGCCGGGGCGCGCACCGCGGAGGAGGCCGCGGCGGCCGCCGGTGCGGCGCCGCGCGGCGTCCGGCGTATCCTCGACGCCCTGACCGGCCTCGGCTATCTGGAGTCGGAGGGCGGAACGTACGAACTCACCGCCGTCTCCCGGCGGTTCCTTGTCCGCGACTCCCCGTCCTACCTGGGCGACATGTGCCATGAAACCCGGGCGCTGTGGGACCAGTGGCCGCGACTGACCGATGTGGTCCGCTCAGGAGAACCGACCGCCCGGTGGGAGGAGGAGAGCGCGGGCCGCGAGCACTTCCCGCAGCTTGTCTCGGCGTGGTTCCCGATGAGCTTCGGGGCCGCCCGGGCCGCAGTCGCCGCACTGCCGCAGCACACCCGCGCCGGCATCCGCCGGGTGCTGGACGTGGCGGCCGGTTCCGGCGCCTGGTCACTCGCCTTCGCCCTGGACCTGCCTCAGGTGCGGGTGACCACGGTCGACCACCCCGAGGTCACCGCCGTCACCAGGACGTTCACCGAACGCTTCGGCGTCGCCGACCGCTACGAGCACATCTGCGGAAACCTGCGCGAGGTGCCCTTCGGCAACGGCTACGACCTGGTCACCCTCGGCTACATCGTCCACACGGAGGGGCCCGACTGGGGCCGCAGGCTGATCGAGAAGTCCTACGCGGCCCTCCGCGACGGCGGCACCCTGCTGATCGGCGACATGATCCCCGACGACACCCGCACCGGCCCCGACATCCCACTGGTCTTCGCCGCGACGGATCTGCTTCTCTTCTCCCAGGACGGCGACGTCTTCACGATGCGCGACTACCGGACCTGGCTGACCGATGCCGGCTTCCGCTCCGTCGAGGCCGTTGACGTACTCGCCCCTTCACCACTTCTGGTGGCGACGAAGTAGTGGCTCCGGTGAGGCGCTGCCGCTGGTTTACGAGGCCGACAGGCGCTCGGTGAAGGTCTTGCCGCCGTCGCGGGATTCATAGACGCCGTTCTCGGTGGCGGCGAGTACGTGCTTGGCGTCGATGACGGTGAGAGCCTGGGGTCCGCCGCCGGGGACGGTACCGGTCTTCTTCCAGGTCTTGCCGTTGTCGGTGCTGCGGTGCACCGCGCCATGGGGGTCGATGCCGTAGAGAGCGTCCGGGGTGGCTGCCCAGGAGATGAAGACGAGGGTGGGTCCGGCGCCTTCGGCGAAGGTGTTGCCGCCGTTGGTGCTCTTGGCGACGCCCTGCTGGGTGGTGGCCAGCACCAGGCCGGGGTTTTTCGGGCTGACGGCGAGGTCGATCGCGGGGATCTTGGCGCGGTCGTCCCAGCGCTTGCCGTCCTTGCTGACGCGGACCTGGCCGCGGGTGCTGTCATAGCCGTAGACGGTGTTGTGGGCGTATTCCAGGGCGTGGAAGTCGGCCTCGCCGCCCAGGGAGAGGGTCTTCCAGGTCTTGCCCGCGTCCGTGCTCTTGATCAGGCCACGGTGAGCGGGCTCACCGCTGCCCTCCTCCGGGTGGCCGCTGCCGAGGAAGGTGGACTCGCCGGTCACCGTGAAGCCCATGTAGTCGGACTGATCGCCGACACGCTCTGCGTCGCCGTCCTTGTCCACGGCGATCACACCATGGTGTGTGGCGACATAGAGCCGCCCGTCAGCGGGATCGATACCCAGCCCATGGATGTGACTGACAGAGACAGCGTCGGAGCCATCGCGGGTGCGGTCATGGCCCTCATCTGAGCCGCCGGAGTCACTGGAGCAGGCGGTCAGGACCGCCGCGAGCAGGACTGCGACAGCTGCGGTGGGAGTGCGGAAGCGGAAGGTCATCAGGGTCCTCTGGCGCGGCTGAGATGCGTATGGGGGCGGCCGTGGCCGACACGGGTCCGGCCCGGCGCACCATAACCTAATTTACTTCGGAGAGCTGAGGGGCGCGTGACCATCACCTCCGGCCGGAAACTGAGTATCTGGTAAGTTCACTTTTATTCCTATGAGGCTTAGGTAGCAGGAGTGACCGGTATGGCCCAGTCCGGCACGGCCGGGTCCGTAGACACCGGGTCCGCCATCGGGCGCGGCCCCTGGGGGCTGGTCGCCCGTCTGCTGGCCATCGTGCTGACGGCCCTGGCCTCGGCCGCGCTGATGTGCGGGGCCGCCGTGGCCGCTCCGCAGCCCTCGGATACGGAACCGGGTTCACCAGCCCCGTATGCGGCGGTGAGCACGGTCGGTCACACCGTCGCGGGGCCTCACGCGGCTGATCAGGTCCCGTGTGAAGAGTGCGTACGGGAGGACAGTCCCCGGCACTGCGGGCTGCCCGTGCCGGACGGCGTCCGCGATACCTCGCCTCATGCCGGTCCATGGGGTATCCCGGAAGGTGGACAGGTCTCCGTACCGGCCTCATCGGCGCACCCGGCCACCGCCTCGATTCCCGGCGGGCCAGCGCCCCGACCGCCGGATCTCCACCTTCTGCAGCTGCTGCGGGTGTAGAGCACGGCAGCCGGAGTGTGTACGCACAAGGGTGCGTACAGCTGGCTCCGGTCCCCGCGCTCCGATCCGTACGCAGAGAGACGAAGCAGAAGGACATCCCCATGGGTTCCGCCAACAAGCAGTCCAAGGCCGCGGCCCGCCGCGCCCGCATAGACGAGATGCGCCGCGCTGAGCAGGCCCGCGAGCGCCGCAACAAGATCATCACCATCACCGCCGTCACCGCCGTCCTGGCCGCCACGCTCGGTGGCGGCTGGTATCTGTGGTCCTCCGCCAATGAGGCGCAGCAGGCCAAGGAGGCGGCGAAGGCCGCCCCGGTGCGGGGAGTGAAAACCTGGGAGGACCTGAGCCAGGATCATGTCCAGACACAGGTCGACTACCCGATGAGCCCGGCGGCGGGCGGCGAACACCACCCGATCTGGGCCGACTGTGACGCCAAGGTGTACACCAAGGAGATCAAGGAGGAGAACGCCGTCCACTCCCTGGAGCACGGCGCCGTCTGGATCACCCACAACGACAAGGCGGCCAAGGCCGATGTCGAGTCCCTCAAGGACCGGGTGGCCAAGACCTCGTACACGTTCCTGAGCCCGTACAAGGACCAGTCCTCCCCGATCACCCTGACCGCCTGGGGCCACCAACTGGAGGTGGACAAGGCGTCGGACCCACGCGTGGACCAGTTCTTGGACAAGTACGTCCAGGGTGAGCAGACCCCCGAGAAGGGCGCCACCTGCTCCGGCGGGAGCATGGAGTGAGCGCGTCCCTGTCACGCCGGTGGTGGCTGGCCGGAGGTGCTGCCTTCGTCGGCCTGTGGCTGGTGGTCCTCGCCCTGGTCGTGGTGAAGAACCTTCCGGAGGCGGATCCGGGGGTGCCCAGCGCGGATTCGGCGGACGCGGGGTTCGCCCGGGATATGGCCGTCCACCACCAGCAGGCCGTGGACCTGTCGTTCCTCGTGCGCGACCGCACCGAGGACGAGGAGGTGCGTCGCCTGGCCTACGACATCATCAACACCCAGGCCAACCAGCGTGGCATGCTCCTGGGCCGCCTGGAGGTCTGGGGGCTGCCGACGGTCTCACGGAAGCCGCCGATGGCCTGGATGCCTCACCACGAGGAGACCGGGGAGTACGAGCCGAAGGATGGCTCCCTCATGCCGGGCATGGCCACCAACACCCAGCTGGACAAGCTGCGTGAAGCCAAGGGCCAGGCCGCCGAGGTGCTCTATCTGAAGCTGATGACCGCACACCACCGCGGCGGCGTCGATATGGCCCAGGGCGCCGTCGATCTGGCCGAGGACGAGCAGATCAAGGATCTGGCCAAGGGCATGGTCCGTGGCCAGCGTTCGGAGATGCGGCTCATGGCCGACATGGTCAAGGCCCGCGGCGGGAGCACCCAGGAATAACCTCAGCAGGGGGCGGTAGCCCACGCGGCCACCGCCCCCTGCGGTCTGCCACTCACCAGGTCGGCCACCGCTGCGAGCGGTGGCCGCACGCCCGCGTGGGATGCCTCAGAGGTCGGTCATCACTGGTCGAGCCCAGAGAGCCGCCGCAGGTACTCGTCCTCATCGATCTCCCCGGCAGCGTAGCGCCGCCGCAGGATCTCCCGCGGTGTCTCCTGGTCGGCGGGCTTGGTCTCCTGGTCGGCGGGCCTGCGCGCGCCCGGCCCGCCAGTGAGGGAGCGGACCAGCCAGACCAGCCCGGTGACGGCAAGCGCGAGGAAGATGAGGACGCCCAGCCACCAAACGATCATCATCCAGGGGCCCATGCCCCCGCCCATCATGCCGTTCATCCAGCCGCACATGGTCTCTCCGCCCTCCTCCCGGGCGCTGCCGAGAAGGCTGCTCCTGGTTTCTCCGACTACCCACCGCACGGGAGACGATGCCTGGACGGGGCGGGCGCGGCGCCGGCATCGGTCTGCCGTAGACTCCACACGCTAATACCTAACCAGCTTAGTTTTCCATCCGGACGTCAGGCATACGTGCCTCACCGCTACCGCTCCCGGGGGGACGTACATATGCGCAAGCCCACCCTGTTCGTCGCCGCGCTCACCGCGGTCGCCGCGCTCACCCTGACCGCCTGCGGCGCCGGGACTGAGGAGGTGCCGCTCTTCTCGACCGACGCCACCGCGGGACCGGACAAGCCCGCGACCGTACTCGATCAGCCGTTCAGCAAGCCGGATCTGGTTCTCACCGACACTCACGGCAAGAAGTTCGACCTGCGTGCGGAGACCGAGGACCGGCTGACCCTGCTCTACTTCGGCTACACCCACTGCCCGGACGCCTGTCCGCTGACCGTGAGCAACCTCGCGATCGCGTACCAGGGGCTGTCCAAGGCCGAGCAGGACAAGCTCCGGGTCGTCTTCGTCACCACCGACCCCGAACGGGACACCCCCCAGGAGCTCGGCACATGGCTGCCCAGTGCCGGAGACTCGGACTTCATCGGCCTCAGCGGTGACTTCTCCGCCATTCAGGCCGCCGCCCGCAGTGTGGGCATCGGCATCGAGGAGCCGACGAAGGACAAGGAAGGCAATGTCGTCTCCGCGCACGGCAAGACGGTGCTCGCCTTCTCCCCGAAGGACAACAAGGCGCATGTGATCTACAGCGGCGGGGAGACCACCGCCGACCACTACGCCAAGGACCTCCCGAAGCTTCTCAAGGGACAGGTGCCGTGAGTCGTCATCGGGTGAGGACGTCGCTGAGGGAGGGGAGCACCAGGCCAGCGCCTGCCCCGAGCACCAGGGTCGCCGCCGCGGCGGCGACCGCGGTGCCGCCTGCCCAGTGGTCCGCCGCTGCCCCGGCTCCGGCGGGTCCGTGGCTGCCGGGCGTGACCGCCGGGGCGATCCAGCGCAGATAGTAGAAGAGGCTGGCGAGGGTGTTGAGGGCCGCGACCGCGACAAGCCAGGGCATGGCGCCGCTCCAGGTGGCGGAGAACACGGTCAGTTTGCCGATGAAGACCGCCGTGGGCGGGGTGCCGACCAGGCCGAGGAGGCAGACCACGAGCGCGCCCGTGAGCCAGGGGTGGTGGCTGCCCAGGCCGCTGTAGGAACGCAGGGTGCGCAGGGCCGGCAGCGCGGCGACGACGGCGAAGGCGCCGAGGTTGGTCACCGCGTATGCGGCGAGGTAGAAGAGCAGGCTGCGCAGGGCGTCGGGGCGGGCGGCGACGGCGACCGCCATGAGGAGGTAGCCGACCTGGCTGATCGTGGAGTAGCCGAGCAGCCGCCGGGGATCGGTCTGGGCGAACGCGGCCAGATTGCCCAGCGTCATGCTCGCGGCGGCGAGGGCGGCGACCAGCAGACGCCAGTCGAGAGCGGCGCCGGGCAGGATCGTGAGCACCCGGTACAGGGCGATCAGTGCGCCGATCTTGGGGACCGTCGTGAGGAAGGCCGCCGCCGGTACGGTCGCCCCGGCTGCGGCGTCCGGCACCCAGAAGTGCGCGGGAATCGCGCCCGCCTTGAACAGCAGTCCGGCCAGCAGGGTCACCGTGCCCGCCGCGAGGGCTCCCGCGGGGGCGCCGGCGAGCCCATCGGCGAGGGCGGCGTAGGCGGTGGCCCCGCCGAGGCCGTAGAGGAAAGCGACGCCCAGCAGCATGGTGATGCCGAACAGCGCCCCCAGCAGATAGACCTTCAGCGCGGCCTCCGCCCCGTTCTGGTCACGGCCCCAGCCCACCAGCGCGTACAGGGAAATGGAGGCGAGCAGATAGGCGACGGCCAGCACCAGCAGATCCGAGGCACCGGCCAGCAGCACGCTGCCGAGCGAGGCCAGCAGGACCAGGACGGAGAACTCGCTCTCGCGCCGGTCACCGCGTACGCGCCCCGCCGAGAGGGCGAGCACGAGCAGCGCGGCCGCCGGGACGATGACGCGGGCCGCGTCGGTGGCCCCGTCCAGCGCGTAGGTGCCCGCGTAGACCGTACGGTCCGGCCCGGCGGCCAGGACCGCTGCGGCGGTCAGTGAGGCGGCCAGGGCGCTCCCGGCCAGCAGCCCCGCGATCCACTGGCGGTGCCGGGGCAGCCAGGAGCCGCTGAGCAGGGTGACGACGGCGCCGAGCAGCAGGCAGAGTTCCGGGACGAGGGCGAGCGGGTCCATGCGCATACGGTCAACTCACCGGGCCACCAGCTCGACGGCCGTCCGGGCGGCGGGATCGACCGTGTCGAGCAGCAGCCGGGGGAAGACGCCGATGGCCAGGGCGAGGGCGAGCAGCGGCGCGACCGCCCAGGTCTCGGCGGGCCGCAGATCGAGCACACCGGGGACGGCGCGGACGGCGGCCCGGGGGTGACGCGCCGGGCCCAGGAAGAGCCGGTGCAGCGCCCACAGGAACAGGCCGGCGGTCACCAGGATGCCCAGCAGCGCCAGGGCCGTGGCGACCGGTGCCGAGCCGAGGCTGCCGGCGAAGATCTGGAACTCGGCGATGAACCCGCTGAACCCGGGCAGGCCGAGGCTGGCGAAGGCCGCGATGGCCGTGAACGCGGCGAACCGCGGCGCGGGTCCGGCCAGTCCGCCGTAGGAGTCCATCTCATAGGTGCCGCCGCGGTCCCACAGAATGCCGGAGAGCAGGAACAGAGCGCCGGTGATGAGGCCATGGCTGACCATCTGGACGACCGCTCCGGTGACGGCGACGGAACGGGCCTGGGCGTCGGACTGCGCGATGAGACCGGCGGCGCCGAGCGCGAGCAGGATGTACCCCATGTGGTTGACGCTGGTGTAGGCGATCATGCGTTTGAAGCTGGTCTGGGCGAGGGCGACCAGGGCGCCGTAGAGCGCGGAGATGACGCCGATGACGACGAAGGCCAGCGCGTAGCGGCGCCAGGAGCCCGGCAGCACCGGCATGGCGATCCGTACGAACCCATAGGTGCCCATCTTCAGCAGGATCGCGGCGAGTACGGCGGACCCGGCGGCGGGGGCGTCGGTGTGGGCCGGGGGCAGCCAGGTGTGGAAGGGAAAGGTCGGCGTCTTCACCGCCAGGCCGATGGCGATCGCGAGCAGGACCAGGGCGCCGGCCGGGCCACCGTCCTCCAGCGGCGGGCGGCGGGTCAGTTCGGCCATGTCGAAGGTGTGCGGCGAGGAGGCCGCGTACAGGCCGATAAAGCCGAGCAGCAGGGCGAGCGAGCCGAGGAAGGTGTAGAGGAAGAACTTCAGGGCCGAGCGGGCGGGCTCGCCATGGCCCCAGCCGGCGATGACGAAGTACATGCCGACGATGGACAGATCGAAGAAGAGAAAGAAGAGGATGAGGTCGGCGGCGGCGAACAGGCCGAGGCTGGTGGTCTCCAGGGCAAGGAAGAGCGCGGCGAAGCGGCGGATGTCACGCTGGCCGCGCAGCGAGTACAGGGCACAGGCCAGAAAGACGACGGCGGTCAGGGCCAGCAGTGGCAGCGAGAGGCCGTCGACGCCGATGTGGTAGCCGGAACCGGCGCCGGGGATCCAGGGGCGGTTGGTTTCGTGGCCGAGGTCCGGCCCCTGGTAGGTGACCCACAGATAGACCACCGCAGCGAGTTCGGCGGCGGACACGGCGACCCAGGTCCAGCGCACGGCGGTGTCGGGAAGTCCGCGCCAGACAATGAGCACCACGGCGGCGGCGAGTGGGAGAAAGACGGTCAGGGAGAGCATGCTCACCTCAGCAGCAGAAGCAGGGCGACGGCCGCGACGAGCAGGGCCACCGCCTGGGCGTAGTACTGGTGCAGCTGCCCGGTCTGCGGACGGCGGGCCAGATCGCCAAGGCGCCGGGTGCCGAGGGCGATGCCCCGTACGAGGCCGTCGACCCCGCGGCGGTCGGAGGTCGCGCACCAGGACGACAGACGGCGGACGGCTACGGCGGCGGCCATGACGGCGCGGTCCAGCACCGCGTCATCGAACCGGGCGAGCAAGCGGGCCAGGGCGAGGGCGGGCTGTACGGCCGCCGCGTGAGCCCCCTTCTCCAGGTGCAGCCAGGCATGTGCCCAGGGGGGCTCGGGAAGGCGCGGGGCGAGCAGCGCGGCGCTCGCGGCTCCCGCCAGGGCCAGCACGGCGGTGGCCAGCATGGTGCTGAACGTGGCTGACGGCTCCGCGACAGCGCCGACGGTTTCCTTCAGCCACTGGCTCAGCGGGGGCAGCGCGAGGAGGCCCAGTACGGCGGCGCCGAGCGCGAGCGGCATCAGCGGTCCGGCCTCCAGCGGCCGGGCCCGCCTGCCCTCGCGCTGCCCTGGGTGAGGGCGGCCCGGGGCCGGCCGCAGTACGAATCCGATGGCCTTGCCCGCATACAGCGCCGAGAGCAGCGCGGCGGCCAGCGCCACCCCGTACAGGGCCGGGGAGTCGACGGCGGCCAGGATCTCGTCCTTGGTGGCCCACAACGACAGGGGCGGCACCCCCGCCAGGGCGAGCGCCGCCACGGTGAACGGAGCCCCTACCGCCCGTTGCCGCCGGGCGGCGCCGCGCAGGGCGGGAAGATGCTGCGTTCCCAGTGCCGAGACCCAGGCTCCGGCCGCGAGGAACAGCAGTGACTTGACGGCCGCGTGGGCGATGAAGTGGGCGGTGCCGCCCGCGATACTCCCCGTACCGGCGGCCAGGACGACAAAGCCGAGCTGGGCGCTGGTGGAGGCGGCGAGCAGCTGCTTGAGGTCCCGCTGGGCGAGGGCGACCACACCGAGACCGAGTGCGGTGAGCGCACCGGCCCACGCCGCCACGGGCGCCGCCCATCCGGCGGCCTCCAGCAGTGGCCGCAGCCGCAGCAGCAGATAGCCGCCCATGGCCACCATGGCGGCCGAGTGCAGCAGGGCGCTGACGGGGCTGGGCCCGAGCATGGCCTTCGACAGCCAGAAGGAGAAGGGCAGTTGTGCGGCCTTGCCCAGAGCGGTGACCAGGGCACCGGCGGCCGCGAGGTGCAGCCAGGGGCCTTCCAGGGCCGCGAGGCCGCCCAGGGACAGCGCGGGAATGGCACCGGAGTCCGCGGCCAGGGCGGCCCCGGCTGCCAGATACAGCCCGAGGTCGGCCACCCGGGTCGTCAGGAACGCGGTGGCGCCCGCCGCCACGGGCTCGTTCTCGCGCCAGCGGAAGGCGATGAGCGCGTATGAGGCGGCGCCCATGATCTCCCAGGCCAGCAGCAGCCCGGTCAGCGTCGTCGCCGTAGCGGTGACCAGGACGGCGGCCGTGAAGAGCAGCATCAGACCGAAGAAGCGGGGCCGTTCGACGGATACATCGGCCGCGGCGAAGGCGAGGACGAGCAGGCTGACGGTGGCCACCGTCACCACCACCAGAGCGGACAGACCGTCAACGCTGAGGGCCAGTGGCCCGCCTGCCAGGAACGGGGCCTGTACGGACGGCCGGGTCAGCGCGGCGGTGAGGGCCAGTCCGAGCGTCACCGCCGCCGTGACCAGGGCGATGACCGGCGCGGCCCGGCCGGTGCCGGGGGCCGCTGGGCCTGCCCGGTGAGGTCGTGGACGGCCGCCGGACAGGGCGAGGAGTCCGCCGGTGACGGCGGGCAGCGCGACCATGGCCCACAGCACGGCGTCCGCCCCATGTGCCGCGCTCATCGCTTCAGCTCCGCTGCCATATCGGTCGTATCCACGTCCTTGGCGCGGAACAGCAGCGTCACCACGGCGAAGCCCATGGCCATCTCGACGGTCATGGCCGCGATGACCAGCAGCACCAGTACCTGCCCGTCCGCGTTCGCCGGGGCCAGGAAGTACCAGAAGGCGGCCCCCGCCACGATGACGCCGTTGAGCATCAGCTCCAGGCCCATCATCACCATCACCACGGACTGCTGGCTCAAGGCTCCGAACAGCCCCACCGCGAACAGGGCGGCGGCCAGCAGCAGCAACAGCTCCAGCGTCATGTCCCGTCCTCCGCCGTGGTCCGGTCCTGCGGCTGGCGCGCTCCGGACCCTCCGCGGTCGTACGGGCCGTGGTCGTACCGGCCGTGGGCGGAGGCCAGGACGAGGGCCGCCACGATGGTGGTGAACAGCACCGCACCGATGCCCATCATCACCAGCATCTTGGGACCCATCAGCGCTTCGCCCACGGCCTGCGTGGGGTCGGCGGGCGCGGTACCCCGGCGCTTGGGCCACGGCAGGAGCAGCGCGCCCGCGCCCAGGGCGAGGAAGACGACGGCGGACAGGGCGAGGGCGCCACGCTTGTTGTGCAGCATGGACATCGGCATGAGCCCGCCGGGATTCATCATGAACATGATCATGAATACGGCCATAATGGCCATCTCCATCACCATCATCAGCACCGTGACCACGCCCAGATAGGCCAGATCCAGCAGGAGCAGTACCGCGCCCACGGCCACGAACGACAGGGCCAGGGCGTATGTCGCCCGGGCCATGGAATCCACCCGGAACACCGCCACACCGGAGGCGACCGCGACAACGGCGAACAGACAGAACAGGGCGAGCTGCACCACGCCTCATCCCCTCACCACGACGACGACGGAGACCACCAGCACCTGCGCCAGCACGGCGGGCAGGGCCACCAGCCATCCGATACGGGCCAGCCGCTCCGGGTGCACGGCGGGCAACCGCCCACGGACCACGATCAGCGCCGCGAGCACTACCAGCGTCTTCACCACCGTCCACGCCCAGCCGGGCAGCCAGGGCCCGGCACCGCCGCCCAGAAACAGCGCGACCGCCATACCCGACCCGGCGGCCAGCAGCGCGTACCGGCCGGCCAGCAGCAGCAGACGGTCCACCCCGGCCGCCTCGGCCAGCACACCACCGGCGGCATCACGGCCCACCGGATAACCGAACGGCCCCCACATGCTGAACGCGGCCACCGATCCCACGAACACCACAAAGGCCACCGGCATCCACACGGCGTACCACAGTCCGCGCTGAGCCACGGCGACCTCGCCCACGCGCAGGCTCTGTGCCGCCACCGCCGGTGCGGTGAGGGCGAACATCAGCGGCAGTTCGTAACTCAGCGCCTGGGCGAGAAACCGGTAGCCACCGACCAGCGGATGCACGCTGTTGGGCCCCCACCCCGCCAGCCACACCACCGCCCACAGCACAACGTCCATGGCGTTGAACCACACGATCCCCACCGGCAGATCCGCCACCACCGTCCCGCCGACCGGCACCACCACGGCCATCAGCAGAGCGACGACCAGCGGCCCGGCCGTCCCCACCCGCCACAGCAGCTGGTCCGCCGCCACCGTCCGCCGACCGCGCTGCCGCAAGAGCCGCACCACCTCGGCGAGCGGACGATCCCACCGGCGGTCAAGGGCGCCATCGAGTACGGCCCCCACGAGGGCCGTGCCGAGCAGCGCGGCGCCGGCGGGGAAGACCGCCCAGGCCGGGGCCCCGGTGACCATCACCGCACCCCCTCCCCCGGGGCCAGCTCATCCGTATCGGGGTCGAAGCTCGCCACCAGCAGCCGGGCCGCCGTGAGATCCAGCCCCGGCATCAGCTCAACCGCCGCCGCCAGCAGGCCCCGGGACGGTGGCGCCCCGCGATCGGGCCGCCCACGCGGACCGCCGTCCTCCGGAGCCGGTTCACCGGCCAGCAGACGGTCCGTCTCCGCAAGCCACTGCCGCCAGCGGGCCGTCGCGTCATACGGGGGCCCCGCCCGGGCGGCGGGGCCGTCAACCCCCAGGCGGGCCGCGTGACCGGCGTCAAGCACCCCGAGCCCATCGGTCGCCCAGCGAAGCGGCCGCGAGCGCTCAACGCGCCGCCGCCACGCCAGAAATCCGCGCCTGACCCGCGCCTGCGGTTCCCCGGCGAGCAGCCGGTCGCGCAGCCGCCCGGCCGAGTGCGCGGCCGATGCCCAGCCCGCCACGGCCAGCAGCCGCCCGAGCGAGTCCAGATGGCAGGCCGCCCGTCGCCGGTCGCCCATCGCGGCCTCCCGGCCGCTCCGCCAGTACGGCGGGCCACCCGTCCCTGCCGAGGCGAGCACCCGGCCATGGGCCCGCTGCACCACATCGCCCTGCAGCAGGGTGTCGATGACCAGGCCCGCCGGCCAGTGCGGCAGCACCGGCCCCAACGGCACACGCAGTACGTCCAGTTTCAGCCCGTCCCGGTCCTCACCCCGGTCGGCCATCGGCAACCCACCCGGCATATCCGTCCCGCTCGGCTGCCACGCATCGTCCCGCCCGGCGGCTTCGGCCACCTGCCGACGGTCGGCGAGCGCGGGCAGCAGCCCCCGCAGCACCTCACCCACCTGGCCGGGCCGCACCACCTGTCCCCGCACACGCGGTCCCGGCAGCTGAGCCCACACCTCATCGGCAGCCGCCCGCAGCTCCGCCGACGGCTCCCCGATGACCAGCAGAACATCGGCATCGGCCGGCGTCGGAACCAGCCGCCCGCCCAGCGCCGCCACCACCGCTTCGGCCTCCAGCCGCACTTCCGTGGCGCCCGGACACACCACCGGCAGCACATGCGGACGGCTCGCGGCCCACCCCGCCAGCCGCTCCGGCAGACCGGACCACCAGGCCATGCTCAGGCCCACCGCAGGGCGCCCTCCCGCCAGGCGTAGAGGACACCGCACATCAGCAGGCCGAGAAAGGCGAACATCTCCACGACGGCCCCGGCCCCCATCTCAGCGACGACGACCGCCCATGGATACATGAACAGCATCTCGACATCGAAGGCCAGGAACAGCAGCGTCAACACATACCACCGGGCATGGAACCGCGACACCGCATGCTCCTCGGGACGTGCCCCGGACAAAAAGGGCCCGCTGAGCAGCGGCGTCGCCCGAATGGCCGTCAACCGGTGCAGCAGGCGCAGCCCCACGACCGCTCCAACGGCGAGCCCCAGCATGACGCCCACATCCGTAAACTCGCTCACACGCACCTCCACCCTCTCGCAACGGCCCTGACGAAGCGTGACAGTCCGACGCCCGTTCACCGCTGTCATCCGGTGCCGCACCCACCGGATGTCACCCCGTTGCCCGAGCCGGAGCCCAAACACCCGCTTCCGCGCAGGCTCAGCACCGCATGCCGTGTTTCCCCATCCGTCCCGGCGTATGCGTTGCCCCGTTCGGCCTCTGCAGACGTGCAGCGATGCCGAGGGTCACAGAGAGTCATGGCATGTCGGCGACGGATTGGCTGGGCGGTATCGGCGGAGTTCTTGGGATCCTGGGCGGCCCAGCAGGTCTCTATGTCTACTGGCTGGAGCGCCGGGAAAGGTCACAGCGAGAGCTCAAAGAGCAGCTGCTCAAGCTGAGTGATCACGCCCTCAGGCTGCGGCGCCTCGGTAACGAGGCAGCGGACGAGTATCGCGATGCGGCCTGGTGGTCGGCCTCGGGCGGGCTGGAGGCCCGGAACAGCATCAAGGAGCTGCGCCCGTATGTGGCACTGAAATGTCCGCAGCTTGAGGCGCTGCTCATCGATGTCTACTCGAGCTACGACCAGGCTTCGGCTGCCGTCTACGCACCGGAGTCCACCGATACGGAAAAGAGAGTGGTGACGTCCAGACAAGCCCGTCACGCCGGCCAACTGGCCGAATCAGCGAACGACCTCTACGTCAGGATCCACGACCTGACCAGCTGACAGCGGTGGGTGAAGCGGAATTCACTGACGGGGCGTCAGGTCTTGATCACGGTGATAAGCCCCCCGCAGAGGGTGGTGAGGTCCTCGGGATCGGAGGTAAGCACGGTAACGGGTCCGGGAGCTGCCAGGGCGGTGGCGCAGAGCATGGCATCAATGGCGTACTTGTGTCCGTGCAGGGCGGCATCGGCGAGGAGTGCCGCCGCGTGGCGGGCGATGGACTCCGTAACCGGCTCGACGACAATACGGGACAGAGTCCATTCGAGAGCCGGGCGTTTGATCCTTGGGTGGATCACCTCGACGAGGGTGGCCGCGCTGGTGACAACGCGTGCGTCGTCCGCCCGGGCCAGGGCGAGCCACCCGGTGACCTCACGGTCGCGCAGTACGGCCTTGGCCAGCCCCTCGCTATCGAGGACCAGCGTGCCGCCCGGTACGGCGGTGGAGCGTGTCACGCGGCGCTCGTCCCGGAGGGCCGCTGCTGCTCGCGGGCACGCTGAAGCTGCTCACGCCTGGCCTGGATCTCTTCTTCAGTGATGGGTCCATGCTCGGCCTCGGCGACTGCGATGAGCTCGTTGAGATTGTCCCGCTCGATCTGCCGGGCGACGGCCGCAGCGACGTACGCGGACAGCCCGGAGGGACCGCTACGGGCGCGAGCGGCTTCCGCGATGTCACGGGGCATGGTGATCGAGTATTTCTGAGTAGGCTCACTCATGCTGTCTATGCTACCGCTGATACTCCGCTAACGAGACAAGATCGCCAACCGCTGGAGGCCCAGTGCGCGTGTGTGCGCTGACCTGGGTGTTAAGCCGCCACGCCAGGCGCGCGTGATCATCAGGCCATCGCCACGTAGACCGCCCGTCGGGGCGCCGCTGCCGGGCGGTAGCGTCGATGACATGGCCCGGAGCGATGAGGAACGTGACAGCACAACAGGGTTCACGGCTGAGAGCGCAGGAGCGGTGCTGACAGAAGCGTGTCGCTCAGCCAGCCTCGACCCTACCGGCGCCGAACTGCTGCGGCTCGGATCGAACGCGGTATATCGGCTCGCCTCCTCCCCCGTTGTCGTGCGCATCGCCCGTGACCCCGCCGTACGTGACCAGATGGACCGTGCCGTACGGGTGGCGCGCTGGCTCGCCGCTGAGAGCTTCCCCGCCATGCGCGTCCTGCCGGACGTCAAACAGCCCCTACTCGTTGGCGGGCGCGTCGTCACCTTCTGGGAGAACGCGCAGGACCGGGGCGAGTACGCCAGCCTTGATGAACTGGCCGACCTTCTACGGCGCTTGCACTGGCTGGAGGGACCGGAGTCGCTGGGCCTTCCGTACTTCGACCCCGCCGCCAAGACGTGGCGGTCACTTCGCGGCCTCGACGGCGTCTCTGCGGACGATCGCACGTTCCTGGAACAGCGGGCATCCGACCTGCTCAAGGCGTACGACAAGCTCGACTTCGTCCTACCGTTCGGCATAACGCACGGTGATGCGAACGTCGGCAACGCCATCCGGGACCACAGCGGCCGAGCCATCCTCATCGACCTGGACGGCTTCGCGCTGGCCCAGCGCGAGTGGGACCTCGTGCTGACCGCGCTCTACTACGACCGCTTCGGCTGGCACACCCGAACGGAGTACGAGTCCTTCGTCTTCCACTACGGCTTCGACCTCATGAACTGGCCCGGATACCCAGCCTTGGCTGAGCTGCGCGAACTGATGATGACCATCTGGCTCGGCCACAAGGTCACGACTGATCCCCGCTCGGCGGAGGAGTTCTCCCGCCGCCTTCGCGCGCTGCGGACAGATGGCAGTCGGCGCGACTGGCAACCGTTCTGAGAGCAGCTACCGCTCCGCTCGATGTTCGGCCGCGAGCCACATGCGATGCTCCCCCGCCTGCTCTTGGAAGTCGTCCAGCACGGACGACTGCCCTACCGCTACGAGACGCTGGCGGAACTCGGCAAGGTAGCTGACGCAGCGGGCCGACTTGAGCTGAGCACCGAGGTCAAGAGCATCGAGTGCCACCCGGCACCCCTCTTCGAGATCACCAGCTCGGACGTGAGCATCAGCGAGTACGACGGTGGCGAAGAAGTCGCTGCGGACGTGGGTCCCGCTCATGGCGTTCTCCGCGTGCTCGACGGCCCGGCGGGCGTGATCGACGTCCCGGAAGCAGTGTGCGGCCTCAGCGGCGCACTCCGCATCATCGAAGTACGTGATCCACTCCGGCTCGTCGCCACTGTTGCGACCATCCAGCGCTCGCGTAGCTTCCGACAACGCCAGCTCGCACGCCCGGTTGTCACCGGTGCGGGCCAGCGCGCGGGCCTCCATCGCATGGAACTGAGCGTTGAGGGTCGGCGTCGCCACCCCTGAGATCCCCATTCGGGCAGCTCGGGCCAGCGTGGCGGCGTGGTCGAAGCGTCCCAGGAACGTGGCCTGGTGGCTCATGGCCGACAGGATGCTTCCGGCAAGTCGACGGTCCCCGCCGTCCTGAGCCAGACGCAACGCCTGGATGAAGTACCGCTGGGCCAGTCCATGATGCCCGGAGTCGTACGACATCCATGCGGCGAGCAAGGTCGACTCGGCAACCGTGGCAAGGAGTGCTCTGCCTACCGACTCGGTGTACTGGCCAGCGAGCAGCGTGGCCACGTGCCTGCTCAGGTACTGGATGAGTGCGTGCCGCGCATGCTCACCACCGAACCGGTCATCGAGCTGCGCGAACATGTCGCTCGTCGTCTTGACGGTTGCCACGTCGGCCAGCCCTACGCGTGGACCTGCACCCCCCTGGCTTGGCATGGGTGCGGGTTCTGGCGCTACCAGCCATCGAACCGATGCTTCGTCCCAAGCCGGCTCGGACGGTTCCGAATCCATCAAGGACTCGTAGTCACGTAGGTCCGCGCGCCACAACTGCTCAACGGTGGTGACCGCCGCTTCTGGACTTGCTGGATAGCCAGGAGACAGTGGTTGTTGTCCGTCACTCTCCATCGCAAGGCCCAATTCCGCAGGGCTCCTGCCGAGTGCGGTGGCGAGCAGACCGCCATAGAACTCATCCGGCGTGCTGTGCCCGTTCTCCCAACTCGCAATGCGCCGCTTCACGCTGGCATCGGCTGGCAGCGATTCGCCTCGCTGCACGGCCACCCGGCGAAGTTCGCTCACGAGACGTAACTGTCCCCAGCCAAGTTCCTTGCGGGCATCTCGAAGCTGTGAGCCCCTCATCTGTACCGGCTTCGTCGTCCTCACCCCTGCCCCGGCATCGGGCGGTTCTCCGTCTCTGATGACTGTACGGAGTCGGCAACTCGCGCGGAAACCGATCAAACGATTCCGGCAGCCCGTTGTGGGGTGACGCGAGGTGACGGATGCAGCGTGCCGGGGTCGCCTCTCGTCATCTGTCGTCATCTGCCCAGCTCAGGGGCCTACGGCAGATGCTCGATTCACAGCGGCACAACCCGGCCGCTGGGTGGACCGAACGAGGTGGGCTCTGGTGCAGATGATGACCCGACGCGGCATGCAGTGGCTGTCCGCAGCTGCCGACGATCCCGCAGACTGCCGCGCACAGTGGGCCGAGGATCCTCGACGCCCGTACGCCCTGCCTACTGGCCGACTGTTCGACTTGGTCGTACTGGAACAGCGCATCGGCCTGGAGACCTTCGACCAAATCGACCGGCGATGCATGCCACTCGGCCCGGTCTCAGTCGACTGGGGATCGCGACGTGTCGGGTTCTTCCTGCCCTCCAATTCGCTGGGCCGATTCAGAGGGATGGTCAAGTGTGAAACCCAAGAGCCCCCGCAATACCGGTACCTGTCCACGGGATCGGTGGTGGTCGTGCCCGGCCCGATGCCGCTAAGCGGAGACCGCTACACCTGGCTTTGCGCGCCCATGCGCCGACCGGAAGCCAACCCCGCCCGGATCGCCGCTCTGGCAGCCATGTTCGTCGCCGCGTCCTCGCTTGTCGCTCGTGCGGAGCGATACGGCCAGGAGCACGCCCGTCCCGAACACCCTGAGCCGGGGGCGACCCGTGCCCGGTGACACCGATCCGACCCGGGACGCCACGAACTGGTCCCCGGTCGACAGCCACGAGTGGTATGCCGCCCGCAACGCCGTCGCATCCCTGCGAGACGTCCTGATCGAAGCCGGGTGCAAGACCAGTTCCCCTACCTGCGCGCAGACCTCAATGCCTTCGGTCTGGAGCTCATTGACCTGGGCTGTGTGTCTCCGGAGACGGCGGATCGACTTGCCGAACTCCTCCGGCGCGTGAGGAATAACCCAAAAGCCCCCGCCCCGATCAGCGAAAAGCCCTGGACAGGCCGAGTGATCGGGGCGGGTTGCGCACAACGGCGCGGGGACCGACTCCCCGCAGAACAAGGGAAGGAAGAGCACATGACTGAACGACCCGCGTTTGAGTTCGTCGGTGTGTCCGCGTGCCGCCCCCGCTCCGGGGTCAACAACTGCCCAGAGGTAGCCACCAACGTGCCCGGCGTAGTGGCGTTGCGCGACACCAGCGCCCCCGAGACCGTCGTTACCATGACAGCGGAGTCGTGGGCGCTCTTCGCCGACGCCGTGAAGGCCGGGGAGTACGACATCACGGCATGACTTGAGAGGCCGCCAATGCAGAAGTGCCCGCGCTGCCACGCTGAGTGCGAGGCGGACCCAGAAACGGGTTGGGCCTTCTGCCTTCCGTGTGGCGAACCGGTAGCCCCTCCGAAGCCCCCTCCGTGTCCGGGGCCGGAGCCGTGGCGGGGTAAGGCCACACAGTTGCCGTACCGGCCACGGGAACACTGAGCCGGTACGTTCCGCCCCCGTCGTGCGCCGCCCCGTGGCGCATGACGGGGCTCTTTGCTGCCTGCGCAGCTGGTGGGCCGGTCCGGTCTCACAGCAGATGAGCGGCGTTGCTGACGACCGGCAGCACCCGGCGGGCCAGGTCACCCACCGGCCCGTCCGCCCGCTCCAGGGCGAGCGCGGCCTCGGCCGCCCGCGCGGTCTGCGGATCCCGGGCGGCGGTGGCGGTCAGTACCGCGACAAAGTGGTCGACGAGCCAGTCGCGCAGCTCGTCCAGCGGTGGCTGCTTGCCCTCGTCCAGCCAGATCAGCGAGGCGGCCTCCACTGCCGATATCCAGGTGCGGACCATCATCCGCAGCTGCGGTCCCGGCTCCGGCACCTGGAGATGGAGGAGAATCTGCTCAGCGGCGGCCCGCCGGACCTCATCGACTATCGCCGTCGTACGGGATGTCTCAACGACACTGCCACCGTGAAGCAGCGCGGTGAAGCCCGCGTCATGCTCGTCGACGAAGGCGAGATAGCGGTCCAGGGCGCGCGACAGCCGCCGGGTCAGCGGCCCCGACTGGGGCTCGGCGAAGCACTGCTCCAGCTCATCGGCCGCGGTGCGCAGCGCCGCCTCGTACAGCTGCTGCTTGCCGCCGGGGAAGTAGCGGTAAACCAGCGGCCGGGAGACCCCGGCCGCTGTGGCGACATCGTCGAGCGAGATCTCCTCGGGCGCGCGGTGTGCGAAAAGACCGAGTGCGGTGGTGATCAGTTGACCACGCCGCTGTGCCACGCTGAGCCGTCGGTACGCGGGGAGGGTCATGCCTGGAGCGTAACCCGGTGCTCTGCTGCGGGGTGGCGCCCCCCGGGGGCCGCGGCCCTCAAGCGAGCAGCCCGGAGCTCTTCCACAGCTTGCGGCCTATGCCCCGCAGCACACCTATCTCGTCCAGGAAATCGGTGAGCCGCTGCGCGCCGGTCTGCATGACCTCCCGGCGGTGACCGCTCGCCCGCACCTGGGCGACGGCCTCGCGCCTGTCCAGCCCCACATTCGTATACACCTGCGGGTTGACGAAGGCGATGGAGAAGACCCGCGCCGCCTCGCCCGAGCTGATCCGGGTCAGCTCCTGCTCCCAGCGCGGGGCCCGCACCATCTGGCGGCGCAGTTCCTCGCGGGCGTACCGCACATGCCGGGCCTCCTCGACGACATGGATCCGGGTGACACCGCGCACCAGCGGCTGGACCCGCTCGTCCGGGAAGGTCAGTCGCTGCATCCAGTCCAGGATCTCCTCGCCGAGCAGCGTGCAGGCGAAGGAGCCGGGAGTGGTGGAGACGGTCTTGAGCACCCGGGCAAGGTTGTGGTTGAGCTTGCTGACCGGGTAGGCCGGAGCGCCGCCCTTGGTGATGAGCCGGGCGAACATCATCGAGTGACGGCACTCATCGGCGATCTCCGTAAGCGCGTACCGCACATGCGCGCTAACCAGCGACTTGTCGTAGATGTGCCGCACCAGCAGCTGCATCAGAATGATCTCGAACCAGATCCCCAGCGAAGCGAGCGAGGCCGCCTCGTGGCGGGCCAGCTCCATCCGCTGCTCCTCGGACATCCGCTGCCACAGGGGGGTGTCGTAGAGGGAGACCAGCTCCGGCGGCCAGAACCACTTGCCCTCCTCAAAGGGCGCGTCCCAGTCCAGTTCCTTGTCCGGGTCGAAGGAGTGCTTCCGGGAGGAGTCAAGCAGCCGCTCGGCCACCTGCTCACGGTCCTTGAGCAGGCCGAGCGCATCCCGCAGCACGGTTTTCTCGTCGGCGAAATCTGGGGCGGTCGTCATGGCTGAGGCACCTCACAGGTGGGGGTTACCGGCGGTCACATTCTTCACGCCCCTTATAAGACTCTGTGTCAGCAAGCTCGTCAATCCCCTGTGCGCAACTTGTTGACCAGGCGGTAACAGCCGTGTGAGCCTGCCAACTACCCATCCATGTGCGGGACTCCGCAGCGCCAGGAGGCACCCATGCCGACGCATGAGCTGTACGCGAAAGACCCGGGAGACCCCCAGTGGCAGGTGCCCGCCTCCGGTGCGGCCCGCTTCAGCTGGGAATATGACGATGGCCGCGACCGGTTGCTCGCCCTCTACCAGAAGGGCAAGGACAAGCAGTGGGACGGCACCAAACGCATCGACTGGGACCTGGAGGTCGACCCTTACGACCCACTGGGCGTCCCGGATGAGGCGCTGGTGCTGTATGACACCCCGTACTGGTCCAAACTCACCGAAAGGGACAAGTCCGAACTCCGCCGTCACTACGCCTCCTGGCAGTTCAGCCAGTTCCTCCACGGCGAGCAGGGGGCGATGGTCTGCGCAGCCCGTATTGTCGAATCAGTTCCGGATCTGGACGCCAAGTTCTACTCCGCGACCCAGACCATGGACGAGGCCCGGCACGCGGAGATCTACAGCCGCTTCCTCCATGAGAAGGTCGGGATGGTCTACCCGATCAATGACAACCTCCAGTCCCTGCTCGGCGACACCCTCCGCGACTCACGCTGGGATATGCCGTATCTGGGCATGCAGGTTCTGATCGAAGGCTTGGCCCTGGCCGCCTTCGGCATGCTCCGCGATACGACCGACAAGCCCCTGCCCAAACAGATCCTCGCCTATGTCATGCAGGACGAGGCACGCCATGTCGCGTTCGGCCGCATGGCTCTGCGCGACTACTACAAGCAGCTGTCCGAGGCGGAACTCCGCGAACGCGAGGAATTCGTCATTGAGGGGTGCTATCTGATGCGCGACCGGCTGAAGGGAACCGAAGTGCTGGAGCACTTCGGTATATCGGCCAAGGAAGCCGATGCCTTCAGCGAGCAGTCAGAGTATCTGAAACTCTTCCGCCAGCTTCTCTTCAGCCGCATCGTCCCCTGCGTAAAGGACATCGGCCTCTGGGGCGAACGCCTGCAGCGCGCCTACGTCGACATGGGCGTCTTTGAACTGGGCGACGCCAATCTGGACCTGCTGATGGCCGAGGACGAGGAAATCGCCGAGAAGCTCGACGCGGAGCGCTTCGCGGCGGAAGAAGCAGAACGCACAGCGGAGGTCGCCGAGGCCATCGCCCAGGGCGCGGCAGCCGACTGAGGCCCGTCGGCGGCCCCTCCTCAACCGGCAGCGGCATCTCCGCCTACGTAGCCCTCCCACCCCGCCTGCTAGCCCCCGGTCCCGGCGGGCGCACCTGACCAGAAAACCCTGTTCACGGCCACCTCCGGGAAGCTGGTAAGGTTTCTCATGTCGTCGCCGGGAGCGACGGAACGCCCCCGTAGCTCAGCGGATAGAGCATCGGCCTCCGGAGCCGTGTGCGCAGGTTCGAGTCCTGCCGGGGGCACTCACTGTGAAGTACTCAAACGTCCTGTGACCAGCGGAAACGTTGGATGCGGTTCGTGTATGTGCAGCCGTATGCCACCCGGAGCGGTGGTATCTCGGGGCACGTGGACTGTTCGTGGACAGGATCTTAAGGACGTCTGCCCAGGTCAGCCCTGGAAAAGCCGAAGGGGGCGATCTTGTCCCGTCCATCGAGACACCTCGCGTAGCCGAGCGCCACCGCCGCCCGGGATCCGCAGACCGCGCGGGCGGACGGGCCGGTGGGTGACCTGGCCCGCCGGGTGCTGCCGGTCGTCGGCAACGCCGCTCATCTGCTGTGAGACTGGCCCGGTGAGAAGCGAAGAGACGCCGTTCGTCGGCGGGCCGATGGACGGGCGGGTTCTGCCCGTGCTGCTGGGCCCGACCGGACGGCCACCGAAGAGATACGAGATCCCCGTACCGGACCCGGACGGGGGGAGTCCGGTCGTCTACGTCTACCGGCTGGAGCCCGCCGGTGTGAGCAAGCGGCTCGGACTGCCGCGTGGCTGGAAATATGTGTACGACCCGGAGGGGAAGCCGCGTGGCGGCCCCAAGTGGCCGTGGAGCACATCTTCTTGAACCTTCTGGAACCTTCAGGAATCTTCCCCACCTTGGTCTGGTCCTGTATGGGGAGAAGTTCAGTAGTTATGACGCGCGCTGCCCGCTGACGGACCGTGTGGGCCTAGTCTGCCCACCGTGACAGATGGGATGACCGGACTCAGCCCTGCCGACCCTCGGCAGCTCGGTCCCTTCCGGCTGCTGGGCATGCTGGGCGGCGGCGGTACGGGTACGGTCTACCTCGGCCGGGGCACCGTGCGACGTGGTGGCCGGAAGCGCACCGTGGCGGTGCGGGCGCTGCGCCCCGAGCTCATTCGCGACCGGCAGCTGCGGGCCCGGCTACGGCACGACCTGCGGAGAGTGCAGCCGAGTCCGTATCTCGCCAGCCCGCTCTGCTGTGAGCTGGACAGCGAGCGGCCCTGGATCGCCAGCGAGTTCGTCCCGGGACGGTCCCTGGGGCACCTGGTATCCCGTTACGGTCCGCTCTCGGAGCATGCCGTGCGGACACTCGGCGGCGCCGTCGCCCAGGCGCTGGCCGCCCTGCATACGGCCGGTGTCGCGCACCGTGATCTACGGCCTGGCAGCACGCTGCTCACCGGCGGCCCGCCCCGTGTCGTCGACTGCGGGCTGGGGCTGGCCCGGATGCCCGCCAGCGGTGAGGAACCGGCCGACGACATCTTCGAGCTGGGCGCCCTGCTGGTCTTCGCCGCCAGCGCCCATCAGCCGTTCACCACCAGCCTGCTGCCCGCCGCCCGTGAGGACCCGGATCTCACCGGGGTCCCGGAGGGACTGCGGCCGACGCTGCTGGCCTGTCTGCACAAGACGCCCGAGTCCCGGCCGGCGCCGGGAGCGCTCGCTCGCTTCCTCGATCTGGAGGAGAGCGCCGGGCGCCCGGCGGCGGAGTGGCTGCCGGAGGCCTGGCTGTATGAGATCGGCACCTTTGAACGAGCCGCGCGGGCGCTGAGCGGGAGGCGGCGCTTCGGCTTCGGATCCGGCTTCAGATCCGGGTTCGGCTTCGGATCCGGATGAGCCAAGAGGGTGACTTTCCTGCACGATTCCGAGCACGTCCGCACGCATAATACGACCATCTCTCAGATGTCCTGTCACGATCACCTGCTAGAGGCGGAGGTGACTGGATGTCAGCGATGCGGATTCAAGGCCGGAGTCAAGGCCGAGGTCAAGGCCGGGGCCGGGTGGCGCGGTCCATGTGTGTGGCTACGGTGGCGGCGTTCGCCCTGTCCTGGGCCCCGGTCGCGGTCCCGGCCGTGGCCGCGCCCCTGCCCGCCGACAGACCGGACAGACCGGTGAGCGAGCTCCTCGCCGAGCTGCGAAGCCGGTACCAGGAGGCCGGGGCGGCAACCGAGGCGTACAACGCCGCCCATGAGAAGCTGAAGAGCCAGCGTACCGAGGTGACCAAGCTGACCAGGCAGCTCTCCGACGCCCGCGCCCGCCTGGACGCGGAGCGCGCGGACGCGGCGCGGCTCGCCGGGCAGCAGTACCGGGGCAGCACAGCCGGGCTCACCCCCTATCTGCGGCTGCTGCTCAGCCGTGATCCGCACAAGGCGCTCAGCCACGGCCATCTGCTCCGCCGGATCGCCCATGACCGGGCGGTGACGGTACGGAAGCTCACCGGCGGCGAGCGGCGGCTGGACCGGACGATCAGCCGGGCACGCCGGGCCCTGGACCGGCAGCACAGGCTCGCCGAGGAGCAGCGGGACAAGCGCGACACCGTTCGGGAACGACTGGACGAGGTGACGAAGCTGCTCGCCTCGCTGAGTGAGGACCAGCTGGCGCGGCTGCGTCAGCTGGAGCAGCGGCAGGCCGACAGCTCACAGCGGAAGTTCCTCGCCACCGGGCTGCTGAGCCTGCGCGACGTACGGGCGCCGTCGGCGCGCGGTGAGCGGGCGGTGAAGTACGCGCTGGAGCAGCTCGGCAAGCCGTATATGTGGGGTGCGCAGGGGCCGGACTCCTTCGACTGCTCCGGGCTGACCTCTCAGGCGTGGGCGAGCGCGGACCAGGTGATTCCTCGGACCAGTCAGGAGCAGTGGCGGCAGCTGCCCCGGGTGCCGCTGGGAAAGCTGCGGCCCGGGGACCTGGTCGTGTACTTCAAGGACGCCACTCATGTGGCGATGTACATCGGCGACGGGAAGGTGGTGCAGGCGCCACGGCCCGGGGCGAAGGTGAAGGTGTCGCCCGTCGCCGCGAATCCGGTCCTCGGCGCGGTACGGCCGGACGGCGGGGCGCAGCCGCTGCGCGACTACACCCCGCCGGAGATCCCCGCGGACGCGGCGGACGGCGACGACACGGGATACGGCTCGGCCGACGCGCCCCGGGAGGGCTGAACGGTCAGGCCGAGACCGAGGCCAGATACGCGTCCGCCTTGGCCGGGTCGTAGAACCAGTCCTCAAAGTCGGCCGGGTCGTTGAAGCCGTTCGCGAAGCGGTCAGCGACCGGCTGGAGCTGTCCCGCCGCGCCGATCAGGTTCAGGACGTGCTCCGGCGGCGGCCCCAGCATCGCGTTGGTCCACTTGGTGACATGCTGGGCGGTCTCCCAGTAGCGGTCGAATGCCGACTGCATCCACTCCTCGGTGAACGGCTTGTCGCCGTGTTCGAGAATCGAACTCAGGTAGGAAGCCGCGCACTTGGCGGCGGAGTTGGAGCCCTGGCCGGTAATGGGGTCATTGGCGACGACCACATCGGCGACCCCCAGCACCGCGCCGCCGCCGGGCAGCCGGCCGATGGGTTTACGGACCGTCGGGGCGTAGCGCCCGGCCAGCGTGGCCTGTGCGTCCGTCAGCTCGACATTGGTCGCCCGCGCGTACTCCCAGGGCGTGAACTTCTCCATCAGCTCAAGCGTCTTGGTCAGATGCTCGGCCGGGTCCTTGACGCCCTGGAAGGCATCGAGCGGCCCGCCCGGTACGCCCTCCCAGAAGAGGATGTCGCACCGCCCCGAGGTGGTCAGGCACGGCATGACGAACAGCTCACCGACGCCCGGCACCAGGTTACAGCGGACCCCTTCGGTCTCCGGGTGCTCGGGGCGCGGGCCCAGACCGTGTACATAGGAGACGGCCAGCGCACGCTGCGGAGCGTCGTACGGAGAGCGCGAGGCGTCCCGGCCGAACATCGACACCAGCTCGCCCTTGCCCGCCGAGACCAGCACCAGGTCATAGGTACGGGCGAAGAAGTCCAGGTCAGAGACGGCCGCACCGTGTATGACCAGCTGTCCGCCCCGCTGTGCGAAGGTCTCCATCCAGCCCGCCATCTTCACCCGCTGGTCAACGGACTGGGCATAGCCGTCCAGGTCCCCCAGCCAGTCAATGGCACGGGACGAGTCCGGCGCGGCGACCGAGACGCCCAGGCCCTCGATACGCGGGGCCTGGCTCTCCCAGAAGTTGATCTGAAGGTCGCGCTCATGCTGGAGCGCCTGGTCGAACATGCACTGGGTGGACATGACCCGGCCGCCGCGAATCTCATCCGCCGTGCGGTTGGACATCACGGTGACCTCATAGCCCTGGGCCTGCAGGCCGAGCGCGAGCTGAAGCCCGGACTGACCGGCTCCAACGATGAGTATTTTCCGCAAGACGGATCTCCTCTGCGTAATCAGACAGGTCAGACGGCTCAGAAAAGCTCAGACGGGCTCAGGTCGGTTTATGCGGGGGTGAGCTCCACCGCGTGGCCGACCAGGGCCATGAGCGAGTCGATGACCGTGACGCGGTTGCGCGCATCCATAATCACCACCGGCACCCGGTCCGGGACCGAAAGCGCTTCCCGTACATCGTCGACCTCGTAATAGGCCGTCCCCTCAAAGTGGTTGACGGCGACCACATACGGCAGGCCACAGCTCTCGAAATAGTCGAGCGCCGGAAAACAGTCCTCCAGCCTCCGGGTGTCGGCCATGACGATCGCCCCGATCGCGCCACGCACCAGGTCGTCCCACATAAACCAGAAGCGCTGCTGGCCGGGGGTGCCGAAGAGATACAGCACCAGATCGGCGTCGAGTGTGATCCGGCCGAAGTCCATGGCGACCGTGGTCGTGTTCTTCTCCGGGGTGGCGGCGAGGTCGTCCGTTTCCTCGCTGGCCTGGGTCATCAGCGCTTCGGTGGTGAGCGGTTCTATCTCGGAGACCGCGCTGACAAACGTTGTCTTGCCGACGCCGAAGCCGCCCGCCACCACGATTTTGGTGGCGATAGGGGCGCGGCCCCGGTCCTTCTGCCACTCCTGAAGGGTTTCGGTGTCAGAGCCTGCGAAGTCCACCCAGCACCCTCTCCAACAGTGCGCGGTCGGGACGTCCGGTCGTCTCCCGGCCGGTGCCATAAACACGGATACGGCCCTGGTCAGCCAGATCGCTGAGCAGGACCCGCACCACACCGAGCGGCATCCGCAGCAGTGCGGCTATCTCCGCGACCGAGCGCATCCGGCGGCACAGCTCGACGATCGCCCGCATCTCCGGCATCACGCGGTCGCGCAGCCCGGTCCCGTCAAAAGGGGGCAGCTCGCGCCGCTCCTCAGGGGCCTCGATGGCCGCGACGAAGGTTTCCACGAGCAGCACATGGCCGAAGCGGGTACGGCCACCGGTGAGCGAGTACGGGCGCACCCGCGCGGGTTTGCGTTCCTCGGGCAGGCGTATGGGCAGCGGAGAGTGCGGGGTCACTGGTCCAGCTCCATCGACTTGCGCAGTTCAGTGCGGAGTTCGGGGGTGAGGACATGGCCGGCCCGGCCGACGAAGAGCGCCATATGGTAGGCGACGACGCTCATATCGCAGTCGGGGGTGGCGTGGACGCCCAGCAGTGAGCCGTCGCTGATCGACATGACGAAGAGGCTGCCCTCGTCCATCGCGACCATGGTCTGCTTGACGTCTCCGGCGTCCATCAGCTTCGCGGCGCCGATGGTGAGCGAGCCGAGGCCGGAGACGATGGTGGCGAGGTCGGCGCTGGACCCCTTGGGTCCGCTGCTGGTCTCCTTGCGCTCCCGGCCGGCCTGTGCGGGGTCGGAGGTGAGCAGGAGCAGCCCGTCCGAGGAGACCACGGCGACGGAACGTACGCCTGGCACCTCATCGACCAGATTCGCCAGCAGCCAGCGCAGATTTCTCGCTTCGCTGCTGTGCGAGTGCGCGGTGGTGGACGCGTTCACCTGCTCTCCTTACCGGGAAGCCCCGACACGGGCATCTGGGAGGACGTGTGCGGTAGTTCGGCGTTGACGTACGTGCTCATGGGGCACCCCCGGCCGTATGGGTCGCGCGGTCCTCCAGCGGTTCCTGCGCGCTCTGGGGGGTGGCGGTTTCGGCCGCCGCGTCCCGATGCCCGTCCCGGGCACCCTGCTGGAAGCCGCCGAGCCGCCTGCGCAGCTCCTCGGCGTTGACGCCTTGTCCCCGCTCTCGTGGCTCCGGGATGGGTTCGGTGATTTTCGGGGTGCGCTTGGGCAGCCCCTTGTCGGTGATCCGCCGCTCAGCGACCGCTGGCTCGCGCTGCGGCTCATGCTCTGGCTCGTGCTGTGGCTCGTGCTCTGGTTCCGGCTCCGGCGCGGCGGGGGTGACGTCCTCCCCGGCCCGGCCGTGCTCATCGGGCGCGATGAGCACGGGCTCCGGCACGGCCCTGCGCGACGTGCGCCACGGCAGCGTATTGGAGTTGGCCTCCGCCACCGAGCCCGGCAGTGCGGGCGCCGCATCGGCCAGCGCCGTGCCGCCCGTCATGGGACCGGGCGCCGGGCGGTCGGGCAGCAGGGCACGCGGCAGCACCACCACGGCCGCGACGCCGCCCTGCTTCTGCTCACGCAGCTGTACCCGCATACCGTGCCGGGCGGCCAGCCGGGCCACTACGTACAGGCCCATGCCCAGCGCGTCCGAACCGTCCGAGGAGGGCGGCCCCTGGGCGTCGGGCTCGCCCAGCCGGGCGTTGAGCTCGGCCAGCCGCTCGGTGGTCATGCCGATGCCCTCGTCCTGTACGGAGAGCATGACCTCGCCGTTCTCCAGCAGCCACCCGGAGAGCTGGACCTCGGCGTCCGGCGGCGAGAAGGCTGTGGCGTTGTCCAGCAGTTCGGCGACCAGATGGCTGACATCGTCGGCGGCGAAGCCGGAGACCTGAGCGTGTGGCGGCAGTGACGCCAGCTCCACCCGGTCATAGCGCTCTATCTCGCTGATCGCGGCCCGTAGTACGTCCAGCAGCGGCACCGGGCCGGGGTGGTGGCTGGTGGAGTGCTCGGCTCCGGCGAGCAGCAGCAGGTTCTCCCCGTGCCGCCGCATCCGGGTGGCCATATGGTCGAGCTTGAAGAGAGTGGCGAGCTGATCGGGCTCGGCCTCCTTCTCCTCCAGCGACTCAATGAGAGCCAGCTGCCGCTCGACCAGGCCAAGATTGCGCAGCGCGAGCTGGACGAAGGTGCCATGCACCGCGCTGTGCAGCGATTCGAGCTTGTCACGCAGCGCGCTCTGTTCCTGCCGCAGCCGTTCGCGCTCGGCGGCGAGCCGGTCCTTGGTCCCCACCAGGTACGTGTTGTCGGCCTCGGCCTCGCTGGCGCGCTGCTGCAGCCGGGCCGCGAGCTCCCGTAGCTCATTGACCGACCGGACGACATCGGCGAACTCGTCCTCGCGCCCGATGTACTTGACCGGTTCCTCGCCCGCCGGGTCGGCGGCCACCCGCTGCGCCCCGAGCCGTACGGCGGCCAGCGGCCGGGCCATGGAGCGGGCGATGTGCACGCTGATGCCCACGGCGAGCAGCAGACAGGCGCCAAGCAGCGCCAGACGCAGCTGAAGCGCCGTCACATCCTCGTCGCGCAGCTGCTCAAGGCGCGTCAGCTCGGCACCGGCCAGCGAGGACTGGACACCGCGCATCCGGTCGATCCGGGCCGAGAGCGTGGTGTCCACGCGCTCCCGGCTGACGCCGCGGGCGGGCACGCCGAGACGGGGCTGGGCGGTCAGCCGGTTGAGATAGGCCTCGGCGATGGCGACATCGGTGCCGTTGACCGTCTTGGCCAAGGAGTCGCGGGCAGGGCTCTGTGCGGTCTGCTCAAAGTCAGCCAGAGCCGCCTGCTCACGGGTGTACGCCTGCTGGGCGGCGGCGGTGAGCTTGGGCTGGCTGCCGCCCGCCGCGAGGGCGGCCAGCAGCAGACCGCGGCTGGCCGAGGCCTGCTCAACGGCGCGGCCCAGGTCCGGCAGGGCGGCGGCGGTGCCGCTGGCGGCGCGGCGGGGCAGGGCGCGGGCGTTGGCCTCGGGGATGGCGCCGAGCGCCTGGATGGTCTTGGTGTACGCCTTGTACGCCTGGCTGGACCCGCCGTCTCCGGCGATGGCCTCCTGGCGCATCGCGGGCAGCCGGTCCAGTAGTTCGCGCACCCTGCCGGGGACATTCTCGCGGAGCTCGGCGGCCTTGCGGTCGACGCGGCTGCGCTGGGGCTCGCTCACACCGACGCCCTCGCGTGTGGTGCGGCCCGCGGCGATATAGCGGACGACATCATCGCGCTCATCGGCGAGCGCGTGAGCCAGGGAGATGGCGCGCTGGCCGACCTCGGCCCGGTCGACCAGGTCCTGGGATTCGGACAGGTCCCGGGAGGCGTTGGCGACGCCCGGGGCACCGGCGGCAAGCACGGCGACGGCGCACAGAACGACCGAGGCGAGGAGCCGGTTACGTACCCGCGCACGGGGCACACGGGTGCCGGACGTGGCGCCCTGCTCGTCCTGGCCGGTGCCCCGAAGTCGCTTCTTCCCCACCCGCGCTCGCAATCTCATCCCGCCGGTCCGGCGTGCCCGGACGGCGACAGTCCAACTGTGTGCGGCAAGAGTTCGACTCCGCCCCATTTACGGCAACCGACCCTTCCAGTGCCTAAACGGGGTGGACGGCCTTCCTCTGCCGGGCCACTCGAAGGAGTGAACATCACTACGGATCGGTGTACAACTCCGGTTGTGGGGAGGGCCAGGCGGCGCCATTGCCCAGGGTTGGAAACCCTCACCGGTGCGTGGCAAGATGCCCGCCCGCAGTTTCGCGGAGGCGTCAATTCCGGTAGATCTCCGGCGAAGCAGAGTCATCGCCGGGCACTGGTCCGGTCCAACCCCGGTGACCGAGTGCTGCCTCCGGCACCGGGTGACGCGGCTCAGGCAGACTTCTCGTATGCGCGTCGAGCTGGCCACCGAGCCCGGTGATCCCCATATGCCCAACGAGGACTACGCCGGGGCGGCGCTGCCCGCGTCAGGACTGGGCGGCACGCTGGTGGTGCTGGACGGGGTGACTCCGCCAGCGGGGCACGACGGCTGTGTGCACGGAGTGCCCTGGTACGTCGCCCGGCTGGGCGGTGCGCTGCTCGAACTGTCCGGTTCGCGGCGGGATATGACGCTCTCCCAGTGCTTGTCGGAGGCGATCGCGCGTACCTCCGCGAGCCATGCCTCAACCTGTGACCTTTTTCACGTCCGCACTCCCCAGGCAACCGTGGTCATGGCGCGCTGGAACGAGGCCGTCGCCGAGCATCTGGTGCTCTCCGACTCGGCGCTGCTCATCGAGTCCCCGGACGGTGCGGTGACACCGGTTCTCGACCCCCGGCTGGATGAGCTGCGGCCCACCCTACGGGGACTGCCGCTGGCCGAGCGGGCGGCCCGGATCGAGGCGCTGCGCAATGTGGCGGACGGCTTCCATACGGCAGCAGCCGACCCGGCCGTCGCCGAGCGGGCGGTGACCGGCACCACGCCACGTACCCAGGTGCGTACGCTGGCCGCGCTCACGGATGGCGCGGCCCGCTGGACCGAGGTCTTCCGGCTGGGTGACTGGGCGGCGCTGTGCGCGCTGCTGCGCAAGGAGGGGCCGGATGCGCTGATCGCCCGGGTACGGGCGGCGGAGGCCGCCGATCCGGCCGGCGCCGGCTTCCCCCGCGGCAAGCCCCACGACGACGCCACGGCACTGCTGGTGGAGCTGTAGCGGCACCTGCTGCGGGGTGGGTTACTCCTCGGTGCCGCTGAGGGCGTTGAGCTGATGCAGCAGCCGCGCCAGTTCGGCGATCTCGGCCCGGTCCCAGGTCGCCAGCTTACGGACGTACTGCTCCCGGCGGGCGCGCCGGACCCGGCTGAACCGGTTCCGGCCCTCCTCGGTGAGCTGCACCAGCGACGCCCGGCCATCGATGGGGTCGGGGCTGCGGGCGATCAGCCCCAGAGCCTCCAGCGCCCGCAGCTGGCGGCTCATCGTGGCCTTGCCTACACCGAAGTACCCGGCAAGATCCGTGGCACGCTGTGTCCCGGCGTCCTCAAGCCGGAGCAGCAGACCATAGGCGGCGGGCTCGAGATCCGGATGGACCTCACGGGCCAGCTCCCCGGAGGAGGCCCGGGCACGGCGGAGAAATACCGCCAACTCCCTTTCGAGATCCAGGAATTCAGGGCCGTCATCTTCGGTCCCAGCCTTATGCACGTCAGCGCCCTTTCCCGCTTTCCATGCCAGGAAACTCTCTGCCATCCGCGGCCATTGCCGCAGTTCTCCCAGTATTTCTCAGGCATAGACCAACGGCAGCATTCCAACCCTGTTCCGCCTCGTGGATCTACGCGCATATCCATCGTGGCACGCCCACACCGTGAACCGGTGCCGCTCTCCTTGGCGATAGAGAGGGCGTGAGACTGTTCCGGCCCATGGGGGCACCATCCGAGAGCGACAGCGACGCGGCGCTGCTGCGCGCCGTCGCCAGGGGCGACGACCAAGCACTCGGCACGCTGTACGACCGGCACGCCGGATGGCTGCACGCCCGGCTCTCCCGCCGCTGCGGCGACCCCGAGACCGTGCGTGAGGTGCTGCAGGACACCTTCGTCACGGTATGGCGCTCCGCGGCGCGGCACCGCGGCAGCGGGGAGGCGGGCGGCTGGCTGTGGACGATCGCCGCCCGGCGGCTGGTCGACGCCCGGCGCGCCGCCACGCGTACGCCCGAGACCGCCCCGGCGGAGACGCCCATTCCGGTCGCCGTGACGCCGTCCGCCGAGGACCAGGTTCTCGGTGGGCTCCGCTATGGCGAGCTGGGCAGCGCCCTCGACCGGCTCTCCCCCGAACTGCGCTCCGTGCTGCGCGCCACGGTGATCGACGGCCTCACCACCCGGGAGGCCGCCCAGCTCCTCGGCATCCCCGAGGGCACCGTCAAAACCCGCGCCATGCGCGCCCGCCGCGAGCTGCGGACCGCGCTCGGCACGCCCGCCCACCCGCTGGGAGGCACAGCATGAACCGGCACCGTATGAACCGGCACCGTATGAACTGGCACCTCAGCACCGCGCAGGCCATCGGCTACGCCGATGGCTCACTGCCGGAGACCGACTGCTGGTCGGTCGAGAAGCATCTGGAGTCCTGTACCGAGTGCGCGGGGCACGTCTCCGCCGCCGTCGCGGCGGGACCGGCGGCCCCGGTACTCGCAGAGGTACGGTCCGCCGTACTGGACGGCGCCGGGGCCAGGGGGCGACCGGCTGCGGTCGGGCGGTTCGCCCGTACAGCCCGTACCGCCCGTACCGCCTGGGCCGCCGGGCCCGCACTGCGCCGGGGGTGGCTGCTGGCGATGGTGTCCGCCGCGGCGCTGGCCGTCGGGCTCGCGCGGCTGGCCGGGATTGACGGCGCCCGCCCGCTGTTGCTGGCGATCGCCCCGGTGCTACCGGTGCTGGGCGTCGCCCTGTCGTACGGACGGCACACCGACCCGCTGCACGAGCTGGCCGCCTCGACGCCGGGCGGCGGACTGCGGCTGCTGCTGTTGCGTACCGGGGCCGTACTCGGCTTCACCGTGCCGCTGCTGTCGCTCACCGCGCTGCTGCTGCCATCCGTGGCGGGCGGGCCCGCCTTCGCGGCCTGGCTGCTGCCGGGGCTCGCTCTCACCCTCGCGGCGCTCGCGCTTGGCTCGTATACCGGCTGCTGGACCGGCTCGGCCGTGGTCGGCGCGGGGTGGCTGCTGGTGGTCGGCACCAAGTTCTTCGCCCCGGCCGGTCCCGGCCACCCCGCCCGGTCCCCGGCGGGCCAACTGGCCGACGTCCTCAGCGGGCTGCTGGGCGGGCCCGCGGCGCAGGGCGGCTGGGCCGCGGCCGCCGCCGTCTGCACGGTGCTGCTCGCCGTGCGCCGTACCTCCTTCGACTATGTGGAGCGCGTATGACCAGCGTGACCGTGAGCGGACTGACCGTCCGCCACCGCAAAACGACCGCACTCGACGCGGTCGACCTCACCCTGAGCACCGGGGTGCACGGGCTGCTCGGGCCGAACGGCGCGGGCAAGACCTCCCTCGTCCGGGTGCTGGCCACGGTCTGCGCACCCGCCGATGGCACGGTCGAGCTGCTCGGCGAGAACATCGCCGGGCACCGGGGCCGCACGGCTGTACGGCGGCGGCTCGGCTATCTGCCGCAGGAGTTCGGCTACTACCCGGGGTTCACCGTGCGGGAGTTCACCGCCTATATGGCGTGGCTGAAGGAGATACCGGGCTCCACCGCGGCCGCCGCTGTGGAACGGGCGGTGGCCAGGGTCGGCCTTTCGGACCGTCTCGACACCAAGATCCGTACCCTCTCCGGCGGCATGGTGCGCCGTGTCGGGATCGCCCAGGCGATCGTCAACGACCCCGCGCTGCTGCTGCTCGACGAGCCGACCGCCGGGCTCGACCCCGAACAGCGGGTCGAGTTCCGCGCGCTGCTGCGGGAGCTGGGCGAGGAGTCCACCGTGGTCGTCTCCACCCATCTGGTCGAGGACGTGACGGCGGCGTGCCACGAGGTGACGCTGCTGGACAGCGGCCGGGTCGCCTACCGGGGCACAACGGCGGAGCTCACCGCGCTCGGCGAGCGTACGGCCGGCTCAGCGGCGGGCTCGGGCGGCAGCCCGATCGAGCGTGGCTACACCGCCGCGCTGCGTGAACACCGGACCACGGCCCGGTCGGTGGTCCAGTGAACGCCCCGGTGACGGGCCCCGAGAACGTCCCGGGGAATGTCCCGGCGAACGTCCCGGCGAAAGGGGCCCCTGCCGCACAGGGGACGGCAGGGGCCCACCCGCCCCGTACACCCCATCCACTCCGCACCGAGCTGCGGCGGGGCCTCGGGCCGCTGAGCGGCCTGCTGATCGCCGCGGTCCTGTGCGCGGGCATGCTCGACAAGGCGGGCAGCTGGCAGGGCCAGTGGGGTGAGACCAGCATCATGCTCCGGCTGGCGGCCATGCTGCTCGCCGGTCCCGTCGCGGTCGCCGCGGGATGCTGGCAGGGCGGCCGGGAGCGGCGCCGGGGCACCGGCGATCTGCTGGCCGCCCTGCCCGGTTCCCGGCTGCGCCGGACGCTGGCCGCGGCGGCGCCCACCATGGTGTGGCCGGTCGTCGGATATCTGCTGGCTGCGGTGGTGACCGCGCTGATGACCTGGCCGTACGCGAGCGCGGGCGGCCCGTTCCTCTCACTGCTCGCGGCGGACGCGGTGGCGCTGGCCGCGCTGGGGCTGCTGGGGTTTGTCGCAGGGCGGCTGATGCCCTGGCGGGCGGCCGCTCCGCTGCTCGCGCTGTGCACCTATCTGGCGCTGTTCCGGCTCGCGTACGACGCGTCGGACCTCGCCGTGCTCAGCCCGGTCCAAGACCACTACTACCGCTGGGACCAGCCGGTGTGGTGGTTCGGTCCGGCCGCGATGGCCTGGACGGGCGGGCTGGCCGCCGCCGCGCTGCTGGCATACGCCGCCCGCCGCCGGGCCACCGCGCTGGTGCCGCTGGCCATCGCGGCGGCCGGGGCGGTGCTGCTGGTGCAGACCGGGGACGGGCTGTGGCGCCCGGATCCGGCCGCGGCGGCCCCGGTCTGCGATGACGGCACCCCGCGGATATGTGTGAGCCGGGTGCACGGAAAGAAGCTGCCGGGCATCGCTGCCGGGATGGCGGATCTGCGGGCCAAGCTGCGGAACGTCCCCGGTGCTCCGGTCCGCTTCGTCAGCGGACCGCATGCGCTCGGCCCCGGAGAGGTGCGGCTTCCCGAGTTCACGGAGCACTACTTCGAGCGCAACCGGCTGATCAACGAAGAGAACTTCGCCCTCAACGCCGCTGCGGCCGCTGTCTTCCCACCCGGATGTGAAGCCGCCCCGGACGCGGACCAGTACGCCCGCACCCCGGTCGCCGACGCCGTAGTGCACTGGCTGGCCCCGGACCCGGTCTGGGACAAGCACTTCGGCCACCTCAATCCGGAGGCCGAGCGCGCCAAACCGGAGTATGTGCGGGTCAGAAAGCGGCTGTCAGCCATGTCCAAGGGCGAACGCGACGCCTGGCTCGGCGAATTCCTCAACGCCACCCGCGCCTGCGACACCAGGAAGGTGAGCGCGCCATGATGCTCTACGCCCACTCCCGTGCCCTCCCCGCCACCCTCGCCGCCCTGGCGGTCGGCGCGCTGCTGGCCGCCTGGTGCGCTGAGTGGCTCGCCGGCTCGTCCTTCCTCGGCCCCGGTGCCCCGCTGCCGGTGACCGCACTCGCCCCGCTGGCCGTATCGGCGGCGATCGGGGTGAGCCTGCACCAGCACAGCCCGGAGCTGGACCGTACGGCGGTACGGCCCTGGGTGGCCCTGCGGTCGGCGCAGCTGCTCGCCCTGACAGCGCTGGCCGCTGCCCTGCTCGCGCTGGCCGCACGGGAGCGCCCGGATGAGCTCGGGGCGGCGGTGATGGTGCGCAACGTAGTCGGCGCGACCGGGGTGACCGCCGGGGCGGCGGTGGTGCTCGGTGCCCGGCTCAGCTGGCTGCCGATGCTCGCATGGGCGGGCGCGGCCCTCCTCACCGTGGGCCGGTGGCCGGTCGGCGGGTCCGCCGTATGGGCGTGGCTGGCGCAGCCGGGCCCGCAGACGGCGGCGTGGTGGACGGCGGGTGCGGCTTTCGTGCTCGGCTGGGTGCTCTACGCGCTGCGCGGTGCCGCTGAGCCGCGCCGCTGGTAGCGGCGGAGCAGCGGCCACAGGGCGATACCGGTCAGCAGGGCGATGAGGTGGCCCCAGTTGGTCAGGGGATCGGTCAGCGAGACCAGATCGGAGATGACCATCGTGCCGACCGCGGCGAGCAGCAGCCAGCGCAGCCAGACCGCCCGGAGCACCCCGGCGAGTCCACCGGTGCAGGCCAGTACGCCGTAGCTGATGCCGTAGTCGAAGCGGGTCAGCGAGGACTCCGGAAGATGGCCGAGTGCTACGGCGGCTGCCACGGTGAGCTGGGTGGCGAGGGTGGCCAGCAGATGGCCGACGGCGAAGACTGCGGCCGTCCGCCAGCCGCCGATACGGCGCTCCAGGGCGGTCAGCACAAGAATGAAGCCGACCGCGAAGGGGGAGAGCAGCGGGCCCGCGTAGAAGAGCGCGCTGGCGACCAGTACGAAGAGCGGCTCCTGAGCCAGGTTCTCCACATGCGCACTGGAACCGGCGAGCCACCGGCTGACCGCTGCCGGGTCGGCGACACGGGTGAGGACCGTGGTGGCGACCAGGATGAGGCCGTAGACAAAGGTGAAGGGGGTCCCGGTCGGGGTGGGCAGCAGCCGTATCAGATGGGTGTGCGGGGCGACCGGCGCCGGGCCGGGCCGTTCGTCGCCGCCGTCGCGGCCGAACCGGAGTGACGCTGACTGCCGTGGCATGGCAGGGCGCACCAGCGTAGGCGTGTCCGCGCGCGCCGTCCGTGCCCAGGTACGCATTGCCCGGCTCCTTCCGCTCCCGGGCGGCAGCCACTCAGCCATCCGGATCATCCGGTCTCCGCCAATGTCCGTGTTCCATGGCGCGCCTGTCAACTGGCTGAGTACCGCCGGGTGGTGACCGGTGATTGAATGCGGACGCATGCTCCACTCGTATGACCCCTCGTATGACCCCTCGTATGACCCCTCGCATGGCTCCTCACATGACCCGCATGACCCCGTCGACGCGCCCCGGGTCCTGGAGCGACGGGACGGCCCGTATGGCGAAGTGGTGCTGCGCCGCCATGGCGGAGTGCTGCAGATCATCGCCAATGGCTGCTTTCTCATGGACACCTCCGACGGCCGCTCCGAGCGGCTGCTGGTCCGCGCCGCGCTGGGCGAGCTGGACCAGCAGGACAAGCTGAACCAGCTGGGCGACCGGGCGGGGCCACGGCGGCCCTCGGTGCTGATCGGCGGACTGGGCGTCGGCTTCTCACTCGCGGAGGCGGCCGCCGAGCCCCGCTGGGGGCGGATCACGGTGGTCGAGCGGGAACGGGCGATCATCGACTGGCACCGTGAGGGGCCGCTGGCTGAGATCTCCGCCGGGGCGCTGGCCGATCCGCGCACCGAGATCATCTGCGCCGATCTGGTCTCTTATGTACGGACCGCCGGCACACGCTATGACGCGCTCTGTCTGGACATCGACAATGGCCCCGACTGGACGGTGACCGAGGACAACGCTTCCCTCTACTCCCCGGCCGGGCTGGCCGACTGCCTCGCCCGGCTGGCCCCGGGCGGAGTGCTCGCCGTCTGGTCCGCACAGCCGTCCGGGGCATTTGAGGAAGCATTGCGGAATATCGGATTCCGGAGGGTACGGACGGAAGAAATCGCCGTTGCCCGAGGCGTCCCCGACGTGGTTCACCTCGCGGCTAAACCGGCATAGCCGCAGCGCACAGCTGCCCCTTACGCTGCTGCCAGGCATCTCCACGGGATCGGCACAGGACACACAGGGCGGGCGTATGGAGCACAGAGACACAGCGCAGATCCACGGTAGTGGCGGCACGGCGGCCACTCCGGGCGCGCAGCGCCGCATCCTGGTGGTGGAGGATGATCCGACGATCGTCGAGGCCATCGCCGTACGGCTGCGGGCCGAGGGATTCATGGTGCAGACGGCGGGCGACGGTCCGGCCGCGGTGGAGACAGCCGAGGCGTGGCAGCCGGATCTGCTGGTGCTGGATGTGATGCTGCCGGGCTTTGACGGCCTGGAGGTCTGCCGCCGGGTGCAGTCGCAGCGGCCGTTGCCGGTGCTGATGCTGACCGCCCGGGACGATGAGACCGACATGCTGGTCGGGCTCGGGGTCGGCGCGGACGACTATATGACCAAGCCGTTCTCCATGCGGGAGCTGGCGGCCCGGGTGCATGTACTGCTGCGCCGGGTGGAGCGGGCGGCACTGGCCGCGGCCATCCCCCGCGGGGGCAGCCTGCGGCTGGGCGAGCTGGAGATCGACCACGCCCAGCGGCGGGTCCGGGTGTCGGGGCAGGATGTGCATCTGACGCCGACGGAGTTCGATCTGCTGGTGTGCCTGGCGCACTCGCCGCGCGCCGTGCTCTCCCGTGAGCAGCTGCTCGCGGAGGTGTGGGACTGGGCGGACGCCTCCGGGACCCGCACGGTCGACAGCCATATCAAGGCGCTGCGCCGGAAGATCGGCGCGGAGCGGATCCGTACGGTGCACGGCGTTGGCTACGCCCTGGAGACCCCGGCCCCAGCTGCCGACGGAGTCTGAGCGGGGTGAGCGTAGGCGACGGGGGACGGACGCTCTGGGAGCGGGCCTGGGAGGGTCTGCGGCCGATCGATCCCTACCGGTCGGTTAAGGCCGCGCTCGGGGCGCTGGTGATCATCTCGGTGATTATCACTACCTTCCTGATCTTTGTCGCCTTTCACTCGGCGATAGAGCTACGGGTGATCGCCATCTTCGCGGTGATCGCCTCGCTGCTGATCACCCAGTTTGTGGCGCACGGTCTGGTCGCGCCGCTGGATGAGATGACGGACGCCGCGCGCTCGATGGCGCGCGGCGACTACGCGCGACGCGTGCGCTTCGACCGCCGGGACGAGCTGGGCGAGCTCGGTGCCACCTTCAACCGGATGGCCGCCGATCTGGAGGCCGTCGACCGGCACCGCAAGGAGCTGGTCGCCAATGTCTCGCATGAGCTGCGGACCCCCATCGCGGGGCTGCGGGCGGTGCTGGAGAACGTGGTGGACGGGGTCTCGGACGCCGATCCGGAGACCATGCGCACGGCGTTGCGGCAGACGGAGCGGCTGAGCGGGCTGGTCGAGCATCTGCTGGATCTCTCCCGGCTCGACCATGGCGTCGTCCCCCTGCACGCCCGGCGGTTCGAGGTGTGGCCGAATCTGGCGAATGTGCTGAGGGAGGCGAATACGGCCAAGGGCCCCGCCCACTCCCGTACCGATGTCCATCTGCATCTGGATGTCTCGCCTCCCGAGCTGACCGCGCACGCGGATGTGGAGCGGCTGCATCAGGTGATGGCCAACCTGATAGACAACGCGGTCAAGCACAGCCCGCCGCACGGCCGGGTCACCGTCCGGGCCCGGCCCGGGAGCCAGCCGCAGGGGCTGGAGCTGGAGGTGCAGGACGAGGGGCCGGGCATCCCGGAGTGCGACCGCGATCTGGTCTTCGAGCGCTTCAGCCGGACGGCCACGGCGAAGGCGGGGCAGGACGGCGGTACGGGACTGGGGCTGGCCATCGCGCGCTGGGCGGTCGATCTGCACGGGGGCCGGATCAGGGTGGCTGAATCACCTCGCGGCTGCCGGATGCGCGTCACCCTCCCGGGTCTGGGTCGGCTGCCGGATTGACGTAGGCTCGAAAGCAGACCCGATCCCGCCGCAGGGTGACACCCGCGTGAACAGGGAACGGCTGCGGCAGCCGAGCGCCGTAGCCGCCTGGAGCTGTTCCCGAACGGCGCAAAACCTCGTTTGTTTCCCGCCAAACTCACGACTGAAACACCCCCTCCAATGTGACTTACGCGACGCCAGGCGGGTGTGGACTGCACCGAACGGCCTCAGAGGCGTAGCCTTGATTTCCGCTGTCCACCACCTTGTGAAGCGGAAGAGGGCGGTTGCCGCCGTGTCGTCACAGTCCCCGAAGACCTCGAGCATCTCGACTGATCAGGACGGGCAAGGGAAGAACCCTGCCGCCGGATTCGGACCCAATGAGTGGCTCGTCGACGAGATCTACCAGCAGTACCTCCAGGACCCGAACTCGGTAGACCGGGCCTGGTGGGACTTCTTCGCCGACTACAAGCCGGGAAAGACGACGAGCGCGGCACCGCCGAAGCCCGCCGCCGCGGAGGGAGCCGCCCCGGCTGCCACTCCAGCCCCCGCCGGAACGCCGACGCAGGTCCCGGCCTCACCCGGCAAGCCCGCCACGAGCGCGGCGAAGCCCCCGGCCCCCCAGCCCACTCCGCCGCCCCAGGCGGCCACCCAGGCCCCGGTGAAGCCCGCGCCCAAGCCGGCACCGGCCGCCGCCAAGGCCGACACGGTCGCCAAGACCGACAGGGCCGACAAGGGCGGCAAGGCGGCTGAGCAGGCCCCGGCCGGTCCCGAGGTCGTTCCGCTCCGTGGTCCGGCCGCCGCCGTGGCGAAGAACATGAACGCCTCGCTGGAGCTGCCGACGGCCACATCCGTCCGCGCGGTGCCGGTGAAGCTGCTCTTCGACAACCGCATCGTCATCAACAACCACCTCAAGCGCGCCCGTGGCGGCAAGGTCTCCTTCACGCACCTCATCGGCTACGCCATGGTGCAGGCGCTCAAGGCGATGCCCTCGATGAACTACTCGTTCGCCGAGAAGGACGGCAAGCCGACCCTGGTCAAGCCGCCGCATGTCAACCTGGGCCTCGCCATCGACCTGGTGAAGCCCAACGGCGACCGGCAGCTCGTCGTCGCCGCCATCAAGAAGGCCGAGACACTCACCTTCTTCGAGTTCTGGCAGGCCTACGAGGACATCGTCCGCCGCGCCCGCGCGAACAAGCTGACGATGGAGGACTTCACCGGAGTCACCGCCTCCCTCACCAACCCCGGCGGCATCGGCACCGTGCACTCCGTGCCCCGGCTGATGCCCGGCCAGGGCCTGATTCTCGGCGTCGGCGCGATGGAGTACCCGGCGGAGTTCCAGGGCACCTCCCAGGACACCCTGAACAAGCTCGGCGTCTCCAAGGTCATGACGCTGACCAGCACCTATGACCACCGGGTCATCCAGGGCGCCGCCTCCGGCGAGTTCCTGCGGATCATGAGCCAGCTCCTTCTCGGCGAGAACGACTTCTACGACGAGATCTTCGAGGCGCTGCGCATCCCCTATGAGCCGGTCCGCTGGAACCGCGACATCGACGTCTCCCACGACGACGAGGTCACCAAGGCCGCCCGGGTCTTCGACCTGATCCACTCCTACCGGGTACGCGGCCATGTCATGGCCGACACCGACCCCCTGGAGTACAAGCAGCGCAAGCACCCCGACCTGGACATCGCCTCGCACGGGCTCACCCTGTGGGACCTGGAGCGCGAGTTCGCGGTCGGCGGCTTCGCGGGCAAGTCCATGCTGAAGCTGCGTGACATCCTCGGCGTGCTGCGCGACTCGTACTGCCGCACCACCGGCATCGAGTACATGCACATCCAGGACCCGAAGCAGCGCAAGTGGATCCAGGACCGGGTCGAGCGCCCGCACGCCAAGGTGGAGCGCGAGGAGCAGCTGCGCATCCTGCGCCGCCTCAACGCGGCGGAGGCCTTCGAGACCTTCCTGCACACGAAGTACGTCGGCCAGAAGCGCTTCTCGCTGGAGGGCGGCGAGTCCGTCATCCCGCTGCTGGACGCCGTGCTCGACTCGGCTGCCGAGTCGCGGCTGGACGAGGTCGTCATCGGCATGGCCCACCGTGGCCGCCTCAACGTCCTCGCGAACATCGTGGGCAAGTCGTACGCGCAGATCTTCCGGGAGTTCGAGGGCAACCTCGACCCGAAGTCGATGCACGGCTCCGGCGATGTGAAGTACCACCTGGGCGCCGAGGGCACCTTCACCGGCCTGGACGGCGAGCAGATCAAGGTCTCGCTGACGGCCAACCCCTCCCACCTGGAGGCCGTCGACCCGGTCGTCGAGGGCGTGGCCCGCGCCAAGCAGGACATCATCGGCAAGGGCGGTACGGACTTCACCGTCCTGCCGGTCCAGCTGCACGGTGACGCGGCCTTCGCGGGCCAGGGCGTGGTGGCCGAGACCCTGAACATGTCGCAGCTGCGCGGCTACCGCTGCGGCGGCACCGTGCACATCGTCATCAACAACCAGGTCGGCTTCACGGCGGCGCCCGAGTCCGCCCGCTCGTCGATGTACTCCACCGACGTCGCACGGATGATCGAGGCACCGATCTTCCACGTCAACGGCGATGACCCGGAGGCCGCGGTCCGTGTCGCACGGCTCGCCTTCGAGTTCCGCCAGGCGTTCAACAAGGACGTCGTGATCGACCTCGTCTGCTACCGCCGCCGCGGTCACAACGAGAGCGACGCCCCGCAGTTCACCCAGCCGCGGATGTACAGCCTGATCGACAAGAAGCGCTCGGTGCGCAAGCTCTACACCGAGTCGCTGATCGGCCGTGGCGACATCACCATGGAGGAGGCGGAGCAGGCGCTCCAGGACTTCCAGGGCCAGCTGGAGAAGGTCTTCACCGAGGTCCGCGAGGCCATCTCGCACCCGGCGCCGACCGAGGTCCCCGCCCCGAAGCCGGACTTCCCGGTCGCGGTGGAGACCGGCGTCAGCCAGGAGGTCGTCAAGCGGATCGCCGATTCGCAGGTCAACATCCCCGACCGGATCACCGTCCACCCGCGGCTGATGCCGCAGTTGCAGCGCCGGATGGCGATGGTCGAGGACGGCACGATCGACTGGGGCATGGGCGAGACCCTGGCCATCGGCTCGCTGCTGATGGAGGGCACCCCCGTCCGGCTCGCGGGCCAGGACTCCCGCCGTGGCACCTTCGGCCAGCGGCACGCGGTGCTCATCGACCAGAACACCGGCAACGACTACACCCCGCTGCTCTACCTCACCGAGGACCAGGCGCGGTACAACGTCTATGACTCGCTGCTCAGCGAGTACGCAGCGATGGGCTTTGAGTACGGCTACTCACTGGCCCGCCCCGAGGCGCTGGTGATGTGGGAGGCACAGTTCGGTGACTTCGTCAACGGCGCGCAGACCATCGTGGACGAGTTCATCTCCTCGGCCGAGCAGAAGTGGGGCCAGACCTCCGGCGTCACGCTGCTGCTGCCGCATGGCTACGAGGGCCAGGGCCCGGACCACTCCTCGGCCCGGATCGAGCGCTTCCTCCAGGTGTGCGCGCAGAACAGCATGACGGTCGCCATGCCGTCGCTGCCGTCCAACTACTTCCATCTGCTGCGCTGGCAGGTGCACAACCCGCACCACAAGCCGCTGGTCGTCTTCACCCCGAAGTCGATGCTCCGGCTCAAGACAGCGGCCTCCAAGACGGAGGAGTTCACCAGCGGCGGCTTCCGCCCGGTCATCGGCGATGGGTCGGTCGACCCGGCGCAGGTCCGCAAGGTCGTCTTCTGCTCCGGCAAGGTCTACTACGACCTGAACGCCGAGCGGCAGAAGCGCGGCCTCAAGGACACCGCGATCATCCGGCTGGAGCGGCTCTACCCGCTGCCCGGTCCGGAGATCCAGGCCGAGATGGCGAAGTACAGCGGCGCCGAGAAGTTCCTGTGGGCCCAGGAGGAGCCCGCCAACCAGGGCGCGTGGCCGTTCATCGCCCTCAACCTGGTGGACCACCTGGACCTGATCATCGGCTCGGACCCGGTCCCGAACGCCGACCGGCTGCGCCGTGTCTCGCGTCCGTCGTCCTCGTCCCCGGCGGTCGGCTCGGCCAAGCGGCACCAGCAGGAGCAGCAGGAGCTGATCAACGAGGTCTTCGACCTCTGAGGATCGCCGTAAGGTGGGGTCCGGGCCACGGCCCGGACCCCACCTTTCTTGGTTGTACGCATCTTGTACGCGTCTTGTACGGAAGACACCGACCCGGAGCACCACGTGTATTTCACCGACCGCGGCATCGAAGAGCTGGAGAACCGGCGCGGCGAGGAGGAGGTCACCCTCGGGTGGCTGGCCGAGCAGCTGCGGACGTTCGTCGACCTCAACCCGGACTTCGAGGTACCGGTCGAGCGGCTCGCGACATGGCTGGCGCGGCTGGAGGACGAGGACGACGAGTAGCCGGCCACCGTCCCGCACCGGCCAACCCCCCGGGGCCCCGAGGCGCAAGCCCCGCCACGCGGCGGAGCCGCATATCGGTACAGCCGGGAAGGGGCGGGCGTAGGGGAAGCTCACCCGCCCAGCACAGCCGCACCGCACTCCGCCGCCCCACCCCAAGCCACCCGCAACGCCCGAGCCTTACGTATCCACAGACCCACATCGCACTCATCCGCGTACCCAACCGCCCCATGCACCTGCAACGCGGCGCGAGCCGCGCCATACGCCGCCCGCCCACAAGCCAACTTCGCGGCGGGCAGCTCCCGTCCACCCACGGCAACGGCCGCACCGTAAAGCAGCGGCTCAGCGAACTCCAGCTCCATGGCCACCGACGCCAGCCGGTGCTTCACCGCCTGAAAGGAGCCGACCGGCCGACCGAACTGGGTCCGCCGCCCCACATACCCCACGCTCGCGTCCAGCAGCGCCCGCCCCACCCCGAGCGCCTGCGCCGCAGCGCAGAGCATGGCCAGCGGCCGCAGCCCAGACGCCTCGCTGCCCACCACCACCTCCCCAGCCACGCAACAAGCCAACCGCCGCACCGGATCAAGGGAAGCCCGCACCGGTCCGGTCACCCCAGCGTGCCGCAGCGTGTCACCGTCGAGAGCGAACACGGCGTCAGCGGTGTGACCGTCCACGGCGTACGGCCCATCGGTAACCGTCACGAGTGCCTCCCCCGCAAGAACACCCGGCAGCAACACCCCCTCCCCCGCCCCCGAAGCCACCTCCGAGCCCAGGACCGAAGCCACCGCCACCGTCTCCACCAGCGGCCCCGGCGCCCCCGCACGGCCGAGCTCCACAAAGGCAGCCGCGAGTTCGGCGGGCCGCAGCCCCACCCCACCCAGCTCCTCGGCAACCGCCAGCGCGGGCAGCCCGGTCCCGGCCAGCGCCCGCCACAGCTCCCGCCCGGGGCCCGTCTCCCCCGCCGCCCAGGCACGGGCGGCCTTCACCGGCTCGCCGTCGGCCAGCAGCCGCCGCACCGAATCCGCGTAGGCACGCTGCTCGGTGTCCAGCACAAAGTCCATCGGTTCAGCGCCCCTTCGGCAGGCCGAGCACCCGCTCGGCGACCATGTCGCGCTGGATCTCGTTCGTGCCCGCGTAGATGGGCCCGGCGAGCGAGAAGATCCAGCCCTCCGCCCAGTCGCCCTCCCCGAGTTCGCCCTCCGCACCCAGCAGATCAAGGGCGGTCTCATGCAGCTCGATATCCAGCTCAGACCAGAAGATCTTGTTCATGGAGGGGTCGATGCCCTTCCCCGACGCCGCCGCGTATCCGGCGAGCTGATACGCCCGCGCCTTGACCCACACATCGGCGACCCGGTCCCGCATCCCCGTGTCACCCGGGTCGGCCTTCTCCCGCCACAGCGCGACAAGCCGCTCAGCGGCCGCCATGAAACGGCCGGGTGAACGCAGCGTCAGCCCGCGCTCATTGCCCGCCGTGGACATCGCCGCGCGCCAGCCCTGCCCCACCTCGCCGATGACATCCTCATCCGGGACGAAGACCTCGTCGAGAAAGATCTCCGCGAACGCGGGCTTGCCGTCCAGCCGCCCAATCGGCCGGACCGTCACCCCGTCCCCGTCCAGCGGAAACATCAGATACGTCAGCCCACGGTGCCGCCCGGCCGCCGGGTCGCTGCGGAACAGCCCGAACGCCCAGTCGGCGAAGGCGGCCCGCGAGGACCAGGTCTTCTGTCCGCTGAGCAGCCAGCCGCCCTCGGTCCGTACGGCCGTGGAACGCAGCGAGGCGAGGTCGCTGCCCGCCTCCGGCTCCGACCAGGCCTGTGCCCAGACCGTTTCGCCGGAGGCCATCGGCGGGAGGATGCGGGCCAGTTGTTCCCTGGTCCCATGGGTGAAGAGCGTAGGGGCCAGCAGGCTGATGCCGTTCTGGCTGACCCGGCCGGGCGCACCGGCCGCGTAGTACTCCTCCTCAAAGATCAGCCACTCGGTCAGGCTGGCGCCCCGCCCGCCGTACTCCTCGGGCCAGGAGACCACCGACCAGCCCCCGTCAAACAGCGTGCGCTCCCAGACCCGGTGGGCGGCGAATCCCTCTTCGGTCTCCAGGGAGGGCAGCGGCTCCGCAGGCACATGCTCCGCCAGCCAGCCCCGGGCCGCAGCCCGGAAGCCCTCCTCGGCCGCGCTGAACTCCAAGTCCATCCACGCCTCCCCTCCTCTCCCCTAACAAGTGTTTGGTAGGTTAACGTGGCCTAGACACCCCGTCGAGAGGGTCACGAGAGGGTTCACGAGGGGAGAGCCGAATGGCCGCCGCCACAGCACCCCCATACGTCCCCGCCCATGGCCTGCTCGCCCACCGCACCGCCGTGGTCACCGCCGCCGCGGGCAGCGGCATCGGCGGCGCGACAGCCCGCCGTCTGCTGGAGGAGGGCGCCGCCGCCGTGGTGCTGGGCGACGCCCACGAGCGCCGCCTCAAGGAAGCGGAACAGTCCCTGGCCGCACAATTCGGCGCCGCCCGAGTCGCCGCACTGCCCTGCGATGTCACCCAGGAGCCGGCGGTCCAGGCCCTGCTCCAGCTCGCCACCGACCGCTATGGGCGGCTCGACATCCTCGTCAACAACGCCGGGCTCGGCGGTACCGCGGAGCTGGCCGAGATGACCGATGAGCAGTGGTCCAAGGTCCTCGATGTCACCCTGAACGGCACGTTCCGCTGCACCCGCGCCGCCCTGCGCATCATGCGTGAGCAGCCCACCGGCGGCGTCATCGTCAACAACGCCTCCGTCATCGGCTGGCGCGCCCAGCGCGGCCAGGCACACTACGCCGCCGCCAAGGCGGGCGTCATGGCGCTGACCCGCTGCGCCGCCCTGGAGGCCGCCGACTTCTCCGTCCGTATCAACGCCGTCGCCCCGAGCCTCGCCATGCACGCCAACCTCGCCAAGGTGACCAGTGCGGAACTGCTGGACGAGCTGACCACCCGCGAAGCCTTCGGCCGCTGCGCCGAGCCCTGGGAGGTCGCCAATGTCATCGCCTTCCTGGCGAGCGACTACTCCTCGTACATGACCGGCGAAACGATCTCCGTCAGCAGCCAGCGAGCGTGAGCGGAGAGCGGAGAATAGTCATATGGCTCCCACGAAACACCCCGCACCCCGCCGCGCCGAGCTGCTGACGACCGCCGCTGAGGTCTTCGCCGAGCAGGGCTACAACGCGACCACCGTCCGTACGATCGCGGAACGGGCCGGGATGCTCGCCGGGAGCCTCTACTACCACTTCGACTCCAAAGAGGCGATGGCCGACGAGATCCTGAGCGGCTTCCTCTCCGACCTCTGGGACGGCTATCAGCGCATCGTGGACGCCGAGCTCGACCCACGCGCCACCTTCGAGGGGCTGGTCATCGAGTCCTTCCGGCAGATGGACCGGCACCGCCCAGCAGTCGCCATCTACCAGAAGGAAGCCCGCCACCTCGCCGCGCTGCCCCGCTTCTCCTACCTCACCGAATCCCAGGAGAACTTCCAGAAGCTCTGGACCCGGACCCTGGAACGGGGCGTGGCGGACGGCACCTTCCGAGCCGATCTCGATATCCCCATCGCCTACCGCTTCGTCCGCGACACGGTATGGGTCGCCGCCACCTGGTACCGCCCGGAAGGCCGCAAGAGCGCCGAGCAGATCGCCGACCACTACACCGCGATGGTGCTGGACGGAATCGCCACCTGACCCACCTGACCCAAGGAGCAGCCCAATGACCCACAGTGAGGCCTACATAGTCGAAGCCGTCCGCACCCCGGTCGGCAAGCGCGGCGGAGCACTGGCGACCGCCCACCCCGCTGATCTGGGCGCCCACGTCCTCACGACCCTGATGACCCGCTCGGGCGCGGACCCAGCCGCCGTGGAGGACGTCATCCTGGGCTGCCTCGATACGGTCGGCCCCCAGTCCGGCGATGTGGCCCGCACCTGCTGGCTGGCGGCCGGGCTGCCCGAGCATGTCCCGGGCGTGACGGTCGACCGCCAGTGCGGCTCCTCCCAGCAGGCCGTGCACTTCGCCGCCCAGGCCGTGCTGTCCGGCACCGCGGATCTCGTAGTCGCGGGCGGCGTCCAGAACATGTCGCAGATCCCGATCGCCTACGCCAGCAACCGGGCCGTCGAACCACTCGGACTGACCGATGGCCCCTTCGCCGGTTCAAAGGGCTGGCGAGCCCGCTACGGCGACACCCCGGTGAGCCAGTTCTACGGCGCGGAGCTGATCGCCCAGCAGTGGGGGATCAGCCGCGCGGACATGGAGCGCTGGGCGCTGCGCTCACACCAACGTGCACTCCAGGCCATCGACGAGGGCCGCTTCAAGCGGGAAATCACCCCCTATGGCGACCACACCGTCGATGAGGGCCCCCGCCGTGACACCTCCCTGGAGAAGATGGCCTCCCTCGCCCCCCTCATCGAGAACGGCCGCCTCACCGCCGCCGTCTCATCCCAGATCTCCGACGCCGCTTCCGCCCTGCTGCTCGCCTCGGAACAGGCCGTACGCGACCACGGGCTCACCCCACGCGCCCGCATCCACCACCTCTCGGTCCGCGCGGATGACCCGATCCGGATGCTCACCGCCCCCATCCCGGCGACCGAACACGCCCTGAAGAAAACCGGTATGACGCTCGACGACATCGCCCTGGTCGAGATCAACGAGGCCTTCGCCCCGGTCGTCCTCGCCTGGCTGAAGGACACCGGCTGCGACCCCGACAAGGTCAACGTCAACGGCGGCGCGATCGCCCTGGGCCACCCGCTGGGCGCCACCGGCACCAAGCTGATGACCACGCTCCTCCATGAACTGGAGCGCACCGGCGGGCGCTACGGCCTCCAGACCATGTGCGAAGGCGGCGGCCAGGCAAACGTCACCATCATCGAACGCCTGTGAGCCGCTTCTCGAAGAAGTGATCCGCGTAGGGGCCGTCATGGTACGGCGGGATCTCGGCGTACCCATGCCGGGCGTACATCGCCCGCGCCTCCACAAGATCCCGCCGGGTATCCAGCCGCACCACCACCGCACCCAGCCCCCGGGCCGCCTTCTCCGCAGCGGCAAGCAGCGCCGCACCACCCCCGGCACCGCGCCGTCCCGGCCGGACGAACACCCGGGCCAACTCGGCGATTTCCGGCTCAAGCAGCCGCACCCCAGCGCACCCGACAGGCTCGCCGTCCTGCCGGGCGAACAGGAACTCCCCGGTGGGCGGGGCCAGAACTCCGCTGGGCTCATCGGCCATCGCCTCGGCGACCTCCCGCTCGGTCGCGGCACGCCCGTAGTAGCGGCCGACGATATCCGCGTAGTAGGAGCGAAGCATGTCGAAGGCCTCGGGGCCGTCGACGGGTGCAGGGGCAATCGTCCAGTTCACACGGACCATTGTCCTCATGGGCACAACTAATTCTTGTCAATCGATCGATTGCCACCAGGAGGAAAGGGTCCTGGCACTCTCCCGCATCGTGACCTCATAGTTTCGAACACCCAGCACTAGAGCCAGAGCCTCCTTTGGCTCGGCCTCCAGCCGGTAGCCGTTGATCCGTGCGTATTCCCGCACTGCCAGCCACGCGAACTGGTTGTTGCTGTGTTCAAGAGCGTCATGCCGGGCCAACTGCTCCAGCAGCGCGGCCGCTTTGTAGCGGAGAGTGGGATATACCTCACGCTCCAGAGCGACCGCCGACATGCGATCACAGGCGCAGGTCAACATCCCCAGGTCATCGACCTGGGGATCCCTGGGCAGCGTTTCGGCGACAGACAGCAGCTGGGGCAGGTCGATGGGGGTCACCACTCGCCGGGCTCCCGTTCCATGCCCCGGGCAGCCTCCCGCATACGGGCGAGACGCCGGTCGTTCTCTAGATCCGTCTCGGCGAATGCCTCCGCATACCGTTCGACGCCTTCCCGCACGGACTTGCGCAGCTTCCGGTCCGCCTCAATGGACTCAGCAAGCAGCGTGTCGTGCATATGCGCCTGAAGGCTCTTACCCTGCGCTTCCGCCCGACGGCGCACCCGGTCGAGCTCATCCGCACGCAGCCTTATAGTCACCGTCTTCATCTCCATGGCTGCAAAGCTAGCAGTGCAGTCATCCACCAGTCGAGCGCTCATCTTCACCTTCCGCTCATCACACTTCACTACTGAAATGATGAGCGGGGTCACGCAGTCACGTTCCGTAAACAGCCTCCGGGTCCGGGGACTTGGCAAGGAGCTCGCGCACCGTGGCGTCCAGCTCTTCCGGCTCCCAGCGGGCGCCCTTGTCCGCCTGCGCGGCGCGGCGCCAGCCGTCCATGACGGTCACCCTTCCCGCCTCCACCTCGAAGACCCGGCCTGTGATTCCGTGCGATGCCGCCGATCCGAGGTAGACGACCAGCGGTGAGACGTTCTCCGGTGCCATCGCGTCGAACCCCTCGCCCGGCGCGGCCATCGTGTCGGCGAACGTCCGCTCCGTCATCCGCGTCCGGGCAGCGGGTGCGATGGCGTTGACCGTGACCCCGTACCGCCCGAACTCCGCCGCCGAGACCAGCGTCAGCGCTGCGATCCCGGCTTTGGCGGCGGCGTAGTTGCCCTGCCCGACGCTGCCCAGCAGGCCGGCCCCCGAGCTGGTGTTGACGATCCGGGCTTGCGGCATACGCCCCGCCTTCGCCTCCGCCCGCCAGTGCGCGGCGGCGTGCTTCATGGGAAGGAAGTGCCCTCTCAAATGCACTCGGATGACGGCGTCCCAGTCCTCCTCCCCCAGGTTGACCAGCATCCGGTCCCGCAGAAACCCAGCGTTGTTGACCAGCGTGTCCAGCCGCCCGAACGCCTCCAGCGCGGTGCGGACGAGGCGGGCCGCGCCCTCGCCGTCCGCGATGTCATCCCGCGATACGACAGCTTCCCCGCCCAGCTCCCGTATCTCCCCGGCGACCTGCTCAGCCGGGCTGACCGCGTCCGTACCCCCGTCCAGAGCGACCCCGAGATCGTTGACGACGACCTTCGCCCCTTCCCGCGCGAACGCAAGCGCATGCGCCCGCCCAAGCCCCCGCCCTCCCCCAGTAACAACAACAACCCGACCTTCCATCACGTACCTCCTCCTAACCCGTTGTGGGCAGTCGTTCCGCCAGGGGGGCGGGACCGGGGAACACCCCCTACCCCCGCTCCACCGTCGCCGCCCCCAGAAACGCAGGCTGCTCCCCGCCCCCATGCAACTCCAGCGCCGCCCCGCTCACATACCGCGCCCGCTCCGACGCGAGGAAGACACACGCCTCCCCCACCTCCTCCGGCTCCGCGAGCCGCCCCAGCGGAACCGTCCCGGCGACCGCCGCAACCCCCGCCTCATCGCCGTAGTGCAGATGCGCCAGCTCCGTCCGCACCATGCCGAGCACCACCGTGTTCACCCGCACCCGTGGCGCCCACTCGACCGCCAGACAGCGGGCAAGGTGGGCCAGCCCCGCCTTCGCCGCCCCATAGGCGGCCGTACCCGGCGAGGGCCGGGAGCCGCTGACGCTCCCGATCATCACAATCGAGCCGCCCCCCGACTGCCCCCGCATCACCGCGTAGGCGGCCCGCGACATCACCAGCGGCGCGATCAGATTGAGCTCAACCACGCGGGCGTGCCGCGCCGCCTCCCCCTCCGCCGCCAGCCGAAAGCCCGTTCCGCCCGCGTTGTTGACCAGGACATCAAGCCCACCGTGCTCGGCGGCCACCCGCCCGCACAGCTCCTCGCACGCCCCCGCGTCCCGTACATCGAGCGGCAGAAAGCGCGCGTCCCCGACCGGCTCACCGGGCGGCCGCCGGGCACAGATCACCACATCGGCACCCGCCCGCTGAAACGCCCGCGCGATCCCGGCGCCCACCCCACGTGTGCCGCCCGTGACGACTGCGACGGTCATCGACTCACCTTCCCCGGCCCGGTGTCCGCTGCTATCGTCCACCAAACAAACGTTAGGTGGAAAGGTAGCTGATCCAGTCATGGGTGTCTCCACCTCCCGCCCCCTCGATGGCGTCGCCGTCGTCACCGTCGACTACCCGCCCGTCAACGCCCTCCCGGTAGCGGGCTGGTACGAGCTCGCCGACGCGCTCCGCGCCACAGGCCGCGATCAGTCCGTCCGCGCCGCCGTGCTGACCGCCACCGGACGGGGCTTCAATGCGGGCGTCGACATCAAGGAGCTACAGCGCGACCAGCACACCCAGCACCACACCGCCCTGATCGGCGCGAACCGGGGCTGCTACGAGGCGTTCGCCGCCGTCTACGAGTGCGAGGTACCGGTCATCGCCGCCGTACACGGCTACTGCCTGGGCGGCGGCATCGGCCTGATCGGCAACGCCGACGCCATCGTCGCCAGCGAGGACGCCACCTTCGGCCTGCCCGAGCTGGACCGGGGCGCGCTCGGTGCGGCCACCCACCTCTCCCGGCTGCTGCCCCCGCATCTGATGCGCACCCTCTACTACACCGGGCAACGCCTCACCGCCCGGGAGCTGGACCGCCATGGCGCACTCTGGCGACTTGTCGACAATCCCGGCCATCTCCTCGACACCGCCCTGGAGCTGGCCAGCCAGATCGCCGCCAAGGACGGCTGTCTGCTGCGCCTCGCCAAGGAGGCCATCAACGGCATCGACCCCATCGACGTTCGCCGCAGCTACCGCTATGAGCAGGGCTTCACCTTCGAGGCCAGCCTCTCCGGCGTCGCCGACCGGCACCGCGACGCCTTCGCATCGCAGGGGGAACGCAGATGAGCAAGGTCCTCACCCTGGATGAGGTCGCCGCCCAGATCGAGCCCGGCATGACCCTCGGTATCGGCGGCTGGGGATCGCGCCGTAAACCCATGGCCCTCATCCGTGCCCTGCTGCGCACCGACGTCAAAGACCTCACCGTCATCAGCTACGGCGGCGCCGATATCGGACTGCTCGCCGCCGAGGGCCGGATCAGCAAGCTCATCGCCCCCTTTGTCACCCTCGACTCCATCCCCCTCGAACCGCACTTCCGAGCCGCCCGCCAACAAGCGGCCTTCGCCTTCGAAGAGTTCGACGAGGCCATGCTGATGTGGGCGCTGACCGCCGCCGCCCACCGGCTGCCCTTCATGCCGATCCGCGCCGGCCTCGGCTCCGATATCCCGCGCACCAACCCCCGCCTCCGCACGGTCACATCCCCCTATGACGACCACGAAGAACTACTGGCTGTCCCCGCCCTGCACATGGACGTCGCCCTCGTCCACCTCAACCGCGCCGACCAGCTCGGCAACGCCCAGTATCTGGGCCCCGACCCCTACTTCGACGACCTCTTCTCGGAGGCCGCCCAGCGGACCTATGTCTCCTGCGAAGAGCTGGTCGAGCCAGGCGATCTGCTCGGGACCTCCGGCCCCCAGACCCTGCTCCTCAGCCGCCACAATGTCACCGGCGTCGTACACGCCCCGCGCGGCGCGCACTTCACCAGCTGCGCCCCCGACTACGAACGGGATGAGCCCTTCCAGCGGGCCTACGCCAAGGCCGCCGCCGACCCCGCCGAGTGGCGCGTCTTCGCCGAGCGCTTTCTGACCGGCAGCGAGACGGACTACCAACGCGCCATCGCCAGCCACCGTCTCTACGGGAGGGAGGAGCGATGATCACCCGGGCCGAGTACTGTGTGATCGCCTGCGCCGAAGCCTGGCGCGGCGACGGCGAGATCCTGGCCGCCCCCATGGGCACCATCCCCCGCCTGGGCGCGCTGCTGGCCCGGCGCACCTTCAGCTCCGACCTGCTGATGACCGACGGCGAAGCGCTGCTCATCGGCCCGGACGGGCAGAGCGTCGAGGGGTGGCTGCCGTACCGTAAGCATCTGGCGATGGTCGCGGGCGGCAAACGGCACGTCATGATGGGCGCCAGCCAGCTCGACCGGTACGGCAACCAGAACATCTCCTGTATCGGCGATTGGTCCCGGCCCACCCGCCAGCTGCTCGGTTCCCGTGGTGCGCCCATCAACACCCTCAACAACCCGGTGTCGTACTGGGTGCCACGGCACTCCCCCCGGGTCTTCGTCGAGCAGGTCGACATGGTGAGCGGCGTCGGCTACCGGCGCGCCGCCGAGGCGGGCCCCTCCGCGACCCGCTTCCATGAGCTGCGCCGCATCGTCACCGACCTGGCCGTCCTGGACTTCGACACCCCGGACCACCGCATCCGAATCGCCAGCGTCCACCCCGGCGTCACAGCCGAGCACGTCCGGACACAGACCGGCTTCGACCTGTGCCTCCCACCCGACATCCCGTACACCCGGGACCCGACCCCGGCCGAACTCCACCTCATCCGCGAGGTGATCGACCCCGACACCACCCGCAACCGCGAGGTGAAGCCTTGAAGATCGCCTGGAAGACCCCCCTCACCGAGCTGGTCGGCATCCGCGCCCCCATCGTCCAGACCGGTATGGGCTGGGTGGCGGGCCCCAGGCTCGTCTCGGCGGCCGCCAACGCGGGCGCCCTCGGCATTCTCGCCTCCGCGACCATGACGCTGCCCCACCTCCGGGACGCCATCCGTGAAGTAAGGAAACGCACCGGCGCCCCCTTCGGCGTCAACCTTCGCGCGGACGCCTCCGACGCCGCCGACCGCGTCCGTTTGCTCATCGATGAGAACGTCAAGGTCGCTTCCTTCGCCCTGGCCCCCTCTCCCGCCCTCATCGCCCGCCTCAACGACGCGGGCGTCCTCGTCATCCCCTCCGTCGGCGCGGTCCGGCACGCCCAGAAGGTCGCCGCCTGGGGCGCGGACGCGTTGATCGTCCAGGGCAGCGAGGGCGGCGGCCATACGGGCCAGGTCGCCACCACCGTCCTCCTCCCCCAGGTAGTCGACGCCGTCGATATCCCGGTCATCGCGGCGGGCGGCTTCTTCGACGGCCGTGGCCTGGCAGCGGCGCTCTGCTACGGGGCGGCGGGCGTGGCGATGGGCACCCGCTTCCTTCTCACCAGGGAGTCCACGGTCCCGGACCCGGTGAAGCAGCGCTATCTGGCCGCCGCCGTCACGGACATCACCGTCACCACCAAGGTCGACGGCCTGCCACACCGGATGCTCCGCAGCGAGATGGTCGCCACCCTGGAATCCTCCGGCCGTACCACCCAGCTCCTGCACGCTTTGCGCCACGCCGCAGCCTTCAAGAAACACACCGGTCTCTCCTGGCGTCAACTGCTCCAGGACGCCCGCACCCTGCGCCACGGCAAGGACCTCACCCTCAGCCAGCTCCTGCTGGCCGCCAACACCCCCATGCTGCTCAAAGCCGCCATGGTGGACGGGCGTACGGACACGGGCGTCATGGCCTCCGGCCAGGTGGCGGGCCTCATCGACGACCTGCCGAGCTGCCAGGAGGTCGTGGAGCGCACCACCAACGAGGCGCGCACCGCACTCGCCCGTATCGCATCCCGATGACCCAGCGGTCAGTCGCGCGGGCAGGGGTATTTCGCTTTCGGCGAGCCCCATTTCGTCTGCTCGGCACCGACTCCGAAATTGCCGCACTTGAGGGCGATATGGGGTCCGCTCCTGGCATCTTCGATGACATAGATTGGCTTGTCCCGGGGTATCGGCACCGACCGTCCGGCGGAGTAGAAGTCAAGCACTCCCGTGACGCCCTGAATGGTGTTGTCGCTGCTGCGGAGCTTGGACGACACGGTCGACTTGTCGAAGTCGGGGTCGTGCGAGGTACTACGGGCGAGGTTCACCGCATGGGAGAGCACCTTCAGAGCGTCCCAGCCGAGCGCCGGATGGCCGTCATTCACGATGAGATCGTCGGCGCCGAACTGCTTCTGATAGCGCTCCACAAAGGTGCTGACCTCGTTTGTCGGCCGGTCGATCCCCGGCACCGCATGGGCCATATGGTGCAAGGTCAGCTCGCGATAGGTAGCGACCGGATTCTCCTCCTTGATGAGTGAGTTGGTCAGGTCGTCTCCGCCGAGAACGGTTATGGCGTCGCAGTCGGGACTCTTGCGGAACTCATCGAGAAAGGCGAGCATTTCCCGGGCCCGGCCCGCCCAGAACACCATCGTCGCAGGCTCTGCCCGCAGCGCGCCGCACACCCTCCGGGCGAGGTCGGTCACCGAACTCGACACGGCTTCGCTGTCCGGCGAGTAGTCGACCATCGTTACCTTTCCACCGACCTCCTTCCTGAACTCCGCCTCGAAATCCGCGCTGAGGTTACTGCTGTAGGGGTCGTGTGGATCGTGCACCACAACCGTGGACTTGGCCCGACGGCGGCTGCCGTCGGGCAGCGTCACGAACTCCTGGTGTTTGACGAAGGAGACCGCCGCCCGGGCCTCGCGCCGGTTGCCGGGCGCGATCTGGTAGTACTGCGGGGACTGCTCGGTCATCTCGTCCGCCGTCGCCGATGTGCTGATCATCGGCAGACTCGCACGGTCCAGCACCTTGATCGCTCGCTTCGTCCCCAGCCTGCTCTGGCCAAGCCCCACGACGCCGACGATCCGTTCCTCAGCCATCCAGGCCACGATCAGCTCGGCGACCCGTTCCCCCTCCTCGAACAGCGGCCCGCTGTTCGCCAGCAGCACCCGGATGCCGACCTTCTTGTCGTTGTTCCGTGCCTCCCTGAGCGCCTCGCGCTGCTGGAGCGCCAGCCCACGCAGCTCGGGAAGCACCCCGGCCTCCACCAGCTGACTGAAGGTCTGCCCGTCGGTAAAGGGCTCGAAGTGCACGATCGTACGGATCTCCTGTCCCCGCTCAGCGAGCTCGGTCACCTCGGCGTTGGTCTCCCGGATCATGTCCAGCAGCTCGTTGTACTCACCAGAGGCCCCCGCGAACGGCTCGCTGCCGTCACTCAGCCCCAGACAGCCATGCCCGTCGGCGGCCTCGAACTGTCCCTCGGGGCATGGGCGGTTGGCGTCTTCGAACAACGGCAGCGGCGCCCCGAGGAATCCCGCACCGCTGTACAGCAGGGTGAGCACGGCCACCATGGCGACCGACTGGACGACGGCCGCAGCGCGCGGCGAACGGCTCGGGCCCTCCCGGTCCGGGATCTTCGGGTGGTCCTTCAGCCAGTCCGCGACAGCATCGGCCCCGGGCTGCCCCGTGCCGACCCGTACAGCCCCGGCGCGCAGTGGGCCGGTGGCACCGGCTTCATGGGTTTCATGGGTTTTATCGGCCAGTGAGGCGGCGACGGCGGTGAACGAGTCATCGACCCGCACCCCCAGCTCGTCGGGCGTTCCAGCACGGGTACGGGCCACCAGGACCGTGCCCGTGGTGGGGCACTGCCGGACCGCCTTGGTGTACGCGGCGAGGAAGCCACGGACCTGGCCACTGTCCCCATCCGGCTCGGCGAGCAGCAGGACGCAGCGGGCGGTGCGGCGTCGGCGCCATGGAGACCACCAGCGGCGCCGGAGCGCCCGGTCCAGATCGGCCAGCAGGGCCCTGGTCAGTACCGCGTCAATATGTTCGGGCGTATGGAGCTGCCCTTGGCGCGAGAGCTGATGCGCCGACTGGAAAAAGCTCTCCTGCTTGGCTCGCAAGGCGACTTGTGCCCAGGGGCCGAACCAGCCGCGCATCATCCGGCGGTCGGTGCGCCAGCTGAACAGCGGCTGGACGGCCCGGCCCCAGGTCCACAGCAGCAGCTTGCCGAACCAGGGCAGCACCTCGTCCAGCGGCGGCGGCCCACCGGGCCGGGCCGGAAAGCGTGCCCGGTGCAGCTGCTTGCGCAGCTCTTTGGCCTTGCCGTCCGCGCCACGGCCGGTCAGGGACGCCTCGACGACGGTCCGCATCAGCGCGTAGTCACGGAACGTCAGCCTGCCGATGTCGCCGGGCTTTGTCGTCCGCAGTCCATCGACAATGGATTCATAGAACTGGACCTGACCGGTGGTCGGCCGCTGTCCCCTGGGCGGGCAGAGTGCGACCGGGGCGAGTGGACGGTCCTCGCTGTCGATGCACCGTTCACGCAGGGCCCGTACGATCCGCAGGGCCTCGGTTCCGGCGCCTTCCTGGGCGATGAGTACGAGCGATGCGCAGGTGCGTGCCCTGGGCGGTTCGACGACGGCAGCGTCGAAGGCCCTCAGAAAGTCGTCCAGGCCCTCCAAGGGCGGAATTCCGTCGTCAGGTGACGTCGTCACAGCACCATCAGCTCCCCCCGAACGAGACTGCAGTTGCCGAGAGCTCGTTCATACCCTCACGAACCCCCGCCAACAAGGGTTCCTGCCCTCCGTCAGCGGGCAGTCACCGTCACGGGGAGACCGGCCCGCACTGCCGCGAGCACCGTCACCGTGCCACGCTGCCCAGCCGGTACGCTCCGGGGCCAGGCCAGCGCGGCGCCCTGTACGTCGATCCGCCAGCCATCAGGGGACGGCGGCAAGGACAGCTCAGTGACGCCAAGTTGGCCCGGCTCATAAGTCAGCTGGTAGACGCCCGTCGCGGGGTCATAGTCGTCCGTACGGACGGTACCCGCGACGGCAGGCGCGTACGGCCGGGCCGTTGCCCCCTTATTGGTACGCCAGCGACCGTCCTCCCCCACCGCGCAGTATCCCCCGCCGTAGCACCACACATAGCCCGCCCACCCAGAGCTGTAACGCCCCATGGACGCCAGAACATCAGCATAAAACCGCCCCATATTGGGCTGGTCGCTATGCAACGGCCCCCACTCGCCAATCACCACAGGGACGCCGTGTTCCCTCGGATACCGCGCAACCGCAGCCTCATACGCCTCAAGCCAGCCCGCATCGGGGTCGTAGTCCGCGCCACCCTCCATCGCCGTGTTGTAAAGATGCGGCGCATACACCACCTTCGGGTCGTCGATCTTTCCCAGCCCGGTGGGCACACCCTCACCAACGATCGGGGTGGGCTCGATGAACAGCCAGCTGTCCCGGTCATGCCGGCGCACCGCTTTCGCCAGGCGGTTATACATCGGGGTCAGCTGCTCCGCTTCGATCCGGCGTGCGGCGGTCGGCAGATCCTCGCCCTCCCGGAGCTTGCCCATCGGCTCATTCATCAGGTCGTAGCCGAGAACGGCGGGGTGTCCAGCGAACCGCTCGGCAAGCACCCCCCACATCCGCGCCTGCGCCCGCCGCAAATCGTCATCTTCATAGAGATGCTCAAAAGCGGCCTGCACGGCGGGCTGAAAGTACTCCGAGAACCAGTCATCCGGATTCGGCTCATACGGCAGCCCATCAGTCCGGGTAGCCCATTCCGGAACGCCCCGATGCCGACCGAATGCTGGCCCGTAGACATCCTGATGCGCGTCAAGCACCACCCTGATCCGGTACGTATGGGCCCAGCCCAGCACCCGCTCGATCTTCCGCAGATACCGCTCGCTGTACGCGCCCTGCCGGGGCTCCAGATCATCCCAGAAGACCAGCAACCGGGCGAAGTTGAACCCCTGCGCCGACATATCCCGGAAGTGCTTCTCGGTAATCGCAGCGAGCGCGTCCGCTCCCCGCCCCGACTTGTCCTCCACATTCCAGCCCCGCAAGGTGAGCGTCCGCCCCCGCTCATCGGTGAGCCGGGGTATCTCCCCCACCACAGCGGGCGCCGGTGCGGCTAACCCCAGCACCAGCGCCATGGCAACAAGCGTCGCACTCCAACCGACCCGCATAACAACTCCTGACTCCCCGTCAGGTAGTTGTTTCCCCAGCCCCACCCCTCCCCGAAACCAGGGCTCCGCCCTGGGGGGTTGAGGCCCGGGTGCCCACAACACTCGGGGGTCTGGGGGAGGTAGCTGGGGGAGGGACTGGGGAAACCCGGCTCAGACCGTGAGGACGACCTTGCCGAAGAGGTCGCCGGTCGCCATCTTCTCGAACCCCTCCCGCGCCCGGTCCAGCGGCAACGTGGAGTCGATCACAGGCCGCACATCCTTCGCCGCACAAAAGCTCAACAGACCGGCCAGCTCCTCCTTGGTGCCCATCGTCGAGCCGACGACCTTCAGCTCCAGGAAGAAAATCCGGTTCAGCTCAGCGGCGGGCGGATTGGGCCCACTGGTCGCCCCAGAGATCACCAACGTCCCGCCCGGCTTCAGCGATTTCACCGAGTGCGACCACGTCGCGGCGCCCACCGTCTCAATCACCGCGTCCACCCGCTGCGGCAGCCGCGTCCCGCTCTCAAAGGCCTCTTCGGCACCCAGCTCCACGGCCCGCGCCCGCTTGGCCTCGTCCCGGCTGGTGACGAAGACCCGCAGCCCGGCCGCCGCGCCCAGCACAATCGCCGCGGTGGCCACGCCGCCGCCGGCGCCCTGAACCAGCACGCTGTCCCCGGGGCGTACCCCGGCGTTGGTGAACAGCATCCGGTACGCGGTCAGCCAGGCCGTCGGCAGGCAGGCGGCCTCCGCGAACGACAGCTCCTTCGGCTTCGGCAGCACATTCCACTGCGGCACCGCCACCCGCTCGGCGAAGGTCCCCTGATACTTCTCGGTGAGAATCGACCGTGGCTCGCGCGGCCCCACCCCATGCCCGGTCTGTCCGATCACGGAGTGGAGCACGACCTCGTTGCCGTCGGCGTCCACCCCGGCCGCGTCACAGCCAAGGATCATCGGCAGCGACTCCTCGCCAAGGCCGACCCCGCGCAACGACCACAGATCGTGATGGTTGAGCGAGGCCGCCTTGACGTTGACGGTGGTCCAGCCGGGCGGAACGTCCGGCTCCGGGCGCTCCCCAAGCTCCAGTCCATTCAGCGGCTGATCCCGATCGATGCGGGCGGCGTAAGCAGCAAACATGATTCAGACGCTACGCCGCAGTAGGGGCGGGGCGGAACCACAGCGGGGTGTGAGTTGCCCCGCTGCGGTGTGGCTCGGTGCCGGGGTGGGGTACCTCCTCGGCGCTCGCACGGAGCCCGGAACCGTCACGTCACCCGGCACCGCCGTGCGCGTCGCCTGCGGGGGCACCCCACCCCGTCCCCTCCCGCCGTCGCCCGACTGCCTCAGTCGCGCCGGTACTGCGCCGGGGAGTCCTTCGTCGCCGGGTCCTCGTACGCGCCCACTGTGCCCCGGTCCACGTGGAACGTGGTCAGGGTGGACACCGGCGAGTGCGGGTCCCGCCGGTCGCCGATCACCCGCATATGGGTGGACCAACGTTCCGGGGTGACCTCGTACACGTCGTAGCCGTAGCGATTGCCCTCGAAGTACTGCAGATGCGGATTGCCCTTACCCATCAGCGGACCGTTGGTCTTGTTCCACTCCGCGCTGTACGCCCCGGATGTCACCGAATGGGCGGTGAATTCCGTCCCGATCACGGGCGACGAGACATCGTCATAATCCGGCCGGACGTCGTCGACAAACGCCGAGTGCCAGTCCCCGGTGATCACCACCAGATCCTCCAGCCCGGCGTCATGCGCGTAGCTCAGCACTTCCTTCCGCTCCGCCAGGAAGCCATCCCACTGATCGGTGAACATATATGAGCCACCCGGCCGCGACCGCAGCTGACTGAGCATGATCGAGTTGGCCCAGCAGTGCCAGGCGTCCGGGGCCCGGTCGATGCCCTGCTTGAGCCAGCCCTTCTGCCCGCCACCCAGGATCGTGCCGTCCGGCAGATTCTGCGCCGACCGGTACGAGCGCAGATCCAGCACGGTCAGCTCCAGCAGATCGCCCCAGCGGCGGGCCCGGTGGATGACCGGATCGGGCAGCGCCGACTCGCCACCGTCACGGTGTGGCATGTGCTCATACCAGGCCTGATACGCGGCCGCCCGGCGCTTCAGCAGGGGCGCGCCTTCACCGCTGCTGCTGTAGTCATTGACCACCTCATGGTCGTCCCAGGTCAGGAACCACGGATGAGCGGCATGCGCCTCGCGCAGCGACGCATCGCCCTTATAGAGCGCGTGCCGCTTCCGGTAATCGGCGAGGGTAAAGGTCGGCGGCCCATTGTGATCACGGACATGATCACCGCCGACCGGACCGTGCTCGTAGATGTAATCCCCCAGATGGACGACGAAGTCCAGCTCCTCACGCGCGATCCCCCGAAACGCCGCGTAATAACCATCATGGAAAGCCTGGCAGTTGGCAGCGGCGAACCGTACCTTGGGCACCGCTCCGACCGCAGCCGTCTTCGTCCTGCCCACCCGGCTGGTCTTCCCGAGCGCCGTGAACGCGTACCAGTAGTGCCGTCCCGCGCGCAGCCCGCCGACCGGCACATGCACGCTGTGCCCAAGCGTCGCCGACGCGGAGGTGGTGCCCCGGGCGACCACCTTGCGCAGCTCCCGGTCCTCGGCCACCACCCAGCCGACCTCAACAACCTCCGCCAGCGGCTGCTGTTCGGCGAACGGTTCGGGCGCGAGCCGCGTCCACAGCACCACCCCTGTGGGCATCGGGTCCCCCGAGCCCACCCCGAGCGTGAACGGCGCCGGGTCATAGTCGGCGCCCAGCGCCTCGGCGGCCTCCCGGGCCTGGGCCGGGGACAGCCCGGCGCTCAGCGGCCAGACGACACCCAGTGCGCCTGCGGCTCCCGCCGCCTTGAGCAGGTCACGTCGATTGAGCTTCATGCCGGGCCTCCAGCAGCCGTCAGGGTGAGTGATATCCCGTCCGCGTAGCCGTCGTTGGACGTGCCGCTGGTCCGGGTGAAGACGAGCAGCACCCGCGCGGTGCGCGCACCCGGCGGCACGGCGGCCCGGGCGGTGCGCTTCACGAACCCGGTCCGGTTGCCCCGTTCCCCGGCCGTCACCGGCCCCAGCACGGCAAGGGCGACCGGCGTGCCCTTGCCGTCCCGGAACTCCACGGACAGCCGGGCCCCGTCCTGCTGCCCGGCATATCCACCCAGCCACCCGGTAGCCGTGAACCGCACCTTCCCGGCGTCCACCGCCCGGCGGCCGGGCAGCTCAATGTCCTGAACCAGCGCGGTACGCGGGGAGTTCCCACCCCCGAAGAACCGGCTGCCACGCTGCGGCGGCCCGGGATCGGACGGCGTCGGATAGCCCCCACCGAGGTCATACCGGATAAGCGCGGGCGCGCCCTCCTCAATGCTCCAGCCCGGGACCGAGTTGACGGGCTCCGCCGTCCCTCCCGGTCCGCTCTCGGCATCTCCGTTCACGACAAGGTTCACAGGGATTCCGCCTCCTGGTGGTCGATGGTGTGCGCAGCACATCACAGCGGACCCGGCTGAACCATGGGTAAAGAGCAACAAACGAATGACACTTGTACAGACAACACACTCCCCGCCCTACGCGGTACCGCGCTGCCGTCTGCCCCGGCAGCGCGGACACCGGCACGGCGGAAACGGAAAACACTCAACAGGCGGCCCCTCCGGCGGCTTCACCTCCCGCCACTGCCGGACCACCACCCGCTTGCCATCGGAACGGACCCGGTACACCCGCAGCCACATCACAGGGCGCCCTCTCCGCCCAAGAGCCTCCGCAACTCCTCAGAAGCGAAGAGCACCCCGAGCGCGAAGACCAGTTCAGGAGTGGTGACCATCCACGTCTGCCCCATCGCATCCTGATGAGCCTCACCGTGCCCCTCCTCCAGAACACAGGGCAGCCGAGACGCGACCAACGGCGACGTCTCCTGCCACTTCGGCCGCCGGGCACCACAGAGGTACTTATCGGCGCTCACCACGCCTCCACCACCGACATATCGGGAATGAACCACGGCCCCACACCCACCCCCGGAGCCATCGCGATGCGCCGCTCCCGCTCCTCATGGGCAATGAGATACGGGCGAACGAGCGGCGTCGCGTCCCCGTCAAAGATCTGCGGCAGCCGCGCACCCCGGGGCACGACGTAGAGGGCCCGGCGCACCGGGTACGGCACCAACAACGCGGGCAGTGCGGGCGGTCGAGCGTCACGCCGGAATCGGCCCCCCACCCACGCGGCACAGCGGCGGATGAGGTGGTCAATCTTGCTGTTCATGGCTCATAAGGTGCTGGCGCACGGCTACCGTCGGGAGTAACTGAGTCGATACACGCGGTGGTGTATCGGGAAGGTGGGGCTGTTGTGTCAGTCAATAACTCCCAGCCGCCGATGGCCTGGCGGTACGGAGGCAACCAGCTCAAGATGTGGCGCACGAACGCGGGGGTGACACGCGAGGAACTGGGCAACGCGGCCGGGTACTCGCCCGATACCGTCAAGTCGATGGAGCAGGGCGTCCGGATGCCAACACCGAGACTGCTGGATGTGGCAGATGATCTACTCCAGGCGAACGGGCTGCTGCGCGCGGCGAAGCAGTACCTTCGGCGGGAAAAGTTCCCATCGCGGTCACAGGACTACATGAGGTATGAGGCCGAGGCCATCGGCCTGCTGTGGTACGAATCCCTACTCGTTCCTGGCCTCTTGCAGACCGAGGAGTACGTACGGGCGCTGATCGGCAGTCACTTTCCGCCAAAGGATGTCGAGTGGGTCGACGAACGGGTCTCGGCCCGCCTCGAGCGACAGCAGCTCCTCACCCGCAAGAACCCGGTGGCCTTCAGCTTCGTCGTCTACGAAGCCATCCTGCGTACTCCAGTGGGCGGCAGCGAGGCGCACAAGCGTCAGCTGCTTCACCTGCTGGAGGTGACACAACTGCGCAATGTGTCACTCCAGGTGCTGCCGTTCAATCGGGCCATGCCCGCAGCGCTCGAGGGCCCAATGGTGCTCCTGGAGACCGAGGAACACGAGCACTTCTCCCTCGCCGATGGCCAGGGGGTGAGCCAGTTCACCTCCGACCCGACTGTGGTCAGCACGCTGACCCAGCGCTATGGCAAGATCCGCGAAGAGGCCCTCTGCACTGAAGAGTCCCTGCACTTCATCGAGCGAATGGTGGACGACCTATGAGCACCGAGCTGGCCTGGTTCAAGTCGAGCTACAGCGACAGTGAAGGCTCTGCCTGCGTCGAAGTCGCCCTCTCCTGGAGCAAGTCCAGCTACAGCAACGACGAAGGTGGCGCCTGCGTCGAGATAGCCACCTGTCCCCACAGCATCCACGTCCGGGACTCCAAGGACACCCCCGGCCCCCAACTCACCTTCCCCGCTCCCGCCTGGTCGGCCTTCATATCCCACACCGCCGCTTACACGCCCGCCAACCCATCGGCTACCAGACCATAATTCCCTTAGCAGGCATACCGCGTGAGTCGCGGATTTTATCAACTAGGCCCTGCCTAGTGGCGGAATCAATAAAGGAACCCACTACCCAATCTGTTTGACATCCGCTGCCACACGGGCAGAGAATCTCCTCGACCACCGACGGCACTTGACCATCACAGGCACTGCGTCATTGAAGCAGCACGGGGATCAACGAGTACAAGGAGCAGGCGCTTTGTTAGGTTTGCGACCTGAATAGCCTTCCCCTCCTCTCTCCCCGAGTTGAACAAGCACGCACCCCGAGACGGAACATGTTGCTTTCGGGCCGCTAAAAACGGGAGAGGGACCGAATGAGGAGAACAGCAAAGCGCTGTCTGAACATAGCGACAGTAGGCGCAATCTCGGCGGCCGCCATCCTAGTCATGGGACCGCAGGCTCACGCCGCCGCTAAGATCACTGAGTTCTGCACTCAGCCTTTCGCGCCCGAAGGCATGGGGTGCTTCTACTCCGACGGAGACAGGGTCAGGGTCGCAGACATCACACGTGACGGCCTCCGGGCCGTGGCCGAGATCAGAGTTGGCGGGACAAACGAGTACAGGGAGTGCCACGACTCCAATGGAGCGGACAACGGCTACACCTGGTGCAACTTCAATGTTACCGAGAATCGCGCCATGTCAATCCAGATAGTGGCACGAAATGGCGCTAATGGACCCAACAAGATGCAGGGCGTTATCGTCTTCGGGAACACTTCGGGCCGCTAGCACAGGAACATGAAGGTAGGGGCGTCCAACTCTCTTGAGGACACCCCTACCTTCACTGTAGGGACTTACAGGACCTTCGACAGGAAGCCCTTCGTCCGCTCGTGCTGCGGATTGGTCAGCACATCGCGCGGGTGTCCAGCCTCAACAACCACACCGTCGTCCATGAAGACCAGCGAGTCACCGACCTCACGGGCGAAGCCCATCTCATGGGTAACGACGATCATCGTCATACCCGACTCGGCGAGGTCGCGCATGACGTCAAGCACCTCACCGACCAGTTCCGGGTCGAGCGCCGAGGTCGGCTCGTCGAAGAGCATCAGCTTCGGTTCCATCGCCAGCGCCCGCGCGATCGCGACGCGCTGCTGCTGGCCGCCGGAGAGCTGGGCCGGGTAGTTCCCGGTCTTGTCACCGAGGCCGACACGGTCGAGCAGCTTCCTCGACCGCTCCCGGGCGACCGCCCTGGTCTCGCCCTTGACCTGAACAGGCGCCTCCATGACGTTCTCGAGCGCCGTCATGTGCGGGAAGAGGTTGAAGCGCTGGAACACCATGCCGATGTCCTTGCGCTGGGCGGCGACCTCGCTCTCCTTCATCTCGTAGAGTTTGTCGCCCTTCTGGCGGTAGCCCACGAGATGGCCGTCGACGTAGAGCCGACCCGCATTGATCTTCTCAAGGTGGTTGATGCACCGCAGGAAGGTGGACTTGCCGGAGCCGGACGGGCCGACCAGGCAGAAGACCTCCTGCGGGGCGACCTCCAGATCGATGCCCTTAAGGACCTCAACCAGGCCGAAGGACTTGTGAACAGCTTCCGCCTTCACCATGGCGTGCTTGCTGCTGGACTGCTTGCCCAGATCGGCGCTCATACGGTGGTACCTCCCACCTTGCTCGGCGTACGGAACGAGGTGAGCTGCCCCTTAATGCGCTGCAGCGGCGTCGGGGGCAGTTCCCGGTCCGCGCCACGGGCAAAGTACCGCTCCAGGTAGTACTGCCCGATGCTGAACAGTGTAGTGAGCAGCAGGTACCACAGGGTCACCACGATCAGGGACTCCATCACCGCCAGGGTGCGGGACCCGAGGTTCCGGCCGGCCAGGAAGAGCTCGTTGAGCCCGATAGCGAAGGCCAGCGAGGAGGTCTTGAGCATATTGACGAACTCATTGCCCGTGGGCGGAATGATCACCCGCATGGCCTGCGGCAGCACGATACGCCGCATGGTCTTGCCGTTATTCATGCCCAGCGCGTGAGCCGCCTCGGTCTGCCCCCGGTCCACGGACTGAATACCGGCTCGGCCGATCTCCGCCATATACGCGGCCTCGTTGAGGCCGAGCCCAAGGAGCGCGGCCAGGAAGGGCGTCATGACGTCGATCATCTCGTTCTTGTAGATGAACCCGAGGTCCAGATACTCGAAGATGAGCGACAGGTTGAACCAGAGGAAGAGCTGCACCAGCACCGGGGTGCCACGGAAGAACCAGATGTAGCCCCAGGCCACGCTGTTGAGCACCGGATTGGGTGATAGCCGCATCACGGCGAGCAGCATGCCCAGTACGACGCCGAGCACCATGGAGAGCACGGTGATCCACAGGGTCATCGCGGCGCCCTTGACGAAGAACTCGTTCGTCAGGTACTCGCCGACTACGCCCCAGTCGATCTTGGCGGTGACAAAGGCGTAGGCCAGCGAGGCCAGCAGGAGGACCACGACGGCGGCACTGATCCACCGTCCGTAGTGCCGGACCGGGATGGCCTTGATCGCCTCGGGAGGAATGTCAGCTGGGAGGTCCACAGGGGTGGTGGTCCCGCCGCCGCCATCGGCGGCGGGGACCTTGTCGTGTGGTTCGGTCACAGGAGTGTTGCCTTAAATCGTCGGTTGAGGGGATGTCCGGCGAGAGTCACTTGCCCGCGTTGACGGTGGCCTTCTCTATGGCGCCCGTCTCGGCGTTCCACTTCTTCAGGACCTTGGCGTACTCACCGTTGTCGATGATCTCCTGTACCGCGGCCTGCAGGGCGTCCCGCAGCTCCTTGTTCTTCTTGTTGACCGCGATGCCGTACGGGGCAGCGTCGATCTGGTCGCCGACGACCTCGAAGAGCTTGCCGCCGCCGGCAGTCAGCTCGTTGTAGAGGGCGACCGGGAAGTCCGTGACCACGGCCTGGGCCCGGCCGGTCTGCAGCTGGGTGATCGAGTCCGTGTCCTCGTCGGAGACGAAGGGCTTGATCTTCTTGTCGCACTTCTTCGACTGGTCCTTCACCAGCGTCTCGTTGGCGGTGCCACGCTGCGCCGCGACGGTCTTGCCGCAGAGATCGTCGAGGGTCTTGATGCCCTCGGGGTTGCCCTTGGCCACCAGGATGGCGGAACCGGCCTTGAAGTAGTCGACGAAGTCGGCGCCGCCCTCGGCGTCCTCGCTGGCGCCCTGCTGGCGCTCCTTGGTATCAGTCATCGCCGACATCACGATGTCATGGCGGCCAGTGTTCATACCGAGGACCAGCTGGTCGAAAGTGCCGTTCGCGAACTTGAACTCCACGCCCAGCACGTCACCCATCGCCTTGGCGATATCGGGATCAATCCCGGTGACCTGCTTCTTCTCGTCATAGAACTCAATCGGCGCATAAGCGATGTCCGAGCCGACCTTGATGACGCCCGCCTGCTGGATCTTCTTCGGCAGCTTGTCGAAGAGCGGGGCGTCGGAGCTCTTGGCCTTCTGCGTGCCCCCGCCGCCCTCGGTCTGGTCGCCGCAGGCGCTGAGCAGCAGGGCGCCAGTGACCGCGATAGCTCCGACCGCGGCAAGGCGTCGTCGCGCGGACGGGCGGGAGGTTGTGCTGGCGGTCATCGTGGTTCCTCCTGCAAAAATGCGAGAGCAGTAAGTGAAGCGAGTCACATACATTCGAGTGTCGCAACCATGTGCGATGAGGGTGATGTGGGAATCTTGCCATCCGGAACGCACCCCGGTGGGAGCCTGCGATGTCAAAATCGGATAACAGATACCGGTAAGCGGACATTGCCTCGGCCATCTGCCATGTCCTGAACAGAGCCGCCGAGCAGTGGGGAGCGGGTCCCGCTCCTGGTGGCTGCGGGTTGATGTAGAAGCTACGGGCGCCTCGACAGGCCCGACAAGCCGACTTCCTTGCGCCTGACGTGCGATTTATTGCGTGCTTCACGCCTTTTCCAGTGATCTGTTGCCGCGCGGTTCAGGCGGCGGCCCCACACCTCCCCCCTCCTACCGAAGGTCCGCACCTGGCACTTAAACCCATTTTGGACCGCTATACACAGCATTGCCCCAAGCTGTGGTGACCGCATGTCCGCCAGTCTTTGTCCATGTGTCAAAAGTGACTCGTACGCGGTAGCCCTCATCCGGTACAAAGGGCAGTTACACCCCTCACCCGGGGACCCAGGGCGCGTGTGCGGCGCGCCCGGCGTCCGTACCTCCCCCTGGACGGTGGCCATCCACCGAACAGGAAGCGGACGTGGTACCCGCCCGCGGCTCAACAGGGCAGCGATACCCTCGGCATATATAGGAAAAAGGGGTCACAAAGTGGCAGCGGAGATCGTCAATCCGCAGAGTGAGCTGGATGAGGACGCTATCGATCCGGCGTTCGCTCTGCACCGGGGCGGCAAGATGGCGGTCCAGGCGACCGTGCCGGTCCGGGATGCGGATGACCTGTCCCTGGCGTACACACCGGGTGTGGCAAAGGTGTGCAGCGCCATTGCGGAGCAGCCGGAGCTCGTTCATGACTACACCTGGAAGTCCCAGGTCGTCGCGGTCGTGACGGACGGCAGCGCGGTGCTCGGGCTCGGTGACATCGGGCCGGAGGCATCCCTCCCCGTGATGGAGGGCAAGGCCATCCTGTTCAAGCAGTTCGGTGGCGTTGACGCGGTCCCGATCGCGCTGGACACCCAGGACACCGACGAGATCGTCGAGACCGTGGTCCGGCTCGCGCCCTCTTTCGGCGGTGTGAATCTGGAGGACATCTCCGCCCCGCGCTGCTTTGAGATCGAGCGGAGGCTCCAGGAGCGCCTGGACATCCCGATCTTCCATGACGATCAGCACGGCACCGCCATCGTGACGCTCGCCGCGCTGCGTAACGCTGCGCGGCTGAGCGACCGCCCACTCGGCGAGCTCCGTGCCGTGATCTCCGGCGCGGGCGCCGCCGGTGTGGCCATCGCCAAGATCCTGGTTGAGGCCAGCATCGGCGATGTCGCGGTCTGTGACCGCAAGGGCATCGTCTCGCAGGACCGCGAAGACCTCACCGACGTCAAGCGCGAGCTGGCGGGCTTCACCAATCAGGCGGGACTCTCCGGCTCCCTGGAATCCGCACTGGACGGCGCCGATGTCTTCATCGGCGTCAGCGGCGGTACGGTGCCTGAGCCCGCGGTCGCCAAGATGGCGCCCGGCGCGTTTATCTTCGCGATGGCGAACCCGACGCCGGAGATCCACCCCGAGGTGGCGAAGAAGTACGCCTCTGTCGTCGCCACCGGGCGCAGCGACTACCCGAACCAGATCAACAATGTGCTGGCCTTCCCCGGCATCTTCGCGGGCGCGCTCCAGGTCCGGGCGTCCCAGATCACCGAGGGCATGAAGCTCGCCGCGGCGGAGGCGCTGGCTGCCGTCGTCGCCGATGAGCTCAGCGCGGACAAGGTCATCCCGTCGCCCTTCGACGAACGGGTGGCCCCCGCGGTCACCGCGGCCGTGGCGGCCGCAGCCCGCAAGGAGGGCGTCGCCCGCCGCTAGGTGGGTGGGGTCGGGGGTCGCGCCGGGGTACCTCCTCGCGGCTCGCGCGTGGTCCAGCTCCGTACATGTACCCGGTGACAGCGCTCGTCCGCTGCGGGGGCACGCCCGGCACGACCCCCTCCGGCCGTCCCGACAGACGCCCCCGCCGGGCCGCAGCCGCGCGACGGCCGAAGGGGCCGCGGCGGGCGTGCCCCCGCAGGCGACGAGCGCTGTCGCCGGGCCCCGCACGGAGCTGGACCACGCGCGAGCGCCGAGGAGGTACCCCGCCGCGGCACCGACCCACCCACACACCCGGCGCCTCTCCGCCGCGCGGTGGTAGCCGTACTAACGCAGGCCCAGCACCATCGTGTCCTGCGGCGACGCCCAGACCGTCCGCGCCTCCGCGAACCCCGCGTCCCGCAAGGCCCGGATGTGCCAGCCCGGCGACTGCATCTCGCCGTCATCGTGGTCGCCGTCCGCCGGGTTACCGAAGATCTTGAAGCGCTCGGCCACCACCCCGGCCAGCGCCGGGTCCCCGGCGGCGGCCTGCCACCAGTCGATCCAGTCCTGCCTCCCCGTGGCCTTCTCCCGCTCCCGCCGCGCCTTGTCGAACGCGTGAGCAGCCGCGTTGATGCAAGGCGTGGCACCATCCGGCATATGGTCGGCGTTGAGGAACACGCCGCCGTCCCGCACCACACCAGCGAGCTGCCCGTACAGCGTGGCCAGCTCGTCCGTGCGCAGCCAGTGCAGCGCGGTGGCGGTGAGCACCGCGTCATACGCACGGTGGGGCAGCTTCCCGGCCCACTCGGGGTCCCGCAGATCCACGCTGATGAACTCCACCCGGTCATCGCGCGCGAAGTGCCCCCGCGCGATGGCGAGCAGGGCCGGATCGAGATCGACGCCGGTGGATCGCGCCTTGGGGAAACGTCCCAGCACCCGGTCCGAGATACTGCCTGTGCCACACGCCAGATCGAGCACCTGCGGCTCGCGGCCCACCAGGGCCTCGACCGTGTCGAGCATGACCCGGAAGCGCTCCTCGCGATCAGGGAGGTACCACTCCTGCTGCCGGTCCCAACTGCTCTGCCAGGCCTGCCAGTCCACGTGTGTGGTGGTGTCCGTCATGATTACCCCTCCGTACGTAATAGGCTGGAACGAAGAGAGCCCCTTACCCCCTCGCCCTTGACCCTAACTCGCCGCCGTAAGGACTACAAGTGGAACTGACCTATTACGCCGACTTCGCCGTGCGGCTGGTCAACACCGAACAGCCGGTACGGGGGGAGGACACGCTCACCTCCGTCGAAGCCGTACGCGGGCTCTTCGGCGCCAACCAGCAGACCGCGCGCAGGGCCTCGGAGGCGGATGTGACCCGGCTCCGGGCCGTACGGACCCGGCTGCGCGCGGTCTTCACGGCGGCCGCCGAGGGCGATGAGGTACGCGCCGTGGACCTGCTCAACGCCCTGCTGATGGAGTACCCGACCAGCCCGCAGATCTCCGGCCATGAACACCGGGACAAGGACGACAAGCCCAAGTGGCATATGCACCTGGCCGAGAACCCGGCCACCGCGACCGCGGGCTATGCCGCCATCGCCTGTATGGGGCTGGCTTTCAGCCTCACCGATCTCGGCGTCAACCGGCTCGGCATCTGCCAGGCCGACCCTTGCCGCAACGCCTATCTCGACACATCGACCAACCGCTCCCGGCGCTACTGCTCGGACCGCTGCGCGACCCGCGCCAATGTCGCCGCCTACCGGGCCCGCAAACGTCTGGAGAGCGGCCGCACCGCCGAGAAGGCCCAGCCGAGCGCGGAGCCGACCGACCGCTGACCCTCCCGCGGCGGCCGCAGGCGCACGGATGCCCGGGCTACGACCAGTTCGTCCGGTACGACACCGAACTCCCGGCTGTCGTTCTCCACGTACGGATTGTCCCCCCGCACCCACCAGCCGCCCCGGCGCCGTCCCACGATCCGCTTGACGATCAGCAGATCGTGCTGGAACGGGTGCCGCAACACCACGACATGCCCCGGCCGCACCGGCACCCCGTACCGCAGCACCAACCGGTCCCCGGGCCGTAGCGTCGGCACCATCGACGGGTTGTACACCTCGGCCAGTCCGATACGCCCCAGCACTGAAGTCGCCTCCGGTCTGTTCCTCCAGTGGCCCCAGTCCAACCTCAGACTTTCGCCCTAATCCCTAGGGGCCACACGCGAAAAGGTTCCCCGCAGGGAGTAATCTCGCACGTGAGAAGACGATCACGAGGAAGGACAGCTCTATGCTTTCCCGTCTGTTCGCCCCAACGGTGAAGGTCAGCGCTCACTGCGACCTCCCCTGCGGTGTGTACGACCCGGCCCAGGCCCGCATCGAGGCCGAGTCGGTCAAGGCCATCCAGGAGAAGTACCAGGCCAACGAGGACTCGCACTACCGGTCGCGGGCCACCACCATCAAGGAGGAGCGCGCGGAGCTCGCCAAGCACCACGTCTCGGTCCTGTGGAGCGACTACTTCAAGCCCCCGCACTTCGAGAAGTACCCGGAGCTGCACCAGCTGGTGAACGACGCCCTCAAGGCCCTGAGCGCGGCCAAGGGGTCGACCGACCCGGCCACCGGGCAGAAGGCCCTGGACTACATCGCCCAGATCGACAAGATCTTCTGGGAGACCAAGAAGGCCTGAACAGCCCGTTTTGTTCCGGTTTCCCGCCGACCGCGTCCGTTCCCCACCGGGTACGGGCGCGGTCGTCGTATCGGCCGGGCCATTCACCCGCGCGGCTCAAGGTGCACAGGTGACGGCAGTAGGCTGTGCCGTTCGCACCGCCGCACGGAAGAGATGACGATGGGGACAACGACCCTGCACAGCGAAGGCGACCGGCACACCCTGCGCTTCGAGCGGGTGTACCGGCACCCGGTGGAGGAGGTGTGGGCGGCCGTCACCGAGCCCGACGGGCTGGCCGGCTGGTTCCCGGCGCGGATCGCCTATGACGAGCTGGCGGCAGGCGAGTCGATGACGTTCACCTTCGAGGGGGATGACGATCCGCCGACCATGGGGACGATCACCGAGGTGCAGCCCGCGCGGGTGCTCGAGTTCACCTGGGACGGCGACCCGATCCGTATTGAGCTTGAAGCGGCGGGCGAGGGCGGCGAGAAGTGCCGCGTCATCTTCACCAATAGCTTCCAGGGGCGGGAGTGGGCTGTCCGGAACGCGGCGGGCTGGCATATCTGCCTGGATATGCTGAAGTCCACGCTCGCCGGGGAGCAGCCAAAGACGCCGGTGGGTAAACGGCAGTCGCAGCTGCTCAAGGAGTACGAGGCACAGTTCGGTGGCCGGGTGCAGGGCTGAGCCAGGTCCGCTGGCAACTACCCGGCCCGTGCCGCGATTTGGCGTCGGGTGACGGTCCAGGCCCGTCCTGCACCAACGCGTATCCGAACCAGCGCTGATCCAGGCGTGCCCGCCTTCGATAAGTAAGCGCTCACCAAGCCCCGCTGAGGCCCCCTACCCGTCGTGGGGCGGTGAAATCCGGAGGATGCTGAAGGCCAAAGGATCGTACGATCAGCCGCAGCAAACGCAGCGAACGCAGCAAGCGCAGTGATCGAACGGAAGGGTCTCCCTTGCCCGAGCCCGCTCCCCAGCCCGCGCTCCCGCCCGCCACGGCATCTATGTCGCTTCTGGTCGCCGCCGTGATCGTGCACGACCGGGAGAGCGACCGCGTCGTGCTTCTCCAGCGTGGCCCGGGCGCCAAGTTCGCGCAGGGCAAGTGGGACCTCCCCGTCGGCAAGAGCGAGCCCGGCGAGCCGATCACCAAGACCGCCGTCCGGGAACTCCGCGAGGAGACCGGCCTGGTCGTTGATCCGGCCGATCTCCGGCTGGCCCATGTGGTGCACGGCGCGCTGGGGGCCGAGGCGCCCAGCGGCTATCTCACCGTGGTCTTCGTTACGCACACCTGGTCCGGCGAGCTGGTCAACGCCGAGCCCGCCAAGCACAGCCAGGTGCGGTGGGTGGCCGCCGATGCCGTTCCTGCGGACTCGGTGGAGCCGACCGGCAGCGCCATCGCCCGGTATCTCACAGGCGGCCACGAGGTGTTGCTCACTGGCTGGTCATAGCGGCAAGGCAGCCGGGCCGGGCTGGCGGTGCGGTCAGCTGATCACCTCGTTCATGGTCCGGCAGGCCTCGGCGCAGCGGCGGCAGGTCTCCGCGCAGATCCGGCAGTGGTCATGGCGGGGATGGCGCTCGCACTCGTCCGCGCAGCTGGTACACGCCTGGATACAGGCGTCAAGCTGTGCCCGGGTGAGGTTCGCGTCGTAGCCGGTGTGCCGGGACAGCACCCGGGCCGTGGTCTCACAGATATCCGCGCAGTCCAGATCGGTACGTATGCACTTGGCCAGCTCGCCGATCTCCATCTCGCTCAGACAGGAGTCGCCGCACGCGGTGCACGCCTGCGCGCACTCCATGAGCACCTGGACGGTATCGGAGATCAGATCCCGGTCGAGGTTGATCTCCATCGGGTAGCTCTCGGTCATCTCGCGTACGGGCATGGGCTTGCCTCCCTCTGGGTCCCGGTCCGGGTGCCCATGCCGCGCGCCGGGTATGCCGGTCACTTCGGCTGGGCCGCCGCCAGCCGCCATAGCGAGGTGACCTCCGCCGCGCGGGCCATATGGAGGGGGTCCTCGGGGTCGGTGGCGCGCGGGTGGACCGGGCGGGCGTCGAGGCGGTCCACCACCCGTAGTCCCCCGGTCCTGAAGAGGTCAAGGAGCTCTTCGCGGGGGCGCAGTCCGAGATGTTCGGCGAGGTCGGAGAGGATCAGCCAGCCCTCGCCGCCCGGCTCCAGATGGTCCGCGAGCCCGGTCAGGAAGCCGTGCAGCATCCGGCTGCCGGGGTCGTATACGGCCTGCTCCAGCGGCGAGGTGGGCTTGGCCGGGAGCCAGGGCGGGTTGCAGACGACCAGCGGGGCCCGGCCCACCGGAAAGAGGTCCGCCTCGACGACCGTCACCCGGTCGGCGACGCCGAGCCGTTCGGCGTTCTCCCGGGCGCAGGCCAGCGCCCGGGCGTCCTGGTCGGTGCCCACCACCCGCTGGACACCGCGACGCGCCAGCACCACGGAGAGCACCCCGGTACCGGTGCCGATGTCATAGGCCAGCGCGTTGTCTTCGGGCAGCGGCGCCTGCGCCACCAGATCGACATACTCCCCCCGGACCGGCGAGAACACCCCGTAGTACGGATGGATACGGTCACCGCCGAGCGCCGGGACGGCCACCCCCTTGCGCCGCCACTCATACGCGCCGATCACCCCGAGCAGCTCGCGCAGTGATACGGCGAACGGCGTGCTGTCCGGGCCGTACGGTCCGTACGCCTGCTCGCACGCCTCCCGCACCTCGGGCGCCCGGCGCAGCGGGATCACATACCCCGCCTCAACAGGCACCAGCAGCATGCCGAGGATCCGGGAGCGCTGGCCCTGCGCCTGCCGGTGCAGATGGAAGGCCTCGCGCGGCGTCGCCGCGGGCTTGCGCCTGCGGCGGTCGGCACGGCGCCCCATGGCGTTCAGCAGCTGGCGGGCACCCTGGAAGTCACCACGCCACAGCAGTGCGGTGCCCTCACAGGCGAGCTTGAAGGCGGCGTCGGCGGTCATCCGGTCATCGGCCTCGACCACCTTCTTCGGCGGCGGAGCCGCTGACTCCGAGCGCCAGCGGACCGGGGGCGCGGAGGGGTCGAGGGGAAGTGCGTCCATGCCAGGACTGTACGGCGCCGGGAGCCACGCGCCCCTTCGTGCCTCCATCCGGAACCTGGCCGGCCCGGGATACGTTGACGCTCAGGGCACCAGCGACGCGAGGGAGACAGACCATGGCAGGGTTCTTCGACCGGGCCAGGGAACAGGCACAGCGCGGTCTTGCCCAGGGCAAGGAGAAGGTGGAGGAGGTCCAGGCCCAGCGGGAGGGCAAGGAGCTGCTGCGCAGGCTCGGCTCTGCGTACTACGCACAGCAGCGCGGCCGGGGCTCCCAGCAGGCGGTGGATCAGCACCTCCGCGAGCTGGACCAGCACATCGAGAAGAACGGCGACGCGTTTTTGCGGTAACGCCTCCCCGGAGTAGCAGGACAATCGGGGTATGACCCCGTCGCTCGCCGCCCTCGCCCCGCGTCTGCCCGCACCGCTCCAGGAGGCGGCGGACGAGCGGTTCACCCGGCGGGGGCTGCGGCTGCTGCTGAAGCGGGACGACCTCATACACCCGGCGCTGCCGGGCAACAAGTGGCGCAAGCTCGCCCCCAATCTGCGGGCCGCCACCGAGGGCGGCCAGCGCACTCTGCTCACCTTCGGCGGTGCCTACTCCAACCATCTGCGCGCCACCGCCGCGGCGGGCCGGCTGCTCGGGCTGGCCACCATCGGCATAGTCCGGGGCGATGAGCTGGCCGACCGCCCGCTCAATGACTCCCTCGCGCACTGCCGCACCCAGGGCATGCGGCTGCACTTCACCGCCCGCGCCGAGTACCGGCGCCGCGCGGACCCCGGATACGCGGCGGAGCTGCGGGAGCGGTTCGGTGACTTCTTCCTCATACCGGAGGGCGGCAGCAACGCACTCGCGGTGCGCGGCTGCGCGGCCCTCGGCGCCGAGCTGCACGGCCACGCCGATGTGGCCGCCCTCGCCTGCGGCACCGGTGGCACGCTGGCCGGGCTGGCGGCCGACGGGCCACGGGTGATCGGCTTCCCCGTCCTCAAGGGCGGGTTTCTGCACGCCGAGGTCGAGCGGCTGCAGCGCGAGGCCTTCGGCGGCCCACGGGGCGACTGGTCGCTGGAGGACCGGTTCCACTGCGGCGGCTACGCCCGTACGACCCCGGAGCTGACGGAGTTCGCGGCCGATTTCGAGCAGCGCCACGGCCTGACCCTGGACCGGGTCTATGTCGCCAAGATGCTCTACGGGCTCACCACACTCGCCGAAGAGGGCGCCTTCCCCGCCGGGACCACGCTTGCCGCCGTCATCACCGGTTAACCTCTCCCCATGATCCGAGCCGCCGCCCCCGCCGATGTCCCGGCGATCCGGGACATGATCCGTGAACTCGCGGAGTACGAGCGCGCGCTGGAGCATGCCCAGGCCACCGAACGGCAGCTGCATGACGCGCTCTTCGGCGAGCACCCGGCCGTCTTCGCTCTCATAGCCGAGGACGACAGCGGCGGCGGCCCGGTGGGCTGCGCACTCTGGTTCCGGAACTTCTCCACCTGGACCGGCACCCATGGCGTCTACCTGGAGGATCTCTACGTCCGCCCCGAGGCGCGCGGCGCGGGCCATGGCAGGGCGCTGCTCGCGGCGCTCGCCCGGATCTGTGTGGAGCACGGCTATGAACGCTTCGAGTGGTGGGTGCTCGACTGGAACGAGCCCTCGATCGGCTTCTACAAGTCGCTGGGGGCTGAGCCCATGGACGAGTGGACGGTCTTCCGGCTCACCGGCCGGCCGCTCCGGGAGCTCGCGGGAACCGCGGACGGCAACGCTGCGTAATTCTTATGGAATTGGCCTCGCTCAACCCCTAGCCACAGACAGTGCCCATATGTTTACTATGGGTGACCTTAACGGTATGGGGTGCCATGGCCTCCATCCGGGCGACAGCATGCCACGGATCGCGATAGCGTCGCAGGCGAACTATCTGCCGCGCCGGTCCGTTAGCCCCCGTGACAGGGGCGACGGCCCGGCGTTCGTGGCAGCTCAACCAGTTGTGTCACCTTGGAGGTGAGGGTGTCCCAGATCGTAGGTGGGGAGAAGGACTTCGTCGAGGTCCGGCTGCCCGCAGCGGGTGCCTATCTATCCGTGCTGCGTACGGCCACCGCCGGCCTCGCGGCACGCTTGGACTTCACCCTCGATGAGATCGAGGATCTGCGCATCGCGGTTGATGAGGCGTGCGCGATCCTGCTCCAGCAGGCCGTCCCCGGAAGTGTGCTCAGTTGTGTCTTCAAGCTGGTCGGTGACTCACTGAGAGTGACGGTCTCGGCACCCACAACGGACGGCCGTGCTCCCGAGCGCGACACCTTCGCCTGGACGGTGCTCTCCGCGCTGGCCGGCGAGGTCGACTCAACAGTCGCCGAGGACCGCACGGTCAGCATCAGCCTGCACAAGAAGCGTGGCGCTGACCCCGGAGCATCGTGAGCGATGCCAGAGGGCCAGCACGGGACGAGGGGGCCGGTATGAACGACCTGGAGCGTGAGGCGCCGGTGGGCCGTCATGAGGTGGCGACGGACCCGACGGCGATCCCGGAGCAGCAGGCCCGGCCGCATCCGGCCGACCCGAGTCAGCGAGTGGAGCAGGCAGAGCGGGCGGACGCCATGGACCAGCAGCAGCACACGCAGGGCCAGTACGGGCAGCACAGCCACAGCGCTGCGGACCCGCACGACCGCAGTGGCGCCCGGGCCCTGTTCATAGAGCTGCGCAAGCTCCCGGAGGAGTCACCGGAGCGAGCTGAGCTGCGCAACACCCTGGTGCGGATGCATCTGCCGCTCGTCGAGCATCTGGCACGGCGCTTCCGCAACCGTGGTGAGCCGCTTGACGATCTGACCCAGGTCGCCACGATCGGTTTGATCAAGTCGGTGGACCGGTTCGACCCGGATCGTGGTGTGGAGTTCTCCACCTATGCGACCCCAACGGTTGTCGGCGAGATCAAACGGCACTTCCGTGACAAGGGCTGGGCGGTACGGGTGCCGCGCAGGCTGCAAGAGCTGCGGCTGTCCCTGTCCACCGCGACCGCCGAGCTGTCTCAGCAGCACGGCCGCGCGCCCACGGTGCATGAGCTGGCCCAGCGGCTGTCGATCTCCGAGGAAGATGTCCTGGAGGGGCTGGAGTCAGCCAACGCCTACAGCACCCTCTCTCTCGATGTGCCGGATACGGACGATGAGTCCCCGGCGGTCGCGGACACCCTGGGCGCGGAGGATGACGCGCTGGAGGGCGTGGAGTACCGCGAATCGCTCAAGCCGCTGCTGGAGGAGCTGCCGCCACGGGAGAAGAAAATCCTGCTGCTGCGGTTCTTCGGCAATATGACCCAGTCGCAGATCGCCCAGGAAGTCGGCATCTCCCAGATGCATGTCTCCCGGCTGCTGGCCCGCACGCTGGCACAGCTCCGCGAGAAGCTCCTCGTCGAGGAGTGAGCCGTCGAGGAGCGAGGCTTACGCGTCCCGCCCGGCGATCCCGAGCGAGTCGGCGGCCTTCCGGTGGAAGAGACAGACCAGTACGGCGATGGCGACGGCGGCGAGCGCCAGCCCGCCCGCGACCCAGGCGCCCTCGCTGTTGCCCATCTGCCATCCCACCGGCAGCGACAGCAGCTGTAGGAAGATCGCCGGGCTGCGGCTCCAGCGGCGCAGCCGCCACAGCCCACGGGCGGCCGCCAGCGGCAGCACGGCGAGCGCCAGCACGGTCACGGCCCCCGTGGCGGCCTGCGTCACGCTGTCCGGCCGGTCTCCGGTCAGCAGCAGCGCCAGCATCCACACCCCGAGCCCGGCCACCACGATCCCTTGCAGGCCGACCAGCGCGGCGGCGACGGTGACCCGGGTCGGGCGGGCGGTCTCGGCAGGACCAGCGGCGGCAGAGGTTTCCGTACTCACCCCGTCAGGGTAGCGGGAGCCGTATTACGGGGCGGGGCCCCGTGAAGCCATGCCAGGGGGTGAGCGGCTCCGCCCTCGCTAGGTAACCTGCACTCCATGCGCGCACTTCTCGTGGTCAACCCGAAAGCAACCACCACCAGTGCGCGTACACGTGATGTGCTCACGCACGCCCTCGCCAGCGACCTCAAGCTGGAGGTCGCGACCACTCAGTACCGGGGCCATGCCCGGGACCTCGCCCGGCAGGCGGCGGAGGGGGGCGAGACCGAGCTGGTGATCGCGCTCGGTGGCGACGGCACCGTCAACGAGGTGGTCAACGGCCTGCTGCACCGGGGCCCCGACCCAGCCCTCCCTCGCTTGGCCGTGGTGCCCGGCGGCTCCACCAATGTCTTCGCCCGCGCGCTCGGACTGCCCAACGATGTGGTGGAGGCCACGGGCGCGCTGCTGGACGCGCTGGAGTCGCGCAGCGAGCGCACCATCGGCCTCGGTCTGGCGGCCGGGACCCCGGACACCGAGGACGCCGAGGTGCCCGCGCGCTGGTTCACCTTCTGCGCGGGCTTCGGCTTTGACGCGGGCGTGGTAGGACGGGTCGAGCAGCAGCGGGAGCGGGGCAAGCGTTCGACTCACGCGCTGTATGTACGTCAGGTGATGCGGCAGTTCCTCATGGAACCGCACCGCAGGCGTGGCACGATCACACTGGAGCGGCCCGGCGAGGAGCCCGTCGAACAGCTTGTGCTGTCCATAGTCTGTAACACCGCTCCCTGGACCTACCTGGGCAATCGCCCGGTGTACGCCGCTCCGGAGGCGTCCTTCGACACGGCCCTCGATGTGCTCGGACTCGCCCGGCTCTCCCCCGCCGCGGTCACCCGCTATGGGGCTCAGCTGCTGACTTCGTCACCTGAGCGCGGGCCGCGCGGCAAGCACGCCGTCTCACTTCACGACCTCACGGACTTCACCTTGCATTCACAGGTTCCACTGCCCTTTCAGATGGACGGTGACCACCTAGGGCTGCGTACGAACGTGACCTTCACAGGCGTTCGCCGTGCACTGCGTGTGATTGTGTAAGCGGAAGGGCCTAAAGTCCTTCTACTCGAACGTTTAGGCCAGCTTCCACCCACTAGAAGTACGGCTGTGAGCCAAGCGACACCAAGGAATCAAAAAAAACTTGCCAGAAGGGGTTGTATCCGCCGCCGAGGTTTGCGAGTCTCTTCATGGCGATCGGGACGGTCCCTTCCGTGGACCCCCTTGAGAGCCTGAATCCCCTCTATCACCCCAATGGGACCCGCATCACAGTCGATCGGTGACCCCTTCACTTGCGAGGGGATTCGTGAAAGCGTTCACATTCACAAGCATCACCAGATCACACAGGAGATGGAGCAGCCATGGACTGGCGTCACAACGCCGTTTGCCGCGAAGAAGACCCCGAGCTCTTCTTCCCCATCGGCAACACTGGTCCTGCGCTGCTGCAGATCGAGGAAGCCAAGGCCGTCTGCCGCCGCTGCCCCGTCATGGAGCAGTGCCTGCAGTGGGCTCTTGAGTCCGGCCAGGACTCCGGTGTGTGGGGTGGCCTCAGTGAGGACGAGCGCCGCGCTATGAAGCGCCGCGCCGCCCGCAACCGGGCACGCAAGGCCACTGCCTGACGCCCAGCCCCGCCACCTGCTGCCCCGAGTCGCAGCGCGCAGTGCCCCCGAGTGCGCACCGCAACGTCAGCGCTGAGCCCCGGTTCGTAAGACCGTCTGCTGGACCGTCTTACGAACCGGGGCTCAGCGCTTTCGTACTCAGCGCTTCTGCGGCGCCACCGGGATGTCGAAGATGACCCGGGTACCGCGCTCGGGAGCGGGCACCATGTCAAAGGTCCCGCCGAGCTCACCCTCCACCAGGGTCCGTACGATCTGCAGCCCCAGATTGCCCGCTTTCCGGACATCGAAGCCCTCCGGCACGCCCTTGCCGTCATCCTGCACGGTGACCAGCAACCGCGCCTCCCGGCCCGCTCCCCCGCCGCGCACCGCGCCGACCTCAACGGTGCCGTGGTCGCCCGGCCCGAAGCCGTGCTCCAGAGCGTTCTGCAACACCTCGGTCAGCACCATCGACAGCGGGGTCGCGATCTCGGCGTCCAGAATCCCGAAGCGGCCCGTACGCCGTCCCGCCACCTTGCCCGGGGAGATCTCCGCAACCATCGCCAGCACCCGGTCGGCGATCTCATCGAACTCAACGCGCTCATCGAGGTTCTGGGACAGTGTCTCGTGGACGATGGCGATCGAACCGACCCGGCGGACGGCCTCCTCCAGCGCCTCCCGCCCTTCCTCCGAACCGATCCGCCGCGCCTGGAGCCGCAGCAGGGCGGCGACGGTCTGGAGGTTGTTCTTCACCCGGTGATGAATCTCCCGGATGGTGGCGTCCTTGGTGATCAGCTCGCGCTCCCGACGGCGCAGCTCGGTGACATCACGCAGCAGGACGAGCGAGCCGATCCGGGTGCCCTTGGGCTTGAGCGGGATGGCACGCAGCTGGACGGCACAGTCGTTGCCCTCGATCTCGGCCTCGCGCGGTGCCCAGCCACTGGCGAGCTTGACCAGTGATTCATCGACCGGCCCACGGGAGGGCGCCAGCTCGGCGGTGGCCTGGCCGAGATGCATGCCGACAAGATCGGCGGCCAGGCCGAGACGGTGATAGGCGGAGAGCGCGTTGGGGCTCGCGTACTGGACGAGGCCTTCGGCGTCGAGCCGGATGAGGCCGTCACCTACGCGCGGTGAGGCGTCCATATCGACCTGCTCGCCAGGGAAGGGGAACGCACCGGCGGCGATCATCTGGGCCAGGTCGGAGGCGCTTTGGAGGTAGGTGAGCTCCAGTCGGCTCGGCGTACGCACGGTGAGCAGGTTCGTATTGCGGGCGATCACCCCCAGCACCCGCCCCTCACGGCGGACCGGGATCGACTCGACCCGGACCGGGACCTCCTCCCGCCACTCCGGATCGCCCTCACGGACGATACGGCCCTCGTCGAGCGCCGAGTCGAGCAGCGGGCGGCGACCGCGTGGCACCAGATGGCCGACCATGTCGTCCTGGTAGGAGGTCGGCCCGGTGTTGGGACGCATCTGGGCTACGGAGACATAGCGTGTGCCGTCACGGGTAGGCACCCACAGCACCAGATCCGCGAAGGAGAGGTCCGAGAGCAGCTGCCACTCGGAGACCAGCAGATGCAACCACTCGAGATCGGACTCCCCGAGGGCGGTGTGCTGGCGTACGAGATCGTTCATAGAGGGCACACAGCGAGCCTAACCGGCGGCCGATGGGGCTTACGTCTATGCCTCCGCGCTCCTGTGCGCAAGAATCAACCCCAGCCGCCCTGTTGCGGCAAGAAGTCCATTCAAGGCATAGACAGACCAGATTGGTCTAGTCCAGAATAAAGAAGCAGACTTCTGCCCTCCCCGCACAGGAGGGCAGAGCGAGGCTCACGGCGCTCTCTGCCCTGACTGCGCCGGGGTCTCCGATCGCTCCGGGCTGCGGTGCCGGACGGGTTGAGGGTCCCGTCCAGGCGCCGCGGCCCGAAGTGCGTCCAGGTCTTGCCGCGGGGTCCGACTCCCCTGTCCCGCCCCTCCCCGAAACCGCAGGCTGACGCCCCCAGACCCCCTCCCCGTGTTGTGGGCACTCTCCCCCAGACTTCTCCCCCAGCTACCGCTGGGAGGTGCCCCCAGGGAGGTGCCCCCAGCCCCGCGAGGGGCGTAGGCCCGCCCTGCTACGCAACCACCCACCCACACCAGCCACAACGCTCCGGCCCACCCCGCAACAGAGCTCGCGACGCCTGGTGGGCACAACACCGGCCACCGGCCCGCACCCGCCAAACCCCGGGGCCCCGGGGCGAAGCCCCGGTTACGGGAAGGGGTGGGATACGGGGACACCCACCCACAGCACCCCGCAGCCGGGCGAAGCCCCGCCACGCGGCGCAGCCGCACACCGGCACAGCCGGGACGGAAACCCCCATCGGGGGCGTGACGCTGGCGCCTCGGCTCTCACAGCGCGGGCTGGTGGGCGGTGTTGCGCCCACCAAGCGCCGGGAGCCCCATTGCGGGGTTGGCCCGGAGCGTCGCAGACTGCCGCAGCAGGCCACGCCTAATGCGTTTCGGTGACCTTCGCCAGCGCGCGAGGCGCGTCCGGGTCCTGCCCGCGGGCAATCGTGACCTCATAGGCCAGCATCTGCAGCGGGATGATCTCCAAGATCGGCTGAAGCTCCTCACCGACCCCCTCAGTCGGCAGGACAAACCCCGCCGAGGCCCCGTCCACCTGTGGCTTGGGGCCGATGACGACCAGATCCGCGCCACGGTCCTTGAGGCGGTCGAGCACAGGCTGCAACGCATCACCGCCCTTGCCGTCGGTGACGATCGCGATGACCGGCGAGACATTGTCGACCATCGCCAGCGGTCCGTGCAGCAGGTCCGCGCCGGAGTAGGAGAGCGCCGGGATGTAGCTGGTCTCCATCAGCTTCAGCGCGGCCTCCTTGGCGGTCGGATAGCCGTAACCACGGGAGGTGAGCACCATGCGCTCGGCGAAGCGGTAGCGGCCCGCGAGCTCCTTGACCTCGGCCTGACGGCCGAGGATCTGCTCGGCGAGCTCGGGCAGCGCCCTGGCGTTCTCCGCGCCGTCGCCCCCGCGCAGACCGTCAACGAAGAGGTAGAGCGCCAGCAGCTCGGCGGTGTACGTCTTTGTCGCCGGAAGCGCCTTCTCCGGCCCGGCGAGAACGTCGATGTGGAACTCGCTGACCGCGGCAAGGGCGGAGTCGGCGTTGTTGGTCACCGCGAGAGTGATCGCACCGGCCTCCCGGGCGGCCTGGGTGGAGGCGACCAGGTCCGGGGAGCCACCGGACTGGCTGACCGTGATCACCAGACAGTCGGTGAGGTCGGGCTTGGCCTCGTACGCGGTGGTGGTGGACATGGAGGTGAGCCCGCAGGGCTTGCCCAGCAGGACCTCGAGCAGATACTTCGCGTACAGCGCGGCGTTGTCGGATGTGCCGCGCGCCGTGAGCAGTACGAAGCGGGGGTTTCTGGCCGCGATCTGCTCGGCGACTTCACGGATCTTCGGTGCGCCCTCGTCAAGGATGCGGCGCAGTACGGCGGGCTGCTCGGCCATCTCGCCGGACATGATCCGACCTGTCGCCGGGCGATCAGCTGCGGACATGCTGGGTGCCTCCAGTTGGCTGTATTGCGTGCGGTCCACGGAAGATCAGCCGTCGGCCCCCTGGCCGGCGATGACCTCCGCGGCGGCCCGGCCGCAGACGCGGGCGGCGCCATGGGTCGCGATGTGCAGTGCACCGGAGGGCGGCGCTTGGGGGACACCCATCTCCACCACAACCGTGTCGGGCCGGGCAGCGAGCAGGGCATCCAACGCGTCGGCCATCCAGGGGTGGCGGTGGACGTCGCGGACCACTGCGACGATCCTACGGTCCGCCGCGGCCCCGAGCACATTTGCGATCATTGCAGAAATACCGTGCTCCGCCGCCTGCTGCCGGCCGTAGGCACCGGTTTCGCTGCCGGGCAGCAGCTGTGCCAGCTCGACGGCGAGTCCCCAGGGGGTCTCGGCACCGACGGCGATGTTCGCCACCGGTGTGAAGGCGGCGACATACGGGCCCTCGGTCAGCGGGACCCAGCCGTCCAGGCCGGTGATGCTCAGGGCGCGGCGGGCGGCGGTCAGTCCGACGTCGGGGGCGGGCGCGCCCCCTTCCCCCGCCGGGGCCCCCGCCCTCGCTTCCGCCGCCGTCCAGCGCGCGAGCGCGCGTACCCGTGCTGCGGCGTCGGCGAGCCGTTCCTCAGACAGCTCGCCCGCGCGTACGGCCCGCAGCAGCGCGTCGCGCAGCCGCAGCACGGTGTCCTCATCGGCCAGCCCGCCGCCCACGCAGATGGCGTCGGCGCCCGCGGCGAGCGCGAGCACGGTGCCGCGCTCAATGCCATGGGTGTCGGCGATGGCCTTCATCTCCACCGCGTCGGTGACGATCAGGCCCGCAAAGCCGAGGCCGCCCTCGCCCACCGGCGCACGCAGCAGTCCGGTCAGAGCGGCGGGGCTGAGCGTCGCGGGCAGCACCGAGTCCAGCGCGGGCAGCAGGATATGGGCGCTCATCACGACCTTGGTCCCGGCGGCCACCGCGGCCCGGAAGGGGATCAGTTCGCGGGCATGAAGGGTACTGAGGTCGGCGTCGATACACGGCAGATCGTGGTGGGAGTCCACATTGGTGTCGCCGTGCCCGGGGAAGTGTTTGGTGCAGGCGGCCACCCCCACGGACTGCATGCCCTCGATATACGCGGCGGTGTGCCGGGCGACCAGCCGCGGGTCAGCGCCGAAGGAGCGGACGCCGATGACGGGGTTGTCCGGGTTGGAGTTGACGTCCGCGGAGGGCGCCCAGTTGAGGTTGACCCCGCAGTCGGCAAGGCGGCGGCCGAGTTCGCGGGCGACATCCCGGGTCAGTGCCGGGTCGTCGATGGCGCCGAGTGCGAGGTTGCCGGGGAAGGAGGAGCCGGTGCGCGCCTCCAGCCGGGTGACATCGCCGCCCTCCTCATCGATCGCCACCAGCACATCGGGGCGTACGGCGCGCAGCTGGGCGGTGAGCGCGGCGAGCTGCCGCGCCGACTCGATGTTCCGGCCGAACAGGCCGACGGAGGCCAGCCCTTCACTGAGTCTCCGCAGCAGCCAGGTGGGGGCCGCGGTGCCGGTGAAACCGGGCTGGAGGACGGCGAGGGCGTCCCGGGTGAGGGTGTCGGATTCGCGGACGAGAGTCGTCATGGGCGTGCGCTATCCCTTCACTGCGCCGGAGGTGAGGCCCGCCGCCATCTTCTTCTGGACAATCATGAAGAAGATCACGACAGGAACAGCGATCATCACGGACCCGGCCATCAGCCCTCCGTAGTCGGTGCCGCGGTCAGTGGTGAAGTTCATCAGCCACACATTGAGTGTGTATTTGTCGTTGTCCTGCATCAGGATGTAAGCGAACAGATACTCGTTCCACGCGGTGATCAGCGCGAAAATGGAGGCCGCCGCGAGACCGGGAGCGAGCAGCGGGAAAATCACCCGCCAGAAGGCGGCCATCCGCGTACAGCCGTCCACCATCGCGGATTCTTCCAGCTCCTTGGGGACGTTGATGACGAAGCCACGGATCATCCAGGTGGTGAAGGGCAGTACCGACACCAGATAGACGACGATCACACCCCAGTACTCATTGAGTGCGCCCATGGCGTTGAGCTGGACGTAGATGGGGATGAGCATCGCGGTCGGCGGCAGCAGCTGGACCATGATCAGCACCATCATGAACGGCTTGCGGCCGATGAAGTTGAAGCGGCCGATGGCAAAGGCCGCGATGGTGCCGATCAGCATGGCACCCAGCACCGAGGTGACGCAGATAATCAGGCTGCTTTGAATCGCGGTCCAGAAGAACCGGGTCTCGGTGGCCCGTACGAAGTTGTCGAAGGTAATGGAGTTGGGCCACAGCGGCTGGTCGTAGCTGCGGATCTCGCGGTTCGGGCGGAAGGCGCTGACGAGCAGCCAGTACACCGGGAAGGCCATCACCACAAAGGTGATCAGGCCCAGGATGTTATAGCCGAGGCGGTTCTTTTCGCGGCCCCGTTTACGGCCCGGCTTACAGTCCGGCTTGCGGCCCGGTTTACGATCCGGCCGGACAGCCCGTTCGGGGGCGGTCGCCTTTTTGCGGGCTTCGGTCTCGCGGGTGGCGGGGGTGGAGGTCGTCACTCGACTTCTCCCGTCTTGAGCAGCTGACGCAGGTAGTACACGGCCACACCGGACAGCAGCAGCACGGTGATGAGCGCGATGGCGGTGCCCTGGCTGAACGAGGAGCTGCTGAACGCCTTCTGGAAGGAGTAGATGCCCAGCAGCTCGTACTCCGGCTCCGGCTTGTTGCCGCGCATCAGGAAGACCTGGCCGAAGACGTTGAAGTCCCAGATGACCGAGAGCGTGGCGATCATCTGGAAGACCGGCTTGATCACCGGGAAGACGACATTGCGGAAGACGCCCAGCGGCCCTGCGCCGTCGAGCTGGGCGGCCTCCTCCAGCTCCTTGGGCACCTGGGTGAGCGCGGCATAGAGCGTGATCACCACAAAGGGGATGGCCCCCCAGATCACCACGGCGGCGATAATGGTGAACCCCTGCCAGGGGTTGAGGAACCAGTTGTGCCCCTGGAAATCCACCCCGGGAACCTTGCTGAGCAGGCTGTTCACCACGCCGTAGTCAGAGTCGGCGAACCACCGGAAGATCGAGGTCGCCACCAGCAGCGGCATGGACCAGGCGGCGACCAGCGCTCCGGTCAGCAGCAGCCGTACCCAGGTGGACAGCCGCTGCATCAGCAGGGCTATGAGCAGGCCGAAGGCCATGGTCGCGGTGACACATACGACCATGAAGACCACGGTCCGGAAGGTGACGGCCCAGAACTGGGAGTCGCCCAGGATATGGGTGAACTGAGCGAAGCCGACCCAGGGCGGGGTCTCGCCGCTCCACAGCTCCCTGCGGCCCATGTCCTGGAAGGACATGACCACGGTTTTGACCAGTGGCCACGCGAAGACCGCGCCGATCGCGATGATCGCGGGTCCGATCAGCAGATAGGGCAGCAGCGCGCCGGTGGTCTTCTTGCTGGGCCGGACACCGTCCCGGGGCGGCCGCGGGCCGCTGCCGCCGGGATCCCGTGGCCCGGCTACCGGGGGATCGGCGGCTTGTGTGTCGGCAGCAGTCACTGTGCTGACCTTCCATCAGTCTCCTGGCGAGGGAACCCCCGGCTTCAGCCGAGGGGGGAATCGCTTCCTTGGCCTGTGGCCGCAACCTTCGGGTTGGAAGCTCCCCTCCTTCAGGTGGGGAAGCGGAGTCACTCGCTCTCTTCGTCAGAGGGGCGCACACGGCGGGGGCCTTCGGCTGGCCCCGCCCGTGCGCATCGCTGCGTCACCCGCTGCGTCAGGCCTCGTTGTTGATCAGATCGTCGATCTGCTGGTCGGCCTTCTTGGTGGCCTCTTCCACCGGAGTGCCCTTGATGATGTCGAGGAGCATGTTGGGCAGGATCAGCTTGGTCTCGACGGCGGTCCAGCCGGGAGCGATCGGCGTGAACCAGGCGTCCGGCACGGCGTTGGCGATCGGAGCGGTCTCCGGGTTCGACTTCAGCGGCTCAAGCTGCTTGGTGTTGTTGGGCAGAATGTTCTTGGAGGCGAGCACCTCCTGGGACTTCTCGCTGGTGAACATGGCGATCCACTCTTCACCCAGGTCGGTGACCTTGGACTTGCCGATCACCGCGAGATCGGAGCCGCCGATGAAGGACGGCAGGGGCTTGCCGTTGGGGCCGGGCATACCGGCCGTCGCGATCTTGCCGTCGAGCTTGGGGTTGCCTTCTTCGCCCTCGACGACCCTGCCGGCCTCCCAGCCATTGCCGTAGAGGAGAGCGGCCTTCTCATTCGCCATCACATTGGCGTGGTCCTGCTCGTCCTTGGTCTTGTCGGCCTTGTTGTACGTCTTGACCAGGTCGACGAAGTGCTTGATACCCCGCTGTGCCTCGGGGCTGCTGAGCGTGGCCTTCCACTCCTTCTTGCCCTCGTCGTACTCGGCGATCTGGCCGCCGTAGGCAGCGACGTAGGACATCGCCGCGTACCAGTACCTGCCGGGCAGATAGAGCGAGGAGAACGCCGGGTCGGAGCCGTACTTCTGCTGGACCTTGGCGAGCGCCTTCTTCAGCCCGGCCTCGGTCTGCGGCAGTTCCTTGGAGCCGGTGGCCTTGTCGAACATCTCGGTGTTGAGGATCGCGACCCGGGCGCCCGCGTAGTAGGGGACACAGAACTGCTTGCCCTCAAAGGTGCAGGTGTCCTTCAGGCCCTCGATCCAGGTGTCGGAGTTGTCGTACTTCTTGGGGTCGATCTCGGCGAGGGCGCCGTTGAGGATGTAGGTCATGGTCTCGGTGTTGCCGAGCTCCACCACATCGGGGAACTTGGTACCGCCGAGGGCGGTGTCCAGCTTCTTGGCCTTGTCGCCCCACTGCTGGTACTGCACCTTGACCTTGACGTTCGGGTACTTCTTCTTGAACTGCGCGTTGACGTCCTTGACCAGCTCGGGCCAGGTGCTCTCCGCGTCGTTCATCAGCCATACGGTGAGCGTTTCGTCCCGCTCCTTCGGATCCTTGGACGCGTTGCCGCTGTCCGCTCCACAGGCCGCGACACCGGCCATCATCGCTGTGACACCGATCGCCGCTATGAGCTTGCGCTTCACGTCACCCTCCTCGGAGATGCCAGAAACTCCCGCCCGCCGCGGAGACATACGCCGAGGTACTGCCCGTGGGGCTGGGATTGGTCTTTAATGGTGTAGACCAGTGTCCGCAGCTTGGCCTAGACCTATAGGGGTGTCAAGGGTGTATAAGAAGGGCAGTGGGGTCCGTTACCGGAACGACACCTGAGCTGGGCGCCCACCTTGGGCGAGGGCCGTGCCACCATGTGAGCCGCTACGTACGGAGGAGCCGGTGACGGCAGCACGACATGAGTCGGGAAGGCGTGCCATGGGGACCGACGGGGGCGCAGCCCCGGCCGCCACGACGGCCGCGGGCGAGGCTGGGAACAACAACGGGAACGGCGGTGCGCGCACCGCTCGCGTACCGAAGTACTACCGCCTGAAGCGGCATTTGCTGGAGATGACCGAGACCATGCCGCCCGGCACCCCGGTGCCGCCGGAGCGCACCCTGGCCGCGGAGTTCGACACCTCCCGGACCACGGTCCGCCAGGCACTCCAGGAGCTGGTCGTCGAGGGGCGGCTGGAGCGTATCCAGGGCAAGGGCACCTTCGTCGCCAAACCCAAGGTCTCCCAGGCGCTGCAACTCACCTCCTATACCGAGGACATGCGGGCGCAGGGGCTGGAGCCCACCTCCCAGCTGCTCGATATCGGCTACATCACCGCCGATGACCGGCTGGCCGGGCTGCTCGACATCCCCACCGGGGCACGTGTGCTCCGTATTGAGCGGCTGCGGCTCGCCAGCGGCGAGCCGATGGCCATCGAGACCACCCATCTGTCCCAGAAGCGCTTTCCCGCACTGCGCCGCAGCCTGGTGAAGTACACCTCGCTCTATACGGCCCTGTACGAGGTCTACGGCGTCCGCCTCGCGGAGGCCGAGGAGACCATCGAGACCTCGCTGGCCAGCCCGCGTGAGGCAGGGCTGCTCGGCACGGATGTCGGGCTGCCGATGCTGATGCTGTCGCGGCACTCCTTCGACCGGGAGGGCCGGCCGGTCGAATGGGTGCGCTCGGTCTACCGGGGTGACCGCTACAAGTTTGTGGCGCGGCTGCAACGCCCCGAGGCATAGGCACAAACGCGGTGCGCCGAGTGCCGCTCGGCGCACAAGTCGACCGTTCCTCCCCCGGGTTGTGGCCGACCTAGTGACGGCCGCCCAAGCCCTGCCTTAAGTTTTCCCGCGCGTTACCGAAGGAGATCACCAGCAGGAACGGAGCCGCAGCATGGCCGAGCCCGCAGCACCCCCCGCCCCGGACGCCACACCGAGACGCGGGAGTCCCGCTCCGAAGACCGTCGTCCTCTGGACGGCGGTCGCCCTGGTGGGCGCGCTCGGCTGGGCCATGCTCGCGCTCTCCCGGGACGAGGAGGTGTCGGCCGCCTGGATGGTGGCCGCCGCGCTGGGTTCGTACGCCATCGGCTACCGCTTCTACTCCCGCTTTATCGCCTACCGGGTGCTCAAGGCCGACAAAACCCGCGCCACCCCGGCCGAACGCCTCAACGACGGGGTCGACTTCCACCCAACCGACCGCCGGGTGCTCCTGGGGCACCACTTCGCCGCCATCTCGGGGGCCGGTCCGCTGGTCGGTCCGGTGCTGGCCGCCCAGATGGGCTATCTCCCCGGCACCATCTGGATCATCGTTGGGGTGATCTTCGCGGGTGCCGTACAGGACATGGTGGTCCTGTTCTTCTCCACCCGCCGCAATGGCAAGTCGCTCGGCCGGATAGCCCGCGAGGAGATCGGCCCGATCGGCGGTATCGCGGCGCTGGTCGCGGTCTTCGCCATCATGATCATCCTGATCGCGGTGCTGTCGCTGGTGGTGCTCAACGCCCTGGCCGAGTCGCCCTGGGGCACCTTCTCCACCGCGATGTCCATTCCGATCGCCCTGTTCATGGGGATCTACCTGCGCTGGATCCGGCCCGGCCGGGTCGCCGAGGTCTCACTGATCGGCATCACGCTGCTGCTGCTCGCCATCACCGCGGGCAGCTGGATCGCCGAATCCAGCTGGGCCGGCGTCTTCACGCTCGACAAGAGCACACTGGTCATCTGGCTGGTGATATATGGCTTTGTCGCCTCCGTGCTGCCGGTGTGGATGCTGCTCGCTCCCCGCGACTACCTCTCCACGTTTATGAAGATCGGGACGATTGGTCTGCTGGCCCTCGGCATCGTCGTCACCCTGCCCACGCTGAAGATGGATGCCGTCACCGACTTCGCCACCCGGGGCGACGGCCCCGTCTTCGCGGGCTCGCTCTTCCCCTTCGTCTTCATCACCATCGCGTGCGGCGCCCTCTCCGGCTTCCACTCCCTGATCTCCTCGGGCACCACCCCGAAGATGATCCAGAAGGAGACCCAGGTCCGGATGGTCGGCTACGGCGGCATGCTGATGGAGTCCTCGGTCGCCGTGATGGCGATGACCGCGGCCTGCATCCTCGACCCCGGGCTGTTCTTCGCGATGAACGCCCCGCCCGCCGTCATCGGTGACACCCTGCAGTCCGCCTCGGAAACCATCACCAGCTGGGGCTACACCCTCACACCCGGCCAACTGGCCGAGGCGGCCCGGCAGGTGGAAGAGGGCTCGATTCTCTCCCGTACGGGCGGTGCGCCCACCTTCGCACTGGGCGTGGCACATATCTTCGCGGGCGTCATCGGCGGCTCCGGGATGATCGCCTTCTGGTACCACTTCGCCATCATGTTTGAGGTGCTGTTCATCCTGACCGCGATCGACTCCGGCACCCGGGTCGGCCGCTTTATGCTCCAGGAGATGGTGGGCAACACCCAGCCCGTGGTCCGGGCGGCCCGGCAGGCGGCGTGGATGCCACCGGGCCTGGGCAACGCGCTCGGCAGGGCCGAGCCGGTGCTGGGGAAGTTCCGGCAGGTCGGCTGGCTCCCCGGCGTCTACTTCACCAGCGCGCTGGTGGTGCTGGCCTGGGGCTACTTCCTCTGGGTCGGTGTCCATGACCCGCTGGGCGGCATCAACCAGCTCTTCCCGATCTTCGGTATCTCCAACCAGCTGCTGGCCGCAGTTGCCCTGACGGTGTGTACGGTCCTTCTGATCAAGTCCGGACGGCTCAAGTGGGCCTGGATCACGGCGGTCCCGCTGGCCTGGGACGCCACGGTCACGCTGACCGCGAGCTGGCAGAAGGTGTTCTCCGGCGACCCGCGCGTCGGGTTCTTCAGCCAGCGGGCGCAGGCCCAGGAGAAGATCGACTCGGGCCAGTTCAGCGGCCAGGAGCTGGCGGATCTGCAGACGATCGTTACGAATACCACGGTCCAGGGGACGCTGTCGGCGGTGTTCGCGCTGCTGATCGTGGTGGTCATCGCTGACGCGGTGCGGGTGTGCGTCAAGGCGGTACGGAGCCCTGAGGGCATCGAGCTCAATGAGGCGCCGTATGAGGAGTCCAAGCTGATCGCCCCGGCCGGGCTCTTCCCGACCAGGGAGGAGAAGGCCGAGCTGGAGGCCGCGGGCCTGGGACCCGGCGGCGGTGTCCCGGAGGAGCGGGAGGAGATCCGGCCGTGACGCTGAGTATCGGGCGACTGTGGTGGTACGTGCGTGAGTTCACCGGCGAGACCGCGTATGAGCGGTATGCGGAGCGGGTGCGGCGGGAGCGTCCCGGGGCGGTGGTGGTGAGCCGGGGGGAATTTGAGCGGCGCCGCATGGACCGCCGCGACGGGGATCCCCGGGAGGGGTTCCGCTGCTGCTGAGTGGCCGCCGGGGGTCCCCTGGCTCGGCCCCGTGGGGGCTGCGTTCCCGGGGTGCCGTGGGTGGGTGTCCCCGTATCCCGCCCCTTCCCGTAACCGGGGCTCACGCCCCCGGGCCCCGGGGTTCGCCGGGTGCGGGCCGGTGGCCGGGTTGTGCCCACCCACAGCCCCTCGCGGGGCTGCGAGTGCCCACAACACTTGGGGGCCGGGGGCGGAGCCCCCAGTTTCGGGAAGGAGCGGGGGGTGGGGAACGCACCCTCGTTCACACTGGGCGCATGGATATCGTGATCAGAGTGGCCCGCTCCGAGGAGCTGGATGAGATTGGGGAGCTGACCGCCGAAGCGTATCTGGGTGACGGCCTGCTCGACTTCGGGGAAGCCGACCCCTATCTCGCCGAACTGCGCGACACGCGGCGGCGGTCGGAGCACGCCGAGGTGCTGGTGGCCGCGGACAGCCGCAGCGACGAGCTGCTGGGTACGGTCGCCTTCGTCGCTGAGGGCGGGGAGTACGCCGATATCGCCCGGCCCGGCGAAGGTGAGTTCCGGATGCTGGCGGTACGGCCCGAGGGGCGCGGCCGGGGGGCCGGGGAGGCCCTGGTGCGGGCATGCGTCAGCCGGGCGCGGGGGCTCGGGCTGACCCGGCTGGTGCTCTCCAGCCAGCAGGGCATGCACGCGGCCCACCGGCTGTACGGGCGGCTGGGGTTTGTCCGTACCCCGGAGCGGGACTGGGAGCCGCTGCCGGGATTCAGGCTGTGGACGTTCGAGCTGGACTTGTCAACCTAACGCGTATACCGGACACAACATATGGGGGTGCATGACCCACGCGCCACTAGATGTATGCTCGTCCTCGCTGTCGCCGCAGGGGAATCCGGTGCGAATCCGGAACTGTCCCGCAACGGTATGCGATGGGTGCTTCCATGCGCCTTCGCGAGTCCGAAGACCTGCCGACGGTATCGAATACGTCCGGGCCTCGCGGGTTGGGCCGGTGGACGCTGCGTGGTGTGCTCCGCTCTGCTTGCGGCACGCCCGTACGCGCCCCGCCGCGCACCAGCCTCGTGGCCCCTGCCGAGCGAGGGAGAGCCCGTCCCGTGACCATCGCACCCGCGGAGCCCGTATCAGCGGTGCTGTTGCGCACCCTGACCGATCTCACTGCCGATCTGCCCGCCACCGACCCGGGCAAGGTGGCGGCCGCCGCGCTGCGCGGCCGCAACGCCGGGTCGGACGAAGCGGAGTTGCGGTCGCTGGCCACCGAGGCCGCCGCCGGGCTGATCGGCGATGAGCCGCAGTACTCACGGCTCGCCGCGCGGCTGCTGACCCTCGCCATCCGGGATGAGGCCGCCGGCCAGGGCGCGGTGTCCTTCTCGGCGTCGGTGGCGGTGGGCCACCACGAAGGGCTGATCGCGGACCGTACGGCCGAGTTCGTACGGACCCATGCGGCGGCGCTGGACGCGCTGGTCGAGCGGGCCCTGGCCGAGGGCGCCGATGACCGCTTCGGCTACTTCGGACTGCGTACCGTCCACTCCCGCTATCTGCTGCGGCATCCGATGACCCGCCAGGTCATCGAGACCCCACAGCACTTCCTGCTGCGGGTGGCCTGCGGGCTCGCCGAGGACGACAGCGAGCGAGCACTGGCCGACGTCGCCGAGCTGTACCGGCTCACCAGCACGCTGGCCTACCTGCCCTCCTCCCCCACCCTCTTCAACTCCGGCACCCGCCACCCGCAGATGTCGTCCTGCTATCTGCTGGACTCGCCGCTGGATGAGCTGGATTCCATCTATGAGCGCTACCACCAGGTCGCCCGGCTGTCGAAGCACGCCGGTGGTATCGGCCTGTCGTACTCACGGATCCGGGCCCGAGGGTCGCTGATCCGCGGGACGAACGGCCACTCCAATGGCATCGTCCCGTTCCTGCGCACCCTCGACTCCTCGGTCGCCGCGGTCAATCAGGGCGGCCGTCGCAAGGGCGCGGCCTGTGTCTATCTGGAGACCTGGCACGCGGACATCGAGGAGTTCCTGGAGCTGCGGGACAACACCGGGGAGGAGGCCCGCCGCACCCACAACCTCAATATCGCGCACTGGATCCCGGATGAGTTCATGCGCCGCGTCGAGGCGGATGCTGACTGGTCGCTGTTCTCGCCGGTGGATGTGCCGGAGCTGGTGGATCTGTGGGGCGATGACTTCGACGCGGCGTACCGGAAGGCGGAGGCCGCGGGGCTGGCCATCAAGTCCATCCCGGCGCGCCAGCTGTACGCCCGGATGATGCGCACCCTGGCGCAGACCGGCAATGGCTGGATGACCTTCAAGGACGCCGCCAACCGCACCGCGAACCAGACCGCCGAGCCGGGCCATGTGGTCCACTCCTCGAATCTCTGCACCGAGATCCTGGAGGTGACGGACGATGGCGAGACGGCGGTGTGCAATCTGGGCTCGATCAACCTCGCCGCGCATCTGGGCCCGGATGGGGACATGGACTGGGAGCGGCTGGACGCCACGGTCCGTACGGCCGTGACCTTCCTCGACCGGGTGGTGGACATCAACTTCTACCCGACCGAGCAGGCCAGCGGCTCCAACTCCCGCTGGCGCCCGGTCGGTCTGGGCCTGATGGGGCTGCAGGATGTCTTCTTCCGGCTGCGGCTGCCCTTTGACTCACCGGAGGCCAGGGCGCTGTCCACCCGGATCTCCGAGCGGATCATGCTCGCGGCCTACGAGGCCTCCGCGGATCTCGCCGAGCGGCACGGCCCGCATCCGGCCTGGGAGTCCACCCGGACGGCGCACGGTGTGCTGCACCCCGACCACTACGGTGACGCTCAGCCCAGCTGGCCCGAGCGCTGGGCGGCCCTGCGGGCCCGTATCGCCAAGACCGGTATGCGCAACTCGCTGCTGCTGGCCATCGCGCCGACCGCGACCATCGCGTCGATCGCGGGTGTCTATGAGTGCATCGAGCCGCAGGTCTCCAACCTCTTTAAGCGCGAGACGCTCAGCGGGGAGTTTCTGCAGGTCAACGCCTATCTGGTGGAGGACTTGAAGCGGCTGGGGCTCTGGCACGAGCGGACCCGGGAGGGGCTGCGCGAGGCCAATGGCTCGGTACAGGAGCTGCCCGGCGTTCCGGAGGAGGTGCGGGCGCTGTACCGCACCGCGTGGGAGGTCCCGCAGCGGGCGCTGATCGATATGGCGGCGGCCCGGACTCCCTATCTCGACCAGAGCCAGTCACTGAACCTGTTTATGGCGGCGCCGACGATTGGCAAGCTCAGTTCGATGTACGCGTATGCGTGGAAGCGGGGTATCAAGACCACGTATTACCTGCGGTCGCGGCCGGCTACTCGGATTGCGCAGTCGGCGCGTAGCAGTGCGGTTTCTGTGCGGCAGGCTGATGCCTGCTCGTTGGAGAACCCGGAGTCCTGCGAGTCCTGCCAGTAGCAACGGCGGGTTCCTTTCCCCAGCCCCGCCCCTTCCCGGCTGTACCGATATGCGGCTCCGCCGCGTGGCGGGCTTCGCCCCGGGCCCCCCGGGGTTTGCCGGTGCGGGCCGGTGGGCGGGTGTTGTGCCCACCCGTGCCGCCCCTCGGGCGGCCCGAGTGCCCACAACACTTCGGGGGTCTGGGGGCGCTAGCCCCCCACCGAATCACATACTCACGAGAGATCCTGATGACTACCGCTTCTGAACCCCGTACCAAGAACCTCCTCGATCCCGGTTTTGAGCTGACTCTGCGGCCCATGCGGTATCCGGACTTCTATGACCGGTACCGGGACGCGATCAAGAACACCTGGACCGTGGAGGAGGTCGACCTCCACTCGGATGTCACCGACCTCGCCAAGCTCTCGCCGGGCGAGCAGCACATGATCGGCCGCCTGGTGGCCTTCTTCGCGACCGGCGACTCCATCGTGGCGAACAACCTGGTGCTGACCCTGTACAAGCACATCAACTCCCCCGAAGCACGGCTGTATCTGTCGCGGCAGCTCTTTGAGGAGGCGGTGCATGTTCAGTTCTATCTGACCCTGCTGGACACCTATCTCCCCGACCCGGATGAGCGCACCGAGGCGTTCGCAGCGGTGGAGAACATCCCGTCCATCCGGGAGAAGGCACAGTTCTGCTTCAAGTGGATGGACTCGGTCGAGAACATCGACCGGCTGGAGTCAAGAGCGGACCGCCGTCGTTTCCTGCTCAATCTGATCTGCTTCGCTGCCTGCATTGAGGGACTGTTCTTCTACGGCGCCTTCGCTTACGTCTACTGGTTCCGCTCGCGCGGCCTGCTGCATGGCCTCGCTACCGGCACCAACTGGGTGTTCCGGGATGAGAGCTGCCATATGGATTTCGCCTTCCATGTGGTCGACACCGTCCGTCAGGAAGAGCCCGATCTTTTCGACGATGCCCTGGGCAAGGAGGTCACGGCCATGCTCCAGGAGGCCGTGGAGGCCGAGCTGCAGTTCGCCCGCGATCTGTGCGGCGATGGGCTGCCGGGGATGAACACCGAGTCGATGCGCGAGTATCTGCAGTGCGTCGCCGATCAGCGGCTGACCCGGCTCGGACTGGCCCCGGTGTACGGCTCGGAGAACCCCTTCTCCTTCATGGAGCTGCAGAACGTCCAGGAGCTGACCAATTTCTTTGAGCGCCGCGCCTCCGCCTACCAGATGGCGGTCGAGGGCTCGGTCTCCTTCGACGACGAGTTCTGAGCACCGCTTGTCCGGTGTCCCGTCCCGGTGTCCCGTCCCGGTGTCTCCTCCCGGTGTAGGGCGCTGAGCAGCGGGTACAGCGTGCGGCATGCGTGAGTCATTCGCCCTGGGTCATATCGCCGGGATACGGATCGGGGTCAACTGGTCCGTGCTGTTCATCTTCACGGTGATCGCCCTCGGGCTCGCCGGTGGGCGGCTGCCAGCCGCCCACCCCGGACACCCCTGGCCGCTGTACATCGCCGTGGGGCTGGTCACCGCCGTGGTGTTCTTCGGATCGCTTCTCGCCCATGAGCTGGCCCACGCCGTGGTGGCGCGGGGTTATGGCGTCCCGGTGGAGGGGATCGTCCTGTGGCTCTTCGGTGGGGTCGCCCGGATGGGGCAGGAGGCGCCGAATCCACGTGCTGAGCTGCGGATCGCCGGGGTGGGACCGCTGGTCAGCCTGGCCTTGGGGGTGATCTTCGCGGGCTTCGCCTGGCTGCTGGCCGGGCTGACGGGGGTCACGCTGGCGACCGAGGCGGTGGCCTGGCTGGCGGGGATCAATATCCTGCTGGCGCTGTTCAACTCCCTCCCGGCCGCGCCGCTGGACGGCGGCCGACTGCTGCGGGCGTTTCTGTGGTGGCGTACGGGCGACCGGCTGCGCGCGGTCCAGGGGGCCAGTACAGCGGGCAAGGTCATGGGCTGGGCGCTGATGCTCCTGGGGCTGTACGCGGTACTGCTGGGGGCGGCCTTCAGCGGGCTGTGGCTGGTGCTGATCGGCGGGTTCATCCTGGCGGCGGCCACCGCGGAGGCCAGCCAGGCGCAGGTACGCGATGTGCTGTCCGGGGTGCCGGTCCGGGATGTCATGAGCCCGGATCCGGTCGTGGCGCCGCCCGGTCTCCGGCTCGAGGACTTTCTGCGGGATCCCCCGGCCGGATACCGGCACCAGTCGTTCCCGGTCGTCGATGAGGACACCCCGGTGGGCCTGCTGACCCTGGACCGGGTCCGTGAAGTGGTGGCCGAGGGCCGGGAGTCGGCCCTGATCGGGGACATCATGCTGCCGCTCTCGGAGACCCTCACCGCGGGCCCGGCGGATTCCGTCGCGGACATCCTGCCGCGTATGGAGGGCGATACCGGAGGCCGTGTGCTGGTTCTCGACGACGGCGGCCGGCTCGTGGGGATCGTCTCGCCCTCGGATATCAACCGTGCGATCGCCTGGCTGATGTCGACGCTGCCCCGCGAAGGCGCGGCCCGCCGGACACCCCCGTAAGGCCACTCAGTCGTTGGCGACCGTCTCATAGCGGGGGGCGCCCTCGGCCATCTGCTTGAGGGCTTCCTTGCGCTCCCGCTTGGAGAGCCGGTCGATGTAGAGGTAGCCGTAGAGGTGGTCCGTCTCATGCTGGAGGCAGCGGGCGAAGTACCCGGTGCCCTGCACGGCGATCGGCTTGCCCTCGGCGTCCTGGCCGCGGACTACCGCGTAGTCCGGGCGGGCGAGCGAGGCGTAGGCGCCGGGAACGGAGAGGCAGCCCTCGTTGCTGTCGTCCAGCATGCGGCGCTCGGCGGGGAGTTCATCGAGAACCGGGTTGCAGACGACGCCCACATGCCGGACGCCCTCGTCATCCAGGCAGTCGTAGACGAAGACCTTGAGATCCACACCGATCTGGTTGGCGGCCAGGCCCACGCCCTCGGCGGCGCGCTGCGAGGCAAACATGTCGTCGACCAGCCTGGCCAGCTCGTCGTCGAACTCGGTGACGTCCCGGCACTCCTTGTGCAGCACCGGATTGCCGACGACGGTGATGGGGCGGGCGGTGCCGCGCGCGCGGTATGCCTGCTCGCGCGCTTCGCAGTCCTCCGTGTCGACGATGAACTCGTCGAACGGCTCCGACTTGGTCTCTTGCTGCTGGGCCATTCCGCCGTACGCCTTCCTCACAACCTGATGCGTCGCCCTACAGGGTACGGGGCTTCCCGCGACCGGCTCAGCAGACCTCTTCAAGATCACGCCACTCGCGGGTGTCCGGGCTGTCGGCGACCCAGCCGTCCAGCAGCCCACGGACCAGCCCGGCGGGGGCCGCCAGGCCGCACTCGCGCTCCGGGATCCACAGATCTCCCGGGGTCACATGCCCCAGCGGCCCGGGGTGCCCGGGCACGCTGTGATCATGCGGATCCTGGCGGGCGGAGCCATCACCCTCGTCGGTGGGCATCCGGGACTCCGAACAGGAGCGGCACAGCAGCCGCACGGATGATGACCAGTCCTCGGCGGCGAAGCCCGCGTCTGCGGCCAGCCGCTCCAGGGCGTCCCGGTCGGCCTCGGTAGCGGCCTCCAGGAGCACCACCCAGGTGGGCACCGGCGAGGGTGCCCAGAGTTCTATCTCGTCGAAGACCGGGTAGGCCGAGGGGGCGCCCCCGGCGGAGACGGTGCGCTCGCCGTGCGGGACACCGTCGTGCAGCACGACCTCGCCCCAGCGGCGCCCGGAGGACGGCAGCGGGATGGACTGCACCTCGATCCTGGCCGGATCCAGCCGACGGCCCCATACGACCTCGGCCTCGCCCTCCGGGGAGAGCCGTACGGCCGCGCTGCCCAGCTCCATACCGGTCGGCTCCGCCGTCGCGCCCGGGTCGCCGGGGGTGCTGGGCACCCGCAGCCCGTACGCCTGCCAGGCACGGCGGGCCAGCGGCCAGTCCTGCAGAGCGGTGGCGGCGATACCGACGTTCCACCAGTCAGGGGCCCCGGCCGCCCGGTCAAGGAGGGCGACGGCGCGCAGCCCGGCGGCGCGGGCCTGCTCCCAGTCGTGCCGGAACTTGTGCAGCAGCGCCAGATTGAACCAGGACTCAGAGAGCCACGGCTCCAGGTCGGCGGCGCGGGTCAGCAGCGCGCCCGCGTCCTCGTACCGCCCGTCTCCGATGAGGGTGAAAGCACGGTCAGTGGCCAGCCGCCAGTCGGTGGATGGCCGGTGCCGTGCCCTGCCGAAGATCCTCACGATGATCCCGCCTGATTCCCGCCTGTTGGTTACGGTGTTGCCCGGTTGCGGGCGCCTTGTGCGGTCCTTCTCCTCGCATCCAACCATGCCCGCTCGGGGGGCCGCTCATTACCCGTAGGTTGGACCGATAAGGGCTCGCACAGGGCCAGCTTGCGTCAGCCCGCCGGACCGCGCGAGACGACCTGGGCCAGCGCCTCCACAACACGGGGGTCATGGTCATAAGCGGTGGCGAGTCTCAGCTGTTCCAGGGCCTGCAGCGGGCACTCTACGGGCTCGGTCGGGGCCTTGCCGGGGGCGGCCCGCACCAGGTCCTCGTAGGCGTTGACCGTGCGGACAATACGGGCCGTAAGCGGCTGTTCACGGTAGGGGTCAGCCTGTCGCTCCACGATGACGGCGACCTCCGCGGGCACCCCGGTCTGCCGCACCACCGCCCCGCCCAGCAGGGCTATCCTGCGCTGCTCGGCGGGGTCCAGCGGCTCCGTGGCACCGCCGGGGACCGGATCGAGGAGGGAGAGCTGGCCGATGTCATGCATCAGGGCGGCGTACTCCAAGACGGTGAGTTCGGCCTCGGACAGCCCCAGCTCACGGCCGGTCGCCCGGCTGAGCTCGGCGACCCGGCGGGCATGACCGTGCGGGGTGTACCCGGCGACCTCGGTGGCGCGGGCCAGTGAGGCGATGGTCTGCCGGTAGGTGGCCTGCGAGGCGGCGTAGCGGCGGAAGGAGAGCTGGGTCAGCAGCAGCGGCACGCAGAAGACCGGCAGCGCCCACAGCCCGGCCACCGCCACGGCCAGCGCGATCACCACGCTGGTCGCACAGATCGCCGTGCCGATGCCCAGCAGCGCCCGCAGCTCGTCGCGCAGCAGCGGGCCGTAGGGCCAGCCGGTGCGGGCGCGGGCGAGCGCGGCGGTCAGCACGGCGTCGCAGAGCACCGTGAGGAGGAGGATGAGCAGCAACACGACTACGTGGTACGGGCCGGTGCCGAGCCACTGGGCCAAGGTGCCGGTGGTGTAGAGCGGTTGGAAGCAGGTGGCCGCGAAGCCGACCGTGAGCACCCGGCGGGCCGCCTGGTCCAGGGACGGCGCCCGGCCGACCGCGACCTGTGGGGCGAGGCCCACCAGTGAGGCGGCCACGGTCACCGCGATGACCTGCAACACCCCATGGCTGGTGGGCTCGCCGCCCGCCTCCCCCAGCAGCGCGTAGGCGAGCGCCCCGGCGGCGCCCAGCGGCGCGGACTCCCGGTCTCCGGGCAGGGCGCCGCGTACGGTCTCGCCAACGGCGATGAGCAGCCCGAACGCGAGGGCGATGGCGGGCTGGCGCAGACCCTGCCAGAGCGTCCAGCCGAGCGCGGTGGCGGTGAGCGCGGCCGCCGCGGCATAGGTGATGGCGACGGTTCGGCTCATCGGTGGGGTCATGGATGCGGCCCGGTGGCGTCGAGGGCCTGTTCCCGGCTTTCCGCGGCCGCTACGGCGCCGGCCGCTGGCGGGACGTTTCCGCCGGCCTCATCGCCGGTGACTACGGGGGACCAGCCCCGCCGGTGGAGGGCACGGGTCAGAGCGCGGACCATCCGGGGGTCGAACTGGGTGCCCGCGCAGCGCTTCAGCTCGGCGATGGCGTCCCGGATGGGGCGGGCACGGCGGTAGCTGCGGGTGGAGGTCATGGCGTCAAAGGCGTCGGCGACGGCGACGACCCGGGCGAACTCGGGGATCTGGCGGCCGCGCAGGCCATAGGGGTAACCGCTGCCGTCCAGCCGTTCATGGTGGTGCAGGATCGCCGCACGGGCCTCGCCCAGGAAGCCGATGCCGCGCACCACTTCATGGCCGTACTCGGGGTGCAGCTCGATGGCCTGGCGTTCCTCCGGGGTGAGCGGCCCGTCCTTGCGGAGGATCCGGGTGGGGACACCGAGTTTGCCGACATCGTGCAGAATCCCGGCGAAGCGCAGCGCTTCGAGCCGTTCGTCGTCCATGCCCAGCTCATGGGCGATCAGCGCGGAGGCGCGGCCCACGCGTTCGCTGTGGCCACGGGTGTAGCTGTCCTTGATGTCGACGGCCTGCACCAGGGCGCGGATGGTGGCCTGGTGGGCGGCGCGCTCCCGGTGGTACTGCGCGAAGACCCAGCAGCCGATGTACATGGGCAGCAGCACACAGAGCGCGGCGGGCGCCCCGTACGGGCTGTGCCAGAGTACGGCCATCATCAGCCCGGCCAGCCCCTGCACCAGATGCGGGGCGAGGGAACGGGGCAGCTGGCCGCGCCAGGCGGTGCGGGCCGAATAGCGCTCGGCGGCGATCAGGATGCCGCCGTCCAGGGCGGTGAGGACAACGCTGAAGGCGAGTGTGGCGGCGGCCGCGGGCAGCAGGACAGCGGGGAAGTCGGCCTGGGCGAGCGCGGGCTCGCCGCCGAGCAGCAGGTGCGTATGGGCGGCCGCGCAGACGGCCAGAGCGAGCTGGGCGGCGTGCCAGATACGGCGGGCGGCGGCGTGGGGGTGTGCGTCGGCGGCGCGGCCGAGGAGGGCGCCGGGCACGGGGACCAGCAGGGCGGCGGCCGGGGGCAGCAGCAGGGCGGCAGCGAGCAGGACCGGGAAGAAGGAGCCGAGGCCGGGGGGCACCCGGTGGCGCATCAGAGGGCAGCGGGGCAGCCACTCGCATCCGGCGTAGAGGGCGGCCAGCAGGGCGGCGAGGGGCCATGGGACGGTTGCGGGGTCGTACGTGGCGGCGTCGTATGTGGCGGGGAGCACGGGGACAGTGCAGCCAACGGCCGCGAACACGGCGCAGCCGATATACACCCGTGCGCCCCATGGCAGCGGCCGTCCCCGCATGACGTCTCCTCACCCGTCCCAGGATGGGGAGAATAGAAGTGCGGCAGGCGTATAAGAGGGCGTATTCGCAGATTGGCTCGCATGAGCCAGCCGGATTAACCCCTTCGGGTGACTGCGGGCCGAACTCCTGCGTTAGAGATCGCCCTTCGGAGAGCTTTCTTCACGCAGCGTTCTTCACAGAGCTTTCTTCCGGGCCACTGGTGAGGAGCCGGTCGCGTCATCGGCGGGCTCGGTGGGAGCGGTGTCCGGAGCGCCGTGGGTGTATCCCGGTTCGAGCGCGGTGTCGAGCACGGCCTGATCCGGCACGGTCTCCCCGGCGCGGATCAGCTCGATCCGGCCCATCACCTTGGAGCGCAGGTCGGTCGGCACATCGTCATGGCCACAGCAGCGCTTGACGAGCTTCTTCACGGCCTGCTCCAGACCGTACTTCTCCAGGCAGGGTGAGCACTCGTCGAAGTGCTCCGCCAGCTTCTCGCGGTCGATGTGGGGCATCTCCTGGTCCAGGTACTCATAGAGATGGTCGAGGACCTCAGAGCAGTCCGTCTCGTGCGGCTCTCCGCAACTCATGAACCCGAGCCTTTCCGGTTGTGCGACTCGTCGTACTCCCCCGATCCAGCCGACGCCCCCGCGGGCACCAGCCCACGGTCGCGCGCGTAGTCCTCCAGCATGCCGCGCAGCTGCCGGCGCCCCCGGTGCAGCCGCGACATCACCGTACCGATGGGCGTAGCCATGATGTCGGCGATCTCCTTGTAGGCAAAGCCTTCAACATCCGCGAGATAGACGGCGATGCGGAACTCCTCCGGGATGGCCTGGAGAGCTTCCTTCACATCGGAGTCCGGCAGATGGTCGAGGGCCTGCGACTCGGCGGAGCGCAGCCCGGTCGACATATGCGACTCGGCGCGCGCCAGCTGCCAGTCCTCGATCTCCTCGGCAGCGCTGCGCTGGGGCTCACGCTGCTTCTTGCGATACGAGTTGATGAACGTATTGGTCAGAATGCGGTACATCCACGCCTTGAGGTTCGTGCCCTCGCGGAACTGGTGGAACGAGCCGTACGCCTTCGCGTAGGTCTCCTGCACGAGGTCCTCGGCGTCGGCGGGGTTACGCGTCATACGGAGCGCGGCGGAGTACATCTGGTCAAGAAAGCCCAGCGCGTCACGCTCAAAGCGCGCGCTGCGCTCTCCATCGGTCTCCTGCGGCTCGGTCTCCTGCGGCGCGTTCTCCGTACCGTCCTCGGTCCCGGCGACCGGACCCACCTCCTCCGTAACGCTGACGACTGCGAGAGCGGACCCGCTCGAATCGGAGGATAGACGACGATCCAGTCCATCCGCCGCCTGAATCTCTGTGGCACCGGCCAGTGCCAGCGTGGCCCAGTCCAGGTCAGCGGCCTGGGGACGCTGCGGGCAAGCGACAGAACCCATGGGGGCGGCTCCCTCTCCTCGTGCTCCTGGTGTCGTACCGGCGTTCTGTCACAACACGCGCCCCAGACGGCTCATTCCCGGTTCAGCCAACTGATCACGGAATCAGTGATCAGGGTGAGTGCGTCCTGCTGGCTGATCTCCGCCTTCTTCGGCACCGCGAAGCCGTGATCACCGTGCGGCACCTCGACGATCTCGGTACCGCCCGGGAACTCCGCGGGCCGCCCGAAAGGGTCACGTCCGCCCTGCACGACCAGCGTGGGCACCGTGGCCAGCGCCAGCTCCTCGGCGCGGGACTTCTCCGGCTTGCCGGGCGGATGCAGGGGAAAGGACAGCGCCAGCACCGCCCGGGCGCCCAGCGGCTGCGCGGTGCGGCACGCCACCCGGGCCCCGGCGCTGCGGCCACCCGAGACGACCGGTGCGCCTTCCTTCTCGAGCGCGGGCCACACCGCCAGCCAGGCCGCGTCCAGGGTCTTCGGGGCGGGCGCCACCTTCTTCCCGGCGACCCGCCAGGGCTGCTCGACCAGCGCCACGGTGACGCCGTGGGCCGGCAGTGTGGTCGCCAGGGCCTGCAGATCCCGCGCCTCGATCCCTCCTCCGGCGCCATGGCCCAGGGCCAGCACCAGCTCCGCCCCCGCCGCCGCCCGGTGCCAGGCGATCCGGGCGTCACCCGCCGGGGTCGCCACGATCTCGCTCTTCGTCACGCTCATCAGAACAGCGTGCCCTCTTCCGGAGCCTCCAGCTCGCGCACCAGCTCCGGCGAGTTGTTACGGACATCGCTGACGTCCGTCGTCACCGGATACGCCCGGTGCCGCCCGGGCGGCAGATCTGCCAGCAGCGCCCGCAGCTCCGCTTCATCGCTGTGCCCCGGATTTAGCCAGGCGTCCCAGCTCTCCCGGGGCAGCGCCACCGGCATCCGGGGATGGATATCCGCCAGACACCGCGGCCCGGTCCCCTCCTCCTCAGCCCCGACCAGCGGCGTCGTCTCGGCATCCGTCGTAATCACCGTGCACGTCACCCACCAGGCCTTCGGATCGTCGCCCGGCAAGCCCGGGTCGCGCCAGAACTCATAGAGCCCGGCCAACGCCATCACCGACCCATCGGCCGGAGTGACAAAGTACGGCTGCTTACGCGTCCGCTTCCGCTTCCCCTGCTGCTCCAGATCGAGTTCGCCCTTCGCGGTAAGCCACTCGTAATACCCGTCGGCGGGCAGCAGACACCGCCGGGCCGCGAACGCCCGCCGGTAGGCGGCCTTCTCATGGACGCTCTCCGCCCGGGCGTTGATCATCTTTACCCCGGTGTCGGGTGACTTGGCCCACGACGGCACCAGCCCCCAGCGCAACACCCGCAGCTGCCGCACCGGGGTCCTGTCCTCGGCCCCCTTGACCGGCCGGTCAAGGACCGCGTACACCTCCTTGGTCGGTGCCACGTTCCAGTCCGGCGCCAGCGTCTCCGCGGGCTCCCACTTCTGTACGTCGAACGCCGTGACCAGATCCTCGGGCCGCCGACTCGCCGCATACCTACCGCACATAAGTGCCACACTGCCACGGGACGGCTCCCGCTACCGGCGTACCCCGTCATCCGCGCATCGGGTGCAGCGGCAGGGCGGCCAGGCCGGCCCGAGCCCGTAGACCGCGGTCGCATCGCCCCGATACGTGACCTCGGGCCGTACGGTCCGGCGCTCACCGGTCTCCGGATCAACGCGGTAGACGGCGATCGTCAGCCGGGCCTCATACGCACGCACCTGACCGCACCCCCTCACGCGGCAGGCTGACCCAGGTCCGGGTCCCACCCAGCGGCGGCCCGGCCGGCGCCACGGCGAGGGTCCCACCGAAGACCCGTACACCGGCGTCCAGCCGCACCAGCCGCCCACGCCGCGAGGCCTCCCCGGCAGCGTGCTGATCAAAAGCGGTCAGCCGCAACGCCCCGAAGCGCCACCGCACGTAGAAGCTGACCCGCTGGTCCGGGCCCTGCTGACACGCGGCCCCCAGGAGCTCCCCGGTAGCCCACCCGGCGAACCCCGCCATGCAGGCCAGCCCATGCCGCCCCAGCAGGGCGGAGACGGCATGCTGCACAACCGGCACGCAGAGCGCGCCGCCGGGCAGCCCGAACGAATAGGCGACGTCCTCGACGGGCGGACGTAGAGTAGTAGTCATGCGCGGTAACTCCATTCCGTTTCAGTGGTGTTGGAGTCCTCGCGCGGCGGGCGCTCGTGCCCTGCCTCCCTGGACGCGGGCACACCCGCCCCCAGGGAGCGGTCGGGCATGCTCGCGCAGCACACATCCGGCAACGCCGTGCGTGAGACTTACAGCACTGACGGTAGTGGATTCCGGAACCCGTGTGCTACCTCTTCGCCGGATTCCCTGTGCTACTCGGTGGATCTAGTCAGCCGCCGTCGGCAGACTAAGCAGCAGTCGCAAGGAGGGGACGTATGCCACCGCGGAGCAACCCAACGATCCGCCAGCGCAGACTGGGCGCCGCACTGCGCCAGTTGCGCGAGCAGGCAGGCCTGTCCGCGACGGAGGCCGCCGCGCTGCTCGGTGTCGACCGGACCCGGATCTCCAACACCGAAGCAGGCCGCTTCGGCATCAGTCCCGCCCGCGTGCGCACACTCGCCTGCAACTACAAATGCCCGGACACTGCGCTCATCGACGCTCTGGCCGACCTCGCCCAGGACCACAGCAAAGGCTGGTGGGAGGAGTACCGCGGCGAACTGCCCGCGTTCTTCCTGGACATCGCGGAACTCGAATGGCACGCAGTTCGCCTGCGCAATGCGCTGACCTCGCACATTCCCGGCCTGCTGCAGACCGAGGCGCACGCACGAGCCGTGTTCGACATCGTCATCCCCGAACTTCCACCGGATGAGATCGACCTCCGTGTCGCTCACCGCGCGAAACGCAGCACCCTCCTCGACCGGGAAAACCCACCGGCGTACGAGGCACTCATCCATGAGGCCGCACTGCGTATGCGGTTCGGCGGCCGCGACACCGCCCTGGACCAGCTCAAGCACCTGCTGGAGATGGGCGAGCGCGAGCACATCACCTTGCGCGTGGTTCCCTTCTCCGCCGGAGGCTTCCCGGGTGCCGGACAGACGGTGCTGTATGCCCAGGGCACCGTGCCCCAGCTCGACACCGTCCAGCTGGACACCTCATACGGCTCCATCTTCATCGACGCCCAGATGCAACTTGCCAACTACCGCCAGCTACTGGACGGCATGGAGAAGGCATCGCTCGACGAAAAGGCGTCCAGAGACTTCATCCACAACATCGCCCGCACTCTCTGAGAGGTTATCGATGTCCGAGATCACCTGGCAGGAACCGTTCTGCGGCGGTGGCGGCAACGCCTGCCTCCAACTCGGCTACGACGAAACCGGCACCCCACACCTACGCGAAACCGAACACCCCGACCAAATCCTCACCACCACCCCCACCGCCCTCACCGCCCTCATCACCGCCGCCCGCCACGGCACCCTGAATCCGCTCCCCCGAGCCTGACCGAACGGCGTCAGTTCCCGCAGACGGCCGAGCACAGCGAGCAGCGCATCACCCTCAAGGTGGAACCACCCCCTCACCACCGGGCTCCGCTTGCCTAAGATCCCTACGCTCTCAAACATGACCGACCGCTGGGAGATCGAACTCGAACCGGATGTGGCGGAGTGGCTGGGCACCCTGCCTCGAACGCTCTACCGAACAGCGGAACGCCAAGCCGACCACTTGGCCGCCCAGCCCACCACCCTCGGTGAACCGTTCTCACGGCACCTCGGCGGTTCCTTGCGGGAACTCCGCTTCGTCCTGGGGACCGATACCGTACGCATCCCGTACTGGCTGGCACCCGATCGCCGCATCGTATTGCTCACGGTCTTCCACGACACCCGTATGCGCGAAGAAGCACAGCTCCAGCAGGCCGTCCGGAAACAGAAAGAGTGCGAGTCGGAACACCCGCCAGCCCACGAGACCTATCACCGCACGTTCGAGGAGCAGCCATGAGCAAGGGGTACCACACCACTTGGCGCATCCCGGACGACCACCGGGAAAGCCTCACCTACATCGAAGCCGGGGCCGCCATCGCACTCGGGCAGGCCGTTTACGACCGACGTATCGAACTCGGCATTGACCGAGGTGAGCTCGCTCGGCGTGCCGATATGAACACCGCCGACATCGAACACATCGAAGGCGGAGCCACCGTACCGACACTGCGCCTGCTCAGAACACTCGCCGAAGCCCTGGACGCCAAACTAGACCTGTCCATCGACCCCGAAGAAACCCACGTCGAGTTCACACCTCACCCCGCATAGGACCCTCGCAGGCGCAAAGGTGCGGAACCCTCGCCCACCCTGAACCTCAGTTGGAGCCAGCGCCGACTACTGGTGAAGCAGACGCGTGGGCGTGTCCGAAGTGGTGGGCGGCCCGTTCCGTCTGCATGGCGGTGAGCTTGAGAACGAAGCCGATGGCGAACGCCGCCGCAAGGATCCCAACCCCGTCCGCGATAAGCCAGGTGTTCACCGCCCCTATGATCTCGTGGGCATCCTCGGCCTTCTTGTATCGCTGGGAAGCTGCCCGCCCGAAAACGAGTCCGGCAATCCACAGTGCCCACCATCCGTTGAGCAGCCCCACCGACACGCGAGGTCGCACCGTACCGTCCGGACCGGGAGGCGTGCTGGCATCCCAGATGTCATTGGCGATCTTCTTCGGGAACCACAGGTTCACTACCGGCACGAACCAACCGCCAATAGCCCAGCCACGCTTCATCCGGTGACCCTCCGGATCGAATATCTCCGCGTTGACCCGGGACCGGTGGAACCATTTCAGAAAGACAACCCCGGCGGCTGCCAACGCCGTCATCTGCGCCCAGCTCGCCACCACATAGAGAATGTCCGCCTGCTCCAGCCGCTCGTCGGTGACCGCATCCCACCGACCCGCATGCACATCGCTCATCACCATATGCACCTGGGACGCGGCGAAGATCGCGAACACATCCGCCACGATGCAAACCCCCAACAGCACCGTGACAGCGACCGCCAATCTCCGCGTCGACGCCCATGGAGGCCCCGGCAGCCCCGGCCCCTCGACGGCAAAGCCCCCCGCCACGAACCACACCTCAGACACATAGAAGATCCCGTAAGGACAGTTGACGGCAGAACGTATGCCCAAGGTCACCGAAACGGCCAGGCCCGAAAACGGACATCCGTGATCGGTTCCCAAACAGCCCAGTGACGCTCGTCACCATCGAAAAAGGTTGTACGTGCAACGGGAGCGATCTCGTAACCATCCGGCCACGGAAGGAGCCGTACGGCGACCGCGGGCGTCATTCCCCGGCAGCCTTCCTCGGCGCTTAGGCTCAAGGCCGTCTGTGTCGGGGCAGGGGGAGCAAGGGGAGCCATGAACGCTGAGAAGATAGCCGACATATGGGACCGCGTTCTCGGGACGCAGCCGGATCCGGAGCTGTGGCTGGTCATCGCGACCGGGCTGGTGGCGCTCGCCGTGGTGGGCGCCCGGCCGTCCTGGCGGATCACCCGGAACGCGGTGACCATCGCGCACGAGGGCGGGCATGGGCTGATCGCGTTGCTGACCGGGCGGCGGCTCCAGGGGATACGGCTGCATTCGGATACCTCCGGGCTGACCGTTTCGCGGGGTAAGCCGACGGGGATCGGCATGGTGCTGACGGCCGCCGCCGGGTACACGGCGCCCTCCCTGCTGGGGCTGGGTGGGGCGTGGCTGCTGGTCGCGGGGCACATCACCCTGCCGCTGTGGGGAGCCACGGCGCTGCTGCTGGCGATGCTGGTGATGATCCGTAATGCGTATGGGGCACTGACCGTCGTTCTTACCGGGGCCGCGTTCTTCCTGGTCTCCTGGCTGACCGGTCCGGAGGTCCAGGCGGCTTTCGCCTATGGCGTGGTCTGGTTTCTGCTGCTCGGGGGCGTACGTCCCGTGTTTGAGCTGCAGGGCAAGCGGCGCCGGGGTGGGGCGCCGGACTCGGACGCCGATCAGCTCCACCGGCTCACCAATGTGCCCGCGGGCGCCTGGCTGTTGTTCTTTCACACCGTCGCGCTCTGTTCACTGATCGGCGGCGGCCGTTGGCTGCTCGCCCGTTAGCAGCGATCTGTTTCAGTCCGGTTTCCGCTCTTTTGATCAAGAAGCTCACCCCGGGCGAGCCACTAAAGTAAAGGCCATGACCGACAACACCGCTCTCTGGCCCGCGCCGCTCGCCTCCGGCCCCGTCGACGCGACCGTCACCGTGCCCGGATCGAAGTCGGTCACCAACCGCGCACTTGTCCTCGCCGCACTCGCCGCCGAGCCCGGCTGGATCCGCCGCCCACTGCGCTCCCGCGACACCCTGCTGATGACCGAGGCGCTGCGCACGCTCGGGGTCGGCATCGAGGCCCTGCCCAACAGCAGCTCCGCCGCGGTGGTCGATCCCGGCCTCGGCGGCGACGCCTGGCGGGTCATCCCCGCCGGGCTGCACGGCCCGGCCACGGTCGATGTCGGCAACGCGGGCACCGTGATGCGCTTCCTGCCGCCCGTCGCCGCATTGGCTGACGGACCCATTCGCTTTGACGGCGACCCCCGCTCGTATGAGCGTCCTTTGCATGGCGTCATTGACGCGTTGCGCGCGCTCGGCGCCCGGGTCGATGACGACGGACGCGGCGCGCTTCCGATGACCGTGCACGGTGGTGGCTCACTCACCGGCGGCCCGGTGGAGATCGACGCCTCCTCCTCCAGCCAGTTCGTCAGCGCCCTGCTGCTCTCCGGCCCGCGCTTCAACCAGGGCGTCGAGGTGCGGCACACCGGGGGCGTCCTGCCGTCGATGCCGCATATCCGGATGACGGTGGACATGCTGCGCGCCGCCGGCGCCCAGGTGGACACCCCGGAGTCGGGGGGCGAGCCCAATGTGTGGCGGGTCACCGCGGGCGCGCTGCTCGGCCGTGATCTCGTGGTGGAGCCGGATCTCTCCAACGCGCAGCCCTTCCTCGCCGCCGCGCTCATCACCGGCGGCCGGGTCACCATCCCGGACTGGCCCGCGCACACCACCCAGCCCGGGGACGCGCTGCGGGAGATCTTCACCGCCATGGGCGGCAGCTGTGAGCTGGACGAGCGTGGGCTGACCTTCACCGGCACCGGCAAGGTCCAGGGCATCGACGTGGACCTCAGCGATGTGGGTGAGCTGACCCCGGGCATCGCGGCGGTCGCGGCGCTGGCCGACTCCGAGTCGGTACTGCGGGGCGTGGCACATCTGCGGCTGCATGAGACGGACCGGCTGGCGGCGCTCACCAAGGAGATCAACGGCCTCGGCGGCGATGTCACCGAGACCGCCGACGGGCTGCTGATCCGCCCCCGCACGCTGCACGGCGGCACCTTCCATACCTACGAGGACCACCGGCTGGCCACCGCCGGGGCGCTGCTGGGCCTGACGGTCCCGGATGTCGCGGTGGAGAACATCGCCACCACCGCCAAGACCCTGCCGGACTTCCCCGAACTCTGGCACGGCATGCTCGGTGAGAGAGCCTGAGAGGGCTCGCGCCATGCGTCGCTACGGCAAGCACACGGATGAGGACGACATCCGGGTCCGCCCGGGCCGCAGGGGCAGCCGTCCGCGTACCCACATCCGCCCCAAGCACGAGGACGCCGCCGAGGGCTTCGTCCTGACCGTCGACCGGGGGCGGATCACCTGTCTGGTGGAAGACCGCACCATCACCGCGATGAAGGCCCGGGAGCTGGGGCGTAAGGGCGTGGTGGTCGGTGACCGGGTCGCGGTCGTCGGCGATCTGTCCGGGGAGAAGGACACTCTGGCGCGGATCGTCCGGGTCGAGAAGCGGGTCTCCGTGCTACGGCGTACGGCCGATGACGACGACCCTTTTGAGCGAGTTGTCGTCGCCAACGCCGATCAGCTGGCGATCGTCACCGCGCTCGCCGATCCGGAGCCACGGCCCCGGCTGATCGACCGCTGCCTGGTGGCCGCCTATGACGCGGGCCTGGAGCCGCTGCTTGTGCTCACCAAGTCCGACCTGGCACCGGCCGAATCGCTGCTGGCCAGCTACGAGCCGCTGGGGGTCCGGGCCGTGGCCGTCAACCGCGAGGAGCCCACGGATGAGGTACGGGCGCTGCTGACCGGCCGGATCACTGCCTTCATCGGGCACTCCGGGGTGGGCAAGACCACTCTGGTCAACAATCTGGTCCCGGAGCGCCAGCGGGCCACCGGGGAGGTCAATGTGATCACCGGGCGCGGCCGCCACACCACCACCTCGGCGCTCGCGCTGCCACTGCCGGACATGGAAGGCTGGGTCATCGACACCCCGGGGCTGCGCTCCTTCGGGCTGAACCATGTGGACCCCTCCCGCGTCATCCAGGCCTTCCCCGATCTGGAGCCGGGCACCGAAGGCTGCCCGCGCGCCTGCAGCCACGACGAGCCGGACTGCGCCCTGGACGCCTGGGTCGCCGAGGGCCACGCCGACCCGGCGCGGCTGTATTCACTGCGCCGTCTGCTGTCGACACGGGAGCGCCGCGAGGGTGACTGACCGACCGGCTCAGCCCGCCGCCGGGGCGGGCCGCTCCAGCAGTGCGCTGACCGCGTCGGCCACCCGTGCGGCCGCCTCCGGCTCGGCGGGTGGTGCGACAACGTAGGAGAGCGCGAGCCGCAGCCCCGACTCACAGGCCCGGCGTATCCGCAGCCCCTCTCCCGCCAGCGCGAGGACCATACGGTCACACAGCCGCTCCAGCAGCCGCTCCGGCGGTCCGTCGGGCAGCGGCAGCCGGGAGCTCCAGCAGCCGGTGAGGGCGGCCCGGACGAGTGGTTCTTCACGAGCCCGGTGCAGCATCCACACGGCGGCCGACGCACAGCACACCGAGGGGTCGGCGCCATCGCGGCGCGCGGTCGAAGTGGCCTCGGCCGCGCCCTCCACAAAGATCTCGACCCGGCGCCTGACCAGCGCGGCGCCAAGGCCCTCCTTGGAGCCGAACTCGTTGTAGAGGGTCTGCCGCGAGACTCCGGCCAGGGCGGCCACATCGACCATACGGACGGTGGTCCACGGCCTGCCGTCGAGAGCGGTCTGGGCAGCGGTCAGCAGGGACTCACGCGCAGTGGGCATATTTCCCTCCCGAGCCCGACAGCGGCCCTGCGGCACAGAATTGACGTGCCGCCACTTGGTGTCAAGACACTCCCCGGACAGACCTAGGACACACCCACCTAGGTATGGCCCAGTGGCCCGGCTTGTACGCACTGGATACTGTTCGCTCATGCCGGACTACCACGATGATCTGCGTCTAGCCCATGTGCTGGCCGACGCCGCCGACGCCACAACCATGGAGCGATTCAAGGCGCTCGACCTCAAGGTCGAGACCAAACCCGATATGACGCCGGTCAGCGAGGCTGACAAGGCCGCCGAGGAGCTGATCCGCAGCCAGCTGCAGCGTGCGCGGCCACGCGATGCCGTGCTGGGCGAGGAATACGGCATGGAGGGCAGCGGCCCACGGCGCTGGGTCATCGACCCCATCGACGGCACCAAGAACTATGTGCGCGGGGTGCCGGTGTGGGCCACGCTGATCGCCCTGATGGATCGGTGCGAGGGCGGCGACCGGCCGGTGGTCGGGGTCGTATCGGCGCCCGCGCTGAACCGCCGCTGGTGGGCCGCGAAGGGCAGCGGCGCCTTCACCGGGCGCAGTCTGTCCTCGGCGACCCGGATGCACGTGTCGCGGGTCGGGCGGATCCAGGACGCGTCCTTCGCGTACTCCTCACTGACCGGCTGGGAGGAGCGCGGCAAGCTGGGCGGCTTTCTGGAGCTGACCCGGGACTGCTGGCGCACCCGGGCCTACGGCGACTTCTGGCCGTACATGATGGTCGCCGAGGGATCGGTGGACATGTGTGCGGAGCCGGAGCTGTCGCTGTGGGACATGGCCGCGAACGCGGTGATCGTGCAGGAGTCGGGTGGCACCTTCACCGGCCTCGACGGACGTGAGGGGCCGCACAGCGGGGACGCGGCGGCGTCGAACGGTCTGCTGCACGAGGAGCTGCTGGACTACCTACGCGGGTAGCCCCGACGGGCCCCTTGTTGTGCCCCCGGTCGCGTGTGAACATAAAGGCTCGCCCGCTTGTGAGGTTGTGAATTCACTCTCAAGCGGACCCCGCCGTTGCCCGCCATTCCGCCAAGGAGGTGGCACGCGATCATGCCCATCCTCGTCCGCGACGCCATGAGTACCGTGGTTCTCACCATCGGCCCGGCTCATACGCTCCGCCAGGCCGCTCAGCTGATGGCCGCCCGCCGGGTCGGCGCGGCGGTCGTCCTTGATCCGGACGACAGCGGCCTCGGCATTCTGACCGAGCGCGACATCCTCAACTCTCTGGGCGCCGGGCAGAACCCTGACCAGGAGAGTGCCCATGCCCACACCACGACGGATGTGGTCTTCGCCGCACCCGACTGGACGCTGGACGAAGCGGCCGCGGCGATGACCCGCGGCGGCTTTCGCCACTTGATAGTTCTGGGCGACCGTGAACCGGTCGGGATTGTCTCGGTCCGCGACATCGTGCGGTGCTGGATGGGGAACCGGGAGGAGCCCGCAGAGCCGGTCCCCGCGTAGGCGCGGGGCTTCGCCCCGGGCCCCTGGGGGCCGGTGCGGTCCGGTGGGCGGCGTTGTGCCCACCCTCCCCCAGCTAACGCTGGGAGGTGCCCCCACGCCCCTCTGGGGGTCCCCCCGGACGAAGCCTGGGGGAGGCCCGAGTGCCCACAACATAGGCGGTTGGCACTGGGATGCGCCGGAGGGGCCGGAGCCCCTTGGCTTCCGGCCCCTCCGGGCTAAGCGGCAAGCACTCGATCAACCGCGCAGGGCCTGGACCGCGGTTCTTCAACCGCTTGCCGCGGTCTGAGCAGCCACTCCACCAGTGGCTGTGGCTTAGCCGAGCAGAGCCTGGACCGCGGCTTCCAGCCGCTTGCCGTAGTCCTCATCCGCCTTGCGGAAGTTCTCGATGGCCCGCTGGGCGATGTCATCCCGCGAGACCTTGGAGATAAAGCCCGCGAGGTTGTTGATCAGGCGCTCCTTCTCGTCCTCCGACATCAGCCGGTAGAGGTTGCCCGCCTGGACGAAGTCGTCGTCCTCGGCGTGCGAGGGAGCCGGGAGATCGGCGGTGATGCCGGTGGTCGTCGTCGGCTCCCAGAGCGGCTTGTCGGTCTGGAAGGGCCCGCCGAAGCTGTTCGGCTCGTAGTTCTTCGTACGGCCGTGGCGCCCGTCGTACATCACGCCGTCCCGGCCGTGCGTACGGGCCTCGGTGGCGTGCGGACGGTTGACGGGCAGATGGTCGGCGTTGATGCCGACGCGGTAGCGGTGGGCGTCGCCGTAGGCGAAGAGACGGCCCTGGAGCATCTTGTCCGGAGACGGACCGATACCCGGCACAAAGTGGTGCGGGGAGAAGATCGACTGCTCGACCTCGGCGAAGATGTTCTCCGGATTGCGGTTGAGCTCCAGCTTGCCGATCTCGATCGGCGGGTAGTCCTCGTGCGGCCAGACCTTGGTCAGGTCGAAGGGGTTGAAGCGGTAGTTGGCCGCCTCGGCCGCCGGCATGATCTGCACCTGCACGGTCCAGGTCGGGAAGTCACCACGCTCGATGGACTCCCGCAGGTCGCGCTGGTGGCTGTCCGGGTCCTTGCCCGCCAGGACGTCAGCCTCTTCCTGGGTGAGGGTCTTGATGCCCTGGTCGGTCTTGAAGTGGTACTTGACCCAGAAGACCTCACCGGCCGCGTTGTTCCACTGGAAGGTGTGGGAACCGTAGCCGTTCATATGGCGGTACGAGGCCGGGATGCCACGGTCACCGAAGAGCCAGGTCACCTGGTGGGTGGACTCGGGCGACAGGCCCCAGAAGTCCCAGACGTTGTCCGCCCCCTGCGAGCCGGTGTACGGGTCGCGCTTCTGGGTGTGGATGAAGTCGGGGAACTTGATGGCGTCCTTGATGAAGAACACCGGCGTGTTGTTGCCGACGAGGTCGTAGTTGCCCTCCTCGGTGTAGAACTTCAGCGCGAAGCCACGCGGGTCACGCACCGCGTCCGCCGCACCGAGGTTGCCCGCGACAGTGGAGAAGCGCAGGAAAGTCTCGGTCTCCTTGCCGACCTCGGAGAGGAACTTCGCCCGGGTGTACTGGGTGACATCGGCGGTCACGGTGAACTTCCCGTACGCGCCGGCACCCCGGGCGTGCACGATCCGCTCCGGGATGCGCTCCCGGTTGAAGTGGGCGAGCTTCTCCAGCAGAAGCTGGTCCTGGACCAGGACCGGGCCGCCGACGCCCGCCGTCTGGCTGTTCTGGTTGTCCGCGACCGGCGCACCGGCTTCCGTGGTCAGCGGTCCAGTGGTCTCACTCTGAGCAGTCACTACGCCTCCTGCGCTCTGTCCTGTCCCTTGGCTTTCGCCGAGTCCCGAGCCTACCTTAGACTATGTCTAAGTCAAGACAGGCATAAAGGCCGTACAACGTCTGGCCATAGAGTGACCCACTGCTAAGCTGGGTCTACCTGAACGATGGGTGGGATTGATGAGTGACCTGCTGGAACGGCTCCGCGATCGCGGCTGGCGGCTTACCGCTCAGCGGCGAGTCGTTGCCGAGGTCCTCAACGGGGATCACGTCCACTACACGGCCGATGAGGTGCACGCGCGTGCGGCGGAGCTGCTGCCGGAGATCGCACGTGCGACGGTCTACAACACGCTGAGTGAGCTCGTCGCGATCGGCGAGGTCATTGAGGTGAGCACGGACGGCCGCGCGAAGCGGTACGACCCGAACGCGCACCACACTCACCAGCACCTGGTGTGTGCGCGGTGCGGGACCATCCGTGATGTGCACCCGGCGGGCGATCCCATCGCCGCGCTTCCCGAAGCGGAACGCTTCGGCTTCACCGTCTCCGAGGCGACCGTCACCTACCGGGGCCTCTGCCCAACCTGCGCCACCTCTGCTTAACGGTTCTTAACGGCGCCCCCGGCGCCGGACTCCGTCCGTCGGTGGTGGCTGAGCGCCGTTGCCGGCGGAGGGATTCCCCTAACCCGGCCCCTTCCCGAAACTGGAGGCTAACGCCCCCAGGCCCCCACAGTGTTGTGGGCACTCGCAGCCCCGCGAGGGGCTGTGGGTGGGCACAACATGGGGCCACCGGCCCGCACCGGCCACCCCGGGGCCCCGGGGCGCAGCCCCGGTTTCCGGGAAGGGGCGGGATACGGGGACACCCACCCACGGCACCCCCGCAACCAGGCGAAGCCCCGCCACGCGGCGCAGCCGCACATCGACACAGCCGGGAAGGGGCGGAATACGGGGACACCAACCCACGGCACCCCGCACCCGGGCGGGAGCCCCGCTGCGCGGCGGAGCCGCAGACCGGTACAGCCGGGAAGGGGCGACCCCCGCAACCGGGAAGGGCACTCGCGTCCGGGTATGCCGAAGGGCCCGGATCTTGGATCCGGGCCCTTCGGCGTTAGTAGCGGGGACAGGATTTGAACCTGCGACCTCTGGGTTATGAGCCCAGCGAGCTACCGAGCTGCTCCACCCCGCGCCGTTGTTCTTCTACTCTAACCACAGGGCGACGACCAGCGCAAATTCATGATCACGCATGGTCAGGCGGTGAGCTCGGCATGCAGGGCCTCACTCAGCCGGGCAGCGCGCTCAGCGACCTCGACAGGCCCCAGCTCAACCGCACGGGCGCACCAGTGCTGCCCCTCGGCCAGCTCGCCCCGGCGCGCGGTGAGCAGGGCGAGCCGCAGAGCGGCCCGGCCGTGCCCCGCCTCCGCGGCACGGGTCCACCACAGCGCGGCCTCCGGCTCGCTCCCCTCCCGGGCGAGCAGCAACCCGAGGTTGAACGCACCATTACGGCTGCCCGCCTCCGCCGCGGTGCGATACCAGTGCGCGGCCTCCACGACATCGCCACGGGCGGCCGCGCACATGCCGAGCCGGACCTGGGCCCGCCGGTGCCCTTGCTCCGCCGCACGCTCGTACCACTCCTCATGCTCCTTGCCCTCCGGGCTCTGCCGCTCCAGCAGCGAGGCGAGCCGGAAGGCACCCTCGACACTGCCACCGTCCGCCGCACAGCGCAGATGGCCCTCGGCGGTGTGTGCGTCGCCCTCACGGAGCAGGGCGATACCGACCTGGAGCGCGGCCTCGGCGTGGCCGGATGCCGCGGCCTGCTCGTACCACTGCAGGGCCAGCGCGTCCTCACCGCGGCCCGCGTGCAGGATGCCAAGGTTGAACGCGGCGTCCACGCTGCCGCCCTCGGCGGCCTTGGAGAACCACGGCTCGGCCCCCTGCGGGTCGCCGCGCTGCAGCAGCAGTACGGCGACCGCGTTGGCGGCCTCGATATGCCCCGCGTAGGCAGCGCGGCGGTACCAGTGCTCGGCCTGCGCCGTACGGCCCTGCCCGGCGCAGAGCAGGCCGAGGTTGAAGGCACCGTTGATGTCCCCCGCGTCCAGCGCCCTGCGGTACCAGCGCTCGGCGGCCTGCCGCTCGCCACGGTCGGCGTACAGCGCGCCCAGCGCGTTGGCGGCGTTGCCGTCCCCGTCGTCGGCGGCGCGGCGCCACCACTGCTCGGCGGCCTCCTCGTTGCCCGCGTCCCGCAGCAGGAAACCGAGTGCGCAGGCCGCCTGGGCCTCACCGTCGTTGGCCGAAATCAGATACCAGCGCCCGGCCTCACGCAGCTCGCCACGCTCCTCCAGGATCGTGCCGAGCCGCAGCGCGGCACGCCGGTGCCCACGTGCGGCGGCCTGCCGGAACCAGTGCTCGGCCTGGACGGCGGCGCGCTCCGCGGCACCGCTCGCCTCACCGCCGCGCAGCACCAGCATGCCGACGCGGTAGGCCGCTTCCCGGTGACCGCGCTCGGCGGCGGTACGGAACCATTGCTCGGCGCCCTCGTCGCCCCGGTGATCGAGCAGATCGGCGAGCGCGTAGGCACCGAGCGTATGGCCGGACTCCGCTGACTGCCGCAGCCAGTAGTCGGCGGCGGGCTCATCACCGCGCTCGCGGTGGTACCGGCCGAGTGCGTGCGCCGCGGCGGCCGAACCGGCGACGGCGGCGATCCGCCACCAGCCGGCGGCCTCCTCGGCGCAGCCGCGCTGATGCAGCAGCACACCCAGATTGTTGGCGGCGGCCCGGTCTCCGGCGGCGATGGCGGCGCGCAGATGCGGTTCGGCACCGTCGAGATCGCCTCGGCGCAGCAGCGCGGCCCCGAGCACGCTCATCGCCGCTACATCACCATTCTCGGCCGCGACCGCGACCTCGGCTACGTCCTGGACGTCATGGGCGTCCGGGCAGCCTGCATCGTCAAGCCTCGCCTTGTCCCCCATAAGGTCCATCGTCGCACCACCTGCAACCCGCGTACACCTGGTATACCGCAGCCAGTGAGGTCACTTCAGCGGTTTGTCGACTTCCCGACATGACGGGACTTCAAACTCCCCGCACAAACGTCCCCAGAGAGCCCCGCACCGAGGGTCAGCCCGAGAGAGCCAAGTACCGCCTGGGCACGGGCGGTTGAGGTCCCGCCGCGTGCGGCGTCCGCGATGGAACCGCCGTCAACCCGGCGTGGTTGATATACACCAGAAAGGTGTCCGTACGCCCGTGTGTCCCGTGTTTGTGTTCCATGTCCCGCAGCGGTTGCCTGCAGGGCAGGCAGGACAGAAGAGCTGGTCGCCAGGCCTTGACTCCTGGCCGCCTGCGTACGGGATGAAACGCTCAGCGGTCTTCGGGAAAGGGAATTCGCGAGAGGGAAATCGGGAAGGGGAATGAGTGACCAACGAACGATGAAGGCCCGGATCCATTTGGATCCGGGCCTTCGTCTTCAGTAGCGGGGACAGGATTTGAACCTGCGACCTCTGGGTTATGAGCCCAGCGAGCTACCGAGCTGCTCCACCCCGCGCCGTTGTGTGGTTAACACTACCACGGCGCGGGAGGGGCATCCGTTCACTCTTCCTTACGGCCCTTGTCATCGCCTCCGCCAGCGCCCTGCTGCGCTTCCTCAAGGTCGTTCAGAGCGGACTGGAGGTCCTTCTGGGCCTTGCCGTAGGCCTCCCAGTCGCCGTCCCGGAGCGCCCGCTGGCCCGCCTCATACGCGTCCTGCGCCTCCTTGAGGGCTTCCGTCAGCGTCGGTGCGTCGCCGGGAGGGGTGGTCTCCTCTTCCGGTTCCGCCGGTGTCTCTTCCCTCTCGCCGGTGTCGGTTTCCTCGTCGGGCTCGACGCCGAACACATCGTCCAGCGCCTCCTCAAGGGTGTTCTTGAAGGCGATCTCTTCGCCGTAGGTGACCAGCACCTTCCGCATACGCGGATAGTTGGTGCCGGCACCACGGACATAGACCGGCTCGACATAGAGCAGGCCGCCCTCCAGTGGCACGGTCAGCAGATTGCCGTACTCGACCTCGGAGTCACCACGCTGCAGGATGTTGATCTCCCGTGCGATCTCCGGATCGGAGTTGAACTTGCTCTGCACCTGCTGAGGGCCGAGCACCGTGGTGTTCGACGGCAGCTTCAGGACTCGGATCTTGCCGTATTCCTTGCTTTTGGCGTTCGCGTCGATCGCCATGAAGGCGCCGAGCGTCTCACGCCTGTTCGGGTTGAAGGTGGTGGTCAGGGAGAAGACCTGCTCCTTCTGGTCCGGCATCTTCATGCTCAGGTAGTACGGCGGGACCGGGTTGCCCTTGTGCGTCGGGTCATCCGGGATCTGCCAGCGCTCGCTGCCGCTGTAGAACTGAGCGGCGTCGGTGACGTGGTAGCGCTGCAGCAGCTCTCGCTGCACCTTGAAGAGGTCCTGCGGGTAGCGCAGGTGGTCCATCAGCTCATCGCTGATCTTGCTCTTCGGCTCCACCGTTCCCGGGAAGGCCTTCCGCCAGGTCTTCAGCACCGGGTCCTTGGTGTCCCACTCGTACAGCTTCACATCGCCGGTGTACGCGTCCACCGTCGCCTTGACGGAGTTCCGGATGTAGTTGACCCGGTCCTGCTGGGCGATCACCGAGCGCTGGCCGTCGGTCAGCGCGTCCTGCGTGGTCTCCCCGAGGGTCGTCCGCGAGGAGTAGGGGTAGCCGTTGGAGGTGGTGTAGGCGTCCACGATCCACTGGATGTTGCCGTTCACGATCGCCGGGTACGGGTCGCCGTCGATGGTGAGCCAGGGGGCGACCGCCTCGACACGCTCCTTTGGGGTCCGGTTGTACAGGACCCGCGAACCCTCACCGATCGCGCCGGAGTAGAGGATCCGCGGCTCACCGAAGGTCAGCGCGTAGGCCGCACGGTTGACCGGACCGGAGAGGGCGACGCCGCTCTTACCGGTGTACGAGTACGTCCGCTCGCCCTCGTCGTCCGCGTAGTCGAGCTCCTTCTGCGGGCCGCCGACGATGGAGTACTGGTTGGTCTGCTCTCCGTAGTAGATCCGCGGCTGGTACTTGCCCGCGAGTGAGTAGGTCGGCGGAAGGTTGCTCTCCGTGAAGAGCGGGTTGCCTTCGTTGTCCACCTCGGTGCCCTTACCGGCCACCATGCCGAAGCCATGGGTGAACTTGAAGTGGTCGTTGATCCAGTTCCGGTCCGGGATGCCGCCGATATTGATCTCACGGAGACCGACGACGGTGTCCTGCTCCTCGCCGTCCTTGTTCTTGTAACGGTCCACATCGAGCGTGGCCGGGAAGCCGTAGTAGCCACGCACCTGCTGGCGCTGCTGGAAGGTGGGGGAGACAACGTTCGGGTCGAGCAGCCGCAGGCTGGCGGTGGTGTCGGCGGCCGCGCGGAGCTTACTGCTCCCAGCATCGCTTGTGCCCTTGTAGTCCCGCACATCGGCGTCGTCGATGTCATAGGCCTGCCGAGTGGCCTTTATGTTCTTCTGGATATACGGCGATTCCTTGGCCTGCTCATTGGGCTCGACCTGGAACTTCTGGACGATCGCCGGGTAGAGCCCGCCGATCAGGATCGCCGAGAGCACCATCAGACCGAAACCGATCACCGGGAGCTGCCAGGTGCGCCGCCAGAGGGTGGCGAAGAAGAGCACCGCACAGATCGCGGCGATGATGAACAGGATCGTCTTCGCGGGAAGGTACGCGTTGGCGTCGGTGTACCGCAGACCGGTCCAGTCGGTGGTGCCACGGATCTCGCTGGACTTCACCGCGAGGCCGTAGCGGTCGAGCCAGTAGGCCACCGCCTTGAGTGCGACGAAGATACCGAGCAGCACCGAGAGGTGCCCGGTGGCCTGGGAGGTGGCGCGGGCGCCGGGGGTGGTGATCCGCAGGCCGCCGTAGAGGTAGTGCACCAGAGCCGCGGCGATCAGCGACAGCACCGCCGCCGCGAAGCCGAAGCTCAGCAGAAAGCGGTAGAAGGGCAGATCGAAGGCGAAGAAGGAGATGTCCCTGTTGAACTGCGGATCCGTCTGCCCGAACGGTGTGCCGTTCAGCCACATCAGCCAGGTGCGCCACTGGCCGGCCGCGGAGGCGCCGCTGATCAGACCGACCAGCGCGGTGACACCGAGCAGCACCCACTTCTTGTAGGGGGCGATGCCCGCGCGATACCGGTCAAGGTTCTGCTGCTCCAGCGACATCGCGCTCAGCGGCGGCCTCAGCCGGTGGGCGAGCCAGATATTGAAACCGACAGCCAGCGTCATCAGGACACCGAAGACGGCGAACATGCCGATCTTCGTCCACAGTGTCTTGGTGAAGACCGACGTGTAGTTAACCGAGCGATACCAGAGCCAATCGGTCCAGAACCCGGCAAACATGACAAAGAGCATGGCCAACACGGCCAGTACACCTGCTGTCAACAGCAGGGTCTTGGCGCGCCTGGAGGGTCGGCCGACGCTGATCCGTGGCCCGGTGGGGCCTCCGGAGCCCCGGTCCGGCATCTGGAAAGCCAAGGTGCGCACCTCGAAGATCGATATGGATGAAGCTGGCCCCGCATACTAGGCCCCACTGAGTCAACTTACTCAAGCTTTACTCAGTTCCCGTTTCCGGGGTCATTGAAGGCACGATATGAGGCATGAGCAACCTCCCTATTGACGGCACACCTCTCGCGTCCTCCCCGCTCACCCGTGCCGTACTCGAGATCGACGAGTACACGGCCGGGCTCGGCTGGGACCAGCCCGCACGACTTTTCGCCCTGGTCGACACCGCACAGCTACGCACACAGGAGCCCGCGCTGGCCAGTCAGCTCGGGCTCGATGAGCTCGATGAGAAGGAAGAGCAGGGCCCGGCGGCTACCTCGCTGACCCCGGTGGAGCAGGATGAGCTGCCCGCCGGTGTCGCCCTGGATGAGTTCCTGGCCACCATCGCCTGGCCGGACCCGGTCATCGGCTGTGCCATGACGGTGGAGCGGCTGATGCTGCCGCCGTCGGCGGAGGCATCCGTTCCGGACGACCTGGATGAGGCGCAGCTGGCGAAGTGGGTCGCCGAGCACCCAGAGCGGCAGGAGGTACGGCTGACTGTCGCGGTGCTCCGGGACGGCTCCCGGGAGTCGGCCGTACGCCTCCGGGAGAAGGACGCCACCACGGAGGTCCTGACCGGCTCGAACCTCGTACCCGGCCTGGCCGACGCCCTGGCAGCGACCTTCGTTGACTGAACCGGGCTCTGCGGGCGTCAGTTCGTTGTGCACACCGGCAGGTCATCCGTCTTCTGATCACGGATGTCCTTGAGCGCCTTCATCGCGCCATCCATCGTGCCGACCTTGACAAGCGTCAGGCCCTCGGGCTTCTGCTCGGCCGCGGTCGGGCAGTTGGCCTCCGGGGTGAGGAAGAACTTCGCCCCCGCCTCGCGGGCGGCGAGGGTCTTCATCTGTACGCCGCCGATCGGGCCGACCGTGCCCGCCGCGTCAATGGTGCCGGTGCCCGCCACAAACGTTCCGGCAGTGAGCTCGGTCGGTGTGAGCTTGTCGACGATGCCGAGCGCGAACATCAGCCCGGCGCTGGGCCCGCCCACATCCGCGAGCTTGATGTCGATCTCGAAGGGGAAGGTGTGAGCGGTCCCGGCCTGGATGCCCACGATGGCCCGCTTGTCGTCCTTGGCCTGTGTGGTGGTGATGGACACCCTCTTGGTGGCGGCCCCGGCCGGGTCCTCACCGGCCTTCTCGGCGGCCTCCGCCGCCTTGGCCGGAACCACGGTGAAGATGACATTCTCGCCGGGCTTGTGCCGGGTGACCAGTTCAGCGACATCGCCGGGCTTGTCCACCGGCTTGCCGTCCACGGCCTTGATGACGTCTCCGGCGCGAAGGTTGCCCTCGGCGGGGCTGTTCTTGACCACGGAGGCGACAACCGTCCGGGTGGGGACCGGGATGCCCAGCTCCTTCAGCGCCGCGACCTTGGCGCTCTGCTGAGACTGGGTGAACTCCTCGGCGTTCTCCTCCTCCGCCTCCTCGGCGGTCTTGCCCTCGGGGTAGAGGGTGCTGTGCGGAACGACCGCGGACTCGTCGGAGAGCCAGCCATACAGCGCCTCAGCGAGGCTCATCCGGTAGTCGGCGCTGGTGACCCGCACCGTCGTCATATTGAGATGGCCCGAAGTGGGATAAGTCTTCTTGCCCTTGATATTGAGCACCGGATCGCCGCCGTGCTCACCGAGAGTATTCACCGTGGGCCCGGGCGAGAGCTCGGAGTACGGCACCCGGATCAGCACCACGGCGCAGAGCATGCCTATGAGCAGCAGCGTGGAAGTGAGGATCGTCGCATGGCGGCGTGACATGCCACGACAGTACGGGACGGACCGGTCAGTCGGCTGTCCGGGACGGTCCGTCCGAGGATATGTGGGCCATGGTGGCGTCGCCCGGGTTTCGCGACTTCTCCATCGCGGACCTCTCCATCACGCTACGGAACGCGTCATACCCGGCGACCCCGGCGACATCGCCGCTACCGGACTTACTGTGCTGCCGGATGGCCCAACTGGCCCAGACCGTGGCTATCACGCCGGCCAACAGGGGTATCAGCAACCAGATCAGCGCCGCCATTCGTAACCTCCCGGCCCTTCGCCACCACCGCCACTGGCAGGTGGACAAATTAACCATCTGAGAAGTCAACGGTCCGGTGCGGGCATACGTTCCGCAACCGGGAGATACACATTCAGCAACCCCGGCCCGTTCCCCAGTGCCCGCATGCGGGCACTCCCGGCGGGCAGCCGGTCATCACCCGCGCGGCGGAGTGCTCAGCAGGCCCCGACCCATTCTTCGGTGCCGTCGGAGAAGGTCTGGTGCTTCCAGATCGGGACCTCGTGCTTGAGGTCATCGATCAGGCGGCGGCAGGCCTCGAAGGCCTCGGCACGGTGCGGGCAGGAGACAGCTACCACCACGGCCAGATCGCCGACCGTCAGGTCCCCCACTCGGTGGACAGCGGCGAGCGCACGCACCGGGAAGTCAGCCGCCACCTTCTCGGCGATACGGCGCAGCTCAGCTTCGGCTGTGGGATGTGAGGAGTAGCCCAGTTTGTCGACATCCGCGCCGCCGTCGTGGTTACGCACGGTGCCGACGAAGAGCGCGGTGCCGCCCGCGGCCTCATCGCCGACGGCCGTGAAGACCTCATCGAGGGAGAGCGGGGTGTCACGGATGGCCAGCAGCCGGATCGGGTCGGTCGCCGCCTGCTCGCCAGGGTGGTCGTACGTCTGTGCCATGGGACTCATGCTGCCGTACCCATCCTATTTTCGGAACAACCCCAGTTCACGACGGTCACAGGCCGCGGCGCTTCCGGGCCCGGCGGACCAGAGCGGCCGTACCGACCAGGGCAACGGTCGCGCCCGCCGCGCCCAGGGTGGTGGCGGCGTCCTTGCGGCCCAGACGGCGCCCCGCGACCGTATGGCGGCCGGAGACCTCTTCAAGGAGCTCGGCCAGGACCTCCTCGTTGGTCCAGTCCGGCCGCCAGCCCGCGTCATGCAGCCTGCTGCCGCTGACCACCCAGGGATTCATGGTGTAGGCCAGGTCCCCCGCCGGGGACGGAGTGAGGCCCAGGCGGTGCAGCCGGGAGGCCGCGCCCAGCGCGACAGCCGAGGGCAGCTCCATCCGGCGGATGCCGGACAGCTCCTCGACCTCCTCCTGCTCCAGCCAGCCGTCACAGCTCACCGTCAGCTCACCGTCGACCTTCTCCAGCGCCGCGTACTCCAGCGCACTGGCCAGGTCTTCCACATGACAGAACTGCCAGCAGGGGCGGGAGCCCGCGACGACCAGCAGTCGCGGTGACTCGAAGTACCGGGTCAGTGCGGTGTCGGTGCCGCCGACCAGGATGGCCGGACGGAGGACCGTGACATTGAGGCCGGGGTGAGCCCGGGGCGCGCGCTCGGCCAGCCGCTCGATCTCCAGCAGGTCCCCGACACCGGTGGCGTCCTCGGTCGCCCGCAGCTCAGCGTCTTCGGCGAGCGGCACATCGTTGTCCGGCAGCGCCCCGTAGACCATCGCCGAGGTGCAGAGCACCACCCGGCGGACACCGGCGGCCGCGGCGGCGGTGAGGACCGTCTGGGTGCCCCGTACGTTGTAGGCCGTACGGGCGATGGGGTCCGTCTCCAGGTCAAGATCAAGGGCGAGGTGCACCACGACATCGACCGGCTCACCGTCCCGGCGCAGCCGTTCCGCGATGGCCGGGTCGCGCACATCGAGAATGTGCCAATGGGCCTCGCTGATGTCGCCTCGCCGCTCATCCAGCGCGATGACCTGCTTGACCTCCTCGCTGGCGGCCAGCCGCCGGGTCAACAGCGCACCAACCCCCGAGGCGGCGCCCGTGACCGCGATGACGGGGCGTGCAGCGCCGTTTCGCGCTGCGCGAACGTTCGACTCCTGGGAACTCACCGGGCTTCTCCAGTGGTTGTTTCTGGTACGGCGTGCGCAGGCCCCCCATCCTGCCTGACAGGTGTCTAGGCTGGAGGTAATGCCTCTCGATTAGTGCACCTGTCCACTGTCCAAGCCCACCAGACCCACCGCACAGAGCCGAGGAACCCCCGTGAGTGACACCCCATTCGGATTCGGCCTTCCGCCGGAGGAGCCGGACGACGGCGACAACGGCGAGAAGAAGGGCGGCCAGGGCGGCCAGGGCCAGGACCCGTTCGGGTTCGGCGGCGGCCAGGGGGGCGCCGACAACCCGCTTGCCGCGATGTTCGGCTCGCTGGGCGGCGGGCCCGGTGGTGTTGACCCGAATGATCTGGGCGCCGCATTCCAGCGGCTCGGACAGATGCTGAGCTATGAGGGCGGACCGGTCAACTGGGACATGGCCAAGGACATCGCCCGGCAGACCGTCGCACAGGGCGCCCCGGAAGGTGCCAAGGACATCAGTGTCGGCCCGCAGGACCAGGCGGCGGTGGAGGAGTCCGTACGCCTCGCGGATCTGTGGCTCGACGGTGTGACCTCGCTGCCCTCCGGTTCCGGCTCGGCGGTGGCCTGGAGCCGCGCCGAATGGATCGAGGCGACGCTGCCGGTGTGGCGCGACCTGGTGGACCCGGTCGCCGAGCGGGTCGGGGCGGCCATGGGCGATGTGCTGCCCGAGGAGATGCAGGCCATGGCGGGCCCGCTGCTCGGGATGATGCGCTCCATGGGCGGCGCGATGTTCGGCACCCAGATCGGACAGGCCCTCGGTGTGCTCGCCGGTGAGGTGGTCGGCTCGACCGATGTCGGGCTGCCGCTGGGACCGGCCGGGAAGGCGGCGCTGCTGCCCGTCAATATCGCGGCGTTCGGCGCAGGCCTTGGCGTACCGCAGGAGGAGGTGCAGCTGTATCTCGCGCTGCGCGAGGCGGCGCACCAGCGGCTCTTCGCCCATGTGCCGTGGCTGCGCTCGCATCTGTTCGGTGCGGTCGAGGGTTACGCACGCGGCATCAAGGTGGACACCGCCAAGCTGGAGGATGTGGTCGGGCAGATTGACCCCTCCCGCCCGGAGGAGCTGCAGGAAAAGCTGCAGCAGGGCATGTTCCAGCCGGAGGACACCCCGGAGCAGAAGGCCGCGCTGGCCCGTCTGGAGACGGCCCTGGCACTGGTCGAGGGCTGGGTGGACGCGGTGGTGCATGCCGCCGCTGAGCCGCATTTGCCATCGGCGGGCGCACTGCGCGAGACGCTTCGGCGGCGCCGGGCCTCCGGTGGCCCGGCCGAGCAGACCTTCGCCACACTGATCGGCCTTGAGCTGCGGCCCCGTCGGCTGCGGGACGCGGCCCGGCTGTGGGCCTCGCTGGCCGATGCCCGGGGGACCGAGGGCCGCGACGGGCTGTGGGCGCACCCGGACATGCTGCCGACCGGCGCGGATCTGGATGACCCGGATGGCTTTGTCCACCGCGAACAGCTGGACTTCTCGGAGCTGGACAAGATGCTCGGCGACGCGGCGGGCGGCGGGAAGCCCGGACTCGACAAGAACGCGGAGAACGACGCGGACAAGGACGACAACGGGGGCGACGGCGAGAAGTGAGCCTGCGCGAGGACGCGGCCCGGGTACTCAAGCAGTGGCCCGCACCGGACGAGCGGCAGGACGCGCTGCGGCTTGAGTACGGCGACCACCTCGCCGCGCACCCCCATGGCATGTGGAAGGCCTGTACGGAGGGCCATCTGACCGCCAGCGCACTGGTCGTGGACCCGACACGTGACCGCGTACTGCTGACACTGCACAGGAAGCTGCGTATGTGGCTGCAACTGGGCGGGCACTGTGAGCCGGAGGACACCACGCTGGCCGGCGCCGCGCTACGGGAGGCCACCGAGGAGTCCGGGATCGCGGGACTGACCCTGCTGTCCGGTGGGCCGGTGCGCCTGGACCGGCATCTGACGCCGTGCGCCTGGCACTTGGATGTGCAGTACGCCGCGATCGCGCCGGAGGGCGCCGAGGCGGCGATCAGCGAGGAGTCGCTGGAGCTGCGCTGGTTCGGCTATGACGAGGTGGCGTCCGTGGCCGATGACTCCGTTGTACGCCTGCTGGACCGCACCCGCGCCCTCCTCGGCGTCAGTTCGTGAAGATACTGCCCGGCGCGCCACCGTGGCCGCCAGACCCACCACCGTGCCCGCCAGGCCCGGCGCCCCAGGCGTTGCCGGGGTTCATGCCGTGCGCCCCCTGGCCGCCCATCCCGAACTGGGCACGGACACCCTGACCGATCACCGCGTTCTGCGGTGGCAGCTGCTCACTGGGCTGAACGAGCGCGAAGCCCTGGCCCATAAAGCTGAGCTCCCAGCCCTCGCCCGTCTGGCCACGCCGCCGCCACACGCCCGAGGAACTGGTCTGCGCCTGCATCTGCACCCGTAGTGAAGTTGACCAGGCGACCACCGCGTCAGAGTCGGCGTTGACATATGTGTCCGGGGTGACCCGCATCATCAGCGGCTGGCCCGACGTCATCAGCGCCACCTTGCCCTGGCCGGAGATGACCAGGTTGTACTTGCCGGAGCCGGAGATGCCGTACTGGCTGTCGACGCTGATGACGTCCCAGTGCAGATGGGCGTCGAGCGCCAGGACATAGTCGCTGTCGACGGTCAGTCCATCATGGTCGACATCGACGATATGGACGGCCTGGGCGAGATTGGCGAAGTAGACGGTGCCCTGCCCGGAGCAGCGCATCAGATCCAGGACCTCGCCGGTCATCATGTGGGCGTGGTGCTGTGCGGGCGTGCGGTACTCACCGTCGAACTCGATCATGCCCTGGTAGGCGACCATGCTGCCCTTACGGGCGAGCACATCCTCATGTCCTTCGAGGAGGACGCGCAGCATCTTGTCGTTCTGGAGCGTGTAGCGGTCCTGAGTCTGGACCTCGGTGTGACCGAAAAGCGGGCTCTGCATGGTGGGTTTGCTCCTCTCAGCCGCGCGCCCGGAGGCGGTCGGTGCTGTCCTCACTGGGCTGTACGACGACGAAGCCCTGGCCGGAAAAGCCCAGCTGATAGGCCTCGCCACTGCCACGGCCGATCATCGAGGACGCCTTGAAGCTGCGTTTGCCCTTCATCCGCAGCTGGGTCGACCAGGCGATCAGCGCGTCCGGGTCGACATATGTCTCGTCCTCACCACGGCCGCAGTCGACCACCACGGGGGTGCCACGGCTGGTCAGAGCGACCCAGCCGGTGCCCGAGACGGCGACATTGAACAGGCCCTGACCGGCGAACTTGGCCATGCCCTTGACCCGCTCAACACCCCACTGGAGATGAGCGTCAAAGGCGAGGATGTTGCTGCCATTGACCGAGAGGCTGTCGTTGGTGAGGTTGAGGACGACCACATCGGCGCCGTAGTCGGCCAGATAGAGCAGTCCGTCGCCGTGACAGCGCATCAGCGGCGCGCCCTCGCCGGTGAGCCACTGGGAGGCCGCCTGGCGGACGGCGGGCGGATTGGGCTCGTACTGCACAAAGCCCTCGTAGGCGACCATCGACCCACGGCGGGCGTAGAGGTCCTGGCCGCCGGCCATGGCGACCTTGAGGATATTGCTGCCGTGGTTCTCCATGCGCTGCGCGGGCGGGGTCGGGGCGAAGCCCGTGATCGGCTGCTGGTTCATGATGGGCTCCCTCAGACCTCGTAGGGCTGGACGACGATGAAGTTGCCGGGAGCGCCGCGGAACTGAAGGTTCACGCTTTCCCCGCTGTGGCCGGGATAGGCCTGGCGGCGCAGCCGCACCTGGCTGGTGACGATCACCTGGGTGGCGGCCGACCAGGCGACCACGGCGTCGGCGTCCGCGAAGGTCGTCGGGGTGACCGGGAGGACCACCGGGGTGCCCTGGGTCTTGACGACGACGGTGCCGGTGCCGTGGAACTGCAGAGTGAACAGCGCACCGCCGGGGATGCCATGGCCCTCGATACGGCGCACCTCGTGCTGCAACGACTCGTCGAAGGCCAGGACGTTCTCGGCGGAGACGCAGATGGCGTCACCCTGGAGTTCGATGGGGTGAAGGTAGCTGGCCTCTTCGGCGAAGAACACCTGACCGCTGCCGGTGCAGCGCATCAGCTCCAGCTGCTGGCCAGTGGTGTTGCCGACGATCCGGCCGCGGAAGCCCGCGCCCTTGTAGCTGAAGTCAACCTTGCCCTGGTAGAGCACCATGCTGCCCTGGCGGGCGAGCACGGGCTGCGGGTCGATGCCGAGGTCGGCCCGGGCGAGCTGGCCGTTCTGCAGCGTCCATCGCTGGCCGACCGGCACCTCGCGGTACTTCTCCAGGGTGACGCCGAGTCCGGCGCCGCCGCCCTGCGGGACGCCGTAGGCCGCGGCAGCAGGGGGCTGCGGTGGCCCCTGGGGTGACGTGATGGGCTGCTGAGGCGGTTGGGGTGGCGGCGATGGCTGGGACGGCTGAGGGGGCTGGGACGTTTGAGGGGATTGGGACGGCTGAGGGGGCTGAGGCGGCTGGGGCTGGGGCTGGGACGGCAGCGAGATCGGCGCGGCGATCGTCGGGGCCGCATGGTGCGGCACGGGAGTGCTCGGCGGCGGGCTGAAGCCCGGGGCGGGACCGGCGGGAGGAGCGAAGCCGGGCGCTGGGGCACTCGGCTGCTGGGGCTGCGGCTTCTCCTCCAGGACCTCACCGCCGAAATTCCTCAGCAGGGCCTCAAGACCGCCGTCGAAGCCCTGGCCGACCGCGGCGAAGCGCCAGCCGTCCTTGACATAGAAGTCGCCGAGCATCACGGCCCGTTCGGTGCTGAACTCCGAACCGGTGAAGGCGTATCGCGCTACTTCCTCACCGCCCGCGACTATTCGGAGGTAGCCGGGGCCTATCTGCGACATCTGCCCGGGGCCGTCGATGGCCGCGGTGAAGGACAGCTTCTGGATGGCCGACGGTATCTGGTCGAACGTCACCCGGAAGGATTCGGTGTCGCCCGCCTGCGCGCCGAGCAGCTGAATCGCTCCCTCGGGTGATTTCGACTGGTTGAAGAAGATGAAATACCGGTCGTCCGACAGCCGTTCATCGGCGTCGAGGCCGAAACAGCTGATGTCGAAGGTCAGTCCTGGAGCGTCGATCCGCACACCCACATACAGATCCGTGCCTGCTGTCAGATCACTGAGCCTGGCCTTGTGGCCGCGTTGGAAATCCCTGGCCATACGTAACGACCGTCCCCCATCCCGTTGCTGAAGCTGTGCCGCGTCAGGCTAACGGGTCACTACGACAGCTCAGTCACCCCGGGCAGCCGGAACGTGCGGCAGCCGGTCGGCGGCGGCGACGCCCTCCAGAAAGCCGCGCGCCCGCTCGGTACGCGGATAGCCGTCCAGCAGCCGCCAGAAGCGCTGTCCGTGCCCGGGCACCAGCAGATGGGCCAGCTCATGGAGGAGCACATAGTCGATGACGTACTCCGGCATGCCCTGCAACCGGTGTGACAGCCGGATGCTGCCTTCAGCGGGCGTGCACGAGCCCCAACGGGTGTTCTGATTGGTGACCCAGCGGACGGACGCCGGGCGGGCACGGCCGTCCAGGTACTGGTCGGAGAGGTGCACCGCACGCTCGGCCAGCTCACTGTCGCCGAGCATCCGCTTGCTTTCCTGGGCGGCGAGCTTGTCCAGCATCACCCCGACCCAGCGCCGCTCCTCATCTGCGGACATCCGGGCGGGAAGCAGCACGATGGTGCGGTCGCCCTCGCGGTAGGCGGAGACGGTGCGGCGCCGCCGCGTGCTGCGCCGCACCTCGACCGGACTGGTCGGCGCCGCGCCCGTTTCCCGAGTGCGGCGCGGCTGACTGGTGCTGTTCAGCGGTTCGGCGGGCACGCCACGACGTTACCCGCTGGCGCCCTGGGAAGTCCCGCCGCAGGGCGGGATGGCGGGGGAAACACTCCACCGTGTGCACCGGTTGTACGACTATCATCCACTGCCTGTGGATAACTTAGGGCGGTGTTCGGAGCCCGGGAGCATGCTGGGAGCGGTTCGCAGAAGAGCCGGCCCGGGGAGGGCCGGCAGGACCGGAGGGGCGAGCATGTATCCGATGATCAAGCCCGCGCTGCGTCGTGGCTGGCGGGACCGGCGGGCGGTGCAGTACGGCGTGGCTCCCGCGCACGCGGTGGTGCTGGACCCGGTGGACACCGCGACAGGGAGCTTTCTTGACCTGCTGGACGGGACGCGGAATCTGGCACAGCTCAGACAGGCCGCCGAAGCGATCGGGCTGGGGGCGGACGCGGCGGACCGGCTGATGGAGCGGCTCGCCCGGGCCGGGCTGCTCGACGACGCCGCGGCGGCTCGCCGGGCCGCGGCGCAGGTGGGCGACCGGCTGCGGCCAGATCTGGCGTCGCTGTCGGTGCTGCATCCGGAGCCCGGCGGTGCGGTGCGTCGGCTGGCGGCCCGCCGGACGGCCCGGGTGCAGGTGCGGGGCGGCGGCAGGGTGGGGGCGACGCTGGCCGCGCTGCTCTCGGCGGCCGGGGTGGGGCAGGTGGATGTGGTCGACGGTGGCTGTGTCACGGCCTGCGACACGGCGCCGGGTGGGATCGCCGCCGGGCAGACCGGGGAGCGCAGGGTCTCGGCCATACGTAAGGCGGTGCGGCGTGCGGCTCCCTGGTCCCGGCCGCCGAGGGAAGAGCGCGGGCGGCCCGGCGGCCCGGCTCGGGGGCTGGGGCTGGTGGTGTTCGCGCCGCGCGACGGCCTGGCCGCCTACGCGCCGGATCCGGCCGCGACGGGGGAGCTGATCGCTGCGGGGCAGCCGCATCTGTATACCGGGGTGGTCGAGAGCACCGGCTTTGTGGGGCCACTGGTGCTCCCAGGAGTGAGTGCGTGCGCCGAGTGTCTGCTGCGGGGCCGCGCCGCGCGGGAGCCATCGTGGCCACTGATGGTGGGGCAGTGGCGTTCCGCGCGCCGGCCCGGGGTGCCCGCCTGTGATATTGCGCTGGCGACGGTTGTCGCGGGGGCCGCCGCCTCGTACGCGCTGAGCTTTCTTGACGGGGACGGCACACCGGGAGCGGGGATTCGGACGGCGTTCATCCTGCCCGGGCTGCGCCGCGAGGAGGAGGTGATGCGACCGTATAGCGAGTGCCCGTGTGGTGCCGCTTCGCCGGGAACTGTCAATATCCCCTCGGCGGAGGAGGCACCTCAGGTGACAATGGCGTCTTAGCCGCTTGTGCTGTCTGGGAGTTGGAGGGGCCGCATGTCAGATCTACCCCGCAAGGCCGTCACCCGTACCGCCAAGCTGGCTGCGCTGCCACTTGGGTTCGCGGGCCGGGCGACCTGGGGCCTGGGCAAGCGGATCGGGGGGTATTCGGCGGAGCTGGTCGGCCAGGAGCTGCAACAGCGCACCGCGGAACAGCTCTTCAAGGTCCTGGGTGAGCTGAAGGGCGGTGCGATGAAGTTCGGGCAGGCGATGTCCGTCTTTGAGTCGGCGCTGCCCGAGGAGCTGGCCAGGCCTTACCGTGCCGCACTGACCAAGCTGCAGGAAGCGGCACCGCCCATGCCGACCGGCACCGTGCACTCCGTACTCGCGGAGCGGCTGGGCGAGGACTGGCGGGAGTTCTTCGAGGAGTTCGAGGACAAGCCCGCCGCCGCGGCCTCGATCGGGCAGGTGCACCGGGCCATCTGGCATGACGGACGCGAGGTGGCGGTAAAGGTGCAGTATCCGGGCGCCGGGGAGGCGCTGCTGTCGGATCTCGGTCAGCTGAGCCGGTTCGCCCGGGTGCTGGGCCCGCTGATTCCGGGGATGGACATCAAGCCGCTCATCGCGGAGCTGCGGGACCGGGTCTCGGAGGAGCTGGACTACGGTCTGGAGGCGCAGGCACAGTCGGCGTACGCAGCGGAGTTCGCCGGTGACCCGGATGTGCGGGTGCCAGACGTGGTGCACCAGTGTGATCAGGTGCTGGTGACCGAGTGGCTCGACGGGGTGCCACTGGCTGAGGTGATCAGGGACGGTGAGCAGCCGGAGCGGGACCAGGCCGGTCAGCTGCTCGCCCGTTTCCTCTTCTCCGGCACAGCGCGCACAGGGCTGTTGCACGCCGATCCGCATCCGGGGAACTTCCGGCTGCTGGCGGATGGCAGGCTGGGCGTCATGGACTTCGGCACCGTTGACCGACTTCCTGAGGGGCTGCCGCCAACCATCGGCACCGCCCTGCGGATGACCTTGGACGGCGAGGCCGATGAGGTCTACGCGCTGCTGTGCGACGAGGGGTTCGTCAAGACGGCGATAGAGCTGGACCCGGAGACGGTACTGGACTATCTGATGCCGATCATCGAGCCCGTGCGGGTGGCGGAGTTCACCTTCGCCCGGGAGTGGATGCGCGAGCAGGCGGCGCGGGTCGCCGATCTCCGCTCACCGGCACACCAGTTGGGCAAGCAGCTCAATCTGCCACCCGCCTACCTGCTGATCCACCGGGTCACGCTCAGCACGATAGGGGTGCTGTGCCAGCTGGGGGCCACGGTGCGGCTGCGCGATGAGCTGGAGGCCTGGGTGCCGGGCTTCCTGCCGGAGGACACCGATATGGGTGACGACACGGACGGCGAGGCCGAGATGGTGGAGACCTCGGCCTGAGCGCACCCAGGCCAGCCAACAGCAGGACGCGGGGTCAGACGCTGACTTTCTCCTTGACCTGGGCCAGGGAGGGATTGGTCAGGGTGGAACCGTCAGGAAAAAGGACGGTCGGTACCGTCTGGTTACCGCCGTTCGCCTTCTCCACGAAGGCCGCCGACGCGGGATCCTGCTCGATATTGATCTCGTTATACGTGATCCCCTCGCGGTCCATCTGGCCCTTGAGCCGACGGCAGTAGCCGCACCAGGTCGTGCTGTACATCGTTACGGTTCCCACCATGGGGTCTCGCGCTCCTTTGTCCGTGGCCGGTCGTGTGCCAGTGAGGGAACATGTTCCGTTCGCGATCCATTCCCCCGTATTCATACGACCAACTCCGCTCGCCTGTGGACAGCGGCCTCGGCCGCCTCACCGGACCTGGCAGCATGGCCGTGTGACAGCAGCAACGCACTCCCCTCTGTTCCCGCCGGTGCCAGACTCCGCCGACGCGGTGCTCGACGGGCTTGACCCCGAGCAACGCGAGGTGGCGACGGCCCTGCACGGACCGGTGTGTGTGCTGGCCGGGGCCGGTACGGGCAAGACCCGGGCGATTACCCACCGGATCGCCTACGGGGTTCGGGCAGGGATATTGCCGCCCGCGAGTGTGCTTGCCGTCACATTCACCAACCGTGCGGCAGGTGAGATGCGCGGGCGGCTGCGCCAGCTGGGCGCGGGCGGTGTCCAGGCGCGTACCTTCCACTCCGCCGCGCTGCGCCAGCTTCAGTACTTCTGGCCCAAGGCGGTCGGCGGTGAGCTGCCCCGGCTGCTGGAGCGCAAGGTGGCGCTGGTCAACGAGGCCGCGGCCCGGTCCCGGATCAGGCTCGACCGCAGCGAGCTGCGGGATGTCACCGGTGAGATCGAGTGGTCCAAGGTCACCCAGACCGTGCCCGAGGACTATCCGGCCGCGGTGGTGAAAGCAGGTCGGGACGCCCCCCGCGACCCCGCCGAGATCGCCGGGATCTACGCCACCTATGAACAGCTCAAGCGGGACCGCGCGACGATCGATTTTGAGGATGTACTGCTGCTGACCGTCGGCATCCTGCAGGACCGGCACGACATCGCCGAGCAGGTGCGGCAGCAGTACCAGCACTTTGTCGTGGATGAGTACCAGGATGTCAGCCCGCTCCAGCAGCGGCTGCTGGACCTGTGGCTCGGCGACCGGGACAGCCTCTGTGTTGTCGGGGACGCCAGCCAGACGATCTACTCCTTCACCGGAGCGACCCCGGACCACCTGCTGAACTTCCGCACCCGCCACCCGGACGCGACCCTGGTGAAGCTGATCCGCGACTACCGCTCCACGCCGCAGGTGGTGCACCTTGCCAATGGTCTGCTCTCGCAGGCCCGTGGCCGGGCCGCCGAGCACCGGCTGGAGCTGGTGTCGCAGCGCGACGCGGGTCCGGAGCCGGTCTACGCCGAGTACGCCGATGAGCCAGCCGAGGCCGAGGGCACCGCGCGGCGGATCCGGGAGCTGATCAACTCCGGCGTCGCCGCGAGCGAGATCGCGGTGCTCTATCGCATCAACGCACAGACCGAGGTCTATGAGCAGGCGCTCGCCGACGCCGGGGTGCCCTACCAGCTGCGCGGGGCCGAGCGCTTCTTTGAACGGCCCGAGGTGCGTGAGGCCGCGGTCGCGCTGCGTGGCGCCGCAAGGGCGGGTGGCAACGATGCGCTGCTGGACGACGCCGTCGATCTGCCCTCGCAGGTGCGTGCGGTCCTTGGCACCAAGGGCTGGCAGTCTCAGGCCCCGGCCGGTTCGGGCGCGGTCCGCGACCGCTGGGAGTCCCTGGCGGCGCTGGCCCGGCTCGCTGAGGACTTCGCCCGGGCCAGGCCGCGTGCGACGCTCGCCGATCTCGTCGCCGAGCTTGACGAGCGGGTCAGCGCCCAGCACGCTCCCGCCGTCGATGGGGTCACTCTCGCCTCGCTGCACTCGGCGAAGGGCCTGGAGTGGGACGCGGTGTTCCTGGTCGGCCTCACCGAGGGCATGATGCCGATCACTTACGCCAAGACGGATGAGCAGGTCGAGGAGGAACGGCGGCTGCTCTATGTCGGGGTCACCCGGGCCCGGTTCCATCTCGCCCTCTCCTGGGCGCTGGCCCGTTCGCCCGGCGGCCGGGCGGGGCGTCGCCCAAGCCGCTTTCTGAACGGACTGCGGCCCGGCTCAGCGGCCGTCGGCGCACGTACGGCCGGTGGCAGCGGCGGTGTTGAGCGGGGCAGCGGCGGACGCTCACGTAAGCAGCGCGGGCCGGTGAAGTGCCGGGTCTGCGGGCGGACTCTGACCGACGCGGGTGAGATGAAGCTGATGCGGTGTGAGGGCTGCCCCTCCGACCTCGACGAGGAGCTGTATGAACGGCTGCGTGAGTGGCGCTCGGAGCAAGCCAGTCAGCTGGGGCAGCCCGCCTACTGCGTCTTCACCGACAAAACCCTGATGGCCATCGCTGAGGCGGTGCCGGACAACGAGGCCGAGCTGACCCGGATTCCCGGCGTGGGGACCCGTAAGCTCCAGCGGTTCGGCGCCGATGTACTGGCGCTCTGCGCAGGTGAGGAGCTTGTGGACCAAGAGGAAGAGGGAACTCCAGTACCTGTCACACAGGTTGTTACGAACCAAGGGCAAAAATAGTTTGCGCGGGCCCAAGGAAGCCTCATAGCCTTCCAGACGTGGAGAGGGCGGGGCTTTCTCGCTTCACCTTTTCCATGCTGTACTGAACCCTGAACATCTTCGGGACCAGCCTCGGCCGGTCCCTCCGAGACGCCGAGAGGAGGCGAGACCAGTGATCGACTTCATGACCACCACCAAAATGACCGACCGCTCGGTCGTCGCCACCTGCCTGCTCGGCTCCCGCCTTAACGGCACCGGCCTGCCCGGAGCCACCGTTGCCCATGAGCGCTGCACCAATGAGCGCTTCGGCAATGAGCGACCGACCAAGGCATCCGCGGTAGCAGCGGCGGCACAGGCGAACGCCTATGCCGTCTCCATCGCGGCGGCGGATGCCGGCGAAGGACGCCAGAAGACGCAGCACCACCTGATGTGGGCCTTCCGTGGGCCTGACCCCTGGAGAGATCCAGCCTGATCGGCGAGATCAGGTCGGCACCTTCGAGGGCCGCGGAACCCACACAGGGATCCGCGGCCCTTCTGTTTTGCCCCAAGCCAGCCCGGCCACCAGCCGGACCGACGACGACAGACGAGGAAGACAGCAAGTGCAGACGCAGACGCACACCCCGTCACCCAAGACCGACCTGAACCCGCCTGATACCTCGGAGGATTCCTTGACCCCCCTGACCACGCTCACCGAGCTGGACGACGCCATCGACCGCCTCGGCGTTGCCGTGCCCTGCCGCAGCTACGACCCCGAAGTCTTCTTCGCTGAGTCGCCCGCCGATGTCGAGTACGCCAAGTCGCTCTGCCAGACCTGCCCGCTGCGTGAGGCCTGCCTCACCGGCGCCAAGGACCGGCGCGAGCCCTGGGGCGTCTGGGGCGGCGAGCTGTTCGTCCAAGGCGTTGTGGTTCCCCGGAAGCGGCCGCGTGGCCGCCCGCGCAAGAACCCGGTCACGGCATGAACACCCCCGGCACGATCGACCATCCGTCCCCGTACGGACCCATGAAGCAGGACCCGATGCACGACTCCACTTTCGACACCCCCGCTCGCAGCCGGCCCGAAGAGACCGGCTCACCACAGAACAGGAACCGCGAAATGCAACTCATGCCAGAAACCTTGGCCAGGGCCCGAATGCATGACGAACTGCGCAGGGCCGACTCCCAACGTGTGGCCCAGCGGCTGATCAACGCCCGCCGGATGCAGCGCAAGGCCGAGCGCGCCTCGCTGCGCGCCCGCCGCGCACTGGCCATGGCCGTGATGCAGTGACATCCAGCCCTTGGCTGGGTTAGGGGGCGTCGGCGTGCTCGCGGTATCCGCGTGCCTGCACGCGGACTTCGCTTTGCTCTTGGTGGAGTCCGCGTGCACGGTCCCGCACCGCGGGCACGTCTGTGACGCGTACGCCGGCCTTTCCTGTGGTTACGGGTTCGGCTTGGGCAGTGGCTTGCCGTACCAGAGTTCGACCAGGCGGGATGCGATGGAGATGCCGGTGGGGGGCAGTACCTCGCCGGACTCGATCGCCAACCGCAGGTCGTCGCGGGAGAACCAGCGGGCCTCCTCGATCTCCTCACCGTCCACCTGGATGTCCGGGGATGTGGCGCGCGCCATAAAGCCCAGCATCAGGCTGGAGGGGAAGGGCCAGGGCTGGCTGGTGATGTACTCGACCTCGCCGACCGTCACGCCCGCCTCCTCGAACACCTCGCGGATAACGGTGCGCTCGATGGACTCCCCCGGCTCGACAAAGCCCGCCAGTGTGGAGAAGCGGCCCTCGGGCCAGTGCACTTGGCGGCCCAGCAGGGCGCGGTCCTGGTCGTCGGTCACCAGCATGATCACGGCCGGGTCGGTGCGCGGGTAGTGTTCGGCGCCGCAGGCCGGGCAGCGGCGGATATGTCCGGCCGCCGCGATGACCGTGCGCTCGCCGCAGCGTGAGCAGAAGCGGTGCAGGCGCTGCCAGTTCTCCAGGGCGACGGCGTGCACGAGGAGCGCGCCGTCCCGTTCGGAGAGCAGCGACCCCGCCTCGCGCAGTCCGGCGGGGCGGGCGTCGTCGTCCATCCGGCCCGGCAGGGCGTCCTTCTGCAGCGCGAAGTAGCGCACGCCGTCCGCGTCGGTACCGAGGAAGTAGCGGTGGGCCTCGGTGAACGGGGCGTCGAAGGAGGGCATCGTCACCAGCTCGGTGCCACCGTCCTCGGTGTCCACCACCAGCGCCTGGCCGCCGGAGACCACGAAGCAGCGAGTCGTCGGGTGGCTCCACGCTGCGGCCAGCCAGGCCTCATCCAGCCGGTTGTGGGCGCCGCGGTCGATGCCGCCGTCGCCGGTGAGCGAGAGCGGCGGGTGGGCGGCGTGGTCGGTCCAGGTGGTCACTGCTGTTCCCTACTCCCCTGCGTGTGCCAGTGCTCGGATCGCGCTGTCAAGCGGGGTCAGGGCCCAGGGCCGTTCCAGGTCCGGGTCCGCGGCGGGGGTGCGGACGGCGCTGTCCGGGGTGCTGCTCATGCTCTTGAGCCTATCCGCCGTCGTCCGGGTCCGGTGCATCCGTCCGCCCGTCGAGCAGCAGCCGCTCCAGCCCGGCCCGGTCCGGCAGGTCGTCGGGGCGGATCAGCTCGCCGCTGCGGATATACAGGAAGGCGGCGGATACGGCGGTCAGCGGCAGCCCGTGCTGCTCGGCCCAGGCGAGCCGGTAGATGGCCAGCTGGAGGGGGTCGGCACGCTGAGCGCGTCCGGTTTTCCAGTCGATGATCTCGAAGCCGTCCCCGTCCGGGGACTTGTACACCGCGTCGATACGGCCCCGGATGACCCGGCCCGCGAGGGGGAGCTGGAAGGGGGCTTCGACTCGATAGGGGGTGCGGTGGGCGTAGGAGGTGCGGCTGAAGGCCTCCTTGAGCGTGGCGAGGTCCCGCTCGTCGGTGAGCTCCACACCGTCCTCGGCGCCGGGCAGCTCGTCGGGGCCGAGCATGGGCAGCGCGAGCTCTTCGAAGCGTGACTCCACCCAGGCGTGGAACCGGGTGCCACGGCGGGCTGCGGCGGGCTGCGGCGGGCGGGGCATGGGGCGCGCCAGGTCGCGGGCGAACTGCTCGGGGTCGGCGGCCAGGCGGAGCAGCTCGGTAGCGGTGAGGGACGCCGGTACGGGCACTTCGCGGACCGTTTCACGGGCGCGCCGCAGCTCCCCGGCGAGGGCGTCCAGGTCCCGGTCCCAGGACGCGGTGAGCCGTGCCTCCTCGGGCGAGAGGCCGTCGGCGGGCTCCTCGGGCACGGGCTCCTCGGGCACGGGCTCCTCGGGCACGGCCTCCTCGGGCACGGCCTCCTCGGGCACGAAGTTCTCGGGCACGAAGTTCTCGGGCACCCCGTCCAGGTGCGCCAGCACCGCGTTGGCGGCGGTGCGGCGGCGGGTCAGGGCGGGCTCGTCCAGGGGGAGCGGCCAGGTGTGTTCGGTGGTGGGGTGGGTGAGGGAGGGGTTTTCGGCGCCGTCCGGCGGGGGATCGGCCCAGGCTTCCACCTCGCCATGAGCGCGGAGGGCGTCCAGGAAGGCGGAGGGACCGCGGGGTTTCTTCTGGGAGGGGCCCCACCAGTGGCCGGAGGCGAGGAGGAGGGAGCGGGGGCGGGTGAAGGTGACGTAGCCCAGGCGCAGCTCCTCGGTGGACTGGTGGTGCTTCATCGCCGCGTCGTAGTCCTTGCGGCCCTGCGCGGTCCACTCCCCCATCTGCGGGAGGGTCGCCGCGTCGCCGCGCAGGGCGTGCGGCAGCACCTTGGGCTGGGTGAGCCAGGAGTCCTGGGCCCGCTCGCTGGGGAACTGGCCCGCGACCAGGCCGGGGACGGCGACGACGTCCCACTCCAGGCCCTTGGACTTGTGCGCGGTGAGCACCTTCACCGTGTTCTCGCCGCCCGGCAGCGAGCTGTCGAGCCCCTTCTCGTACTGGGCCGCGGTACGCAGGAAGCCGAGGAAGGCCAGCAGCGTCGTCTCGCCGTCGAGGGAGGTGAAGCCCGCGGCGATGTCGAGGAACTTGCCCAGCGTCTCGCGGCGGCGGGCGGCCAGCGCGTGCGGGGAGGCCGACAGCTCGATCTCCAGTCCGGTGGCGGCCAGCACCCGGTGCAGGACGTCCATCAGGGGATCGGCGAGCGAGCGCCGCAGCTCGCGTATCTCCGTAGCGAACCGGGCGAACCGGACACGGGCCTCGGCGGAGAAGGGCAGCCCGTCGTCGTAGCCGTCGGACTCCAGGAAGGTGTCGAGGGCGTCGGCGAGTGAGGTGACCTCGGCCGGGTCGGTGCCTTCGACGGCGGCGGCCAGGCGGCGGTCGGCGTCCGGGTCTGGCTCGTCCGGGGCGTAGTGGACCAGCAGCCGGGCCCGTCGGCCGAGCAGGGCCAGGTCGCGGGGGCCGATACGCCAGCGGGGGCCGGTGAGCAGCCGGACGAGGGAGGCGTTGGCGGTCGGGTCCTGAAGCACCTCGCACATGGCGACGAGGTCGGCGACCTCCGGCAGATGCAGCAGCCCGGAGAGCCCCACGGCCTCGACCGGCACGTCCCGGGCCACGAGCGTGCCCTGGATCTCGGCGAAGTCGGCCGCGCTGCGGCAGAGCACCGCGATCTCGCCGGGCGGGGTGCCGGTACGGACCAGATGGGCGAGGGAGTCGGCGAGCCAGTCGAGCTCCTCGGCGTGGGTGTTCAGCAGGGCGCAGCGGACGAGGCCGTCGCGCTCGGCGCCGGGGGCGGGGCGCAGCGCCTCGACGCCCTGGTGGCGGGCGCGCAGTGGGGCGGCCAGCTCGTTGGCCAGCTCCAGCAGACGGCCGCCGCTGCGGCGGTTCTCGCTGAGCGCGAAGCGGCGGGCGGGGGTGCCGTCGGCGTGCGGGAAGTGGCGGGGGAACTCATCGAGGTTGGCGACGGACGCACCGCGCCAGCCGTAGATGGCCTGGCAGGGGTCGCCGACGGCGGTGACGGGATGCCCGGTGCCGTCCCTGAAGAGCCCGGCGAGGAGGATGCGCTGGGCGACCGAGGTGTCCTGGTACTCATCGAGGAGGACCACGGAGAATTCCTCGCGCAGGATCCGGCCCACCTCGGGCCGGTCCCGGGCGAGACGCGCGGCCAGGGCTATCTGGTCGCCAAAGTCGAGCAGGTCGCGTTGTCGCTTACGGCTCCGGTACTCCTCGACAAGCCCGAGGAGCTCGCGGCGGCCACGCGCGGCCTCGGGCACCTTGCGCATCGCGGCGTTGGTGAGCCGTACCTCACCGCTCTCCAGCAGGTCCAGCAGCTCGGTGTCGTAGGTGCGCAGCCGGGCCGGCTCAACCAGGTGCTCGGAGAGCTCGCCGTCCAGCGCGAGCAGGTCCTCGACCAGGGCGCTGATGGTCTTGGTCAGCGCCTCATACGGGCCGGGGGCGCCGCGCAGCACCGACGCGGCGAGCTGAAAGCGGGTGGCGTCGGCGAGCAGCCGGGCGGTGGGTTCGATGCCCAGCCGTAGCCCGTGTTCCTTGAGCAGCCGCCCGGCAAAGGCGTGATAGGTGGAGATCACCGGCTCGCCCGGTGACTCCTGCGGACCGGCCGGGTCCGGGTCCGGGTCCATGACCCCGGCCCGGATCAGCGCCTTGCGGACCCGCTCGGCGAGCTCGCCCGCTGCCTTGTTGGTGAAGGTGAGGCCGAGCACCCGGTCGGCGGCGACCTGTCCGGTGCCGACCAGCCAGACGACTCGGGCGGCCATCACGGTCGTCTTACCGGACCCGGCTCCGGCCACAATCACCTGCGGAGCCGGCGGTGCGGTGATACACGCCAGCTGCTCGGGGGTGAAGGGGATGCCCAGGAGCTCTTTGAGCTGCCCGGGGTCGTTGAGCGGTGATGCCACGGGAGAGCACGCTAGCGGCCTGCGCCGACAACGGCGGCATCGGCTTCGGTCGTCAGCGGCCCAGCCCGCCGACGTCCACGGTCTGGTCCTTCGGCGGAGTCTCCGCCTTGACCGCCTTGCCGAAGTCGCTGAAGGTCACGGTGCCGGGTTTGTCTCCGTCCTTGGCCTCGACCTCCCGCTTCAGGATGTAGGGCTTGGCCTCGTCATCGGCGATATAGAACGTGACGGTGCTGCCGCTCTTCTTGTCCTCACTGGTGACCGGAATGACCGGGGTGCCGTCCAGCTTGGCCGGCTTGCCCTTCCTGAGGCCGGAGCCGTTGCTCCCGGGGGTCTGCATGAGGCTGTCCACCATGGTGTTCTTGTCGCAGAGCCCGAACTGGTTGTCGCCCTTGAACTTGAGCCACTTTCCCTTGGCCTGTCTGGCGGCCTCCGGCAGGAAGGCGGCCAGCTTCCCTTCGACGAACGCGTTGTCCGGCTTCATGTAGTAGGCGCCGTCCTTCCCCCGCATCTGAAAGCCGCCCGAATCACCCGTTTCAGCGCTGCCCGTGCACTGCGCGTCGCTGACGCTGACCTTCATGGTCAGGATCTCGTCAGCCGGTGTGATGGTCCCCTCGGCGGTGAAGGACTTCGCCGACTTCATCGCCTTGACCGCGGTATCGCGGATCTCCTCGGCCGGCCTGCTGGCGAGATCTGCCTGCCCGGTCTGTTCGGCCCGTTCCCCTTCGTCCTTCTTCTCGCCGTCGGCTCCACCGCCGCTCGAGCAGCCGGCAAGGCTCAGGACTACCACGGAAACGGCGGCGGCCAGCACGCTGTTCTTCACTGCCACGTGATTTTCCCCTTACACCATGCGTTGCCCGGCTGAGAGAGGTCACTTCACTCTATGATCTGCCGCCCTTCCGGGCGTGCACTACACGCGGTGCGGAAGGTGCAGTGGGTGCAGTGCTGGCCCGGCGACGGGGTGAAGCGCTCGTCCAGGACCCGGCCCGCGGCGGTGGCCAGGAGATCCCCGACCCAGTCTCCCGCCAGGGCCTCCTGCCGCTGGACGGCGGGGAGTTCATCGCCGCCGTCCTTCTTGGCGGCGCCCAGCCGGAGGTGGACCAGCTCGGCCCCGGCGGGCTCGGCGGGTGCTGTGTCCAGGCCGCCTTCACGCACCGCGAGCTGGTAGACGGCGAGTTGGGGATGGCGGGCGACCTCGGGTCCGGTGGGTTTGGACTTGCCGGTCTTGAAGTCGACGACATAGGCCCGGCCGTCCGTGTCCCGCTCGATACGGTCCACGCTGCCGCGGATACGCACCTGGACTTCACCGGCTTCCAGGGTGACGTCGAAGCCGTGCTCCGTGGCGATGGTCCGGCGGCCGCCGCGCTCCATGACATGCCAGCGCAGAAAGCGTTCCAGGGCGGCCCGGGCGCTCTCCTTCTCCTGACGGGACTTCCAGGGCGCTTCGAAGGCGAGCGCGTCCCAGACGGAGTCGAGCCGTTCCAGCAGAACGGTCAGGTCGGCGGGTGTGGTGCCGGAAGCGACCTCATCGGCGAGCACATGAAGGACATTACCGAAACCCTGGGCGGCGGTGGCGGGCGTATCCGCTTTGACCTCGCGGCCCAGGAACCACTGCAGGGAACAGGTGTTGGCGAGCTGGTCCAGCGCGCTGCCGGAGAGGGTGACGGGCCGGTCGCGGTCCCGCAGCGGCGTCCCGGAGCGGGTCGGCTCATCCAGACCCCACCAGCGGTGCGGGTGCGCCGCCGGGACGAGTGCGTTGCCGTCGTCGTCGCGGAGGGCGGCGAGCCTGGCCAGCCGCTGGGCGGCGGCGTCCCGGAGCGCGGGGGTGGCGTCGGGGTCGACGGTGGTGGCACGCAGCTCGGCGACGAGTGCGGCGACGGAGAGCGGGCGGGGTGGGCGGCCGGTGATGTCCTTGGGTTCGGCGCCGAGTTCGGTGAGGAAGCGGGAGGGCTGATCACCGTCGTCCGCTGCCGCCTTGACGGCGGTGACGATGAGCCGTTCTCTGGCCCGGGTGGCGGCGACGTAGAAGAGCCGGCGCTCCTCGGCGAGGAGGGCGCCGGGGGTCAGCGGCTCGGCGAGTCCATCGCGGCCGATGCGGTCGGCCTCCAGCAGCGAGCCCCGGCGCCGCAGGTCGGGCCAGAGGCCTTCCTGGACCCCGGCGATGATGACGAGCCGCCACTCCAGCCCCTTGGCGCGGTGGGCGGTCATCAGCCGTACGGCGTCGGGGCGCGCCGCCCGCCCGGCGAGGGTGTCGGCGGCGATGTCCTGGGCGTCCAGCTCCTCCAGGAAGTTGAGGGCGCCCCGGCCGCCGGTGCGCGTCTCGGCCCGGGTGACGGTTTCGAACAGCGCGCATACGGCGTCCAGATCCCGGTCGGCGTTACGGCCCGCGGCGCCGCCCCTGCGGGCCGTGCGCTCCAGCCGCTGGGGCCATGGGGTGCCGTCCCACAGCTCCCACAGCGCCTGTTCGGCGGTGCCGCCGCCCGCGAGCAGTTCGCGGGCCTTGCGCAGCAGCAGCCCCAGCCGCTGGGCGCCACGGGCGTATGCCGGGTCATGCGCCACCAGCCGTTCGGGCTCGGCAAGCGCCTCGGCGAGCAGTTCATCGGAGGGCCGTGGCACGGGTTGCCCCGCGGCGCGCTCCTCGTCCCTGAGCGCCCGCCCGAGCTTGCGGAGGTCGGCGGCGTCCATGCCGCCCAGCGGTGAGGCGAGCAGGGTCAGCGCGGTCCCGGTATCGAGCCACGCCCGCCCTTCCGGGGCGGCGTCCTCCTCCGGGGCGGCGTCCTCCTCCGGGGCGGCGGTCGCCGGGGGCCCCGGGGCCACGGACTGGGCCACCACCCGGAGGGCGGTGAGCAGGGGGGCCACCGCGGGCTCGTGGCGCAGCGGGAGGTCGTCGCCGGAGACATCGACGGGGACGCCCGCGGAGGTGAGGGCCCGGCGGAGGAAGGGGAGGGTACGGTCGCCGGCGCGGACCAGGATGGCCATATCGGACCAGGGGGTGCCGTCTTCGAGGTGGGCGCGGCGCAGGATGTCGGCGATGTTGTCGAGCTCGGCACCCGGGGTCGGGTACGTGTACGCCTCGACCCGGCCGCCGGGCCGGACCGCGGTGAGGGCGCGGTGGGCGCGTACCGCGTCCACCGGGAGGCGGGGCAGGGACATGCGGCGGGTGAGCTCACGGGTGGTGGCCAGCAGTGGCGCGGTGGAGCGGCGGTTGGTGCCCAGGACCACGACCGGTGCCTCGGCGCCGTCAGCCCGGCGGAAGGTGCGGGGGAAGTCGAGGATTCCGTTCACGTCCGCGCCACGGAAGGTGTAGATCGACTGGTCGGGGTCGCCAAAGGCGGCCACGGTGCGGCCGCCGCCCGCCAGGGCGCGCAGCAGGCGTACTTGGGAGGGGTCGGTGTCCTGGTATTCGTCCACGTAGACCGCGTCGTACGCGGAACCGTCCAGCCCGGCTCCGTACACCCCGCCGCGCTCGGCCAGCAGCACCGCGCGGTGCACCAGCTCGGCGTAGTCCAGGACGCCCTGGGTGTCGAGGACATCGAGGTACTCGGCCAGGAAACCGGCGGCCGCCGACCAGTCGGGGCGGCCGATACGTGCCGCGAAGGCGCCCAGGGAGTCCGGGCCGAGACCCAGCTCCCGGCTGCGGGCGAGCACCGCGCGGACCTCGTCCGCGAAGCCGCGCGTCGTCAGACAGCCGCGCAGCTCATCCGGCCAGCGGACCTTGGACCGCCCTTCGCGCTCCAGTTCCAGCTGTCCGGCCAGCAGTTCCCGGATGTAGAGGTCCTGCTCGGGTCCGGAGAGCAGCCGTACCGGCTCGGCGAAGAGATCGGCGTCCTGGTGGGCGCGTACGAGGGCGTAGCAGTAGGAGTGAAACGTCGTCGCCTGGGGAGCTGTTCCGGCAATCCGGGCGGCCATCCGGTCGCGTAGCTGCACGGCTGCCTTACGGCTGAAGGTGAGCACGAGGATGCGCTCTGGGTCGACGCCACGCCGGACCCGTTCGGCGACGGCCTCCACCAGTGTGGTGGTCTTGCCGGTACCTGGTCCCGCCAGTACCAGGAGTGGTCCATTGTCATGCTCAACCACAGCGCGCTGTGGTGCGTCCAAGGCAGGGAGACTCGGCGGGCCCGGCGGGGTGCGCACCAAACGGTACCTATCGGACTTCTTGGAGGAATGCACGTGGATCGCCGGTCCTGGGGTCTGTTCTGGGTGTTGCCGACGGTACGCCACGCGGCACCCGAGGCGCAGCGCGTCTCTCCTGTACGCCCTCTGGTACTCCGTACGGACGGCTCACCGCATACGGCGCGGCGCCATAGCGGAAGCTGGTGAGTGTGAGCAGTCGTACCGGGTGGTCAGCTATCTCCCCCGTCCCAGCGAGCGTGCCGTATGTCCAGGCGCGGCAGATTGCCATCGGCCGCGCGGGACGCCTCGCGCAGCGGCGTGCCTTCGGCGCGGTAGTGGTCGAGGGCGCGCAGCTCGTGCCCGGACAGCAGCACCCCGTCGGCGCGTACGACCCGCCACCACGGCACCGCCCCGCCGTAGAGCGCCATCACCCGGCCCACCTGGCGGGGTCCCCCTTCCCCCAGCCACTCCGCGACATCCCCGTAGGTCATCACCCGGCCCGGCGGAATGAGCTCCGCGACCTCCAGGACCCGCTCGGCGTACTCAGGCAGCTCATCCATGGCGGCCATGGTGCCGTACGCCACCGACAGTCCGCCGAGGGCGCACAAGATTGCCGGACTCCTCTTAAATGCGCCCTCATGCACCCATGCGCCACCCCCGCATGCCACCATCATCCGGGTGGTGACGCGTGATACGAGACCGAGAAGAGCAGTACGAGCAGCAGGGCGGGGAGTCTCCAGGGGAGGAGACCCGCCCCGCTGACGCCTTCCAGCCCGCGAACAGCGCACGCGCCGACCAGCTCGAAGGCGATGAACCGCTGCTCGCCGCCCGGGTGCACCGTCCCTCGGATCTGCTGCGCCTGCTGGTCGGCAGCCTCGCCATCGCCATCGTTCTCGGCATCGCTTACTTCGCGCATGGCACCACTGCCGGCCTTGAGCAGGACATCGAGAAGGGCACCGGGCAGGCGCCCCCGCTGTTCATCAAGGTCCTGGGCCTGGTCTCCAGCATCGCGGTCCTGATCGTCCCGGTCGCCTTCGCCATCGAACGGCTGATCAAACGCGATGGGCTGCGGATCGCCGACGGTGTCCTGGCCGCCGTGCTCGCCCACGGGGTCTCGCTCACCGCCGCGCTGTGGGTGACCCAACTCGCGCCCGGGGCCATCCAGGACGCGCTCACCAAACAGTCGCCCGCCGGCGGACTCACCGATCCGGTGCACAACTACCTCGGTCCGGTCATCGCGTATATGACGGCCGTCGGCATGGCCCGGCGGCCACGCTGGCGGGTGCTGCTCTGGGTCGTGCTGCTGGCGGATGCCTCCTCCGTCCTGATCAGCGGCTATATGACCACGCTCGCCATCGTCCTCACGGTGCTGATCGGCTGGACCGTCGCCTACGGCACGCTGTACGCGGTCGGCTCCCCGAATGTCCGTCCGACCGGCCAGAACCTCCTCACCGGACTGCGGCGGGTGGGCTTCAGACCGATCAGCGCGGTACGCGCCGAGGAGCCCACGACGCCCGAGGGACAGGACGGCAACGACCGGGGCCGCCGCTATCTGGTCACCCTGGAGGAGGGCTCCGCCACTGCCGCCGACGGCGAGACCCCGTTGCTCGATGTCACCATCGTCGACCGCGAACAGCAGGCACACGGCTACTTCTACCGCGCCTGGCGCCGCCTCGTGCTGCGCGGCATCAACCAGCGCCGCAACCTGCAATCACTGCGCCAGGCGCTGGAGCAGGAGGCGCTGCTCGCCTACGCCGCCATCGCGGCCGGGTCGAACGCCCCCAAGCTGATCGCCACCTCCGAGCTGGGCCCCGACGCGGTGATGCTCGTCTACGAGCACATCGGCGGCCGCCCCCTTGACGCGCTGTCGGACGAGGAGGTCACCGATGAGCTGATGCGGGCCACCTGGCAGCAGGTGAAGTCGCTCCAGTCGCGGCGGATCGCCCACCGGAGACTGACCGGAGACGCGGTGGTGGTGGCTCCTTCCGGCGAGGTCTTCCTCACCGATCTGCGCGGCGGCGAGATCGCGGCCGGTGACCTCATCCTGCGGATGGACGTCGCCCAGCTGCTGACCACCTTCGGCCTGCGGGTCGGCGCCGAGCGGGCGGTCTCCTCGGCGGTCGAGGTGCTCGGCCCGGACGCGGTCGCCGACAGCCTGCCGCTGCTGCAGCCCATCGCGCTCAGCCGCAGCACCCGTACCTTCCTGCGCAAGCTCGCCAAGGACCGCGCCGAACGGGAGCGCGAGGCGGTCCTGGCGGCCGCGCGCGCCAACAAGGAGGCCCGCGAGGCCCGTGGCGAGCGGCTGGAGGCGGACCGCAAGACCATACGGGCCGAGAAACGCGCCGTGGACGAGGCCCTGGAGGAGGCCCGCGAAGAGGATCTGCTGGCCCAGATCCGCCATGAGGTGCTGCGGATCCGGCCGCAGGCCCCGATAGAGCCCGCCCGGCTGGAGCGGGTCAAGCCACGCACCCTGGTGAGCTTCATCGGTGGCGCGCTCGCCGCCTACTTCCTGCTGTCCCAGCTCTCCGATGTGGACCTCAGACAGGTGGTCGCCGGAGCCAACTGGCGCTGGGTCGTCCTCGCGCTGGTCTTCTCCGCGCTCACCTACTTCGCCGCGGCGATGAGCCTGCTGGGCTTTGTGCCCGAGAAGGTGTCGTATCTGCGCACCGTCCTGGCCCAGGTCGCGGGGTCCTTCGTCAAACTGGTCGCCCCGGCCGCGATCGGCGGCGTCGCCCTCAACACCCGCTTTCTCCAGCGGTCCGGGGTACGCCCGGGGCACGCGGTCGCCAGCGTCGGCGCCTCCCAGCTCTTCGGCCTGGGGAGCTACGTTCTGCTGCTGCTGACCTTCGGCTATGTGACCGGTACGGAACGCACCCCCACGCTCACCCCGTCCCGCACGGTGATGGCGGGTCTGCTGACGGCCGCGGTGCTGGCGCTGATCGCCACGGCGGTCCCGGCGCTGCGGAAGTTCATCGTCACCCGGGTGCGTTCGCTCTTCGCGGGTGTCATCCCGCGGATGCTGGATGTGGTCCAGCGCCCGCAGAAGCTGCTCGCCGGTATCGGTGGGATGCTGCTGATGACCCTGGCCTTCGTGATGTGCCTGGACGCATCGGTCCGCGCCTTCGACTACGAGATGAGCTACGCCACCCTCGCGGTGGTCTTCCTCGCGGGGAACGCGCTGGGCTCGGCCGCCCCGACCCCCGGCGGCCTGGGCGCGGTGGAGGCGGCGATGATCGCCGTACTGATCGCTCTGGGCGCTCCCAAGGAGGTCGCCACCCCGGCGGTGCTGCTCTTCCGGCTGATGACCTTCTGGCTGCCGGTCCTCCCGGGCTGGCTGTCCTTCACCCACTTGACCCGCAAGGGCGCGCTGTAGGCCGGTCCCGTGCAGGCCGGTCCCGGGCTTCACCCATACGCCGCGTACAGCAGGCGCGGTCGGCTCGGCCGCACCGACGATGACATTCCCACCACCACAGGGAGAGCCGCCATGTCCGCAGCCGCCCAGAGGACCAGGGCCCTCGCCGCCGTCGCGATTCTCACTGTCGGTGCCGTCGCCGGGTGCGGCGGGAGCGGTGGTGAGGAGGCGAAGCAGACAGCCAGTCATCCGCCGTACGCCAGCCCCACCGCCGCGCTGCCGGGAAAGCTGACCGGTCAGAAGCTCAAGTGGGCCGGCTGTCAGAAAGATCCGGAGTTCGAGGAGGGTGCCGACGGTACCCCTGAACCGATGCCGGGCGGTGTGCCGTGGGAGTGCGCGACGCTCAAGGTGCCGCTCGACTATGCGAAGCCGGACGGCGACACCATGGACATCGCCATGATCCGGGCCAGGACCAAAGCCAAGGGCAAGGACCGGATCGGCTCCCTCATCTTCAACTTCGGCGGCCCGGGCGGCTCCGGGGTCGCCACACTGCCCGCCGCCGGCCAGGACTACGAAAAACTCAACAAACGCTACGACCTGGTCAGCTTTGATCCACGCGGGGTCGGCCGCAGCGAGGGGGTGCGGTGTCTGAGCGACAAGGAGCTGGATGAGTACTACCAGTCCGCCAGGCTGCCGCAGAATGACGCGGAGGCGCGCGAAACCCTCGATGAGCAGCGGAAGTACGCCAGAGCGTGCGAGAAGAACTCCGGCAAGGTGCTGCCGTATCTGACCACGGCCAATACCGCCCGCGATATGGATCTTATGCGGGAGGTTCTGGGCGACGAGAAGATGCACTACTTCGGCATCTCCTACGGCACCGAGCTGGGCGGCGTCTACGCCCACCTCTTCCCGGCGAGAATCAGCCGCGCCGTCTTCGACGCGGTGGTGGACCCGACCCAGACGCCCGCGGAGAGCAACCTCGGGCAGGCCAAGGGCTTCCAGCGGGCGCTGACCAACTACCTCGAGGCCTGCCATGACGACGGCCAGTGCCCGGTCGGGCAGACCCCGGCGAAGGGCGAGAAGGAGATCGCCGATCTGCTGGAACGGCTCGACAAGAAGCCGCTGAAGACGCGTGACCCCGATGGCCGCGAGCTCAACGGCTCGCTGGCGGCCTCCGGTGTCGCGCTGTCGCTCTACTCCCAGGACTTCTGGCAGCTGCTGACCGAGGGCCTTCAGGAGGCCATGAACGACAACGACGGCACGATGCTGCTGCGTCTGAGCGATCTGCTCAACGGCCGTCGCGAGGACGGGACATACGACAACAGCCAGGCCGCGCTGACCGCGATCTCCTGTGCTGACGACAAGCAGCGCTACACGTTGGCGGACATCAAGCGGAGGCTGCCCGAGTTCGAGAAGGCATCACCGGTTTTCGGCCAGCTGACCGCCTGGGGCATGGCCCAGTGCCACGGCTGGCCGTTCAAGGGCGAAACGGACCGGCCGAGGGTGAGCGCGGAGGGGGCTGAGCCGATCGTGGTGATCGGCAACACCGGGGATCCGGCGACGCCGTATGAGGGGGCGGCGAAGATGGCGAAGCAGCTGGGTGAGGACGTCGGGGTGGAGCTGACGTATGAGGGTGAGGGGCATGGCGCGTACAACAGTGGTGACCGGTGTGTGCGGCGGCATGTGAATGACTACTTGCTGGGCGGCAAGGTGCCGGCGGATGGGTCCACCTGCGAGTCGTGACCCCTGTCCGGGGCTGCCGCCCCGGACCCCTTCCCGGCTGTAACCGATACGCGGCTCCGCCGCGGGTGCTGTGGGTGGGTTTCCCCGATCCCGCCCCTTCCCGGAACCGGGGCTTCGCCCCGGGGCCCCGGGGTGGCCGGTGCGGGCCGGTGGCCGGGTTGTGCCCACCCACAGCCCCTCGCGGGGCTGCGAGTGCCCACAACGGGGTTGGGGGTCTGGGGGCGGCAGCCCCCAGTTTTGGGAAGGGGTGGGTTAGGGGAAACCCGCCGCGGTTAGTAGATGGGCTTCGTGGGTTCGATTTGGTTGACCCAGCCGATGACGCCGCCGCCGACATGGACCGCGTCGGCGAAGCCCGCGTTCTTCAGGACCGCGAGAACTTCCGCGGAGCGGACACCCGTCTTGCAATGCAAGACGATCTTCTTGTCCTGCGGCATGTCCTGCAGGGCGCCGCCCATCAGGAACTCGTTCTTGGGGATCAGCCGGGCGCCGGGGATGGAGACGATCTCGTACTCGTTCGGCTCACGGACATCGATGATGTCGATGCTCTCGCCCTCGTCGATCCACTCCTTGAGCTGCCGCGGGGTGATGGTCGCCCCAGCCGCGGCCTCCTGGGCCTCATCGGAGACCACACCGCAGAATGCCTCGTAGTCGATCAGCTCGGTCACGGTCGGGTTCTTGCCGCAGACCGCGCACTCCGGGTCCTTGCGGACCTTGACCTGGCGGTAGGTCATCTCCAGCGCGTCGTAGATCATCAGACGGCCGACCAGCGGGTCACCGATCCCGGCGAGCAGCTTGATGGCCTCATTGACCTGGATGGAGCCGATCGAGGCACACAGCACACCGAGCACGCCGCCCTCGGCGCAGGACGGCACCATGCCCGGCGGCGGCGGCTCCGGGTAGAGGCAGCGGTAGCAGGGGCCGTGCTCGCTCCAGAAGACCGAGGCCTGACCGTCGAAGCGGTAGATGGAGCCCCAGACATACGGCTTGTTCAGCAGCACACAGGCGTCGTTGACCAGATAGCGGGTGGCGAAGTTGTCCGTGCCGTCCACGATCAGGTCGTACTGGGCGAAGATGTCCATCACATTCGAGGAGTCGAGACGCTCCGCGTGAATCTGGACGTTGGTGTACGGGTTGATGCCCAGCACCGTGTCCTTGGCGGACTCGGCCTTGGAGCGGCCGATGTCCGCCTGGCTGTGGATGATCTGACGCTGCAGGTTCGATTCATCGACCTCGTCGAACTCCACGATGCCGAGCGTGCCGACACCGGCAGCGGCCAGATACATCAGTGCGGGCGAACCGAGACCGCCCGCGCCCACACAGAGCACCTTGGCGTTCTTCAGCCGCTTCTGCCCGTCCATCCCCACATCCGGGATGATCAGGTGGCGGGAGTACCTGCGGACCTCGTCGACGGTGAGCTCGGCAGCCGGCTCGACCAGGGGTGGCAGCGACACGTGGACCTCAGCAATGGGGTTGGTCGGCGTACGTACGGTTGTTCTCTGCGTAACACTGCCACGCCCTATCTCATTCCGAGACACCGAGTCCGATCCGCGAGACAATTTCGTCCCAGAAGCCGGGCAATGCCTCCCAAGGGTCGGTTCCGTCCCGCTTCATCCGGTCTGTGAAGTAGACGGTCCCCGCGCCCTGCCAGCGGGCGATGCGCAGGGCCTCCTCCAGATGGGTCCGCGGGACGCCGTGCACCAGATGGCAGAAGCGGTCCGACGGATAGTTCGCGGTCCACTCCGCCACCTGTGACCAGCGGTAGTCCGGCCACGCCCCACGGAAGGTCACCAGCTGGTCGGCGGCCTCCGCGTACCCCGGATAAGGGTGTGTGCCAGGGGCCAGGACGAGCAGGGTCCGGTGGTGCACACTCTCGCCCAGCGCCCGCAGGGTGGTCAGCGTCCGGCGGACCTCCGGCAGCCCGGAGCGCTCGGTCGGGGCACGGTCGAGATAGAACCCCTCCACGCCGTACCAGTCGAGAAAGCGGTGCGCGTCGGAGACGACCTCGCCGAACGGCCGGGTACCCAGCCGCAGATCGAGATGGCCCAGCACCCGCACCCCCGCGTCCCGCAGCGGGATCGTCGCCGCCCGGCAGTACGGATCCGGACGGGTCCCCGGGCCGCCCGCACCCATGGAGACCTTGAGCACCGCCCAGTGCAGCGGCACGCCGGGGCGGCTGAGCTCGGCCCACTCCACGGGCGCCAGCATCGGGTGGGCGTAGCCGGGCACGCCGACGCCGAGCCGGCCGGTCGTGGGGGTGCGGGGAACCTTCAGATGCGACATGCCGCCTCCATCCAGATATCCGCCAGGGACTCCTCCAGGCCGATACGCGGCCGCCAGCCCAGCCGGTCCCGCGCGGTCCGTACGTCCGCCTGCTGCCAGACGCCGCAGCCGTCCGGATACGGGGGCGCGGCCGGGACCGCGCCCAGATGGGGCTCATCCAGTTCATGGATGGCGCCGGTGAAGCCCGCGACCCGGGCGAGCACGGCGGCCGCGTCGCGCAGCCGTACGGCCCGTCCGGTGCCGATATTGACGATGCCCTGGGCGGCCGAGAGCGAGGCCGCGTGCACCGCCCGGGCGACATCGCGGACATCGACGAAGTCCCGCTGAATGCCGAGCCCGCTGAGCTTGAGCTCCCGGTCGCCCTGCTGCATCGCCCGCCGCATCGCCTCGGCGAGCCGCCCCAGCGGTGTTCCGGCGGGCGTGCCGGGCCCGGCCGGGGAGAAGACCCGCAGCACGATGGCGTCCAGGCCGGAGCCGAGCACCAGCTCGGTGGCGGCGAGCTTGCTGACGCCATACGGTCCGCCGGGCCGTGGCGTGGCGTCCTCGCCGGTCGAGGAGCCGGTCTGGGACGGGCCGTACTCGGCGGCACACCCGACATGCACCAGCCGGGCGCCGCAGCCGCTGCGGCGCAGGGACTCACAGACCGTGGCGGTGGACACGGTGTTGTGCCGGGTCAGCTCGCGGGCGCCGCCACGGATGGCGCCGGCACAGTTGATGACCACGCCGGGGTGTACCGCGTCCAGGAAGCGGGTGAGCGCCCCCGGGCTGCCGGTGGACAGATCAAACCGCACATCGGAGTCATCGCGGCGGCCCAGCGCGGTGAGCTGGACGGCGGGGTCGGCGAGCAGCCGGTCGGCGACATAGCGGCCGAGGAACCCGTTGGCCCCGAGCAGCAGCACCCTCATCGTGCCCCCTCCCCCGGTCGTACGGAGACGCCAGTGGCGCGCTGAACGGTCATTGGTGTCGCTCCTTGTCGGTATCGGAACCGCGTCCGTAATCCCGCTGCGGGGTACGGTGCGAGCGGAGCCGCGGCGGTCACCGCGGCTCCCGGTGGTGTGCTGAGGCACCCGTGAGGGCGGTGGCGGCGTAGGCCAGGGCGGCCAGAGCGGCGGCGGTGCAGGCCACCGCGGGGACGGCGGCGGACCCGTAGCCGGCGACCGCCAGCTCCACGGGGCGGGCGAGCGGGTCGAGTCCGGGCAGCCGGGCGGCGAGCACGGCGCCGAGCGCCATGGCCTCGAGGGCGCAGGCGGCTCCCAGTCCGGCGGTGACGGCCTGCGGAAAGCCATGGGTGGCCAGCAGCAGCGCGGTGAACAGCAGCATGCCGAGCGCGGCGATGGCGACGGAGCCGCTGTCGAGGTGGCCGCTGACCGCCGGACCTGCCGCTGGAACCGGCGCTGTCCCGGCCTCGTCAACGGCGAGCCGGACGGCCAGCTGCACGGTGAGCAGTGCGGCCGTGAAGAGTCCGACGGCCGCCGCCAGCAGTGGCCGGGTACGGGATGCGAACTCGCCCAGGCTCCGGCTGGACGCCAGCCGGAGCCTGGCCCGTACCGCGAACCAGCGCGCGCACCAGGCGGCGGGCGCGACCGCGAAGGCCAGGCTCAGCGGCGCCCAGGCCCGCGTCATCCCGGGCAGGTCCAGCGAATCCGGGCCGCCGGCCAGGAGTCCGGCCAGCAGCCAGTCCCCGATGAGCGCGTATCCGATCAGCCAGCAGCCGCACAGCGCGGTGCACCAGGACAGAACGATGCCCTGGATGCCGCGCAAGCACAGCCGGACGGCGGCCAGTACGAGGACCGCTCCGCTCAGGGCGACCGCCCACCACACGGCTGGTGCGGTCCGCCCGAGGAGAGAGAGCACGGCCAGGGTCAGTGCGCACAGCGCGCCGGGCAGCAGCCACAGCGCGGCCCGCAGGGGGCTGCGCCGCACTGGCGCGGGTCGCGGGCGCGGCGCCAACTCGCCCTCGGCCCGGGGCACCCGGGCGTACAGCTCCTCGGCGAGTGAGAAGACATCGCGATGTTTGAAGCGCGCGGCCGTCCGGTCGGTCACGCCGTGCGCTTCCAGGCCGGCGGCGATCTCCAGCGGGTCCACGGCCCGTTCGCACAGCTCCCGGTGCCGGTGCATCAGCGCGCGTACGGGGTCGGCGGGCCCCCGGCGGGGGGTGGACATCGTGCTCATCCCGCGTCCTCCTTCCGGCCGGTGGCTCCGACCCCGACTGGGCGGGCCCAGCTGGGGGCGCGTACAGCGGCGGCGTCCGGGACGTAGCCGCTGGGCGGGTGGGAGCGTCGCCCGCCCGCCCAGCGGCCCGGCACATGGGATTCGGCGGGGCGGCCGAAGGGCCGGACATCCTCGCGGGCCGGGCAGCGGGAGATCAGTTCCAGATAGACGCCGTGGAACGCCGCGACGTTCTGCTCGACGGTGAAGAGTTCCAGGGCCCGTGCCCGCGCCGCCGCGCCCAGCCGGGCCCGGCGCTCCGGGTCGCGCAGCAGCGCGAGGCAGGCGTCCGCCAACGCACGCGGATTGCGCGGCGGCACCACCAGACCGGTGCCGCCGATGACCTCACAGACCGCGCCGACGTCCGTGGAGACCGTGGCGCGGCCGCAGAACATCGCCTCCACCAGCGAGACCGGGAAGCCCTCCACGACGCTGGAGAGCAGTACGACGCTGCTCATCGCGTACGCGTCCTCAAGCCGCGGGATGACCGGGCTGCCGACCTCCTCGAAGGAGACCGGGTTGTCCCCCACCGTCACCGCGTCGGCGGCCTCGTCGGGGAAGAGCTGGGCGGCCAGCGCCCGGCAGTGCGCCAGATAGCTGTCGCCCTGTGCGTCGCGATCGCGCTGGGTTTCACGATCATGCTGGGCGTCACGATCGTGCTGGGTGTCACGATCGTGCTGGGTGTCACGATCGTGCTGGGTGTCACGATCGTGCTGGGTGTCACGATCGTGCTGGGCGTCGCGGTCGTGCTGGCCGGGCCCCTGCTGCTTGCTGTCCACGATCAGCAGCCGGGCGCCCGGCTCGGCCCGGTGGACCTCGGCGAAGGCGTGCAGCAGCGCGATCAGATCCTTGGTGGGCTCGATCCGGCCCACCCACACCAGGGTGGGGCTGGACTCCCCCGCGCCGGTGTCCTCCTCGACCGTCGCGAAGGGCGCGGCGTCCATGCCCGGATAGATCGTCCGCAGCCGCCCACGGTCGGCGCCGCAGCGCTCCTGCCAGCGCCGGGCGTGGGTGTTTCCGGGGGTGATCACCTCGGCCTGCCGGTAGGCCTCCCGGGCGAGCAGCCCCTGGAAGGAGGCGAGGAGGGAGCGTACGGGCGCGCCCGCCGTTGACGGGGCGACGGCGTGCCCGGCGCTGGCCAGATAGTGCTCGCGCAGCCGCACACCGTACTCGGTGATCAGCAGTGGGGTCCCGAAGGTCCGCTTCGCCAGCAGCCCCGGCAGCGCGGCGGGTCCACCGCCGACGGCATGGCACAGATCCGCCCCGGCCAGCCCCGGATCGAGCTCGCCTTCGCCCTCTTCGGCGCCACGCGGCTCGTACCAGTCCAGCGAGAGGGGGCGCAGCGCCCGCTCCAGCCGTTCGGTGACGGCGAGCAGATCGGCCACCTGTACGGCGCGTACGGCCCGGAGCGCGCCGGGCGCCCGGCAGGCGGTCTCCAGAATCCGGACCGCCTGTTCCGAGCGGAGCGCGGTGGCCAGCCCGCCATGGTCCCGGGCCAGTTCGGCCAGCCCGTACAACCCGCTGGCGAAACGGTCCGCCTCGGCGCCCTCTTCGCAGACGGCCGCCACCAGCTCACCGAAGTGCTCCGCGAACCGACGCCGTTCGCGCCGCCCGTAGCCACGGCTCTCCTCCGCGCCCCCGGCATCGGGCGGGCCCCACAGCGGCGCGGTGCGCACGCGCAGCACATTGGGCGGCAGCTCCTGCCAACCGCCCTCCTGCTGCCGCTTGCTGCGGCTCAGCGCGCATACGTCGAATTCATGGTCGCCAAGCCCGCGCACCAGTCGGTCGCACCACACCACCGACTCACCACGCGCATACGGATAGCCACCCTCTGTAAGTAGTGCAATGCGCATGAATGCACCCCCGACCTTCCCTATGAGCCACCGGTGTGGCGTTGCGGCAAGACGGTATGCGCGGGATATGGGGGGATGATGGACGGTTGTCCATCGCACCACCGGAAGGGGTGAACAACCGTGACTTTTGCACCGGTTGTGCGTTCCCCTGTACTAGGGGGGTTGTCAACCCCGTACCGTCACCCCTTGGGGAAGGGCCAGGCGTTGGGTCGGCAGGTCGCGTCGCCGGTGGTCAGGAACTTCGTCTGCTGCATCATCACCGGGGCCGGCGCACCATCCCGGGGACAGCCGACATGGCCGAAGCCGAGCCGGTGACCCACCTCGTGATTGATGAGCATCTGCCGGTAGAGGTGCATCTTCTCGGGGCCAAAGGTTTCGGCGCCCCGCGCCCAGCGATAGGCATTGATCATGACGCGCTCGGTGGCCGCCGAGTCGCAGGAGACATTGTCCTCGGTGGTGTCCAGTCCGGACTTGGCACACCAGACGGCGGTCGTAGCGGGACTTGCCAGCGTGATCACAAAGTCCACCGGACCGGAGGACACCCGCTCAAACGTACGAACGCCGTCGTTGCTCCAACTCCGTTTATCGGTCAGCGTCTTCTGTACGGCCTCCGCGAAGAGCTTGCCGTCCAGCCCGATGCCGTCCTCGATATCCACCCGGTAGGTCAGCTTCTGACCGCTTCCCGGCGCCTTGTCGTGCCCCGCGACGGCGCTGAGCTTCCCGGAACCCTTCAGCTTCGGGTCCAGCTGGAAGATCTGGGCCATCTGCTGTTCATACGTCATCGGGAGGGCCCCCGGCGGCTCCGCGGGCCCCGGGCGTCCGTCCGCCTGCGACTCCTTGCCGGGGTCCGTGCGGTCCACGCCACCGGCGCTGGGAGGGTCCTCGCGCCGCTCCGTGGCCATCTGGCCGGCGACCACGGCCGCCAGTACGGTCGCGATCGCCGCCGCGACAATCCCGGTCACCGTGCGGCCCCGTCGGCCCTTGGCGAAGTCATCCCGCCGGCCGGGCTCTTCGGGCGGCGGCTCCTGGGCCGCGGTACGAGCAGCGGGGGGCTTCCCGGCGGAAGGGGCCTCGGGGGCGCCTGCCGCGAACACATCGTCGTCGAGCCCCTCGAAGGCTTCCACATACTCCCGCCGTGGCCCGGATTCACGGCGCTGCCCCGGAATCCCGCCACTGGGACGCCCGCCCGCGAAGCGGTACGGCCCGGGGGGCGGAGCGACCGGCTCAGGGCGCTGTGGGTGACCGCCCCGTACCTGCGGCACACCACGGGGCGCGGTCGGGGGACCGGCGCCCTGGGGTGCACGCCCCTGGGGCGCCCGGTCGGGGGCGTCACGCGTCGTGGGTATCGGAGATGTGTCATCGGGGGATGTCCCGCGCCGACGGCTATGGCGTCCCACGCGTCGCCTCAACTCCTGCCCGTAGCAACGTCGGTCAACAGCTCACGGAAGGCACCTGCCACCGTTTCCGGATACTCCATCATCGCCACATGCCCCGCGTCCGGCATCGTCAGCAGCCGGGAGCAGCGGAACGCCTTGCTCGCCTTGCTCGCCATACGGAAGGAGACCAGCCGGTCCCGTCCGCCGTACACCAGCAGCGTCGGGGCGAGCACACGCTCGGCCTGCCGCCACAGGGAGTGCTGTCCTCCCACGGTATAGGCGTCGACGACACCACGCGCCGACCGGGACAGGGCATCCCAGAAATATGGCAGCCGCAGCCGCCGTTCGTACTCCGCCACCGCGTCGGCGAAGCTCTCCGGGGACACCCGCGACGGATCGCCGTAGCAGAGCGCCAGCAGCTCGCGGGTGCGGTGCTCGGCCGTCCAGTCCCTGGTCATCCGCTCAACGAGCCGGGTGGCGCCCGGCACCGCCAGCAGGGCGGTCGACATCGCGGTGCGCTGCAGCCGCAGCTCGGGCAGCGCGGGCGAGATCAGGGTCAGGACGCGTACCAGATCGCGCCGGGCGGCGGCGACCCGGGTGGCCACCGCGCCACCCATCGAGTTGCCGAAGAGGTGCACGGGCCCCCGGCCGCTGGCATCGAGATAGCGGATGACGGCCCGGGCGTGTCCGATCACCGAGTAGTTGCCGTCGTCCGGCGGCGGGGAGTCGCCGAAACCGGGCAGATCGACGGCCTCACCGTCGACATCCGCGGCGAGCTGCTCCATCAGCGCGGACCAGTTCTGCGAGGAGCCGCCCAGCCCGTGCACATAAAGCGCGGGCGGCAGCCCCTCCCGCGGTGGCGTCCGGCTCCGGACCGACAGCGTCAGTCCGGGCAGCGTCACCGAGCGCAGGGTCTCGCCGTCACCGACTCTGGGCCCGGTGAGTGGCACAAGAGGCGGCGCGACGGTCCGGATCCCCGGCTGATCGGTGGAAGCCATGGACCGATGTTACAAGTCGATCACGCTGGCGCTCGTGTGTTCGCCGTCACAAGCCACCTCGCGGGTCGCGGCGATCCCCCATAGGCTCGGCGGTGAGAAGGGTCCGCAGACCGCCAGGACTAGGGGGCGGTCACCTGGGAAAGGGAGCCATCATGCCAGTAGATCCCACTGACCCGGAAACCTTTGAAAAAGTCCTTGAAGAAGTCCTTGAAGAAGACGAGGCTCCCGTAGCCGACCCCGAGGCACCCGAAGCCGACGCCGCCGAGCAGCACGCCGATGTGGTGCCCGAGCGCGACGCGGAGGTGAAGGGTAACGAGCTGGACTCCGCGAACCCGGCGGATGTTGTCGAACAGACACGAATTGTGGAGACCAATGAGGATGAATACCGTTAAATCACCCGGGCTGGTGTCCAAAGGATGAAAAACTGCGCCCGCACAGCGCACAAGTGAGTTACCCAAAAGTACGATGGCGGGCGCAGCGCAGACCGCGTGCGGAACGATTCAGGGAGGCGGCGTGACAGCCATCGAGCAGACCGAGGCGCGCCCACGAGGCACGCGCCTGCCACGCCGGGCACGACGCAACCAGTTGCTCGGAGCCGCGCAGGAAGTCTTTGTGGCGCAGGGCTACCACGCGGCGGCGATGGACGATATCGCCGACCGTGCGGGCGTCAGCAAGCCGGTCCTCTACCAGCACTTCCCCGGCAAGCTCGACCTCTATATGGCGCTGCTCGACCAGCACTGTGACGCGCTGCTGCAGGCGGTGCGGGCGGCACTCGCCTCAACCACCGACAACAAGCAGCGGGTCGCGGCGACGATGGACGCGTACTTCGCCTATGTCGAGGATGAGGGCGGCGCCTTCCGGCTCGTCTTCGAATCCGATCTGACCAATGAGCCCGCCGTGCGCGAGCGCGTCGACAAGGTCAGCCTGGACTGTGCGGAGGCGGTCAGCGAGGTGATCGCCGAGGATACGCGGCTGCCCGAGGACGAGGCGATGCTGCTCGCGGTCGGTCTGTGCGGTCTGGCCCAGATCACCGCGCGCTTCTGGCTCGGCGCCGGCCAGCGGATCCCCCGGGACGCGGCCGCGAAGCTGATCTCATCGCTGGCCTGGCGCGGTATCGCCGGGTTCCCCCTGCACGAGTAACCCGGCCTGCCTGCCGACCCCGCTGGCCCCCGCTGGCCATGGGTGGGGCTCTGTTCGCTCCCGGCGTGGCGATACGCGCGGCTACCCGTCCGCAGAGCGGGCTAATGTGTGGTCGTACCGCGCGGTTGGCCGCGCACCGCACTGACCGTCGGAGGGACATAGCCGTGGAGGTCAAGATCGGCGTGCAGCACGCACCCCGCGAGCTCTCTTTGGAGAGCAAGCAGACTGCCGAAGAGATCGAGCGCACCGTGACTGAGGCGCTGACCGGCAAGACAGGCCTGCTCAGCCTGGTGGACGAACGCGGCCGCAAGGTCCTGGTGCCGACCGACCGGCTGGCGTACGTCGACATCGGTGAGACGTCAGCACACAAGGTGGGATTTGGCGCGGTCTGAGGCACACCACACCACCGTTCAGGCCATAAACGGCGGCCGGGAGATGAATCCTCCCGGCCGCCGTTTCGCGCGCCGGGTCTCCGGGGTAGGACCGGGAAGTCCGATTTGCCCAAGGGGTTGGTGGAGGCTCGGAGGTGCCCATGCTCGGGGAAGCGCTCGGTTCCGCGGTCCTCGGACTCGCCATCGCCTGCGCCGCGCTGCGCTGGCTGCCTGACCGGTTCCCGAACCGTCGGCTGGTGCTGGCCACCGGCCCGGTCGCGGCCGTGTTCGGCGGGCTGATCACTCGGGCCGTGCTGGGCCCCGGTCATCTGCTGACGACCATGCTGCTGGCCGTGGGCGTCGCGGCGGCCCTGGTCTCGCTGCTGCTCGACGCCAAGCCCCGGATCGCCCCGGCCAGCCGCTGACGCCGGCCTAGGCTGCCAGGCCCAGCGCGGCCATCCGCTTGGTGTGGGCCTCGGTGATACGGGAGAACATCTTGCCGACCTCCGCGAGATCGAAGCCGTCCGCCACCCCGCCCACGAGCATGGTGGAGAGCGCGTCCCGGTCGGCGACGACCCGCTGGGCCTGCGACAGGGCCTCACCCATCAGCCGTCGCGCCCACAGTGCGAGCCGCCCGCCGACCCGTGGGTCGGCCTCGATCGCCGCACGTACCCGCTCCACGGCGAAGCTGGAGTGCCCGGTGTCATCGAGCACCCCCAGCACCAGCGCGCGGGTGTCGGAGTCCAGCCGGGCCGCCACCTCGCGGTAGAAGTCCGAGGCGATCGAGTCGCCCACATAGGCCTTGATCAGACCCTCCAGCCAGTCCGAGGGTGCGGTCTGCCGGTGGAACTCGTCCAGCGACGCCACGAACGGCTGCATCGCCTCCGCCGGATCGACCTCGATCTCCGTCAGCCGCTTCCGCAAGGCGTCGAAGTGGTGGAACTCGGCGGAGGCCATCGCCGCCAGCTTTCCCTTGTCCGCGAGCGTCGGCGCCAGCTTGGCGTCCTCCGCGAGCCGCTCGAAGGCAGCGAGCTCGCCATAGGCCAACGCACCCAGCAGATCCACGACCGCCGCCCGGTACCGTGGGTCGGCGGATGCCTCCCTCCAGTTCTGGGCGGCGATCCCCGTGTGGGTATCCGCTGCGGTCTCGTCAGGTGTATCAGGCGTGTCAGGCGTCTCCATGCTGCGCACAATAGCCCGCCCGACCTGCTACGGAAGCCCCCAGGCTGGCGCTGACGCGCCCGTGGCCACCGCCCGGGCGAACTCGTACAGAACAATTGCCCCGGTACACATGCACGGATCCGGGGTACAGTGATATAGGCCCGCCGAGCGTCGACGGGTTCTCGTATGCGGATGCCCGGTCGGTGGCACGATCGGCTCCGACCAGACCGCCCTCCCTAGATGTGAGGGACCGCTCGCGCGGTATGAGCGCTTGAGCGAGAGCTAGTGGTCCCGCGCCACGTATGACACGCAGGCGCGGTACGACCCGCCTCGCCGCCTTGTGTCGCGTCTCACAGAAGAGGCAAGCATCCTGTCCACTACGTTTCGAGAGCTTGGGATCCTTCCCGAGACAGCCGAGGCCCTTGAGGCCGTCGGCATCACTACCGCCTTCCCCATCCAGGAGATGACCCTCCCCGTCGCCCTCACGGGCGCGGATGTCATCGGCCAGGCCAAGACCGGCACCGGCAAGACGCTGGGTTTCGGTCTGCCCATCCTGGAGTCCGTCACCGTCCCCGCGGATGTCGAGTCCGGCCGGGCCAAGCCCGAAGAGCTGACCGACGCCCCGCAGGCACTCGTGGTCGTCCCCACCCGTGAGCTGTGCCAGCAGGTGAGCAATGACCTGCTGACCGCCGGCAAGGTCCGCAATGTCCGCGTACTGTCCATCTACGGCGGCCGCGCGTACGAACCTCAGGTCGACGCCCTGCGCAAGGGCGTCGATGTCGTTGTCGGCACCCCCGGCCGACTGCTCGACCTGGCAGGCCAGAAGAAGCTGAACCTCTCGCAGATCAAGGTGCTCGTCCTGGACGAGGCCGATGAGATGCTCGACCTCGGCTTCCTGCCCGATGTCGAGAAGATCCTCCAGCTGCTGCCGGCCAAGCGCCAGACCATGCTCTTCTCGGCGACCATGCCGGGCCAGGTCATCTCGCTCGCGCGGCGGTACATGTCGCAGCCGACGCACATCCGCGCCACCGCGCCGGATGACGCGGGCCAGACCGTGGCCAACACCGCCCAGCATGTGTTCCGTGCCCACTCCATGGACAAGCCGGAGATGGTCTCCCGCATCCTGCAGGCCGAGGGCCGCGGGCTGGCGATGGTCTTCTGCCGCACCAAGCGGACCACGGCCGATATCGCCGAGCAGCTGACCCGCCGTGGCTTCGCCGCGGGTGCCGTCCACGGCGACCTGGGCCAGGGCGCGCGAGAGCAGGCGCTGCGCGCCTTCCGCAACGGCAAGGTCGATGTGCTGGTCTGCACCGATGTCGCCGCTCGCGGCATCGATGTGGAAGGCGTCACGCACGTCATCAACTACCAGACCCCCGAGGACGAGAAAACCTATCTGCACCGCATCGGCCGTACCGGCCGGGCAGGTGCTTCGGGTACGGCCGTCACGCTCGTCGACTGGGACGACATCCCACGCTGGCAGCTGATCAACAAGGCGCTGGACCTCTCGTTCCCCGACCCGGAGGAGACGTACTCCACGTCTGCTCACCTCTATGAGGCGCTGGGCATCCCCGAGGGCGTCAAGGGTGTCCTGCCGCGCACGGAGCGGACACGGGCCGGGCTCGCGGCGGAGGAGGTCGAAGACCTCGGTGAGCCGGGCCGCCGGAAGGCCAAGCCGGCCGAGGAGCGTCCGCAGCGCGTCCGTCCCCCGCGTCAGCGTCGCCGCACCCGCGGCGGGGCGGCCCTGGACGGCTCCCCCCAGCCGCCGCAGCCGGAGGCTGCGGCGACCGGTGAGGAGCCTGCCCGCAAGCCGCGCCGTCGCCGCCGCACCCGCTCCGGCGCCGCCGCCACCCGCCAGCAGCCCGAGGCCTGAGAACGGCGCCCTCCCCTCTTTAACGGCGCCCTCGCATTGTTCGGCCCTAGGGGGCCTCACAAGCTTCGGCCTCCCCCTAGCCCTGGCGGGCTGGGAGGTGCCCCCAGCGCCTGAGGGAGTCCCCTAACCCAGCCCCTTCCCAGAACTGGGGGGCTCCGCCCCCAGACCCCCGAGGTGTTGTGGGCACTCGCAGCCCCGCGAGGGGCTGTGGGTGGGCACAACACCGGCGTCCCGCACCCCGGCCGCCCCGGGGCCCCGGGGCGAAGCCCCGGTTTCCGGGAAGGGGCGGGATACGGGGAAACCCCACCCACAGCACCCCGCAGCCGGGCGAAGCCCCGCCACGCGGCGCAGCCGCACACCGGCACAACCGGGAAGGGGCGCCGGGAACTGGGGAAGGGCGAAGCCCCGGGGATACCCACCCACGGCGCCCGGGAGCGGGGTGGTTGCGCGGGCGGGGCCCGGCAACGGGGCTGGCCTGCGTGCCCGCTGGGTATGGTGCCCCGCCACACGGCGGGAAAGCCGGCGGCGTAAGGCGGGGCCGCGGGCCGGGCAGCCGCGATAACGTCACCGCATGAGCAAGCCGCCGACCCTAGCCCTACCGCGGGGCGCCCGCGCATACCGAATGCCCACCGCACGCGGCGAGTTCGCCGTCCACGAGGCCGGCGAGCCACAGCGGGGCACCGCCCTGCTGCTCCCCGGTTTCACCGGCAGCAAAGAGGACTTCATAGCGCTGCTCTCACCCCTCGCGCAGGCCGGCTTCCGGGTCGTAGCCGTGGACGGCCGCGGCCAGTACGAGTCCGGCGGCCCACCGGACGAAGGCGCCTACGCACAGGCCGAGCTGGCGAAGGACGTACTCGCCCAGGCCACCGCGCTCGGCGGCGCCGTGCATGTTCTGGGGCACTCACTCGGCGGGCTCATCGCCCGCGCCGCCGTACTCCGGGACGCGACCCCCTTTCGCTCGCTCACTCTGCTGAGCAGCGGCCCCGGTGCCGTATCGCCGTCCCAGCAGGAGCGGGTGAAGCTTCTGCTGGGCGCCCTGCCGGTGATGGACATGGCCGCGGTATGGCAGGCCATGCGCGACCTCGACCCACCGGAAGCCGCCGATGAGACCACGCCCCCAGAGGTCCGGGGCTTCCTCCGTCAGCGGTGGCTCGCCAATGTCCCGGCGCAGTTGACCGCCGCCGGTCATCAACTGATCAGCGAACCGGACCGGGTGGCCGAGCTGGCGGCCGTAGCACTGCCGAAGCATGTGATTTCCGGCGAGGTCGACTACGCCTGGCCGGTGACGCTGATGGACGATATGGCGGAGCGTCTGCACGCCCACCGTACGGTGATCGCAGGGGGTGCCCACTCCCCCAATGTGGAGCGGCCGTTCGAGACGGCGGCCGCCCTGGCGTCATTCTGGGCTAGCTGCCCTGAATGAACTGGGTGACACCGTTCGCGATCTGCTGTACCGCGATGGCGGACAGCAGCATGCCGGAGAGACGGGTGACGAGGACGACCCCGCCCTCCTTGATCAGGCGGACGATCAGCAGCGAGTACCGCATCGTCAGCCACAGAACGAGATGGATCGCGGCGATCGCCACCCACACGGAGATCTGACCGGCGACGCCTTCCGACCGCTGTACCGCGAGGATGACGGAGACAATGGCGCCGGGCCCGGCGAGCAGTGGTATACCGAGCGGCACAAGGGCGACATTGACCTCCTTGGTCTGTGTCGGCTGTTCCGCCTTGCCGGTGAGCAGATCGAGGGCGACGAGCAGCAGGAGCAGACCACCGGCGATCATCAGCGCGGGCATCGACACATGCAGATAGTCGAGGATCTGCTTGCCGCAGATACCGAAGAGCGTGATGACACCGAAGGCGACCAGCGCGGCCTGCCAGGCCATCCGGCGCTGGACCTTGGTGGGACGCCCGGAGGTGAGGGCGAGAAATATCGGGGTGATACCCGGTGGGTCCATGATCACGAAAAGCGTGACAAAGAGGGACCCGAAGACGGCGACGTCGAACACAGTGATGCCTTGCGGAGGAGGATGAGCGGAAGGGGGTGAACGGAAGAGGTCAGCGGAAGGAGTCAGCCGGTGATGGGAGCCGCTCCTGATCCGCGGGCGGCGATCTCGGCGTAGACATCGGGAGCGGTGAGGTGCTCGCCGAGGCTGCAGGTCTTGCGGCTGCCGTGGTAGTCGCTGGAACCGGTGGCCAGCAAGCCCAGGTTGGCGGCGATGCCATGCAGCCGGGTCCGGGTGGCCGGGTCGTGGTCCATATGGTCGGCCTCGATGCCGTCGAGTCCGGCGGCGGCCAGCTCGGCGATGGCGCTCTCCGGTACGCACTCGCCCCGCTTGGCGGCGAGCGGGTGCGCGAAGACGGCGACGCCGCCCGCGCCCTTGATGAGACGGAGGGCGTCAAAGGGGTTCAGCTCGTGCTTCTCGACGTAGGCACGGCCATTGCCCGCGATCCACTCGGGGGTGAAGGCGTCCGCGACGGTCTCGATGACGCCCGCCTCGACCATGGCGGTGGCGATATGCGGGCGGCCGATCGCACCGTCCCCGGCGATGGCTGCGACGTGCTCCCAGGTGATGGGGACGCCGAGCTCCTGGAGCTTGGCGACCATGCCCTGGGCTCGCGGCAGCCGGTCGTCCCGGACCAGCTCACGTTCGCGGGCCAGCTCGGGTTCATCGGGGTTGAAGAGATAGGCCAGCATGTGCAGGCTCACGCCCTCCAGGCGGCAGGAGAGCTCCGCTCCGGTGACCAGGGTGAGCCCGGCGGGCAGCGCCGCGATGGCCTCGGCGTGACCTCCGACCGTGTCATGGTCGGTCAGCGCGACTACGTCAAGACCGGCGGCCGCCGCGTTACGGACCAGCTCGGTGGGGGTGTCCGTACCGTCTGACGCGGTGGAGTGGGTGTGCAGATCGATACGCACAGGCACAGCTCCATAGGGTCAGGGACGTGGGACCGATTCAGTCTAACCGTCGTCTGACCGCCGGTTGTGCGTGCTCCATCAGGACAGGATGCGGGGAGAGACGGCCCCGCAGGGGAGAAGCTCGACCTCGGCGCCCGCCTCACGGAGATCGGTGAGTACGAGCTCGTCGTACAGCAGCAGCCCGGCCTTCTCGGGCCAGACAATGGCCCACAGCCACAGCCCACAGGCCTCGCCCGCGAAGACGGCGCGGTCATCGGGGCTGCCGCCGACGAGCCACAGCGGGGTGGGGCGGCCAGCGGCGAGCACCTTGGCCTGCGGGGGGTTGTCCACGACCATGTGGGGCCCGGGGTCCGGACCGGGGATTCCGGCGTACCGGGCGCCGAGGCCCACGCCCAGCTCCTCGGCGACGAGCAGCAGCTCACCGGGGCCGCCGAGCGGGCCGGGGCCCGAGCAGGCCACGGCGGTGGCCCGGCCACCGCTGCGGTCGTCGCCCGCGCTGACCACGCCGGTGAACAGCCAGCCCACCGGCAGCGGCCATGGCATCCACACCGGGACCTTGGTGCGGTTCACCACGACGCCGAGTGCTTCCACACTGGGCGGGATCACAGGCTGCAGCGGATACACCGTGCCATGCACATCGCACTGCCAGGTATCGGCGAAGAGGCCGGGCGCCCTGACCCTGCCACCGCACTTCGGGCAACTGGGTTCGCCCCTCATGAGGCACCACGGTCCTACCCCGCGGGCCCCGCGTCAAGGACGATCACCCGGTCAGGGGTACGGACCTTCGGTTCGGGTCACGCAGGTCCGTGCCCTGGGTGAGCCAGCGCTCTTCCAGTGCCCGCGCGCCCTGTACGCGCTTCCAGGCGGCCTCGTTCGGGGTCATCGGCAGGAGCGGGAGGAAACGCACCGGGTCGAGCGGAGCGTCGAGTTCCAAGTCCGCCACCAGGCCGCCCGGTTCGGCCACCAGTACGGAGCTGAAGGGCGCCCCCGGCCACAGCGGCTCCCCCATATCCAGCGACGCGCCGGGGGCCACCACGACGCCTTCCACCTGCGGGGAGGCGGCGAGTACGGCGAGCGGGCGGAGCACCTTGTCGGTCTCGGCCGCCTCCCGGGGCACAGCTCGCAGGGAGAGCACCAGCTCAGCACGGGGCCCGCGGTCGGGGTCGGCGAGGGCGGAGGTGGGGTCGGTCATGGGGGACGCGGACATGCCCAGGGTCGCGTAGCGGACCACATCCGCGTCGACGAAGCGCAGCACCTCGATCCGGTCGGTCCCCACGAAGGTCACCGCGGCCCGGGCGTCGGGCTCGCCGAGAGCTGAGCGCAGCCGGGCTTCGACCAGTTCGAGAACGCGAGTCATGCGATGAGTCTATGATCCGGCGCGGTTGCCTCTGATGACGAGGAGCAGCCCGAGCAGGATCACGCCCAGTGCGGGATACGCGACCACGGGCGGGGTCTGGCCCAGCCAGAGCGCCGCGATCAGGGCCGCGCCCGGGGTCTCCAGCAGAATCGCCGTAGAGGTCACGGAGGGGCCCAGGCCCCGGACGACCCGGTTGAGCAGGGAGTGGCCCAGCAGCTGGGCGGCGACGGTGAGCACCGCGAGCTTGAGCCAGGTCGCACCGCTGTAGCCACCGAGGTCTGCTCCGGCGACTACGCAGGTGATGAGCAGCAGCACGGCCGTCGTCGTGTAGCAGAGGAAGGTGTACGCGGTGGTGGACACCGTACGGCGCACCTCGGCGCCGATGAGGACATAGCCGGCCGCCGCCATACCGCCCGCCAGGGCGAGGGCGTCACCGGCGAGGGCGCGTGGTGAGAGGGAGAGGTCGACGCCGGTCAGCAGGATGACACCGGCGAAGGCGACCGCCGTGCCCGCCCAGACCATGGCGGGCGGCCGATGACCGCGTATGCGCAGCAGGAGCGTCGTCCAGATCGGGGTGGTGGTCACCAGCGCCGTGGAGGAGGCGACCGAGGTCATATGGAGGCTGGGCAGCCAGAGCGCGAAGTGCAGCGCGAGCAGCGCACCGGCGGCCCCGGCGAGCAGAACCGTGCGGCGGCTCATGGTCCGCAGCTCGCCCCGGTGCCGTATGAGCGCCAGGGGAGTCAGCGCGCCGACCGCCATGGCGTTGCGCCAGAAGGCGATGGCCAGAGCGGGGGCGGCGGTGGCCGCGATCAGCGGTGCGGAGAGGGAGATACCGGAGATGGCGATCGCGAGCAGGAAGAGGTCCACACCGGTGCCCCGAGGCGTGGGCGGCGCCGTCGGGACGGGCAGGGCGGCGTGCTGCTCAGCGGTACGCACAGGCGCTCCTCGTATGGGGCACGGCTCTGGGGAGGGTCGAGCTGCGGTCCCATAGCGTAAGGCGCGTACTGGCCTTGAGGTACTGACTGTCCAGTCTCCGGGACAGCGCCGCGCGGTAGGGTCTGCATATGACCGACGCCGCTGAGAAGCCTCCTCTGTTCACACGGGCGCTCATCGAGGAGTCCGCGAAGAAGTCCGCGCTGGTGTGGGTGCGCGGGCCCGAGGGCCCGGCGCGGGCGCTGTGGCACGTATGGCATGACGGGGCGGTGTGTCTGGTCGGGGAGGGCCCGCAGGAGCAGCCGCTGGCCGCGCTGGGGCTCATCGACGGTGGTACGGCCACCGTCACCGCGCGGAGCAAGGACAAGGGCGGACGGCTGATCGTATGGCCCGCCCGGGTGGTGGAGCTGACGCCGGGCAGCGAGCCCTGGGAGGCGGCGGCCGCTGAGCTCAAGGGCAAGCGGCTGAACGCCCCGGACTCCGAGACGGTGACCGAGCGGTGGGCCCGGGAGTGCCGGGTGCTGCGGCTGGAGCCCGCGGGCGATCCGCTGCAGGAACCCGGTGCGATGCCGGACGGGCCGACGGCCGCGGCACCGCTGCCGACCGGCGCTACGACCCGCCGCCCGATCCCGGCGGGGCTGCCGAAGCTGCTGGGCCGGAGCCGTAAGAAGCGCTAGCCGGACGCCAGGACGCTAGTCGGACGCGGCGATCTGCTTGCCGTAGTCGACGATCTGGTCCTTGTTCGGCGCCCGCAGCGAGAACTCCTTGTTCCAGTCGGCCATCTCGACCGCTCCCGCGCCGCCACCGCGCTCCAGCCGCAGCGGATACGGGGTGCCGATCAGCGAGACCTCCAGCGTGCCACCTCTGCCCTGGCCCGCCTGAATCTGGATGGTCTTCACACCGCTGACCTCGTTCCGGTCGCCGGTCTCCCGCTTGCCCTCCAGGGTGAGCAGCCCGTCCAGCAGGATCTCCATCTCGGTGAAGCCGCTGAGCTGCTTGTACGCGGGGTCACCGGGCGGGACCTTCACATACTTGCCCTCCAGCTTGCGGGCCGCTTCCCGGTCGCTCTTGGAGGGCTCTTTGCCGCCCTGCTCCTGGTGGACCCAGAAGTCAGCGTCGGCCTTCAGATAGAGATCCTTGTCGACCCGCAGCAGCTCAAAGCGTGAACCGCCCTTGGTGGAGACCTCACCCACCCCGCCGTTGTCCTTGAGCCGCATGTCGAGCCGGTAGGTGTGCCCCTTGCTGACCACGCTGCCCGACAGCCGTACCGCGTCCGCGGACTCAGCGGCCTGGCGGGCCTTGCGCTCGATCTTCGGGGCGGAGAGCTTGCCGAGGCCGTTGGTGCCCTCGTCGGGGTCCTCCTCACCGCCTCCGCACCCCACGAGCACGGCCGTCAGGCCCGCACAGATCGCCCCCGCAAGAGCCGCACTCCGGGTGCGGGCGAATACGGTCACGTCAGCTCTTCCTCCCAGGGCGTGCGGCATGGCAACGGCACCTTACCCGTGGCCAGGCGCGCCACGGCGAAGTGGCCCGGTGCCCGCGCCGCTGAGTGACCGAGAACGCTTCCGGGCCCCTTCGGGGGAGCCGCCCGCTCGCCGTACCATCGGGGGTATGGCTACCGACACGTACCGCACCGCTCCCACTGAGGAAGCGGTGCGCGCCGCGCTCGCAACGGTGAACGACCCTGAGATCAATCGCCCCATCACCGATCTGGGCATGGTCAAATCCGTCGAGATCGCGGCGGACGGCGCGGTCGCCGTGGCGGTCTATCTCACCGTCTCCGGCTGCCCGATGCGCGAGACGATCACCTCCCGGGTGACCGAGGCGGTCCAGGGTGTCGAGGGCGTCACCGGTGTCCAGGTCGAGCTCGATGTGATGAGCGATGAGCAGCGGCGCGAGCTGGCGGCCTCGCTGCGCGGCGGCCAGGCCGAGCGCGAGGTGCCCTTCGCCCAGCCGAGCTCGCTGACCCGGGTGTACTGCGTGGCCTCCGGCAAGGGCGGGGTGGGCAAGTCCTCCGTCACCGTCAATATCGCGGCGGCGATGGCCGCCGACGGGCTGAAGGTCGGCGTTGTGGACGCGGACATCTACGGCCACTCCGTTCCCCGGATGCTGGGCACGGAGGGCCGCCGCCCCACCCAGGTCGAGGACATGATCATGCCGCCGTCGGCGAACGGTGTGAAGGTCATCTCGATCGGTATGTTCACACCGGGCAACGCACCGGTGGTCTGGCGCGGCCCGATGCTGCACCGTGCGCTGCAGCAGTTCCTGGCCGATGTCTACTGGGGCGACCTGGATGTGCTGCTGCTCGACCTGCCGCCCGGTACCGGCGATATCGCCATCTCGGTGGCCCAGCTGGTGCCCAACGCCGAGATTCTGGTGGTCACCACCCCGCAGCAGGCCGCTGCGGAGGTCGCCGAGCGGGCCGGTTCCATCGCGGTGCAGACCCATCAGAAGATCGTCGGCGTGGTGGAGAACATGTCGGGGCTGCCGTGCCCGCACTGCGATGAGATGGTCGACGTCTTCGGCACGGGGGGCGGCCAGCGGGTTGCCGACGGCCTGACGCAGACGACGGGCGCCCAGGTGCCACTCCTTGGCTCCATCCCGATTGACGTTCGCCTCCGGGAGGGCAGCGACGAGGGCAAGCCGGTGGTGCTGACCGACCCCGAGTGCCCGGCGGGCGCGGCGCTTCGCGCCGTCGCGGGGAAGCTTGGTGGCCGCCAGCGTGGCCTGCAGGGCATGTCCCTGGGCCTGACCCCCCGAAACAAGTTCTGACCCGCAGACAGCCACGGCTCCACCGGTTTTCCGGCTCCGCTGTGTGGGGGCTCTTCCCCGATGCCCGCCCCTTCCCGGAACCGGGGCTTCGCCCCGAGCCCCGGGGTTGGCCCGGTGCGGGCCGGTGGCCGGGTTGTGCCCACCCACAGCCCCTCGCGGGGCTGCGAGTGCCCACAACACTCGGGCGGACCGAGTGCCCACAACGCTGTGGGGGTCTGGGGGCGGAGCCCCCAGTTTCGGGAAGGGGCGGGATCGGGGAAGCCCCACCGGCACCCGGCAATGGTGCTCAGCCGTCAAGACAACGTGCCGGGGGTGCCCCGCTCAGTGTTCGTACTCGGTGATGTCCTTGATCACCGAGAACCCCAGACCGTACGCGCTCATCCCACGCCCGTACGCCCCAAGATGCACCCCTTCCCCCGCAGACCCGGCAAGCACCCATCCGTACTCCGACTCCCGGTAGTGGAAGTCAGTCGGCGCCCCATCCACCGGCAGCGACAGCGTGTTCCAGGCATCGCCGCCCAGACTGTCCGCGAGGTCCCAGGCGAGCGCGGTCTGCTGGTCCAGCCAGTCCTGCCGCAGCCCACGGTCCATCTGCGTGGGCCAGGTGCAGGACAGCAGCCCCGAACCGGCCAGCCAGGCCGCCGAGGAGACGGATGTCGCCTCCAGGACCCCGGTGCCGTCCGCACTGCGCCGCACGGGGCGGCTGGCGACCGTCACGACCACCGCGAAGCGCTGGTTGTCCGGGCTGGTTTCCACCCGGAGCGAGGGCTCCTCGCCATGCCCCGTGGAGCCGTGCTCCACGGTCCCGTCCGCTGCCGATCCAACCTGCATGAGCCAGCGTGGCCCGGTGAAAGCCTCATCCAGGCCGTACCACGGAAAGCCGGCCATCAGATAGCCGTCTACCGCGCGGCGTGGAGCGCGCGGGACCTGAACGCATTCCTGCGCCGCTGCCCGACTCGTCGTCTCCATATGCGCGAAGCCTCCTCATTGCCCTGTGTCGTGGGCGGCCTGCCCCCCTTCGGACGGCCCGACCCCGGACACAGGGAGGATAGCTACCCGGACCGCTCGTGTTGGGCATGCCGGAAGATCGGGCGGGGTCACGGGGCGTGCCGAGGGGGCGTACCAGTGGGCGTCAGGTGGCATCCGAGTCAAAAGGCGGGAGCTCGGTTCTGGCCGGTGCGTCCCTCTTGCGCAGGTCGGGCGTACCGCCAGATGGCCCCCCGGGGGCACCACCGGGCTCCGGCGCCGAGCCCGTCTCCCGGATGTTCACCGCGTCCGTGACCTCAGCCAGCTCCTTGCGGACATCGAAGCCGTTACGTATCTCCTTGAGTCCCAGCTCGTCATTGTCGAGGAGGTGCTTCTGCGCGAACTTCTTCGGGTGCAGATCCTCGAACTCGAAGTCCTTGAACTCCGGGCCCAATTCCGAACGGATGTCATCCCGGGCGCTGTCCGAGAAGTTCTTGACCTTGCGGATGAACGAGGCGACATCCTGGATCATCTTGGGCAGCTTCTCGGGCCCGAAGATGAGCACAGCAAGAATGATGAGCACAGCCAGCTCGAGGGGTCCTATATCCAAGAACACCTTGCCGCTCCCTCAGTACGTCTGTGACCCAATCAGCCAGAGTCCGGAACTCACGGTACCCGCACCTCACCCACGGGCGGGAGTCGCCCAGCTGAATAACCCTCATCAAGTGCGGTCATTCATCACTCGCCGTGCCCAAAGTCACCTCGATGGATTGCTCCTCGCCGCTCCGTTCAACTGTCAGCTCCAGCTGGTCGCCGGGCCGGTGGCTGCGGATTCTGACAATCAGCTCCTCGCCGCCCCGCACCCGGACTCCGTCGACCGCGGTGATGATGTCGCCTTCCTCAATCCCCGCCTTGTCGCCGGGGCCGCCGGGAACCACCGCCGGGCCGTCCACACCGTCCGGGGTGCCGACCCGGGCACCATCGCCCGTGTAGGACATATCGAGGCTGACACCGATCACCGGGTGGGTCGCCCTGCCGGTGTTGATCAGTTCTTCCGCCACCCGCTTGCCCTGGTTGATCGGGATGGCGAAGCCGAGTCCGATGGAGCCGCCCGGCCGGTCACCGGGCACGCCGGAGCCGCTAGTGGCGGCCCGGATGGCGCTGTTGATCCCGATCACCCGGCCCTTGGCGTCCACCAAGGGGCCACCGGAGTTCCCCGGGTTGATCGGGGCGTCGGTCTGCAGGGCGTTCACATAGCTGATGTCGCTGCCGTCCCGCTGGCCGCCCGCGGTGATGGGGCGCTCCTTCGCGCTGATGATTCCGGAGGTCACCGTTCCGGCCAGATCGAAGGGGGCGCCGATCGCCACGACCGGGTCGCCGACCCGTACCGAGTCGGAATTCCCCAGCGGCAGCGGCTTCAGCCCGGCGATACCGTCCACCTTCACCACCGCGAGGTCATAGCCGCTGTCCCCGCCGATGACCCGGGCGGTCGCGGTCTCACCACCGCTGAACGTGACCTGTATCCGGCCGTCCGCGCTCTCCGGGCCCACCACATGGTGATTGGTGAGGATGTGCCCCCGCTGGTCCAGCACAAAGCCGGTGCCGGTGCCCTGCTCTCCCCCTCCCCGCACATGCAGCGTGACCACACCGGGCAGGGTCGCGGCGGCGATACCGGCGACGCTGTCGCTGGTCCGCTTCGCGTCCTCGGCGGGTGCCTGGGGCAGGGTCACCGCGCCCAGGCCGCCGGTGCGCTCGAGGTACGCGCCCACCACGCCACCGGCCACGCCCGCGACCAGGGCCAGCGCGATCGCCCCAGCGATGATGCCCTGGCGGCGCCCCCGGCGCCCCGCACCGTTCTCCCCGCCCGGCAGCGTGTGCTGGGATCCGGGCTCCGGCGGGGCGGCCCAGGGGTCGTACCGCTGCCACGACGGCGGCTGCGCGGGTGGTACGGACTGCTGCCCGGGAGCGGGCAGGGGGGTGCCGTGCGCGGGCGTCGAGGACTGTGGCGCCCCGGACGGAAGCGAGGGCGGGAGCTGTACGCCCCGCGGCGGCGTGGCGTGCGGATGCTGCACCGGTGGCGCCGGCGCCCAGGGGCCCGGGCCGCCGTACGGCGGAGTGCCGTACGGGTCCTCGCCGTGGAGGGGCTTCGGCGACGGTTGGTCGTCACGGCCGGGGTCCTCCGTCGCCGGCTGCTCCGGCTCCGCGTCAGCCGGCCGATGTGGGCGGCTCCACCACTTCGGCTTCATCCCCGTGGCCTTCGCCTTGTCCATGCTCTCCCCATGCTTCGCCCGCGTGCCCGCACCGCCGCACAGATTCAACCAGGTGAGCGGCGCGGCGCGCAGGGGGCCGGGAGGTCAGCGGTTCGGTGTGGACCCCATGGGGGTGGCTGCCGGAGTCGGTTCCGGCGTCTGCGGCGGCCGGGTGTAGACCGGGGCCGGGGTCAGCCGCATCCCACGCTCGGCCGGGTAGGCGGACCGTATGAGAGGCGGGTGCAGCATGGCGGCGGAGCCGAGCAGCGGGAGGTAGTGACCGCCAGTCGGCGCTATGGCCGCGCCGTTTCCCGTGGGTGTCAGCGGCGGCTGAACGGCACGCTCTCCCTGGGCGGTGAGCCCCCCGGAGCCACGGCGCTCGGTGCGGTGGTCCACGCCCGTGGCCGCCGTACGCAGCGGACTGGCGCTCGGCCCGCCGGCCGCGGAGACCGAGGAGCCACCGGAGGACGAGGTGTTCAGCGCGCCGCCGATGGCGACGGCAGCCAGTGAGAACGCGCCCGCCGCGGCGAAGGCGAACCGGCGGCTGGCCCGCCGGGCGGCCGCCGCACGGTCCGCCTCATGGATACGGAAGCCACGCTGTGGCGCGAGCACGCTGCCGGACGGCAGATACGAGAAGCCCCAGCCGGACCCCGCCGGACCTTCCGGTCCGGCGGGGTCAGCGCTGGTGCGGTCATCACCGCCCGCTGGCAGCATCTGAAGCCGGGCGAGCAGTCCATCGGACGGCCCGGGCGGCGCCGTATCGGCGAAGACGCTCTTGACCCTGCGCTGGGCGTCCGCCTCCGCCTTGCAGTTGTGGCAGGTCGCCAGATGGGCGAGGACGCGCTCCCGGGACTCATGGCCCAGCTCACCGTCGATCAGTGCCGCGAGACGGTCACCCAGATGCTGCTCGGCTGTGGCACTCACTCGGTACCGCCCTCTCCCGCCCCCGCCCCGGCCGCCACCGCCGCCAGCGCGCGCTGCTCAGCGCGGTGCTCGGGCGAGCGATGTTGAAGCGCCTTACGCAGATGGGAACGGCCACGGTGGATACGGCTGCGGACCGTGCCGAGCTTCACGCCGAGCGTCGCGGCGATCTCCTCATAGGACAGCCCCTCGATGTCACAGAGCACCACCGCGGCCCGGAACTCCGGCGCGAGGGTGTCCAGCGCCTGCTGCACATCGGCGTCGAAGTGGGTGTCGTTGAAGTGCTGCTGTGGTGAGGGCTCACGGCTCGGCAGCCGCTCGGCGGCGTCATCCCCGAGCGCGTCAAAACGGATCCGCTGCTTACGCCGCACCATGTCCAGGAAGAGATTGGTGGTGATGCGGTGCAGCCACCCCTCGAAGGTGCCGGGGGTGTAGGTGGACAGCGAACGGAAGACCCGGACGAAGACCTCCTGAGTGAGATCCTCGGCGTCGTGCTGGTTTCCGGTCAGTCGATACGCGAGGCGGTACACCCGTGAGCTGTGCGTGCTGACGATCTCCTCCCAGGAAGGAGGGGTCCACGCCTTACTGTCCGCATCGGTGGAGAAGGTCGCGGTCGCCGTCGGAACTGACGGGGCCGCGGAGGACGCGGTGTCGGTGGCATGGCTGCGGTCAGCGGTGTAGGTCACGGATGTTGGCTTGACGAAAGACCGGCGGAAGCGCCTGAGCACCCCTCGGTCACTGGTCGAAGCCGCACCTCCCCTGTTGGCTCTGGTGGTGTCCAGTGGAGTCCCTACCATAGCCACCTCGCCCGTTAGCTCCGGATAAGCATTTTTAACCTGCTTTTGGTCCTGTGTCATCTGCCAGGCCCCCCGCGACCGCTCACAGCTGTCCAGTCATTTCAACGCGCGGTCCCATCAGCGGGTTCCCATGGCAGCGGATACAGTCACGGATGCGTAGTCCAGGGGGTCCACGGGGACAGGAGAGGGAAATTACCGGCAACCGGCAGACGAGCTGGGCGTTCGCCGATGCGTACGGCGCCGAGAGCGCTGTGAGCGGCGAGAACGCGGCGAACGTCGCGCTGAGCTGGGCCCGTGACCGGGCCCGGGAGGCAGGGCTGCGCTCGGTGTCGGATGGAACCGGTGCGGCGCTGCGGCTGCTGGCCGCCGCGACGGATGCCAAGGCCGTCGCGGAGATCGGCACCGGAACCGGGGTCTCCGGAATTCATCTGCTGCACGGAATGCGGCCCGACGGTGTGCTGACGACCGTTGATATCGAACCGGAACGGCAACAGTTCGCCCGCCAGGCCTTCCGCGCGGCTGGCTTCGCCGGAAACCGGGCCCGCTTTATCCCGGGCCGTGCGCTCGATGTGCTGCCCCGGCTCGCGGACGGCGGCTATGACCTCGTCTTCTGTGATGGCGACCGGATGGAGTGCCTGGACTATCTCGGCGAATCGTTGCGCCTGCTGCGGCCTGGCGGTCTGGTCTGCTTTGAGGGTGTCTTCGCGGATGGCCGCACCATCGATTCCGCCGCGCAGCCGGCCGAGGTACTGAGGCTGCGTGAACTGCTGCGCACGGTCCGGGACAGCGCGTCACTGCTGCCCTCGCTGCTGCCGGTGGGCGACGGCCTGCTCTGCGCCGTCAAGCGCGAACTGCGATAGGGGTGTCCGGTGAGGGGGCTTGTCACCAGGACCGGAAACGCCGCTGTCCCCGGGGCGTGGGGACGCTCCGGGGACAGCGGATTTATTACGGCTTGCTGAGGCGCCGGTGTTGAGATCAGTCGCAGACCTTCTTCAGTTCCTCACCGAGTGCGACCGCTTCATCTGGGGTCAGCTCGACGACGAGTCGCCCACCGCCTTCGAGCGGAACGCGCATGATGATGCCCCGCCCCTCCTTGGTCACCTCGAGCGGGCCATCGCCCGTCCGCGGCTTCATGGCCGCCATGCTCGTTCCCCTTCCTGAAACCAGCTCATCGCAGCCGACAACCCAGGTGTCACCGGCATCGAACACATTGCTTCTCAGTCATTATCCCGCATGCCATGACCCAAAGACCAACATCGGTCTGCATCTACTCTGCAACGCGCTCGCGCAAAACCACCCAATTCGGCGATCGAGCTGCGATACTGCGCCATCCGCGCCCCTGGCTGATTTGACGCAGGTCACATCCTCGCCCGTATGTCGGACCCCGGCGATCTCCGTCATGCTGTGCCCCATGGCCGACACCGTGATCTATGACGTAATCGAGGGTCTCGCGACCGTCACCCTGAACCGCCCGGATGCGATGAACTCCCTCAATACCGAGGCGAAGGTCGCTCTGCGGGACGCACTCCGGCAGGCGGCGGAGGATCCCGCGGTACGGGCTGTGCTGCTGACCGGCAGCGGCCGGGCCTTCTGCGTGGGACAGGACCTCAAGGAGCACATCAGCGCGCTTCAGATGAGCGGCGGTGGCGCGCTGAACACGGTTGACGAGCACTACAACCCCATCATCCTGGCCATCGCCACCATGCCGAAGCCGGTCGTGGCGGGCGTGAACGGCGTCGCGGCGGGTGCGGGTGCGGGCTTCGCCTTCGCGGCGGACTACCGGGTGCTCGCCGACACCGCCGCGTTCAACACCTCCTTCGCCGGTGTCGCCCTGTCCACCGACTCCGGCATGTCCTGGACCCTGCCACGTCTGGTGGGTCCGAGCCGCGCCGCCGACCTGCTGCTCTTCCCGCGCAGTGTGAAGGCGCCGGAGGCGCTGGAGCTGGGCCTGGCGAACCGGGTGGTCCCAGCGGACGAGCTGCCCGCCGAGGCGGCGGCGGTGGCACGTCGGCTCGCCGAGGGTCCGACGGCCGCGTATGCCGCGATCAAGGAGTCCCTCGCCTACGGGGCGTCCCACTCGCTGGCCGACACGCTGGCCAAGGAGAGCGAGCTTCAACTCCGCGCCGGCGGTTCGGAGGACCACCAGATCGCGGTGGAGGCGTTCGTCAAAAAGGAGACCCCGAAGTTCACCGGCCGCTGAGCCCAACGCTGCTGTCCCTGAAGTCGCAGGTGGCCACGTGGTCGTTGACCAGGCCGCAGGCCTGCATCAGGGCATAGGCCGTGGTGGGCCCGACAAAGCGGAGGCCGCGCTTCTTGAGCTCCTTGGCGAGCGCCGAGGACTCCGGGGTGCTGGCCGGGACATCGGCCAGCGTGACCGGAGCCGGGCGGACGGACCGCGGCGGCGGCGCATACGACCAGAGCAGGGCGTCCAGCTCGCCCTCACCCCATCCCGCGAGGACCCGCGCATTGCCGATCGCCGCGTCGATCTTGGCGCGGTTGCGGATGATGCCCGGGTCCGCGAGCAGCCGCTCGCGGTCGGCCTCCGTGAACGCCGCCACCTCGGCGATCTTGAAGCCCGCGAAGGCGGCCCGGAAGCCCTCCCGGCGCCGGAGGATCGTCAGCCAGGAGAGCCCGGACTGGAAGGCCTCCAGACACAGCCGTTCATACAGCGCGTTGTCGCCCCGTACCGGGCGGCCCCACTCGGTGTCGTGGTACGCGGCGTAGTCCTCCGGCTCCGCTCCCCATGGGCAGCGGAGCCGTCCGTCCGGGCCCGCCAGCGCGCCGCTCACCGCTGCGCTTCCCCGGCCGCGCCGGGCGCCTTGAAGAAGTCCGTGCGCCCCATGGCCGCGGCCTGCGCACCCGCGAGCGCGGACTCCAGCTCAGCGATGCGCGCGTCCCTCTCGGCCAGCTCGGCGCCGAGCCGGTCGAGCACCTCGTCCACATCGGCCATGCGATACCCCCGCAGCGCGAGCGGCAGCCGCAACGACTCCACATCCGCACGCCCCACCGGCCGGTTCACCGGGAGCGTCGCCATCAGCCGGTCCGGCGTTACGTCGGCCAGCCCCCCGCTCACCGTGTGACCGGTCCCGTCACCGCTCCCCACGACGGCCAGCGTGACCGTGGCGACCACCACGAGCATCGCGATCAGCAGAAACCAGAACACGGCCATCTCCCCGGAGTCCGTCGTAAACGTTCTCCCCGATCGTGCCATGCCCCACTGACCATCAGCGGATCCGGCATAGGGTCGGCTGTAGAGCGCAGAGCGTAGAACGCAGAACGGTCGGCAGAGGAAAGGACGGCGGATGCTGCGGCTGGGACGGCGAGAGTTCGGGGAGCATGAGCCGGTGATCATGGCGATCGTGAACCGGACACCGGACTCCTTCTACGACCAGGGCGCCACCTTCCGCGATGAGCCCGCACTCGCCCGCGTCGAGCAGGCGGTGGCCGAGGGCGCCGCGATCGTCGACATCGGCGGGGTCAAGGCCGGTCCCGGTGAGGAGGTCTCCGCCGAGGAGGAAGTACGTCGCACGGTCGGGTTTGTCGCCGAGGTGCGCAGGCGGTACCCCGATGTGGTGATCAGCGTCGACACCTGGCGGCACGAGGTCGGCGAGGCGGTCTGCGAGGCCGGGGCCGACCTGCTCAACGACGCCTGGGGCGGCGTGGATCCGCGGCTCGCCGAGGTCGCCGCGCGCTATCACGTGGGCCTCGTCTGCACCCACGCGGGCGGCGCGGAGCCGCGCACACGTCCGCACCGGGTGACGTATGACGACGTCATGGCCGACATCCTGCGGGTCACCGTCGGACTCGCGGAACGCGCGGTCGACGTCGGCGTACGGCGCGACGCGATCTTGATCGATCCGGGGCATGACTTCGGGAAGTCCACCCGGCACTCGCTGGAGGCGACCCGTCGGCTCGGTGAGATGGCGGCGACCGGCTGGCCCGTGCTGGTCTCCCTGTCCAACAAGGACTTCGTCGGCGAGACCCTGGACAAACCACTCAAGGAACGGCTGACCGGCACGCTGGCCACCACCGCCGTCTCCGCCTGGCTCGGCGCCCACGTCTACCGCGTGCATGAGGTCGCCGAGACCCGGCAGGTGCTGGAGATGGTCGCCGCCATCGCGGGCCACCGGCCCCCGGCGGTGGCCCGCCGGGGACTGGCGTAGGGACCTGCGCAGGACCTACTTGGTGATCAGCTCGACCGCCTCATCCACATCGTCGGTGAGGTGTACCAGCTCCAGATCCCTGGCCGTGAGCTTGCCCCCGCCCACGGCGGTGTCCCGCAGCCAGGCGAGCAGACCCGCCCAGTACTCCGAGCCGTAGAGAACGATCGGAAAGCGAGTGACCTTCCGTGTCTGTACGAGGGTCAGCGCCTCAAAGAGCTCGTCCAGGGTGCCGAGGCCGCCGGGGAGAACGATAAAACCCTGGGCATACTTCACAAAGCACGTCTTCCGCACAAAGAAGTACCGGAAGTTGACCCCGAGATCGACGTACTTGTTGAGCCCCTGCTCAAAGGGCAGCTCGATACCGAGCCCTACGGAGGTGCCACCCGCCTCGTAGGCGCCACGGTTCGCGGCCTCCATGACTCCTGGCCCACCGCCGGTGATGACCGCGAATCCGGCCTCGGCCAGCGCCCGGCCAATGGCTACGCCCGTCTCGTACTCCGGGGTGCCCACCGGCGTACGGGCGGAGCCGAAGACGCTCGCTGCGGGGCCGACCTCGGCGAGCGCGCCGAAGCCTTCGACGAACTCCGACTGGATCCGCATGACCCGCCACGGGTCCTTGTGGATGAAGTCGGAAGGGCCGACCGTGTCCAGCAGTCGCTGGTCCGTGGTCCCGGGCTGCATCTGCCCACGGCGACGCACCACCGGCCCCAGCCGCTGCTCCTGGAGCTTCCGCTCATCCGCCGAGCTGCCCATATTGTGCTCCCTCCGGCTTCGATCTTTCGGCAAGCGTACGCAGGCGGAAGTGACGTTCAACAGAATTCCGGACGAAACCCCGCCCCGGGGGACTCCCCAATTCCCACCCCTCCCCGGAACCGGGGGCTGCCGCCCCCAGACCCCCACCCCGTTGTGGGCAGTCGTTCCGCAGGGCGGAACGGGTGGGCACAACACCGCCCACCGGCCCGCACCGGGCCACCCCCGGGCCCCGGGGCGAAGCCCCGGTTTCCGGGAAGGGGCGGGATACGGGGAAACCCACCCACGGCACCCCCGCAAACCGGGCGAAGCCCCGGCACCCGCGGCGGAGCCGCGCATGGCTTACCCGGTCAGCCAGGAGCGCAGGCGGGCCTCACAGCGCAGGACCTGCCCCGTCTCCACCCGCTCATCCACCTTGTGCGCCAGATTCGGCTCCCCCGGCCCGTAATTCACCGCGGGAACCCCCAGCGCGCTGAAGCGGGAGACGTCCGTCCAGCCGAACTTCGGCTGGGGCGTGCCGCCGACCGCCGCCATAAACGCGGCCGCCGCCGGGTGGTTCAGGCCCGGGAGGGCCGCACCGGAGTGATCGTCTACGGTCAGCTCCGCCACCCCGCAGTCCGCGAAGACCTCGCGGACATGTGCGAGGGCCTGCTCACCGGTGAGGTCAGGGGCGTAGCGGTAGTTGACGGTCACCGTGCAGACATCCGGGATGACGTTGCCCGCGACACCGCCCTCGATACGGACCGCGTTGAGGCCCTCGCGGTATTCGAGGCCGTCGATGAGGACCCGGCGCGGCTCATACGCGGCGAGCTTCGCCAGGACCGGGGCGGCGCCGTGGACGGCGTTCTCGCCCATCCAGCTGCGGGCGGAGTGGGCACGCTGGCCCTCCGTGCGCAGCAGCACCCGGAGCGTGCCCTGGCAGCCGCCCTCGACCTCGCCGCTGGAGGGCTCGAGGAGCACGGCGAAGTCCCCGGCCAGCCAGTCGGGGTGGGCCGCGGCGACCTTGCCGAGACCGTTGAGGTGGGCGGCGACCTCTTCGTTGTCGTAGAAGACGAAGGTGAGATCGCGGTTCGGTTCCGGAACCGTGGCGGCGATCCGCAGCTGTACGGCCACACCGGACTTCATATCCGAGGTGCCGCAGCCCCACAGCACCCCGTGCTCATCGAGCCGGGACGGGACATTCGCCGCGATCGGCACGGTGTCGATATGCCCGGCGAGGATGACGCGCTCGGCGCAGCCGAGCTCGGTGCGGGCGACGATGTTGTTGCCGTGCCGCAGCACGGTGAGATGCGGTAGCCCGCCCAGCGCCTGCTCGATCGCGTCCGCAAGGGCCTTTTCGTCCCCGCTCTCCGAGGGGAAGTCGACGAGCTGCGCGGTGAGCCGCGCGGCATCCTGCTGGAGGTCGAGCTTGTTCGGCGCCATGCGGATGAGCCTACCGGGGCCACCGATAAGGTTGCGGCATGGCAAAGCGGCAGGCGAAAGGGGGCGGACGGCGGGCGCGGACCGTCGGCGCGTGCGTTGTGCTGCTCGGGCTCGTCGGCTACCTGGTGGTGCACTACAAGTCCACCGAGCACGGCCCGCCCCGCTGTGTGGTGCGGGGGGTGGACGGCGAGCAGCCGTATGAGATCGAGCCGCAGATGGCGCGCAACGCGGCGACCATCCAGGCGGTCGCCGCCTCCCGTGGACTGCCTGAGCGGGCGGTGACGATAGCGCTGGCCACCGCGCTGCAGGAGTCGGCGCTGCGCAATATCGACTACGGCGACCGCGACTCCGTCGGCCTCTTCCAGCAGCGCCCTTCCCAGGGTTGGGGCTCGGCCGAGCAGATCCTTGACCCGGTCTACTCGGCCGGGAAGTTCTATGACCACCTGGTGGAGATCCCGGGTTACACCCGGCTCCCGCTCACCGTCGCCGCCCAGAAGGTGCAGCTCAGCGGCTTCCCGCAGGCGTACGCCAAGCATGAGCCACGGGCCGCCCAGCTCACCGCCGCACTCACCGGTCGCCGGGCCGCCACGCTCAACTGCACCGGCAGCGGCGAACCACGGCCGGGCGACACGGCCCGGGTCCGCCAGAAGCTCACACGGGAGTTCGGCGAGGACGTACTGCCCACGGACAGCGGGACCAGCGCGGGCCGTAGCGCGCCGTCGGGTGTCATATCGATCCCGGTGCGCGCGACCGCGCGGTCCGCCGATAACGCCAAGGCGGGACCGGCCGGCACGTCCCGGCGAGGCTGGGAGCTGGCGCACTGGGCGCTGGCCAACGCGTCCGAGTTGGGCATCGAACGCATCTCTTACGGAAAGCTCGTCTGGGACGCCCGGAATTCCGCTGACGGCTGGCGAAAAAACGATAGTTCAGCAAGCACGGAAGTACGCCTCACACTGGCGAGGTAGCCCGGCGGATTACCTCGAAGGAGTCACTTTCCCACACGGCAGGCTGACTTCGGCCCCCTCCCCCGCGCAGGCGGCTCCCGCAACCGTCACAACCCTTGTCCCTACTGGGTTCTACCGCCCTTGAGCGACTCAGCACGCTGCACCGATTGCCCACTTTGCCCTACCCATATGATGCGACGCATTGCCAATCCTTTACCTGCGCGGGCCGCAACTTTCCGGGCATCCGACGCGATAGGCACTGCGTCTGACCGGGCACTGCCCCGGAGTCCCGAAATACACCTCTCCGTCAAAGGAGCAACATGTCCCTCACGCGCCGGATCGCTAAGAGCGCCCTGCTGTCAGCCGCGGGCGCCGTCTCCGTCGTCGGTGCGGCCGCCGGGTCGGCCAATGCCGTGGATGTCCCGCCGGCTCCGCAGCTGGGCGGGTTGGGCGCACTGGAGACTGTGGAGAAGGCGGACGGTGACCAGCTGGGCAACACCGTTGATGAAACGGCACAGACCACCAGCGTCGTGGCCGGGGAGGTCGGCAGCGAGGTAGTCAGGCACGGCGTCCCGGCCGCAGGTCAGGTCGCGGGCAGCCTGGGCAAGTCCGCCCTCCCGCTTGTGCAGGAGGCCGCCGGCGAGGCCAACGTCAGCAATCTGCCCGGCAAGGCCGTCCGGACCGTCACCGAGAACCTGTCGGTCGACGGGCTGCCGACCGACGTGGCCGACGCGGTGCCGACCGACGCGGTGGGCACCGCCTCGCTGGGCCAGGGCGGCGGCACCGTCGCCGGTATCCCGCTCTGACGCGTACCCCAGCACCACCAGCCAGCACGTTCAGCGGAAGGGCTCCGGGACTCACCGTCCCCGGAGCCCTTCCGCTGTCCCGGTCAGCTGTCGCTGTCCCGGTCAGCTGTTCAGCCGCCGCACCGCCTCGGCCACCCGCTCGTCCGTAGCCGTGAAGGCGACCCGTACGAACCGCTCACCGGCCGGGCCGTAGAAGTCGCCCGGAGCGACCAGGATGCCCTGCTTGGACAGCTCGCCGACCGTGTCCCAGCAGGGCTCATTCCGGGTCGCCCAGAGATACAGCGAAGCCTCGCTGTGCTCAATGCGGAAGCCCTGCTGCTCCAGCGCCCCACGCAGCGCGGAACGGCGCGCGGCGTAGCGCTCCCGCTGCTGTACGACATGAGCGTCATCGCCCAGCGCGACCACGGTGGCCGCCTGCACCGGTGCGGGCGTCATCATTCCGCCGTGCTTACGGATCTGCAGCAGCTCGCCGAGCACCGCCGCGTCACCGGCGATGAACGCCGCGCGGTAGCCCGCCAGGTTGGAGCGCTTGGAGAGCGAGTGCACCGCGACCAGGCCCGCGAAGCTGCCGCCGCAGACGTCCGGGTGCAGCACGGAAACCGGGTCGGCCTCCCAGCCGAGCTCGAGGTAGCACTCATCGCTGAAGACCAGCACCCCGTGCTCCCGGGCCCAGGCCACCGTCTCCCGTAGCTCCTCCTTGGCCAGCACCCGGCCCGTCGGGTTGGACGGGGAGTTGAGCCAGAGCAGCCTCAGCCCGGCAGGATCCAGCTCGGTCGGTGAGTCATAGACCACCGGTTCGGCGCCGGCCAGCCGCGCGCCGACCTCGTATGTCGGATAGGCCAGCCGCGGATACGCCACGCGGTCCCCCGGGCCCAGGCCCAGCTGGGTCGGCAGCCAGGCCACCAGCTCCTTGGAGCCGAGGACCGGCAGAACATTGGTGTGCTCGACACCGCGCGCCCCAAGCCGCCGCTCACACCAGCCGGTGATCGCATCACGCAGCTCGGTGGTGCCCCACACGGTGGGATAGCCGGGCCGGTTACTCGCCCCGGCCAGCGCCCGCTGGATCAGCTCCGGGACCGGGTCCACGGGCGTACCGACGGACAGATCGACGATGCCGTACGGGTGCGCGGCGGCGGTCGTCTTGTACGGCTCCAGGCGGTCCCAGGGGAAGACCGGCAGCCGGGAGGAGACGGGGGGCACGGGGCTGACTCGCTTTCTCGTTGACAAAGACCGCGGTCCCGTACAGCGTCTGCCATACGGGACCGGGTGCGGCTAGCGCAGCTGATTCACTCGCGGCTGGCTCACTCGTCGTGCTCCTGCGGCGGAAGCGCGGCGATGACGGGGTGATCGCGCTCGATCAGGCCGAGCTTGCTGGCGCCACCGGGCGAACCGAGCTCATCGAAGAACTCGACGTTCGCCTTGTAGAAATCCTTCCACTCCTCGGGAGTGTCGTCCTCGTAAAAGATCGCTTCGACCGGGCAGACCGGCTCACAGGCCCCGCAGTCGACGCATTCGTCCGGGTGGATGTACAAGGACCGCTGGCCCTCGTAGATGCAGTCGACGGGGCACTCCTCGATGCAGGCCTTGTCCTTCAGATCGACACAAGGCTGCGCGATGACGTAGGTCACGCTGTCGTTCCTCCTCGGTAGGGCTCATCTCGCGCGGGAGCGCGGCGTCGTCGATGCCCACATCTAGTATCGCCATTCCTGGGCACCAGACGAACAGGAGGGTCTAGCAGAACCGTGGAATTCACCATGAGCGGACGCCTTGAGATCCGTATTACCCCCGATGACGTGGGGAAACGTGTCTCGGTGCGTAGTTTGACCGGAGCCGGAGACCACTCCGGGAAATTCACCGACACGGTCGGTGTGCTCACATCGTGGACGCACGGTGTGCTGTGTATCACACGGCGCGACGGCGTAGCGGTCCGGCTCGCGGAAGCGCGGCTGGTAGCGGGCAAGGTCGTTCCCGCCACCCCGGCACGGCGCCGGGGGCTGCCCGCTGCGGGCGCCCGTGAGCTGGCGCGGGTCGCGGCACGGGCCTGGCCGTCGGCGGAGAGCGAGCGGCTCGGGGACTGGGAGCTGCGCGCCTCCGGCGGGTTCACCCGGCGCGCCAACTCGGTGCTGCCGCTGGGTTCGCCCGGGGTGCCCCTCGACGAGGCGCTGTCCCAGGTCATCGACTGGTACGCGGTACGTGGGCTGCCCGCGTACATCCAGCTCAGCACCGGAGCCGAGGACACGGATGAACGGCTCGCCGCCGAGCTGGCCGAACGCGGCTGGGTACGGGAGACGACCGCCGAGATACGGATCGCCGGGCTGGCCCAGCTCGCGGACCGGGACGACGGCACCGCCCAGGTCATGCTCAGCCGTTCCATCGGCGATGCCTGGCTACGCCGCTATCAGCGCTTCCGGCAGCCGGGGCCGGACGTTCTGCGGGTGCTGTGCGGCGGCCCTTCCGTATGGTTCGCGACAGTGCCGGGTGAGGAGCCCGGCAGCCCGCCCGCTGCGATCGGGCGCTGTGTGGTGGACGGCCGCTGGGCCGGATTCACCGCCGTCGAGGTCGACCCGGCGCGCCGCCGGGAGGGGCTGGCCAGCGCGGTGATGGCCGCGCTCGCCCGTAAGGCGCTGGACGAAGGAGCGTCCGCCGCCTATCTCCAAGCAGAGACCGACAATGAGGGTGCGCGCGCCCTCTATGACGGGATGGGGTTCGCCACGCATCACGCCTACCACCACTGGCGGGCTCCCCAGCACTGACAAGGCCGCACTACGCCGCACTACGCCGCACTACAAGGCCACACTGACAAGGCTCGGTACATGGACAGCAAGACGGCACGGGAACGCTTCGCGGAGGCCGCGCGCGCCGAGCGGCCCGACCTCGCCCTGCTCTGTCTGCTCATCAACGCCGAGGCCGACCCGGAAGCGGGTGAGCACGGTATCGACAGCGCGCAGGTCGAACTGGACCGGCTGACCGGGATGCTGCCCTTCGCCACACAGCGGACTCCAGCGGCCTGGGCCCGCGCGCTGACCGGGCTCCTTGGTGAGCAGGAGGGCTTCCACGGCACCCCGGCCGACTATCGGCGGCTGGAGTCCTCGCTGCTCAGCGAGGTGCTGCGGCGGCGGCGCGGGCTGCCGATCCTGCTGTCCGTGGTGTGGATCGAGGTCGCCCGACGTGCGGGCGCACCGGTCTATGGGGTCGCGCTGCCGGGCCACTTCATCGTGGGGTTCGGCGATCCAACCGGTGATCATGTCCTCGTCGACCCCTTCGCGGGCGGTCGGCTGCTCACCGAGCACGACGTCGAGCTGCTGGTCGCCGGGGCGACGGGGGCGACGCTGTCGGAGACGATGCTACGGCCGGCGGATCCGCTGGAGATCGTGCTGCGGATCCTGGGCAATATCCGCGCCTGGGCGGCGGCCCGCCCGGAACGCACGGACGTCCAGCTCTGGGCGGTGGAGCTGTCCCTGCTCCTCCCGCACCACCCGGCCCGGCTGCGCTACGAACGCGCCCGGCTCCTCGTCGACCGGGGCGACTTCCTGGGCGGCGCGGCGGAACTGGAGGAGTACGCGAACACGGTCGCCCCAATGGACCCCAAAGCAGCGGAAACCATCCGCCAAGAAGCCCACACAGCCCGCGCCCGCCTGAACTAACCACCGCTGCGGGCCGTCCGCAGGACTCTCCCCGAACCCACCCCTCCCCGAACCTGAGGGCTAACGCCCCAGACCCCCCACCCCGTGTTGTGGGCACTCGCAGCCCCGCGAGGGGCGTGGGCCCGCCCTGCTACGCAACCACCCACCCACACCAGCCACGACGCTCCGGCCCACCCCGTAACGGAGCTCGCGACGCCTGGTGGGCACAACCCGGCCACCGTCCCGCACCGGACCAACCCCGGGGCCCCGGGGCAAAGCCCCGGTTTCCGGGAAGGGGCGGGATACGGGGAAACCCACCCACGGCACCCCCGCAGCCGGGCGAAGCCCCGCCACGCGGCGCAGCCGCACACCGCACAACCGGGAAGGGGCCGGAACACGGGGCACCCACCACGGCCCCCCGAAGCCGCGGCGCAGCCGCACCGGCCAACCCTGGGGCCCCGGGGCGAAGCCCCGGTTACGGGAAGGGGCGGGATATGGGGACACCCACCCACGGCACCCGCAGCCGGGCGCAAGCCCCGCCCCGCGGCGCAGCCGCACACCGGCACAGCCGAGGAGGGGCGGGACAGGGGAACCCGCCCCGCCAGGGGCTACCGCGGATCCAGCTCGATCACCCCGACCCGCTTAGCCGGATCCGTCTCCGTCAACACCAACCGCAACGCCCCCGCCACATCCTCCGGAGTCACCGGCGTCCTACTGCCGTCCCCCCGGGTGACCTTGACACCGTCGAAGACGCTTCCATAGAGCGCCTTGAGCGCATCGAGGTCATAGTGGTCAACGAGCTTGCCATCCTTGAGCGGCCGCATCGACAGAAACTTCGGCAGTGACTTCTCCGGGCTGAAGCTGATCGACGCGTTACCCGCCTTCACCGTGACAAGCCCGGACATCGCGGGCTCCCCGAACTCCTTGATCGCGCGCTGTATTTCCTGCTCGGTGACCTTGGGCTCCTGCTTGGTCACCGGGAGGGTGATCGGCGCGTTCTTGCCGGTGGCCGCACGCTCGCGGTAGGCCTCATCGACCTCCGTGGCGGACTTGTCCGCGTCGACCGCCATATAGGCCTTGCCGGGGACGGCGATGGCCTTGCCGTTCTCGAACTTGACCATGCCCTCCCCGGCGGCACCGCCCGTACCGCCCGTATCACCCGTACCGCCCGCGCCACCGCCACCGGTGTCCGAGGTGAGATCCCGAAGCGCTGCCTTCAGCTTCTCGTCATCAACCTTGAAGGCCGGTTCGGCCTCACGGCTGCCGCCGACAAGGGAGCCGATGACGGAAATGGGGTTGTAGTCCCGGCCCGAGGCATTGCGTACGGTCGTCTCGGTGTCCAGGGCCAGCCCGGCGATACGGGGCTTGAGCTCCTTCTCGGTGCCGCCGACATCGATCGTGAGCGGCTGGGTCACCCGGTCGCCGAGCGCCGCGTTGAGCTTGTTGACGGCCTCCTGCTTGCTGGAGCCGCCGATGTCAACGCCGAGCACCGTGGTGCCGTTGGGCACATCCGCGTGATCGAGGAGCAGACCCGCGCCATAGGCGATACCCAGCACTCCAACGGCGGTGGCGCCGAAGAGCATCAGCTTGGAGCGGCCCTTCTTCGCGGGCGGCTCCCGGTCACTGAACGCGGGCGCGGCGGCAGGCTCCGGGGTGTTGAACTCCGGCGCGGCGGGGTTGGGCGGCAGTGCCGTCGGGAACGCACCGATGCGCGCCTCGTCCTCGGCCGAGGGCACCACCGGGATACCGCTGGCCAAGGTGTCGCTGACCAGCCGTTCCGGCGGCGGGGTCAGCACGGGCGGTGCGGCCGGGGGCTGCTGGGCCTGGGCGTGGGCCTGCGGCTCCTCGTTCATCCGGAACTCGGGCGGCAGCAGCGGCATATCGCCGGTGCCCGGTCCGCTGGTCGGCCCGGCGGGCGGCGTAAGGATCGACGGCGCGGACGGCGGCGGCGGAGCCGGGGGATCCGAGGCGGCCCGGGGTGGGGGCGGGGGCGGGGGCGGCGGGGCCGGAGCGGCGGGGGGCACCTGGCCGGTCGGCGTACCCCCAGGCGGCGTCGGAGGCTTGCGCGGAGCGAACCAGGAGCTGGTCTCCCGGGAGCCGCTGGCACTCGCTCTCCCCGAGCCGTTGTCGGGGGTGCTCGCCTCAGCACGCTCACCCGAGTCCACGCCACCCTCCCTGGCCTCGCCGTCACCAACCGGCGTACGCATGACGACCGGCGGAATGGGCCGGGAACCGGGGATGTTGATCCGGACCCGGGTGGTCAGCGTTGTCTCGGTCTTTGGCTCGTCCGGCTCGTTCCCCGGCGGGTACGGGCTGTCAGTTTCACGACTCAAAGCAGGATCTCCCGGTTGGATGCGCCGCCTCATCGTTCGATGGTGTTGCGAGTACGGCTCGCCGGCGCGCCCCACCTTACTTGGGGCGTCCGCCAGGGTGCCCGAGACCGCCGAATCGTGACTCCCCAGGGGGCGCCAGCGTGGCGCAGATCACAGCGGCGATCACCCCGCCGTAGAGGAAGACACCAGGACTCAGCCCCGTGACCAGGAAGTCCCCTTCCGGCCGGGACCACATGACCAGCGGTAGTACGGTGAGCGCCCACCCCGCCGCCGGGATCACGGCCCCAAGCCGGGTACGCATCAGCAGCGTTCCGCCGTAGAAGAGTCCACCGGCGGCCACCAGCGCGAGCAGCAGCCCGCCGGGAAACCAGCCACCTTGCACGAGCGTCCCCGAGACGCCCACCAGGACACCGAGTACGGCCAGAGCCGTATAGCCAGCCAGACGTGCGACGTTCACCGTTCGACCCCCGCGAAGAGATCGTCGGCGGGTTTCTCGGCTACCGCCTCCCCCTCGGGCAGGCGGTAGTACTCGGTGCCCAGGATCGGCTGGCCCAGCTCGTTGGAGAGCGCGAAGAAGGCGTCGTCCACGGTGATCTGAGTGGCGTGTGCGCGCATCGCGGCCGCCTTGGCGGCCGTACCGGCCGCACCACCGTCGATACGGGCCGCCACCTCGGCATCGTCCACAACGCCCGGCACATCGTCGGGTGTCGCGGTGGCCGGAAAGGGGTTGGCGGCGTAGGCGCCCGCGCTCAATGCCGAACGCGGCACACAGTTCCAGTAGATCCGGGCGATCCGGTGCGGAGCGCCGAGATCGGGGCGAAAGCCGCTCTCGGCGGCCAGTTCAGCGGCTCGCACAGCGACGCGGTGTGCCTGAATATGATCCGGGTGGAAATATCCGCCATTCGGGTCATAGGTGATCAGGACCTGTGGCTGTGTCTCCCGGATGATCTCCACGAGGTACGCCGCCGCCTCGTCCACCGGCGCCCGCCAGAAGCAGTTCCCCCGTTCGTTCTGCGGAGTTCCCATCATCCCGGAGTCCCGGTACCGTCCGGGGCCGCCGAGGAAACGGTGGTCGATGACGCCGAGCTCGCGCATCGCGGCGGCGAGCTCGCTGACGCGGTACGGGCCGAGCGTGTCCTCCCGGTCGGACGCCAGATGGGCGAGCTCGGGCGGAATGACCTCGCCTTCCTCGCCGAGAGTGCAGGTCACCAGGGTTACCTGGGCGCCCTCGGCGGCGTACTTGGCCATGGTTGCGCCGTTGTTGATCGACTCGTCATCGGGGTGTGCGTGTACGAGCAGCAGGCGGCGTTCCGGGCGCGTGGAGTGCGCAGTCATGGAAGCGAGCTTACGTCGACCGGGCACCGGTCAGAACTTCAGGCCACCCACCATATTGGCGACGCTCGTGGTCAGATCACTGATGGTCGGAGCCACGGAAGAGCTGGCGAGGTAGAACCCAAACAATACGCAGACCACGGCGTGCATGGCCTTCAGCCCGGACTTCTTGATCAGCAAGAAGACGATAATCGCCAGCAGCACCACCGCCGAAATCGAGAGTGCCACGGCGGTTCACCTCCAAGTACGTGCGGTCGGTACGGACAGGGCGTACGGCATGGGGATACCACGGGCTACGTGCCCGCGCATCCACGGCACGCAACTGATCATAACTTTCCGGGAGTCGGCACGGTTCGGTGCACAGGAGCAGACGGGGCGCATGGGCGACGGCGACGCCGACGGCGACCGGGCGGAAAGGCCGAAGTGCCCGCGCCGCGCTCGTGCGCGTTCGCGGGAGGCCGTATCACCCTGCCATCCGCCTGCTGACATCACTCGCGCGATACCCCGCCCGCACCCGCCGTAAAACCTCAGCGCCACGGTGTGCGACACACCGCACACCGTACGCTCGGCCCATGCCGAAGAATTCCCTGACGTTCCCGCGCCAGCTCGCCCGTACCCAGCGCTTCACCCTGGGTGCCCCAAAGGCCTTCACCGTCGCGCCGGATGGGTCACGTGTTGTCTTCCTCCGCTCCCGCGGCGGCATCGACCGGGCCCAGCTGCTCTGGGTGCACGACCTGACGGAGAACGGGGAAGCCACCGGAAAGGAAGCCGTCCGGAGGGAATATCCAGCGGCCGACCCGGACACCCTCCTCAGCGGCGCCGCCGAGGAGCTTCCCGCCGCCGAGCGGGCCCGCCGCGAGCGGAGCCGGGAGGGTGGCGCGGGTGTCGTCGGTTACGCCACGGACGCCGCCGTCGAGTTGGCGGCCTTCGCGCTCTCCGGGCGGCTCTTCACCGCCGAGCTGCGCGCGGGAACGGCCCGTGAACTGCCGGCGCCCGCCCCGGTGGTGGACCCGCGCCCATCCCCGGACGGCCGCCGTATCGCCTATGTCGCCGACCGTACGCTCCGTATCGTCGACGTGGACGGCGAAGCCGACCATGCGCTCGCCACCCCCGAGAACGCCAACGTCAGCTACGGGCTGGCCGAGTTCATCGCTGCCGAGGAGATGCAGCGCAGCCGTGGCTACTGGTGGTCCCCCGACAGCGACCGGCTGCTGATCGCCCGGGTTGACGACACCCCGGTACGGCGCTGGTGGATCGCCGACCCGGCCAACCCGGACGAGCGGCCCACCGAGGTGGCCTACCCGGCCGCTGGAACGCCCAACGCCGAGGTGACCCTGCATCTGGTCGCCGCCGACGGCGGCGCCCGCACCGAGGTCCTCTGGGACCGCGAGGCCTACCCCTACCTCGCCGCGGCGCACTGGTCGGCGGGCGGGCCGCCGCTGCTCCTCGTACAGGCCCGCGACCAGCGCGAGCAGCTCTACCTCACGGTCGATACGGAGACCGGCGCCACCACCACCGTCTACACCGAGAAGGACCCCGTGTGGCTGGACCTCTTCCCCGGGGTGCCCGGCTGGACGCCGGACGGAAAGCTGGTCCGTATCTCCGACGAGAGCGGCGCCCGCGCCCTGGTCGTCGGCGACCGGACGCTCACCGACGCCGCACTCCACGTCCGCGCGGTACTGGACATCGGCGACCGCGACGTCCTCTTCACGGCATCGTCGGCGACGGTCGGCGAAGTAGCCGTCTACCGAGCCGCGTACGCCGGTGACCGCGACGGCGGCGGGAGCGGCTACGAACGGCTCTCCGGCCTCGCCGACCCGGACCAGCCGCACTATGCCTCCGCGGTACGCGGCGGCGACACCGTCGTCACCATGACCGCGACCCTCGACCACCCCGGCGCCCGCGCCGAGGTGAACGGCCACGTCATCCCCTCCTGTGCCGAGACCCCGCTGATCACCGCCCGCCCGCAGCTCCTGCGCTCCGGCAAGCGGGAGATCCCCACGGCCGTACTGCTGCCCACCGGATACCGGGACAGCGACGGACCGCTGCCCGTCCTGATGGATCCCTACGGCGGTCCACACGGCCAGCGGGTAGCCGCCGCACACAACGCGTATCTCACCTCTCAGTGGTTCGCCGACCAGGGCTTCGCGGTCATCGTCGCGGACGGCCGGGGCACCCCGGGGCACTCCCCCGGCTGGGAGAAGGCCATCGCCCATGACCTCGCCCGCGTCACCCTGGACGACCAGGTGGACGCACTGCACGGGCTGGCCGCCAGCCACCCCCTCGACCTCAGCCGGGTCGGCATCCGCGGCTGGTCCTACGGCGGCTACCTCGCCGCCCTCGCGGTGCTGCGCCGCCCGGATGTCTTCCACGCGGGAGTGGTGGGCGCCCCGGTGACCGATATGCGGCTCTACGACACGCACTACACCGAGCGCTACCTGGGCACCCCACAGGAGCAGCCCGCGGTGTACGCGGCCAACTCCCTGGTCACCGACGAGGGCCTCTCCGGCGCCGCCGACCAGCACCGCCCGCTGATGGTGATCCACGGCCTGGCCGACGACAACGTGGTCGCCGCTCACACCCTGCGCCTCTCCTCGGCCCTCCTGGCCGCAGGCCGCCCCCACGAGGTCCTGCCGCTGTCCGGGGTGACCCATATGACGCCGCAGGAGCAGGTCGCCGAGAACCTGCTGCTGCTCCAGGTGAACTTCCTCAAGCGGTCCTTGGGCGTGGCCTGAACGCGGGTGCCGCCGGACCCGGCCGGTCCGGCGGCACATCACAGCGGTCGTGCGGCGGCTACTTCTCCAGCGCGGTAAGCGCCGGGTCAAGAATGACCGCGTCGCCGTGCGCTTCGGTGGTGCCGTCCTCCGGGAAGTGGCACGCGGTCAGGTGACGCTCACGGTTACCGGAGATCCGCACCAGCGGCGGCTCCTCCGTCGCGCACTTGTCCTGCGCCTTCCAGCAGCGGGTACGGAACCGGCAGCCGGAGGGCGGGTCGATGGGTGAGGGCACATCGCCCGCGAGCCGGATGCGCTCCCGCTCTGATGCATCGTCGCCCTCGTCCAGACTGGCTTCCGGCACCGCGGAGAGCAGTGCGTGGGTGTAGGGGTGACGGGGCGCGTTGTAGATCGCGTCCCGGTCACCGATCTCCACGATCTTGCCGAGATACATCACCGCCAGGCGCTCCGAGAAGTGCCGCACGATCGCCAGGTCGTGGGCGATAAAGACAAACGCGATGCCCAGTTCGCGCTGCACCTTCTGCATCAGGTTGACCACCTGGGCCTGAATGGAGACATCGAGCGCGGAGACCGGCTCGTCCGCGATGATCAGCTTCGGTTCCAACGCAAGCGCCCGGGCGACACCGATGCGCTGCCGCTGGCCACCGGAGAACTCATGCGGAAAGCGGTTGTAGTGCTCGGGATTGAGGCCGACGATCTCCAGCAGCTCACGGACCCGGTTCTCCCGGCCTCCGGGGGGATTGATCCCATTGACCTCCATGGGACCGCCGATGATCGTGCCGACCGTCTGCCGCGGGTTCAGCGATGAGTACGGATCCTGGAAGATCATCTGGATCTCGGAGCGGATGGGGGCCAGCTGTTTGCGGCTGGCGTGCGCGATGTCACGGCCACGGTAGTTGATCGTGCCAGCGGTGGGCTCCAGCAGCCGGGTCAGCATCCGTCCGGTCGTTGACTTACCGCATCCGGACTCACCGACCAGACCGAAACTCTCGCCGGGGTAGACATCCAGGTCGATTCCGTCGACCGCCTGCACCGCGCCGACCTTCCGCTTGAACGGAAAACCGCCGTAGACGGGGAAGTGCATGGTCAGCCCCTCAGCACTGAGGAGGGGTTCATCCTTGGCCGGGACGGTGTCCTGCGGCTCGGTCAGGGCGAGTTCGTCACTCATATCTGGTTTCTCCCTAGCCCAGCCGGGGCTTGATCTGCTCGATGAAGAAGGTCTGCTTCTGTTCAGTCGTGAGGTGGCAGGCAGCCCCACGCCCAGTCGGCAGATCCGGCCGGTCGCCGGTGCAGCGGTTGCCACCGACCTCATCAGTGAATCCGCAGCGCGGGTGGAACGCACATCCGGGCGGCGGGTTGAGCAGTGAGGGCGGGTTGCCCGGGATCGGGACCAGTTCCTCGTTCACATCGCTGTCCAGCCGCGGCATGGAGGACAGCAGCCCCCAGGTATACGGGTGCTGCGGGGCCCGTAGCACTTCGGCGACTGTGCCACGTTCCACGGCCCGGCCGGCGTACATCACCATGATGTCGTCGGCGACATTGGCGATGACGCCCAGGTCATGGGTGATGAAGACGATCGCGGAACCGAACTCCTGCTGCAGATCCCTGAGCAGATCGAGGATCTGCGCCTGAACGGTCACATCCAGCGCGGTGGTCGGCTCGTCGGCGATCAGCAGATCGGGATCGCAGACGAGCGCCATGGCGATCATCGCCCGCTGCCGCATGCCGCCGGAGAACTGATGTGGATAGTCGTCCACGCGCAGCTTCGGCTGCGGGATGCCCACCTTCTCCAGCATCTCCATGGCGCGCAGCCTGGCCTCACGTTTGCTCGCGCCGGTGTGCTTACGGTACGGCTCGGCGATCTGCCGGCCCACGGTGTAGAAGGGGGAGAGTGCGGTCAGCGGATCCTGGAAGATCATCGCCATCTTGTTGCCGCGCAGCCCCTCCAGGGTCTTCTCGCTCGCCCCGGTCAGCTCCTGGCCGTCCAGCACGATCTCACCGGTGATGGTGGAGCTCTTGGGGTTGTGCAGACCCAGGATGGAGAGGTTGGTCACCGACTTCCCGGAGCCGGACTCTCCGACGATGCCCAGTGTCTTGCCGCGCATGAGATCGAAGGAGAGACCGTCGACCGCCTTGACGATGCCGTCCTCGGTGGAGAACTGAACGTGCAGGTCGCGGACCGAGAGAAACGATTCCGACTCGGTCGGGGCCGGGACGTCCTCAGTCGTGGTGAGTGTGGTCACGGAAGTTCTCCTAGGCCAGGCGCACGCGCGGGTCGATGAAGGCGTACAAGGCGTCCACGAGGATGTTGAACAGCAGGATAAAGGCGGCGCTGAAGAGCATGACACCCATCGTCAGCGGAAGGTCTTTGAAGAGTACCGACTCCACAGCCAGTCGGCCGATCCCGGCCAGCTGGAAGGTGAATTCGGTGACGATCGCCCCACCGAAGAGGGCCCCCAGGTCAATGCCGAGAATCGTCACGATGGGAATGAGCGAACCGCGCCAGGCGTAGCGGAAGAAGACATAGCGGCTGGACATGCCCTTGGCCCGGGCCGTGCGCACATGCTCTTCCTGTAGCTGCTCGATCATCGTGGAGCGCGACATACGAGTGTAGTTCGCGGTGAAGATCGTCGCCATCACTACCCACGGAATCAGCAGCCCCATAAACCAGCCCGTGAGGCTGTCGGTGATGGGGACATACTTCGGCGAATCCAGCCAGCCCGTGCTGTAGACGAGGAGGCCAAGAACGATCGGCCCAAGGAAGTAGATCTGCATCGAGCTGAGCACGAGCGAGACCGAACTGAAGGACTTGTCGATCAGCGTGCCCTTCTTCCAGGCGGCGATCATGCCCGCACCGATACCCACGGTCAGAAAGACAACGAGGGCGCCGACGGTGAGGGAAATCGTCGTGGGGAAGCGGTCGATGATGGTGTCCCAGATCATCTCGTTATTGCGGAATGAGACCCCGAAGCACGGGGCGTCACAGTGCCCGACGGCGAAGTCCCGACCGGTGAAGATCCCCGACATAAACTGCCAGTACTGCACCGTGATCGGTTTATCCAGACCAAGATTCTCATGGATGATCTTCAGTGCGTCCGGGGTGCAGTTCTTCCCGCAGGCGAGTAGAGCCGGATCCTGCGGAATCGCGAAGAACATAAAGAAAGTGAAGGCACTGATCAGAAGCAGAATGACAAAGGCGCCGAGCGACCGGCGAATGAAGAATTGAAGCATGACGGTTCGCTGCTCTCAGACGGCGGCGAGAGGGGCTGGGGGGTGGAGAGCGACGTGGATCCCGGGAGTGTGCGCTCCGCCGCGCGCACACTCCCGGGGTTCCATCGCTGAGCTGTTACTTCTTCAGGTACAAACGGGTGACGTCGATGTAGCTCGTCACCGTGGAGTAGCGGGCGCCCCCGATGTTGGAGCCGAAGATCTGCAGCTGCTTGGTGAAGTACATGGGAGCGGCCGGGTTGACCTCTTCCACGATGTACTTGTGCAGCTTGATCCAGGCCTTAGTGGCTTCCTCGGGGTCCGTGATCTTCTTGATCCGGACGATCTCGGAGTTCACGTGCTTGTCGTTGATGTGCGAGTAGTTGGCCGCACCGTCCTGGATCTCCTCGCCGTCATACACCGGCGGGATGACAGTGGAAATCGACGGCCAGTCCTGACCCCAGCCGGTCATGTAGACGTCGAGCTTGTTGTCAACCTTGCCGACCTGCTCGTACCAGGTGGCCTGGTCGATGTCCTTCTTCTGGACGTCGAAGCCGGCCTTCTCCAGGGCCTTCTCAATGATGACGGCCTGCTGCTGCCGGTGCGGGACGTTGGCGTAGGCGTAGGTGAGCTTCATGCCCTCCTTGCCCGCTTCCTTCAGCAGCTTCTTCGCCTTCTCAGGGTCACCGTTCGGCTTGTCGAGCTTGCCGTAGGGGTCGTAGCCCTTCTCATAGCCGGGAAGAGTCGGGGCCAGCAGACCGCCGGCGGGCTCACCGCCATAAGTGCCGCCATCGGGACGCAGGATCTGGGCGTTCGGCAGCGCGTAAGTGATCGCGTCACGGATCCGCTTGTCCTTGATGCGGTCCATGTTCATGTTCAGCTGCCAGACGTAGGGCTGGTAGCCCCGCACGGTGCGCTTGCTCGCCTCCGGGTCATCGACGACGTTTTTCACCTGCGTCGAGTCGACCGAGCCGCTGAACTGGACACCGTTCTTGGATTCGCCACGGTCGGCCAGCAGACGCTTGGTCTGGTCCGCACGGTCGTGGTTGAAGGTGATGTTGAAGCCGTCGACATACTGGTGACGGACCGAGTCGGTCTTCTCGTCCCAGTGCTTGTTCTTGACGAGCTTCATGGACTTGCCGCGCTTGAACTCAGCGATCTTGTAGGGGCCCAGCGCCTTCGGGGCGCTGTCGTACTTCTCCTTGGTGTCCTTCTTCTCGGGCACGACGGAGTAGCCGGGCATGGTGAGCGCCTGCGGCAGGTCCGGCTGCGGTTCCTTGAACTTGAAGATGATGGTTTTCTCGTCCGGCGTCTCCAGCACGGAGTCCGGCAGATGGTCGCCCTTGTACGGACCGTCGGGCAGTGCGTCGCGGTACTTAGTGCCCCCGCCGGACAGCCACTGCTGCAGATAGACCGGGCCGTCGGAGATGAACTTCGTGTACAGACGCTCAACCGAGTGGCGGACGTCGGCCGAGGTGATCGGGTCGCCGTCCTCGTCCTTGATTCCGTCCTTGAGTGTGTACTTCCAGGTCTTGCCCTCGTCGGACTCCTCGCCAGCGTTGGTGGCGAGGTCGCCGACGACCTTCTTGTTGCCCTTCTCGTCCTCCTGGAACTGCGTCAGTCCCCGGTGGATGAGACGGGAGAGCAGACCGGCGTCGCTGACGTAAATCTGACCGGGGTCCAGATGAGAGAAGTCGTCTTCCTGGTAGACCCGGATGGTGCCGCCATCTCTGGCACCCTTGACCGGTTCGGCAGGACCGGTGGAATCCTTCGCATTGCCGTACTCAATGGGCTTCGACTGTACGAGGGCGTCGTCCTGGGTATTGGACTTGTCCTTGCCGCCATTGTTGCCGCTGCCGCTGCTACAGCCGGTCAGAGCCAGCGAGCCAGCCGCGAGCGCGACAACTATCGTGCGCGCTCTGCGTGAACGAAACAGACTCATGACGTTGATGCACCTGCCTGTCGATAGATTCCAGTCGGCGCTGCCAGACACATCCGGTTGCCCGGCGCGGGGTGGCAGCCACCCCTCTCAAGTGGACGCTCAGCGTCCAGATTTGGGGTCGAACGCATCCCGTACGGAGTCGCCGAGGAGGTTGAAGGCCACGATGAAGATCACCATGGCGACGCCCGGGAAGAACATGTAGGTCGGGTTCTGCTCATAGATCCGGCCAGCGATGGCGAACATCCGTCCCCAGTCCGGAGTCGGTTCCACATAGCCGACGCCGACAAAGGAGAGAAAGGCGACGCTGAGGATCGCGGACGGGAGCATATAGGTGCCCTGGACCAGGATCGGGGTGACCAAGTTGGGGATCAGTTCCTTGCGCAGGATCCGCCAGCGTGAAGCACCGGAGACCCTGGCGGCCTCGACGAACTCCCGTTCACGCAGGGAGAGAACCTGGCTTCGGATGAGCCGCGCCATCCCCATCCAGCCCAGGAACCAGAGCACAATGATGATCGCCAGCGCGCGGATATAGGTGGGGGTCTCGTCTTCCGGACTGACGAAGACCGCCACCACCACGGGCATGGTGGCAATGAGGAAGAGCTGGCTGGGCAGGGCCAGCATGAAGTCGGTCAGCCGCCCCAGCCAGTAGTCCGTTTTGCCACCCAGGTAGCCGCCGACCAGGCCGATCAGCACACCGGTGGCCACCGCCGCGAGTGCCACGCCCACGGCGGTGAAGAGTGAGGTCCGCATGCCATAGATCAGCTGCATAAAGACATCGCGGCCGAGGTCGGGCTCAATCCCGAACCAGTGATCGCCGGAGATGCCGCCGTTGGCCCCGAGCGGGTAACCGAAGTCATCCAGCAGGAAATTGTCCTGCCCGTACAAGGTGTACGGGTCCTTGCCGTAGAGCCACGAGATGACTGGCGCCAGTGCGGCAATGGCGAAGAAGAAAATCACTACACAGGCTGAGACCACACCTGTACGGTCACGCTTGAAGCGCGTCCACATGAGCTGGCCGGGTGACCGGCCAGTCAACTCGCTCCCCGAGTCGGCCTTTGCCTTGGTAAGGGGTACCGAACTCTCGGAACTTGAGGTGTCGTTCCCGGCCAGCGCAGCCTGGGATGGACTGGTCATCGCGTTGTGCCCCCGCGCTCTGTTTTTGGCGGAACCCGTTGGTCATTCGATGGCACTGAACGTGCCGTGGGATGAGCGGACTCTTGCAATCAACACACAGCGCAGTCAAGGGTTTCCGTCGTACCGCGGGTACTTGGCGTGCATCTTGAGCAAAGGTTATACAGATCGATCCCCGGGCGTGCTTGACAAGGTCACCGAGAAACGGACATAAGCATATATCAGCTACTCAAAGTTGTTAACTTGTCCGCAACATGACTGACGCAACACCGATATGCGAACGACGCACTCTGAACTACGTACGGCCGTGCGGGTGCCGTGATACCCGGCCGGGGCGCCATGTCGTCCCGGCCGGTCCGCGCTGACCGGCCTACGCTCTGTCTTCCGCGAAGAAGCAGGCCGAGTCGTGCAACACCGGCCCCTCCGCCGACCGTAGCGGCTCCGGCACGGCCAGCGGCGGGGTTTCCAGGGCACACCGTTCCCGCGCCTTCCAGCAGCGGGTGCGGAAGCGGCAGCCGGACGGCGGGTCGGCGGGTGAGGGCACATCACCGCTGAGGACGATCCGCTCCCGCTGCTTACTCAGCTCCGGGTCGGGCACTGGTACGGCGGAGAGCAGCGCCTGGGTATACGGGTGGGTCGGATGCTCGTAGATCTCGCGGCCTGTCCCCAGCTCCACGATCTTGCCGAGATACATCACCCCGACCCGGTCGGAGATATGCCGGACCACCGACAGGTCATGAGCGATGAACATATAGGAGAGGTTGAACTCGTCCTGGAGCCGCTCCATCAGATTGACGACCTGTGCCTGGACAGAGACATCGAGCGCGGAGACCGGCTCATCGGCCACGATGATCTCCGGGTTGAGCGCCAGCCCGCGGGCGATGCCGATGCGCTGCCGCTGGCCGCCGGAGAACTGGTGCGGATAGCGGTTGATGTACTCCGGGTTCAGGCCCACCACATCAAGCAGCTCCCGCACCTTGCGCCGACGGTCCCCCTTCGGGGCCACCTCGGGGTGGATCTCAAAGGGCTCCCCGATGATGTCGCCGACCGTCATCCGCGGGTTGAGGGACGTATACGGGTCCTGGAACACCATCTGGATGTTGCGGCGCACGGATTTCAACGCGCGGCCGGAGAGTTTGCTGATGTCCTCGCCCTTGTACCGGATCTCACCCGACGTTGGCTGTTCCAGCCTCATCAGCAGCTTCGCCACGGTCGACTTGCCACAGCCCGACTCCCCCACGATGCCGAGGGTCTCACCGGCCCGCAGCGTGAAGGAGACACCATCGACGGCCTTGACCGCGCCGATCTGCTTCTTGAAGAGAATGCCCTGGGTCAGCGGAAAGTGCTTGACCAGCCCACGGACCTCGAGGATTACCTCGCCTCGCCCCGCAAGGTCCACCGGCGTAGCGAGCGTGCCCGGCTCAGTCACGCGACGCCTCCCGCCGTTCGCCGGTGGTTCTTCCCCAATCCCGCCCCTTCCCGACCGTGTCGATTTGCGGCTCCGCCGCGTGGCGGGGCTGCGCCCCGGGGCCCGGGGTTTGCCGGTGCGGGCGGGTGCCCACAACACGGGTGGGGGTCTGGGGGCGGAGCCCCCAGTTTCGGGAAGGGGCGGGGTTGGGGAAAATCACCGGCTCAGCCATGCAGCAGCTCCCTCCAGAAGTGGCACGCGCTCGCCCGCCCCCACATCTCCCGGCCCCCCTCATCAGCGCACGGATACAGCGGCGGCTCGTCCATGACGCAGATGTCCTGAGCCATGGGGCAGCGTGGATGGAACGTGCACCCCGTCGGCAGCCGCAGCAGATTCGGTGGCAGCCCCCTGATCGCGTAGAGCTCCTGCCCCTTCTGGTCCAGCCGGGGAATGGAGTCGAGCAGACCACGGGTGTACGGATGCGCGGGACGTGCGTACAGCTCCTTGACCGGAGAGGTTTCCACGATCCGGCCCGCGTACATCACCGCGATCTTGTCGGCGACGCCCGCGACCACACCCAGGTCATGAGTGATGAGGATGAGCCCCATGTTGTACTCCCGCTGGAGATCGGCCAGCAGTTCCATCACCTGCGCCTGCACGGTGACATCCAGCGCCGTCGTCGGCTCATCGGCGATGATCAGGTCCGGCTCCAGCGCCAGCGCCATCGCGATCATGATCCGCTGCCGCATGCCTCCCGAGAACTGATGCGGGAAGTCGCCCACCCGCTCCCTCGCCGCCGGGATACCGACCCGGTCCATCAGCTCGATGGCCTTCGCCTTGGCCTCCTGCCGGGACGCCCCCTGATGCACCCGGAACATCTCGCCAAGTTGATATCCCACGCTCAGCACCGGGTTCAGCGCGGACAGCGCATCCTGGAAGATCATCGCCATCCTGACGCCGCGTACCCGGCGCCGATCCTCTGCGGACATGGTCAGCAGGTCATGCCCGTTGAAAAGGATCTCGCCGCGCGGGATCCTGCCGGGCGGCATATCGAGGATGCCCATGATCGCCTGCGCGGTCACCGACTTCCCGGAACCCGACTCCCCCAGCACCGCAAGGGTCTCCCCCGCGTCCACGCGGTAGCTGACCCCGTTGACGGCCTTGGCGACGCCATCCCGGGTGTGGAACTCGACGTGCAGATCGCGTACGTCCAGCAACGGGTTCATCCGACTTCAACTCCTCAACGCAGCTTGGGGTCGAGGGCGTCGCGCAGCGCGTCGCCGAGCATGATGAACGCCAGCACGGTGATGCTCAGCGCGGCGGCCGGATAGAGCAGGATGTGCGGGGCGTTACGGAACTGCATGCCGTCTGAAGCGTTCGAGATGTCCACGCCCCAGGAGACCGTAGGCGGCTTGAGCCCGACGCCGAGGAAGCTCAGCGTCGCCTCCAGCGCGATATACGTGCCGAGCGCGATCGTGGCGACCACGATCACCGGAGCGACGGCGTTGGGCAGGATATGCCGCAGCAGCATTCTGGTGTTGCTGGCACCGAGCGCTCTGGCCGCCTGTACATAGTCGTTCTGTTTGGCGGTGATGACGGCGCCACGGGTGATACGGGCGATCTGCGGCCAGGCCAGCAGGGTGATGACGCCGACCACCGGCCAGATGCCGGAAGCCGGGATCATGGCGAGGAAGACCAGCGCGCCCAGGATGATCGGGATGCCGAAGAAAATGTCGGTGACCCGGGAGAGCAGCGCGTCCCAGACACCGCCGAAGAAGCCCGCCAGGCCGCCGAAGACAGAACCCAGGAGGGCGACCCCAAGGGTGGCGCAGACGCTGACCGTGACGGAGGCGCGGGCGCCGTACACCGTTCTCGTATAAACGTCGCATCCCTGAGTGTCGAAGCCGAACCAGTGCCCTGCCGATGGGCCGTCGAGGGACCGGCCGAGCTGGCAGCTCAAGGGGTCCCGGCTGGCGAGCAGGCTGGGCCAGAGTGAGATGAGGATCAGAAAGAGGATCAGCAGCGCGGAGATGATGAAGATCGGGTTGCGCCGCAGATCGTGCCAGGCGTCCGACCAGAGACCGCGCGCCGGGGCTTCCTGGGGTTCCTCCCCGGACCCTTTGCCGCCCTCCACCGTTTCGCCCTCGGCGGTCGCCAGGTCCATGGCGGCGGCGGAGTCCGGCGCGCCGGGGGCCTCGGAGGTGTCCGGCTCGGGCGGCTCAGGCATAACGAATCCTCGGGTCAAGCACGGCGTAGAGCAGATCGACAAGCAGATTGGCGAGCAGGAAAACCAGCACGAGGATCGTCACAAAGCCCACCACGGTCGGCGAGTTCTGCCGGAGCACCCCTTGGTAGAGCTGGTATCCGACGCCCTGGATGTTGAAGATCCGCTCGGTCACCAAGGCGCCGGCCATCAGGCTGCCGACATCGGTGCCCAGGAAGGTCACCACCGGGATCAGTGAGTTGCGCAGCAGATGATGGGTGGTGATCCTGCGCCGGGGCAGGCCCTTCGCGATGGCTGTACGGACATAGTCGGCCCGGGCGTTCTCGGCGATCGAGGTTCGGGTGAGCCGGGTGATGTAGGCGAGGGAGACCAGCGCCAGGATCAGTCCTGGCAGCAGCAGCTCATCGAAGCGGGCCGCAGGGCTGACGGCGGGGTCGATCCAGCCCAGCTTCACCCCGAAGAGGAACTGCGCCAGCACGCCGGTGACAAAGGTCGGGATGGCGATGACGACCAAGGTCATCAGCAGTACCGAGGTATCCATACTGCCGCCCTTGCGGAGCCCGGAGATCACTCCCAGGGTGATGCCGAGCACGATCTCGAATCCCATCGCGACAAGCATCAGCCGGAAGGAAATAGGGAGGGCGCCTGCCAGCAGCTGGGTGACTGGCTGGCCGTTGAAGGCGGTGCCGAAGTCACCGGTGAAGATCTTTCCCATATAGAGCAGGTACTGCTGCCACATCGGCTTATCGAGGTTGAACTCCCGGCGGAGCTGCGCGGCCGTGGCAGGGTCGGGGGTGCGGTCACCGAAGAGCGCTGCGACCGGGTCGCCCAGCGCGTGCACCATCACAAAAATCAAAAAGGTGGTTCCGATGAACACCGGGATCATCTGGAGCAGGCGTCGGATGACATAGCGCCCCACGGGACCTCCTCGGGAGAGCGTGAGATCAGTTGACCGTGATCTCGTTGTAGACCGGGACCGAGAAGGGGTTCAGCCTGACGTTGTCGATCCTGTCCGAGTAACCAGCGGTGCCGTTCTGGTACCACAGCGGGATGGCCGGCAGATCATCGGAAAGAACCTTCTCCGCCTCCTGATACAGCTCCAGGGACTCCTCATCGTCCTCGGCGGAGTTGGCCTCATCGATGAGCCTGTCGAACTTTTCGCTGCTGTACCCGGAGTCATTGGACGATGCGTTGGTGTAGTACAGCGGCTGAAGGAAGTTCTGAATCAGCGGGTAATCCATCTGCCACCCAGCCCGGAACGGGCCCTTCATCCTCTTGGCGGTGACTCTGCTGCGGTATTCGGGGAAGGTGCTGACGGGGTTGACCGTGCACGCGTTGCTCCGGCCGAGCGCGTTGTTGATGCTGTTGCAGACGGCGTCCATCCACTGGCGGTGCGAACCCGTATCGACATTCGACGACAGGGTCATCCGCCCGCCCGGCAGCCCGCCGCCCTCCTCGATAAGCTCCTTGGCCTTCCCCGGGTCGTATGTGCATTCATCGCCGCACAACCCCTTCTTGTACCCCCCGGCTTTCTGCAGCACCGGTGAAGTGAAGTCGGAGGCTGCGGTGCGGGTCCGGAAGTAGATCTTCTCGGTGATCTCCTTGCGGTTGATCGCCATGGAGATGCCCTGCCGGACCTTCTTCGCCCGTCCACTGCCCCAGGCGCCTTCGTACATGGGAAAGTTGATGGTCTGGAAGATGCCCGCCGGCTGGTTGATGTAGCGCCCGCCCAGATCCCGCTCCGCGTTCTTGAGCTGCGAGGCCGGGACATCGTCGATGATGTCGATGTTCCCGGCCTGCAAGTCGGTGTAGGCGGTGTTGTTGTCGGTGTAGACCCGTAGCTCGACGCCCTCGTTATTGACCTTCTCCTCGCCCGAGTACGCCTCGTTCTTCGACAGCCGCATGCTCTGGCTCCTGGTGTACGAGTCCACCTTGTACGGGCCGTTTCCGACCGGCTTCGCCAGCCAGGCATCGTGATCGTCGAAGAACGCCTTGGGCAGTGGCGCGAACGCGGTGTATCCGAGGGTCTCCGGCCAGAGTGTGAATTTCTCCTTGAGCTTCACGGTGAAGGTGTACTTGTCCTCCACTGTCAGACCCGACATGGTCTTGGCGGTCGGCTCGGCGCCCTCATCCGCCGGGTGAACCTCGTCGTATCCCTCAATGTGCTGGAAGAACGACGAACCGATCTGTTTGTTGGTGACCAGCGCGCCATAGTTCCACGCGTCCACGAAGGAGTGGGCGGTGACGTCTGTCCCGTCGCTGAACTTCCAGCCCTTCTTGAGGGTAATCGTGAAGGTCTGGTTGTCCTCCGTCTCGATCTTGTCCGCGACGGCGTTCTTCGCCTCGGCGGTCTTGGGGTCATAGTGCTTGAGCCCCCGGAAGATCATGTCCAGGACCTTGCCGCCCTGCACCTCATTGGTGTTCGCGGGCTCCAGTGGATTCTGCGGGTCCCCCCAGGACGCGCGCACCACCCCGGCCGCGTCGCCCCCGCCGCCTCCACCACAGGCGCTGGCCACCAGAGCTATCGCCGTCGCACCAGCCACGGCCCAGCCGACGCGCGTGGCTCCGTGCATCAGGCGCCTCCCAGATCCCAAAAATTCCACTTTGGCCCCATAACACCCTCGTGGATCACCCACCGCACGTATACGACCCCCGTCCGTGCGGATTCGTGACAGAGAACCGCCCATATGCCGGACGGGAAGCTCATGACCCTCGTCGGCTGGGCTCAGGCGGTGCCCATGCCGCGAGCCGCCCCGCTGCCCTTCTGCACACCCTCGGCCGGGCCGGGCCCTCATCACCGACACGGAGTACGGGGAGCCGGGGCGTGACAGCGATGCGCCCCAGAGGTCTCTGGTCTCCGGCATGGCGGAGCCCACCCAGGGACGGCACCCGGATATCCACGCAAACGGCCTCGACTGGCATGACTTCAGTCCCGGCAACGACGCCGGGGCGTCTCAGCGCCTACGGCACCGGGACGCCCCGAACGGCACAACCCCCCTCAGCGCAGCTGTTCAGCTCCGCACCCGGCGACCGGCGCGGCGGTCTGGCGCTCGCCGAACACGACCTTCACCTCCGCGGTCGGTCCGATTGACACGCTGAGGCTGGAGCCCAGCGCCTCCGCAAGCCTGGTGAGCAGCGGAATCGTCGGTATGCATGTGCCGTGCTCCAGACGTGAGATGGCCGCCTGACTCATGCCCGCCCCCGCAGCGAGCTGATTCTGCGTCATGCCGACCTCCAGGCGCCGCGTACGCACCGCCTGCCCGAAGACATACGCCCGGCTGGTCCCGCGACGCGCACTCTGACGCGGTCAGGAAGGCCGGGTTCCCCGTAAGACTGGCTCATCTTCTTCCTCCAGGGAGATGGTCATAGTGAGCCGTATTGGTCATCAACCGCGACGCTTGAGCAAGGGGTTCCGGTTGCACAGGCCAGCCGCCTTATGCGCAGCACCTGCTGCCTTGCCCGCGCGCAGGGTTGACAGTCAGTCTTGCAATCTAGGGAAGGATGGACCTCCGCTGCTACGCAATTGAGCTAGATATGAGGAAGGGCTTGCCTGGCCACGCTGCCCCGGTGATGGCTCGGACGCGATAACGCGATGAGGCGCGGTGCCCCGAAAGGGCACCGCGCCTCATCGCGTTGTCTGACAGGCCTCAGCGCTTTGCGCGGGACGCGGCGCGGGCGCGTTCGCGCTGGTCCAGCTTCACCTTGCGTATACGCACCGTCTCGGGGGTGACCTCTATGCACTCGTCCTCGCGGCAGAACTCCAGGGACTGTTCCAGGGAGAGCTTCCGCGGCGGCACCAGGTTTTCCGTGGTGTCGGCCGAGGCGGCGCGCATGTTGGTGAGCTTCTTCTCCTTGGTGATGTTCACGTCCATATCGTCGGAGCGTGAGTTCTCACCGACGATCATGCCTTCGTAGACCTCGGTGCCCGGCTCGACAAAGATCGTGCCGCGCTCCTGGAGGTTCATCATGGCGAACGGTGTGGCGACCCCCGACCGGTCGGCGACCAGCGAACCGCTGTGCCGGGTGCGCAGCTCGCCGAACCACGGCTCATGGCCCTCGGAGATGGAGTGCGCGATACCGGTGCCGCGGGTCTCGGTCAGGAACTCGGTCCGGAAGCCGATGAGGCCACGGGACGGGACCATGAACTCCATCCGGACCCAGCCGGAGCCATGGTTGGTCATGGTCTCCATCCGGCCCTTGCGGGAGGCCATCAGCTGGGTGATCGCGCCCAGGTGCTCCTCGGGGGCGTCGATCGTCATCCGCTCGATCGGCTCGTGTACCTTGCCGTCGATCTCCTTGGTGACGACCTCGGGCTTGCCGACCGTCAGCTCGAAGCCCTCCCGGCGCATCGTCTCGACGAGGATGGCCAGCGCGAGCTCACCGCGGCCCTGCACCTCCCAGGCGTCCGGGCGCTCGGTCGGCAGCACGCGCAGCGAGACATTGCCGATGAGCTCCCTGTCGAGCCGGTCCTTGACCAGCCGGGCGGTGACCTTGTGGCCCTTGCCGCCCTTGCCGACCAGCGGTGAGGTGTTGGTGCCGATGGTCATCGAGATGGCCGGCTCATCGACCTTGATCAGCGGCAGCGCGACCGGGTTCTCCGGGTCGGCGAGGGTCTCGCCGATCATGATGTCGGCGATACCGGCGACCGCGCAGATGTCGCCCGGGCCGGCCTCCTCGGCGGGCTTACGGGTGAGCGCGTCGGTCATCAGCAGCTCGGTGATGCGGACGCTGCGTACCTCACCGTCGCGCTTCATCCAGGCGACGGTCTGGCCCTTGCGCAGGGTGCCGTGCTGGACCCGGCACAGCGCGATACGGCCGAGGAAGTTGTCCGCGTCGAGGTTGGTGACATGCGCCTGGAGCGGGGCACCCTCCTCGTACGTCGGGGCCGGGACGGTCTCCAGGAGCGTGGTGAAGAAGGGCTCCAGGCTGTCGCTGTCGGCCGGGACGGAGCCGTCCGCGGGCTGGGTCAGCGAGGCGATGCCGTCACGGGCACAGGCGTAGACGATGGGGAACTCGATCTGCTCCTCGTCCGCGTCCAGGTCCAGGAAGAGCGCGTAGGTGTCGTCGACCACCTCGGCGATACGGGAGTCGGGCCGGTCGGTCTTGTTGATGCAGAGGATGACCGGCAGCCGGGCTTCCAGCGCCTTGCGCAGGACGAAGCGGGTCTGCGGAAGCGGGCCCTCGGACGCGTCGACCAGCAGCACCACGGCGTCGACCATGGACAGACCGCGCTCGACCTCACCGCCGAAGTCGGCGTGGCCCGGGGTATCGATGATGTTGATGGTGATGGGGTCGCCGCCGTCCTTGGGGTGGTACTTGACGGCGGTGTTCTTCGCGAGAATGGTGATGCCCTTCTCGCGCTCCAGGTCGTTGGAGTCCATCATGCGGTCGTCGACGGACTCCAGCTGGTGGGCGGCGAAGGCGCCAGCCTGCTTGAGCATGGCGTCAACGAGGGTCGTCTTGCCGTGGTCGACATGGGCGACGATGGCGACGTTACGGATGTCGTGGCGCGTGGGCATGCTGCGGCGCTTCTCCCGGGTTCGTGGATGGCGGCGCGACCGGAGTGGTCGCGCGCCCGCCGGGCTGATCCTGTCGTTATCGCCACGGCCTGAACCTCCATGGTACGGCCCGAGCCGACAACGGTCGCGTCGGGCCGGTCAGAGCGTGATCGCTGGCTACTTCACGTAGCCGATGTCCTGGTAGCGGGGGGTCTCAAAGCCGAAGGCGCCGACGTTTCCGAGCTTCTTGTCGGCGGCCACCAGCTGGGGGCGCTGGTAGAGCGGGATGGAACCGGCGGTGGCCCAGACCCGGGCGTCGATCCGCTTGATCAGATCACGCTTGGCGCGCTCATCGAGCTCGCCCGCCGCCTGCTCGAAGAGGTGGTCGATCTGGTCGGTGCCGACCCTGGTGTAGTTCTGCTCGATGAGCAGTGAGCCATCGGCGGCGGGCTCGGGCTTGGCGAAGATCGGCCGGGCGTCGGTGATGGGGTAGGCACTGGCGGGCCAGGAGTAGAGGGCCAGGTCGAAGTCGCCGGAGGCGATGTGGTCCTTGAAGAACGCCTCATCCCTGACCTGGGTGATCTTCGCGCGCACGCCGACCTTGTCCAGCATCCGCACGATCCGCTCGCCGGTGTGCCGGATCTCCTTGGAGCCGTCACCGGCGGGCAGCACCATCCGCAGCTCCAGCTCCTTGCCCTCCTTCTTCCGTACGAGGCCGCCCTCGGCCCGCAGCAGCCCGCCCAGGAACTCGCCGAGCGCGGCTTCGGCCTTCTCGGCCTTCTTCATCGAGGCTCTGGCGGTCTTCAGCCGCTCCTCCGCGTCCTCGCTGAAGTTCTCTTCGGCCGTCTTGGCCGCCCGGGCATCGGCGTGAGCGACCTGCCGCAGCACGGCGGCATGGCCGATCGCGGCGCTGTGGGTGAGGGCGGTGAACACGGGGGCGCGGCCGGTTGAGTCATCCCGCTTGGCGTCCTCCTGGGCGTCGCCCTGCCCGGAGTCCACGGACGGGCCGCCCCGCCAGCCCGCTTCGGCGAGCAGTGCCGAGGCCGACTCCCTGCTCGCCTCGCCGATGGCGCCGCTGTTGTCGTGGTAGCCGTCCTGGTCGAACATCCGCAGGTGGCTGCCGAGTGCCTTGCCGGGCAGACCAGCCGGGTCGAGTGCGGCTTCGGCAAGCTTCTTGCGGTCCAGCGCGCGGGCGATGCCGCGGCGGACCCGCTCGTCCCGGAGCGGCCCCGAGGCGCCGTTGAGGGCCAGCTGGGTGTAAGCGGGATCGTAGGCGCGGCGGACGGCATAGCCGCGCAGTTTCTTCCGCTCGGCCTGGGCCTTCTTCTCCCCCTTCCGTTCGTTTTCCTCGTTGTTCCCGGCGGGGTTCTTGGCGGGGTCTCTCCTGGGGTCGCTGGCGGCCACGATCTTCTTCATGACCGGTGGCTCGATCTCCGCGAGATCGAGCTTTCCCCGGGCGAGCGCCTTGCCCCGCTTCTTCTGGTCGATTGCGGTCAGCACGATCTCATCGAGCTTCGCCGGCTGCCCCCACCACTTGGGGTTGCGCTCCAGGGCGATCTCGTCCGCCTTGTGGTCCAGCTTGCCGCCCTTGAGCCGGAAGGGGCCGCCCGAGACGGCGAGCCTGGTGCGGGTGTCGTCGTTGAATGCCTTGGGTTTGCCCATCACGGGCCTGGGATAGAGCGGGGTGAAGAGGGACTGCCAGTCGCTGTACGGGCGGGCGAAGGTGACCTTCACCTGGCGGGGCTTGTCCCCCTTCTCCACCTTGTGGATCCGGTCGTAGCCGGCGTTACGCGCGGTCCAGTACGCATTGTTCGAGCCGCCCAGGGCCTTCCACTGGGCGCGGAAGTCCGCCAGGCCGATGGGCTTCCCGTCGCTCCAGCGGGCCTTGGGGCTGAGCGTGTAGACAACCGTCTGATGTGGCTCCCGCTCCGTCACCTCAGCCGATTCGAGGTAGTCCCGGTTGAGCTGCGGCTTGGCCCGGCTGTCCAGGGTGAAGAGGGCGGGCAACGTGGCGTCCGCGATCCGGTCCGTGGTCTCGTCGGCGTCGGTCTGGAACGCGTTGAGGGTGGCCGGCATCGCGTCCACCGCCCAGCGCAGGGTGCCCCCGTCGGCCAGCCGGTCCCGGGCGGTGACCGCTACGTCGCGGGCCGCCCCGCTCTTGCCCTCGCTGGTGTCCTCGCTTCCGCCGCATCCGGCCAGTACGGGCGGGAGCAGAAGGCCCACCGCGAGTACGGCCGCGCAGCGCCGCGCGGCGGTGTCGATGGCTGGCACGCCTGGCATGGCTGTTTACCTCCGGAGCTGGCGCCCGCCCGGTACACCTTTGGGGGCATCGGCGGCTCATCACATCTATGTGGAACCATGGAAGGTGAGCCGTCACACACCGGCTCGCCGACACGGCGGGCTGCCTCGATAAGCCACCCGGTTGGGCGCTGCCTGCCGCCCCGCCTCACCCATGCGGTGCAATCCGGTGCGGCACCCTTCCCATAGCCCGTGTGACGCGCGACACTCCCAAGGTCACCCCCAGCCACACCTTCGGAGGTGGGCAAGTCATGACATTGCAGGATGAGTTGACTGCGGCCCGGCGTTGCATCGACGACCTCGTACGACGCGTGGACCGATTGGAGCAGGAAGTCGGCAGCGGACTGGAGATCCGGCGGGTGCGGACGGACGCGAACCATCTGCGCGAGAGCATCGCCCTGCTCATCGAATCCGCACCGCAGGCACGCACCGGCTCACCGCCGGAGATGGTCATCATTCCGGACGATCCGTACAAGAGCTCGCTGTGGACCGACACCGACGACGAGGGAATCGGGCACCGCGACCACCACGCCCCTTAGCAGCGGGACGCCGTCCACCGTCCCCGTCCCCTCCCCCGGAGAACCCGTTGGCCACTGACACCCGACCTGAACCGCCGGCCGGCGGTGTGCGCGAGGGCGCGCGCCCCGCCATCGCCGAAGGGCACCTGCGCACCGACCGCTGGTGGCTCGCCCCTGGAGTCACCGCCCTGGGGCTGCTCGCCTTCATCGTGTACGCGACCTGGCGGGCGTTCGCGAACGCCCACTACTACGCGGCGCCCTATGTCTCGCCCTTCTACTCACCCTGTCTCGCCGAGAACTGTCAGCCGATGAAGGCGGGACCCAATTTTCCCCTCTTCGGCGACTGGTGGACCCTGTCCCCCGCCCTGATCTTCCTGGTCCTCCCGCTGGGCTTCCGGCTGACCTGCTATTACTACCGCAAGGCCTACTACCGGGGCTTCTGGGCCGCACCGGCCGCCTGCGCGGTGGCCGAGCCGCACAAGAAGTACACCGGTGAGACCCGCTTCCCGCTGATCCTGCAGAACAGCCACCGCTATTTCCTCTACGCGGCCGCGCTGATCGCGGTCATCCTCAGCTACGACGCCCTGCTCGGCTTCCGGAACGCGGAGTACGAGTGGGGGCACATGGGTCTGGGCACGGTCATCCTTTTGGTCAACATCGTGCTGGTCTGGGGATACACCATTTCCTGCCACTCCTGCCGCCACATCATGGGCGGCCGCCTGCGGAGCTTCTCCAAGCACCCGGTGCGCTACCGGCTGTGGAGCTGGACCAGCAAGCTCAACGGCCGGCATATGGAGCTGGCCTGGGCGTCGCTGATCAGCCTGGCCCTCGCCGACTTCTATGTCTATCTGCTGGCGACCGGGGCGTTCACCGATCCGCAGCTCTTCTGAGAGGGATGCACGAGCAATGGCACAGGTGGAACGACAGCAGTGGGACGTGGTCATCGTCGGCGCGGGCGGTGCCGGGCTACGGGCCGCCATCGAGGCCCGCGAGCAGGGCCTGCGTACCGCGGTGATCTGTAAATCGCTCTTCGGCAAGGCCCATACGGTGATGGCCGAAGGCGGCATCGCGGCCAGCATGGGCAATGTCAACGAGGGCGACAACTGGCGGGTGCACTTCCGCGACACCATGCGCGGCGGAAAGTTCCTCAACCAGTGGCGGATGGCGGAACTGCACGCCCAGGAGTCGCCGGACCGGGTGTGGGAGCTGGAGACCTGGGGAGCGCTCTTCGACCGTACGAAGGACGGAAAGATCTCCCAGCGCAACTTCGGCGGGCACGAGTACGCCCGCCTGGCGCATGTCGGTGACCGGACCGGTCTGGAAATGATCCGCACCCTGCAGCAGAAGACCGTCGCGCTGCAGCAGGAGGACTTCCAGGAGTCGGGCGACTACGAGGCCCGGCTGAAGGTCTTCCAGGAGTGCACGGTGACCCGGGTACTCAAGGAGGGCGAGCGTGTCGCGGGCGTCTTCTGCTACGACCGCGAGTCCGGCCGCTTCTTCGTCATCGAGTCACCGGCCGTGGTGCTGGCCACCGGCGGCATCGGCAAGTCCTTCAAGGTGACCTCGAACTCCTGGGAGTACACCGGCGACGGACACGCGCTGGCGCTGCTGGCCGGGGCATCGCTGATCAACATGGAGTTCGTGCAGTTCCATCCGACCGGGATGGTCTGGCCGCCCTCGGTCAAGGGAATCCTGGTCACCGAGTCGGTGCGCGGCGACGGCGGGGTGCTGCAGAACAGCGACGGCAAGCGGTTCATGTTCGACTACATCCCGGAGGTCTTCAAGGACAAGTACGCCGAGACCGAGGACGAGGCCGACCGCTGGTACGAGGACCCGGACAACAACCGCCGTCCACCGGAGCTGCTGCCCCGCGATGAGGTGGCCCGCGCCATCAACACCGAGGTCAAGGCCGGGCGTGGCTCCCCGCACGGCGGGGTCTTCCTGGATGTGTCGGACCGGATGCCCGCCGAACAGATCAGACAGCGGCTGCCGTCGATGTACCACCAGTTCAAGGAGCTGGCGGATGTGGACATCACCGCGACACCCATGGAGGTCGGACCGACCTGCCACTACGTCATGGGCGGTGTGGAGGTCGACCCCGATACGGCCGCGGCCACCGGCGTACCCGGACTCTTCGCGGCGGGCGAGGTCGCGGGCGGTATGCACGGCTCCAATCGGCTGGGTGGCAACTCCCTCTCCGATCTGCTGGTCTTCGGCCGCCGGGCCGGTCTCTACGCCGCCCAGCACGCGGCGGTCCTGACCGGCGACGACCGGCCCACGGTCTCCCAGGACCAGATCGACAAGGCGGCAGCCGAGGCGCTGCGCCCGTTCAGCGCGGAGGCACCGGAGCCGGATACGCCCGCCGAGAACCCGTACTCGGTCCACCAGGAGCTGCAGCAGACCATGAACGATCTCGTCGGCATCATCCGGCGGGAATCCGAGATGGGTCAGGCCCTGGACAAGCTGGCCGAGCTGCGGCTGCGGGCGCGGCGGGCCGGTGTCGAGGGCCACCGGCAGTACAACCCGGGCTGGCATCTGGCCCTCGATCTGCGGAACATGCTGCTGGTCAGCGAGTGCGTGGCGCGTGCCGCGCTCAACCGCACCGAGTCCCGTGGCGGCCACACCCGCGATGACTACCCCGAAATGGACCGCGAGTGGCGGCGCGCCAATCTGGTCTGCTCCCTCACCGAGGACGCCGACGGTCTCGGCAAGATCTCGCTGCGCCGCCGGGAGATGGAGTCGATCCGGCACGATCTGCTCGAACTCTTCGACAAGGACGAGCTGGTCAAGTATCTCACCGATGAGGAGCTGACGACCGAGTGACGACAGCGGCGAGCAGCAGCGCAGCGACAACCAGCTATAACGCGCACTTCCGGGTCTGGCGCGGCGACAGGGACGGCGGCGGTCTGACGGACTTCACCGTCGAGGTGAACGAGGGCGAGGTCGTCCTCGACATCATTCACCGGCTGCAGGCCACCCAGGCCCCGGATCTGGCGGTCCGCTGGAACTGTAAGGCGGGCAAGTGCGGTTCCTGCAGTGCGGAGATCAACGGCAGGCCACGGCTGCTGTGCATGACGCGGATGTCGGTCTTCGACCGCGCCGAGACCATCACGGTCACACCGCTGCGGGCCTTTCCCGTCGTACGGGACCTGGTCACCGATGTCGGCTACAACTACACCAAGGCGCGGGAGATCCCTTCCTTTGTGCCGCCCGCCGAGCTGCAGCCCGGGGAGTACCGGATGCAGCAGGAGGATGTGGGGCGGTCGCAGGAGTTCCGTAAGTGCATCGAGTGCTTTCTGTGCCAGGACACGTGTCACGTAGTGCGCGACCATGAGGAGAACAAGGCCCCGTTCGCGGGGCCGCGCTTCCTCATGCGGATCGCGGAGCTCGATATGCATCCGCTGGACGCGGCTGAGGAGCGGGGCATGGACCGCCGGACCACTGCGCAGGACGAGCATGGTCTGGGCTACTGCAACATCACCAAGTGCTGTACTGAGGTGTGTCCTGAGGGGATCAAGATTACGGACAACGCGTTGATTCCCATGAAGGAGCTGGTGGTGGACCGCAAGTACGATCCGGTGGTCTGGCTGGGGAACAAGATCCGGCGCCGCAGGTCGTAGCGGCTCCGCCGCGTTGCGGGCTCCGCCCCGGCGGAGTGCCCGCAACCGGGGGCTAGATTGATGGGAAGGCGTCCAGTAGGGCTTCGATGGAGTCCGGGGGTTTGGGTTCGCCGTCGGGGACGGCGAGCTCGAACCAGACCGTCTTGCCCCGGGGCGTACGGCGGCTGCCCCAGCCCGTGGAGAGCAGGCCGACCAGCTGCAGGCCCCGGCCACCCTCATCGGTATCCCGGGCGCGACGGCGGCGCGGCTGCACCAGGGCCGCGTCCCAGACCTCGCAGACGAGCGTGCGGTCCAGCAGCAGTCGCAGCCGGATCTCGCCCTCGCCGTGCCGCAGGGCATTGGTGACCAGCTCGCTGACCAGCAACTCAGTCGTATCGGCGAGATCGTTCAAGTCCCAGACGGCCAGCTGCTGGCGAGCCAGCTCCCGGGCTCGGGCCACCGAACGCGGCTCGGCGGGCAGCCGCCAGTCGCCCACGGAGCCCGCGCACAGTCCCTGGACCCGGGCGAGCAGCAGGGCGACATCGTCCTCGCCATGGTGGGTGTCGAGGGCGCCGAGCACGTCATCGCAGACGTCCTCCAGTGGGCTGACCGGCCTGGACAGCGTCGTACGAAGGGCATGCAGACCGTCGTCCAGCGCCTGGTAGCGGGACTCGACCAGACCGTCCGTATAGAGGGCGAGCAGCGCGCCGTCCGGCAGCTCCACCTCGATCTGCTCAAAGGGTTCACCACCGACCCCGAGCGGTACGCCCTTGGGGACCTCAAGGAGCAGGGCGGGCTCCCCCGGTTCAACGAGAACGGGCGGCAGATGGCCCGCGTTGGCGAATGTGCAGCGCCGGGAGACCGGGTCGTACACAGCGTAGGCGCAGGTGGCCAGATAGACCTCGGAGAGGTCGTCGCCGCCCCGGCGGGTGCACGGCGCGTCGCCCAGGCCACGGGCGATCTCGTCCAGTGCCTCCAGCACCTCGGCGGGCTCCAGATCGAGCAGCGCCAAGGTGCGTACGGCGGTCCGCAGTTCACCCATGGCGACGGCGGCGCGCAGCCCACGCCCCATCACATCACCGACGACCAGGGCGGTCCGGTGTCCGGGCAGCTCGATGACGTCGAACCAGTCGCCGCCCACCTCCGTCGCCGCGGTACCGGGGCGGTAGCGGCAGGCGATGTCGAGCCCGGCGGCTTCCGGGTCACCCGGTGGCAGCAGACTGCGTTGCAGTATCAGCGCGCGCTCGTGTTCGCGGCGGTAGAGCCGGGCGTTGTCGATGCAGACGGCGGCCCGGGCGGCGAGCTCGGCGGCCAGCGCCGCGTCCCGCTCGCCAAAGCGCTCGCTGCCCTTCGCGCGGGAGAACTGCACCAGACCGAGCACCCGTTCGCGGGCGACCATGGGCACGGCGAGGGTGGAGTGCACGGCGGTACCGAAGGCGGAGGTGCTCTCCGGCTCCTGTGGCTGGTAGGCCTTGACCCGGGCGGTGCGCAGGGCGATCGCGCAGGGTGACTCAAAGGCGTAGCGGTGGGTGGAGCCCAGCGGAACCGTGTCGGGGTCCGAACCGTCCCCGACGGCGCTGGCGAAGGCGACCCGGCGCAGCGGCGCGCTGCCCTCTCCCCCGCTGCCGGGCCGTGGTTCATCGCCCGCGAGCACTTCCTCGTAGAGGTCTACCGAGGCGTGGTCACAGAACTGCGGCACCGCGACATCGAGCAGTTCACACGCTGTCTTCTCCAAGTCGAGGGAGTTACCGATCCGAGCACCCGCTGCGTTCAGCAGGGCCAGGGCACGGCGCACATCGTCGGGCTTGCCTGCCTCGACCGGAATCTCGCTCAACGCCGCCCCTTCCCCGTCGTTCCCAGCTCGCGAGCCTACGGGCAGTCTGGCAGGACCGCGCCTTCCGGAGCACGGTCTTCCCGATAGCTGCCCGACTGCTGCTCGCTTCTGCTACAACCAGCGCTGGTCATCTCATCATGTGTCACACCTAGCACTGCCTGCTCTCTTCTCCTAACCAGGCGGAGTTTCCCCAACCACACCCCTTCCCAAAACCGGGCTACGCGGGGAGGCTCAGCTCGAACCACACCGTCTTGCCGATGGGTCCATGCCGCGTGCCCCAGCGCCGCGCGGAGTGAGCGACGAGCTGGATGCCCCGTCCCCCCTCGTCATCCAGCGCGGCGGCCCGCTCCCGGGGCGGCTCCGGCAGTGGGTCGGAGACCTCGACCAACAGGGAACTGCCACGGACCATACGTACTCCGATAGGGCCGCGTGCGTACCGCAGCGAATTGGTGACCAACTCGCTGACCAGCAGCTCCGCTTCATCGCTGATGGCCTCCAGGCCCCAGCCGAGCAGCGTGCGGCGGACCTCGGTGCGGGCCTGCCGGACCGCGCGGGTCTCGGCTGGGAACGACCAGCACGCGGTGCTGTCCTCGGGGAGACCGCCCAGCTGTGCCATCAGCAGGGCGACATCGTCCACCGAGGCGGGGGCGTTCGCGACGTCATCGCCCAGCATGGCGATGACGTCATCACAGGCATCCTCGATATCGAATTCCCCCCGTACCCCGGAGAGCCGCTCGCACAGCCGGTCCAGGCCCTCGCTGATGTCCTCGTCCCGGGCCTCGATCAGGCCATCGGTGTAGAGGACGAGGACGGCGCCCTCCTCGATCTCAAAGTCCGCTGACTCAAAGGCGACCCCGCCGACACCGAGCGGCGCGCCGGAGGGCAGCTCAAGGGGTTCGGCGGTCCAGCAGCCCGCCCGGGTGCTGAAGGTGAGGAGCAGGGGCGGCACATGACCGGCCCTGGCGAGGGTGCAGTGCCGGGTGGAGGGGTCGTAGACCGCGTAGACGCAGGTGGCCATGAGGGGATCGTCGGGGCCCTGAGCGAGGTCGTCGGCGAGGTCGTTGATACGGCGCAGCAGGGCGTCGGGGGGCAGATCGAGTGCGGCGAGGGTACGCACGGCGGTGCGCAGCCGTCCCATGGTGGCCGCCGCGCGCAGCCCATGGCCCATCACATCGCCGACGACGAGGGCGATCCGGCCGCCGGCCAGCGAGATGACATCGAACCAGTCGCCCCCGACCTCGGCGCCGCTGCTGCCGGGCACATAGCGGTAGCCGACCCGTACGCCGGGCGGCGAGGGCACCCGCTGGGGCAGCAGGCTGCGCTGGAGCATGAGGGCGCCCTCACGCTCCCGGGCGTAGAGCCGGGCGTTGTCGAGGGAGACCCCGGCGCGTCCGGCCAGCTCCATGGTGAAGGCGAGATCGTCCCGGTCGAAGGGGTCGCGGCGCTCGGCGCGGCTGATGACCAGCAGTCCCAGGACAATGCCGCGCGCGCTGAGGGGTACGGCCATCAGCGAGTGGATGCCCAGGTCGAGGGCGGCCTGCACCTTGGGGTCTCCCGGGTAGGTCGCGGCCAGCAGCTCCCGCTGGGAGGCGGCGAGATGGGGGACACCGGTGGCGAGGACGGTGGCGAAGAAGGAGTCCGGGGCGAGGGCGATGTCCTGGCCGACCCGGAGCATCCGCTCGACATTGGGGCCGGTGCGCTTGGCGGCGACGCCGAGCTGGAGCAGCGGGACACCGGTGAGCTGGCCACCACGGGGCAGCTCATCCCCGTAGGCGACGGCGCTGAACAGCATCACACCCGCGTAGTCGGCGAAGCGGGGCACCAGGGCTTCGGCGAGCGCCTGGGAGATCTTCCGTACGTCGAGCAGGTCACCGAGGGCGACGCCGACGTCGTCGAGGAGCTTGAGCCGCTGGCGGGCGCGTTCGACCTTCTCCAGTGCCTCGCGGCGCTCGGTGATGTCCATGATGGTGCAGCTGACGCCGAGGACTCGGCCGGTGCGGTCGGTGAGCCTGCCGTACGACACCGAGCGGGAGCCCTTGCCGTCGGGGGCGGGCATCACCATGTCGACGACCGTGCGTCCGGTGGCCAGTACAGCGGACTGGACCTGGGAGATCTCCCTGGCCATGAAGTCCGGCAGGACTTCTTCGACGGTGCGGCCGAGCAGCTTCTCAACCGGGGTTTTATTGAGCCGGGCAAGCGCCTTGTTGACCCGCACGAAACGTTTCTTTTCATCGAAGAGGGCGATGCCCAGCGGTGAGGAGTCAAAGAGAGCGTCCAGGGCGGCGAGGTTGTGCTCGATCGCGCGCAGTCTGCTGATCTCGACGACATTGGCCAGAATGAAGGGCTCGCTGTCGGCGTCCTCCAGGAGCATGGCCCGGGCCTCGATCTCGACCGGATAGCCATCCCGGTGCTTACCGCGCAGGATCCCCCGCCACTGCCGGCCATGCCGCAACTCGCCGTAAATCCGCCGCGTGGTGTCGGGATCCCGCTCCGGCTCCTCAAGGAACTCCACAAACCGGTGCCCGGCGACCTCGTCGCCGCGCCAGCCGAGCAGCTCCTCGATGGCGGGGGTCCAGAGCAGGATGCGGCCCCCGGTGTCGAGGATGACAACACCGATGCGGAGCGTATCGAGCAGTGAATCTGCTGCGCCCGGTGCCTCGCTCACTCCGCCCACGTCCCTGTTCGGGTAGCCACGCCGCCGGAACTTTCCGGCGAAGTTGGACTAATAGCCCACATACCCGATTTTGCACGCGGTCAGCCCTGGTCACCGCTCGTATGCCCCAAACGCTCCACCACGTAGCGTCGCACGCCCCCCTCTGCATCTCTCCGCACCCTCTTGCCGAGCCGGTCGACCAGCGTCTGCGCTTCCCCGCGCGTGGCATAGCGGCCGACCCGGTAGCGACTGCCGTTGTCGTCCTGACGTATCACCATCCAGGGCAGCGTGGCATTCTCATTCATGACGCGCCCCCACCTGCCGCCGTGGTGCGCCCCGTCCCATCCCTAACGATCCCGCGTTCCGCATATGCCCGAGCTTACGCCCGACCCTCACTCAGCGCATTCGGCTTTGCACAATGAGGCACGGATTCGGCCATGCCCCGGCCACGGACACCCCTAGCGGACGGGCATGTGATAGGCGATGCGATAGCGGTCCGCGGGGATCACCACATCCGCCGTCTCCACGGGGCGGCCGCCCGCGTAGTACGTCCGCGCGATCACCAGGACGGCGTGGCCCGGGACACCACCCAGAGCCGTCATCTCCTCGGCCAGCCCGGGCCGGGAGCTGACCTCCTCCACGACGTTGTCGACAATGACGTCGATGGCCGCCATCCGCTCCACCACCCCCTGACCACCCAGCGGCCCCTCCTCCGGCAGCATCACCGGAGTACGGCCGGTCAGGGACAGCGGCTCCCAGGAGGTGGAGAGCATGGACGGCTCGCCGTCACCACGGAAGAGATAGCGGGTGCGCATCACCCGGTCCCCCGCCTCCACCCCCAGCCGCGCCGCGATCACGGGGCTCGCTTCCTCCTGCGTACTGTGCGACTCCCAGGTGCCGTTGACCTGGTCGTCCGCCTGCTCCTGACGGAAGGGGCTGGAGCCACCGGCCGCCCGGTATCCCGTCCGGGCGATACGGCGAGGCACCGGATGCTCGCGAACGTACGTCCCGGACCCGGACCGGCCTTCCACCAGGCCTTCGGCCATCAGGACCTTACGGGCCTCCAGGGCCACCGTGTCCGAGACGCCGTACTCCGCGCGGATCTTGGCCTGTGAAGGGAGGCGCGAGTGCGGAGCCAGCGTGCCGTCGACGATTTTCTGCCGCAGGTCCCCGGCCACACGCAAATACGCGGGCTGCTCACCGAAAGGCACGTGTCCTCCCAACAGGTTGACGGTGAGCAACAGCTTGGCAACCCTCGGTGGTCAACCGCAATGAACGGCCAAAGATTCACCCGATGTGATGACTTACTGCTCAGACAGGTGTTGGCCCCCACAGTCTGGCTGTGGGGGCCAACGTTATTCGTCACAGACCGTACAGGGCGTCAGAACTCGTCAGAACTGCAGCACCCAGCTGTCGATGTAGCCGGTGTCCCAGCTCGCGTTGTCGTGCACCCGCAGCTTCCAGCCACCATTGGCGGTCACCGAGGAGGCGTTGACCGTGTAGGTCTTCTGAATGTTGTCGCCGCTGCCGCCATCGCGGTAATCCTTGAGGCGGAAGGTGGTGCCGTCCGGCGCCACCAGGTCGACCTGCAGGTCACCGATCCAGGTGTGCTTGATGTCCACGTCGACCTGCAGACCCGACGGCGCGTTGCCCGCGAGGCCACTGACGTCGATCGGGGACTCAGTGGTCTGGTGGTCCCGGATCGGGTAGTCGGTGGTGTTCTCGAAGCGGTCACCGGGCTCACCCGGCTCACCGGGGTCCCCCGCGCCCACCTGCAGCAGCTTGTTCGGGGAGCCGGAGCCGGGGTTGCTGACCTTGCCGGTGACAGCGGCGGAGTCGATGGCCGACCCGACCTGGGCCGGGGAGGCGCCGGGGTTGTCACCCAGCACCAGCGCGGCGGCGCCCGCCACATGCGGCGAGGCCATCGACGTACCGGAGATGGTGTTGGTCGCGCTGTCGCTGGTGTTCCACGCCGAGGTGATGGATGAGCCGGGCGCGAAGATGTCCACGCTGGACCCGTAGTTGGAGAACGACGACCGGGCGTCGGTGCTGGTCGTGGAGGCTACGGTGAGCGCTTCGGCGACCCGCGCCGGGGAGTAGTTCGAGGCGTCGGCATTGGAATTGCCCGCCGCTACGGCGTAGGTGACACCGGAGGCCACGGAGTTGCGGACGGCCTGGTCCAGCGTGCTGTTGGCGCCACCGCCGAGGCTCATGTTCGCCACAGCGGGCTTCTTCGCGTTCTGCGTCACCCAGTCGATTCCGCCGACAACGCTGGCGATGCTGCCTGAGCCGTTGTTGTCGAGCACCCGCACCGAAACGAGCTTGGCCTTCTTGGCGACGCCGTAGGCCGAGCCCGCGACCGTACCGGCGACATGGGTGCCATGACCGTTGCCGTCGTTGCCGCCGCTGTTCCAGTAGTCATAGCCAAAGCTGGCGCGGCCGCCGAAGTCCTGGTGGCTGTGGCGGATCCCGGTGTCGATGATGTACGCGGTGACGCCTTCACCGGCCGAGTCCGGGTAGGTATAGCTGTTGTTGAGCGGCAGGTCCGGCTGGTCAATCCGGTCCAGCCCCCAGGAGGGCGGGCTGGGCTGGGTGCCGAAGAGGGAGACCTTCTGGTCCTGTACGACCGACTCGACCGCGGAGTCCGCGGCGAACTTCTTTGCCTGTTTCTCCGTCAGCTCGACGGAGTATCCGTTGAGCGCGGCCTCATAGGTGTCGTTGATCTTGGCACCGTACTTCTTGGCGAGCGCCTTGCCCTTCGAAGACGACGCGTCGGCCGCGTCCTCATCGAGGGTGATGATGTAGCTGCCCTTGATCGATCCGGGAGCGCCAGCGTTGTGGATGACGCCATCGGGACCATCCGCCGCCACCGCGGGTATCGCGGCGCCGACGCCGAGGGCGACAGCCGCTGCTGTCGCCACTGCAGCGGCTGACCATCTATGCCTGGAGGAACGCATCACTGCCATTGAGAGGTCCTTCTCGTGGTGGTGCGCCAATGTGGGGAACGGACGCGAACATGACATCCGCGTGCCGTCAGCGGAAAGGTTCGCGGACCCATAGGAATCACACAAGAGGCATGCGTCAACTTCATGCATCTGTCACAAAGGGGTCACAGGATTCCGGTCAATCCCCTGTATTTCCCGGCAAATTGGCCGATGGATGCCGTAAGTGCCATGACCGCCACGGGCGCCATAAAGACGGGTGCCATAAAGACAGCTGCCCCGGCAGCGGGACAGCCCGTGACCCACGCGTCGTTCTCCGCTGCCGAACCCTCAACGGCTGAGCCGCACCCGCGGCCTGCTCCTCTCCCGGGAGGGTTTCAGATGCTCCAAGGCCACTTTGGGAAAGGCGACAGCGAAGTCGCGGAGCGCTTGCCACCCGGCCCTGCGCAGCACACGGAAGAGGACGTGCGGCGGAGCCGGCCGGAAGCGCAGCCGGAGCGCGCTCGGCTCGCTGCCCTGCCGGACCTGCCGGAGCGCCTGCTCGACGACGGCGGGATCGTTCCACATGCTCCGGAAGACGACCACACCGCGGGAGTCGATGATGTGCACGGTATTGGGCATCATCCCGTAGTGCTGGTGCGCGCTGCCCTGCAGATCGTCGACGAGCATGGTGCGTCCCTCGCGGTCGGTGTCCGCGACCCGTCGGGCGGCATCGGTCTTGTCGGCCATGCTGCGGTGCGGGCCGAGGTTTTCTCCCGGGTGGGCTTCACGGGTGTAAAGGACCAGGAAGGCCACGTCGGGGAACCGGTAGGCCAGCGCGTTCATGCGGTCGATGCCCCGCTCGTACATCGGGCAGGTGATGCTTCCGGCTTCCAGGACGACGATCTTCCCCCGGTAGTCCGACAGTCTCACCCGGCTGCCGTCGAGGCGGGTGGCCGTGAAGTCCGGCGCCGACTCGCCCTCCCGCACCCCCTCCAGCCGGTCCAGGTTCCGGCCGGCCAGGCTGAAGTGCTCGTAGTTGTACTCCCGCGCCTTGCGTTCGAAGTCGCTGCTGATCGATTCGGTCATCGTGTCTCCCGCAGCCAGCGTGGCCGTAAACAGAGCGCCACCTTCGACGCTACGCCCGCCCACGACGGCCGGCACAACCACACAATCGGTGATCGCTTGACTCGATCACCCAGCACGACGTCGGGGGCGCCGCCCACCAGGCACGGCGGCCCGACGTCGTCGAGCGGGCCGGCCGGGACGACCAGCCCGCTCGGCTTCAGCACCACCACGCTCGTGTCCCAGCCAGAGCGCCGCCGCCTACGGGTTGGTCAGTCTCGCGTCATCCACACCGTCGAGAACGGCGACCTGGCCGTCTGGGTGTTCACGCCGGGCAGGCGGACGGACAGGAGAAGGGCGAGCCCAACCTGACGAGCAGTAGGCAAAGCATCACACGTTGAAGCGGAACATCGGAGCCAGCGCCGTGACCTGCGAGGACACCGAAGATTCGTTGCGGATCCAGCCAGTATCCAGCAGCAGGGGCGGTGGGTCGGTGACCGGTGTTTCACGCTGGGTCTACGGGGCTGTCCGGGGCCTGGGACTTACCGTCTCCACCAGAGGCTTCGTGTGCTTGTCTACCTGTCCGGGCTGGACCTGTCCAGCTCCGCCCTGCGCTTCCTCACCGCTCGCCCGCGGGAGCACGGGATCCGCGACAAAGTACGAGAAGACTCAGGATCGCCAACGCTACACAACAGCGCCGGCAAGGGGCCGAGGTCTGAGAGGCTTCTCCGCAACGTCTGCGGCCTGATCACCCTCACCAACTCCCGTGCCTCGCCCGCCATCCGCCACTCACAGCGGCCAAGCGGTCAGCAAATCGTCGGGGCCGTAGGCGACATCGAGTCCCGGACAGTCGACTCCGCTGCGCGAGACCGCCACGACTGGAACAGGTTCGCCAGTGAGGGCGGCCCGGTGCCGTTGGAGGGCTGCCAGGTCGTGCCGGTCGAAGGGCGACTGCTCCAGCCACTTGATGGAACCGACGAAGAGCAGCTCCTTGGCAATGGGGGCGCGGTCCGCCCCGACGATATCGATCTCGACGTCGTTGGTACGGGTCCAGTAGCCCCCCACTGCGGGGGCCGCGGGCAGCCGGTCGTCGGGCAGTATCCGCGCCAGGGCCTCGCGGACAAGGGGCTCGACGGCCCGGCCGCGCCAGCTGGTCCAGTTCTCCCGGATGCGTGCCAAGGTCAGATCTCCCCGCCCCCGCTCGATCTCCTCCATGGACGGGCCGAGCAGGTGCAGCCAAAACCTCAGGTAGGGATCTGTCACCCGGTAGCGGCGATCCTTCGACGGACGCAGCGATACGGGCAGTTCCGCAGCAACGATCCGCTTGTCCGCAAGCAGCTCCAGCGCTCGCTGCAGCGGCGTGGCCCCGATTCCGCCGGCTGCACGGGCGATGTTGGTGAAGGTCCGCTCGCCACTGCCGATAGCCGCCAGCACCGTACGCGCCTGAGCCTGCGGGGGAAATTCGGCAGCCAGCGAGCGCTCGGCCGACACCAGCAGCGCCGAGACCGGGTCGCTCAGCACCTCGCCGAGGAAATCCCACAGCCCTGCACCCTGCGGCCACTCCGCACAGATCAGCGGTAGCCCGCCGGTGACCAGCGCGGCGTCGAAGGCTTCCGCCGGATCCAGCCTGAGCATCCGCCCCACCTCGGCGGGGTTCAGCGGCCCTAGCACCATCTCCCGGCCGCGCTGATGGAAGGGCCGTCCGTAGCTGTTCAGAGCCTCCATCATCGACAGATCGGAGCCGATGAGGACCAGCAGCACTGGCTTGGTCTCTAGCACCCGGTCCCAGGCCCGTTGCAGCATCCCCTCAAAGGCGCCGTCGACATCCATCAGGTACGGCACCTCGTCGATGACCAGCACGCTCGCCCGGTCGACGGGCAGCGCCGCGGCCAGCACATCGAACGCAGCATCCCAGCTCTCCGGCCGCGCGGCAGCCACGAGCCGCGCCAGCGGCAGCGTCGACGCCTGGGCGTCTCGGGCCAGCCGTGCCAGATCATCCCTAGGGGACGCACCGGTCGCCGCGTAGAACAAGAACGGGGCCCCGGAGCGCTCCGCAAACCGCTCGACCAGCCGCGACTTACCCACCCGGCGCCGCCCACGCAACATCACGCACCGACCGGGCCGCTCCCCGCCAACCCCTGCCGCCACCTTCTGCAGCTCTCGCTCCAATGTCGCCAGCTCCTGCCGACGACCTACAAAGTCCACCATGTCCGCCGACCTCCACGCATGATACTAACGACAACGTTACTAACATAGACATTAGTAGGCAGCCTCGCCAGCTGTCGCTCACGATCACAAGTCATGGACCTGCGTTTCGAGGACCGTGCGACACTGGGCCGGTCGCACAAAGCAGGGGCCAAGGCCAGCATCCCCGGCGAACGAGACGCCACCAAGGGCCATGCCAGCGTCGTTGTCGAAGTTCACGCTTTCGTTGTCCAGGTGGATGCCGAGGAGGCGGCCGGCGATCTCGCCCTGGAGCGCGGACTCCAACAGCCGCTTGGTCAGCTGCTGAACCAGCCCACCCTCGCCAGTCAGTCGGAGGCCGTCGGCCTGGGGCCTTCGCCTGCTGCGGCTCGACCGTCTCGGCCTCGGTCACGTTGTCACTGGTCATCGATGCATCCCCATTGGTCAGGAGTTACACCGAACGAACGATTTACAGTCCCCTCTGCGGCACGATCGACAGAGCCTCATCCCCTGTCATTCTCGATCATCTTGCCCCGATCGTGGTCGACTCCGGTCACGGCAAGGGACAGACGGAGAACAGAAGAGGCAACGGGCAACCCCGTCAAACCCCGATTCTCGAGGCCCGCCTCGTGTCAAACTCACTCTCGGATGCGAAGCGCAACGACTCCGTCACGACAGGTGTTCGCCGTCGGTCTTCGTGTCGATCAGTGAACGTCGAACGAAAGTTCCCCGTGAGGGCGCACGGCTCTCACGGTCGCTGTTCAAGGGGAGGTTAATGATGAGTACAACTCTACGTTTCGGCCCGGAACTTCGCCGTTTACGACAGGAAGCGGGGCTTACTCTGACCGAGTTCTCCGTTGCGCTCAACTACGACAAGGGGCACCTCAGCAAGGTCGAGCGCGGGGAGCGTTCCGCGTCCCCCGAACTGGCCCGGCGGTGCGACGCCTTCCTTGGCGCGAACGGCGAGCTGCAGCGCCTGGTCGTCCGCCCCGAGACCGACTCGGACACCACCGAAAGCCCCACCACCCCGAGCCTCTGGCTCGTCGGGCGCCGGGCGGTCCTCGCGGCGGGTACGGGGTCGCTGATCGACCTCGGCCTGAAACTCGGCGGTCAGGCGTCCTCTGCCGCCGACCCCCTCCTTCCCTCCTTCCGGGCGCAGTTCGACCAGCTACGAAAGCTCGGCCAGTCCACCGCGCCGAAGATCCTGCTTCCCCTGCTGGAGACGCAGACGCGCACGGTCGCCGGGCTGGCCGCCGACACCCCGTCCGCCACTCGAGCCCCCGCGCTCCTGCTCGCGTCGCGGTTCGCGGAGTTCACCGGTTGGATGGCCCAGGAGGCCGGGGACAGCGGCGCGGCGCTCGGCTGGACCGGTGAGGCCGCCGAACTGGCGCGCGCCGGGGGCGATCCGCACCTCGGTTCCTACGCGCTCGTGCGACGCGCCTTGGTCACGCTCTACGGCGGGGACGCCGCGGGCACCGTCGCCCTGGCCCGCCGGGCCCAGAGCGACGAACTCCCGCCGCGCATACGGGGACTCGCGGCCCAGCGGGAGGCGCAGGGACACGCGCTCGTCGGCGACGAACGCGACTGCCTCCGCAGCCTCGACAGCGCGCGGGAGCTACTCGACAGCGACGACGCCCGCAGCGGCGCCGAGCCCGTGATCGGCACCACCCACGTGAGCGACCCCGCAGCGATGACGACCGGCTGGTGCCTGCACGACCTCGGTCGCCCCAAGGCCGCCGCCGAGGCCCTCGACCGGGAGTGCCGCCGCCTCCCGCCGCACGCGCTGCGCGCCCGCACCCGGTACGGCTTCCGCAGGTCCTTGGCCCACGCCGCCTCCGGAGAGGTCGAGCACGCGTGCACGATCGCCGGGGAGCTCCTGGGGGTGATGCCAGCCGTGCCCTCGGCGACGGTGAACAGCGACGTCCGGCGTCTCGCGCGGGAACTCTCCCGGTTCCGGAGCAGCCGGGCCGTACGCGATCTGCAACCGGCGCTGGCACGGGTACTCGCCCCCGCGCACGACTGACACCAGCTCCACCACCGACACCGGCTCGAGCCGCCCGGCTCGCCGGACTACCCGGTACCTCCGGATCCCACGATCCCCGGCGGGACCCTCCGATCCCCGCCCGACGCGTCGCACCGCACCCCGGCTTCTTCGGGCTGCCGGCGACCAGTGACGCGCCGGGCGGCGCAACTCCATGCGTACGCCCTCCCGTCGACGCGCCATGTCGTCACACGGTCGGGGCCTCATGGCCCGGGTGGATCGGGGCCTCGGAGCCCCGGTCCGCAGTCCCCGCGCTCATACCCATTCACCCCCGTCTTCCGTCTTCCTCTCACGAAGGGAACCTTCATGCCCGACGTCTTCGTCAACTACCGCACAGGCGACGAGGAATCCGCGGCGACCATGATCGCTCGGGAGCTTGCCCGGCGGTTCGGCGGCGAGCGAATCTTCTTCGCCAGCAATTCGATCGAGCTCGGACACCGCTTCCCGGTGGAACTGGTCAGGGCGGTGGAGGAGTGCGAGGCGCTCCTCGCCGTGATCGGCCCGCGCTGGGCGGAGGTGCGGGGGGCCGACGGCCGCCCCGCCCTCGAAGCCGAGCAGGACTGGACCCGTCGTGAGATCCAGACCGCGCTCGACCGCGGGATCCTGGTGATCCCCGTGCTCGTCGGAAAGGCCACGCGGATCGACCGTGCCGTCCTCCCGGACGACCTGCGGGAGCTGGCGGACTGCCAGTACAGGCGGTTCGACCACCGCAACGCCGAGTCGGACCTGACGGCGCTCGGCGACGCCCTCGCCAGGCTGCTGCCCGAACTGGGCGCGGTGGACCGCGGCGCCCGTGCGGCGCGGGAGCGGGCGGAGGCGACGTCCCGCAAGAAGTCGGCCCAGGGGCGCGGGCACACCAGGATGCGGACGCGCGACGTCGAGCAGCGCGTGCGCGGGGGCATCGGAAACCTCAACGGAGACCTGTCCGGCACCTTCGTCAACGAGCCGCAGGGGCCCGTGAACACCGGTCGGGGCCACCAGTACAACGCGCCCCACTTCCAGGGTGACAACACCGGGGTCCAGTTCACGGCGGGTGACAACAGCGGTACGGTCCACCAGCGCTTCGAGCGCGAGCGCCGGCGCTCGGACGACGGACGATGACCGAGCAGGACCGCGTCACCGTCAACGATCCGCGTGGCCCGGTGAACAACGGCGTGGGGCCCCAGTACGTCTTCTACGGCGTCGGCGCGGACTGGATGATCCGCAGAGGGGTCGAGTCCCTCCGGATCGCCCGCGAGGACCGGGTGCGCCTGGCCGACCGGTTCGTTCCGCCGGCGGGCTACCGCGTGGCGGCCGACCGCCTGGAGAAGCCCGGTTCGGTGGTGCTGCTGGAGGCTCCGCCCGGCAGCGGCCGCCGCGCCGCGGCGATCATGCTGCTGCACGGACTCAGTGAGGACGGCGGCGCCGACGAGGAGGAGGTCCGGTTCGAGGAGCTTCCCGCCACGGACAAGGACGAGGACGAGGACCCTCTCGCCCCCGGCGAGGGGGACCGCTTCCTCCTCGACCTCTCCGGGGTCGCCGACGAGAAGGCATACGCCAAGGCCCAGCGCCGCCTGGCCGTGCACAGGTCACAGGTCCAAAAGGCGGGGGCCCACATGGTCGTCGTCCTGCCATCGGGCATGGAGCACGCCCACGCGCCGGACCTCGAACCGCACACGGTGACGCTGGGGCGCCCCCGGGGCGTCGCCGTCGTCACCCGGTACCTCCGCATGGACCGGATGGCCTTCCGCCCCGCGGACCTGGGGAGCGCCGACCTCCAGCGCCTGTGCGACCGCTCCCCCATGCGGGAACTGGCGCGGCTCGCGGGGCTGGTGAAGGCCGCTCGCGACAGCGGCCGGTTCGGCGCCGACTTCGCGGGATGGCTCGACCAGGCGATGCACGCGGTGACCGACCGGGCCGGTGAGGTGGGCCGACAGGTGGCCACGGTCCGCACCACGCCGGACCGGGCCCTGCTGCTCGCGACGGCGGTGTTCGAGGAGGCCCGAGCCGACACCGTATACGAGGCGTGGCACGGCCTGATGAGGACGGTGAGGCACGAGGAGGAGGCGACGACCGAGCTCGCGCGGACGGACTTCGGGGAGCGGTTGGAGGCGCTCGAGATCGAGCGGGACCAGGACGGTCGGCTCCGCTTCAAGCGGCTGGCCTACGCCGACGCGGTCCGGGCGTACTTCTGGGCGAACTTCCCCGGGATGCGCGACGACCTCAGGAACTGGATCGGCCATGCCGCCGGGCTCCGCGGTCTGACCACCGACGACCGAATGAACGTCGTCGTCCGCTTCGGCGAGCGGTCCCTGGCCGTCGAGCGGCCCGACCATCTCTTCGACCTTGTGGTCCGCTGGGCGGACAGCGCGACCGGGGCGTCCTGCGACCCGCGAGCCGTGGCGGCCCTCGAACTCGGTCTCAGCCACGAGAGGTTCGGGGGATGGTTCCGCAGGTGGATGTACAAGTGTGCGAGGTCCAGCCCCTTGTCGGACGGTCTCGTCCGCGCCCTGACCACCGCCTGCCTCCAGAGTCTCGGCGCGACGCACCCGGATCAGGCGATGGTGCGACTCCACTACCTCGCCGTACGGAAGGGCGAGGCGGCGCGCGAGGCCCGGGAGGCACTTCTCGACCTCGCCGGCCGCGACCGTCGGCTCTACCGGCTGCTGATCGACCGCCTGCGGGACCGGACGCGTCGGGAGCCGCGCGGGGCGGAGCCCCAGCTCCGGCTGCTCACGGAGCTGTTGAGGAGCGACCGGGCACCGGACCCGCCGCCGTGGCCGGACCTGTTCCTGGGCTGGGAGACGGTTTTCTCCCAGCCGCCGACGGAGCTCTGGAACCCGCTGGTGAGTAGCTGGCTGAACGCCGTGGCGGGTGACAGTACGCGAGAGATGGCGCTGGGCGTGATGGTCGGGGCGACGCGCGGCCGCGCGGTCGCTCTCCACCGCCTCTACGCCATCGCCTGCGACTGGGCGGGGACCGCGCGCCACTCCTCCCGGGCGGCCGTCGCCGCCCTCTTCTGGCAGCACATCGACCACGCGCAGTACGCCCGCACGGAGAGTACGAAGCGTACGGGCGCCGGACCACGGACCACGGAAGAGGCACGATGAAACACCGCTTTCCCAGCCTGCTGTTCGTCGCGCTCTGCGGCCTCGCACCGGCTGTGCTCGGAAACCTCCTGCACTGGTCGGCGTGGCTGTGGGGCTTCATGTCCACGGTCACGGCCTCGGGCTCCCTGCTGCTCGTGATGACGGTCCTCAGCGGTGGCCGCGCGTCGGCCGACCCGTACGAGCCCGGGGAACCTGAGCCGCCCGCGGCGCCGACGGCGCAGCCGTACCAGGAGACGCGGGTGGTCGACGCGGCGCTGCCGAGCGCGGCGGACGGCTACGACTTCCTCTTCTCCGCCACCGTGTGGTGGAGGCCGGTCCCCGACCACGCCGACCGGTCCGACAGCGCCTCCCCGGCCCTCGCCGTGTCCTCGATCGTCAGCCGCGCCCTGGGGGTCGTCCGCCGCGAGGAGCCCGGCCGGGCGAGCTTCGCTCGGTATCTCCTGGAGGGTGAGCTGGGCGTCCCGCTCCCGGACCGGAGCGGACGGGTGGAGACCCTGGCGGCCGATGTGACGCTGAGCCTCGCCCCCGCCGACCACGAGCGGCTGCGGAAGTTGAACGACCTTCGCAAGGACGAGGAGATCTGGGAGTACGAGCGTCAGCACGAGCGCAACAAGCGGCGCTACCTCGGTGACGACGTGCTCAAGAGCGCGGGCAGCGCGGTGGTGTGGTGGCTCGCCCGCCACGAGAACGAGATCGAGAAGGCGGTCGACATGATCGGCCCACTCGCCCAGATCGCGGCGGCGGCCAACGACGAGGAGGTGCCGGAGCTCTTCCGCCACCTGCTCGTCTCGCCCGCGGGTGCGCGGAGCGAGGCGACCGTCGGGGGCCCGCTGTGGGGCGGAGACGGCCAGGGAGGAGGGATGTTCGACCGCGAGGAGGAAGTAGGGGTCTCGGATCGGCTGCTCCTGTTGCTGGCGGCGCTGGGCCTGAAGCCGGACATGGACGAGTACACGGTGTTCGTGCACCGTGTGGTGCGGAGCCTGGAAGCGGCCGGGCTGGATGAGGCCGCCGAGGAGATCAGGCGGACCCTTCTCCCGACGCCCGACGAGGGCGGGGGCGAGGGGCCGGAGGGTGGGCCTTCGGGCGAGGGAGACACCACGGGGCCCTGGTCGCCGCCCTTCCCAGCCTCCGAGGGCTCTCCGTTCACCGACGCGGCCGCTGACCCGGATGCCGACGCGGGCGCGGGCCGGTTCACGCCGGGGGCGGCGAAGAGCGGCGCGGGCGAACGGAACCAAGGCTGGGGGGAGACGAGCGAGGACGACATGACACCTCCGTACTTCTGGGACACCTCGCACAGCCCGCACCGGCCCGCCGCACCTCGTACATGGGACGAGGACGACGAGGACGGGAGCTGATCCGGTAGGCGGTCGGCTCTCCAAGGCTCCCCTTCACCGCACACCGCGGCGGGGGAGCCCTTTCCTGTCCTGAGACCTGGGCAAGACCATCACTCGTTGGGACGCTGACCCGGGCAAAGGCGGGGAGGAGGGGGGAGTGGGAGACGAACGAGCTCAAGACGCCGTGATGGGCTGTCACGGCGACCGAGATCTATCCGATTGGTGTGGGTGATGGGGTCGACCGGACGATGCTTGCACGGGCGACCGCGCGCTTGTGTCACCAGACCATCGCCTAGTCCGACCGCTCCCGCTACCCGGTCCCCTTGTATGCAGCCAAACACCTCGACCTCGACCACCCCCCCCAGTACCGGCGGTCAGCGCCGCCCGAGGAGGGGGGAGACGAAGTCGCCGACGAGTAGTCCAAGGATGCGTTGACAGAAGCAATGCAAGAACGAAGAAGGTGTGAGCGCGGGCCCGTCAAGACCTCCCGCACGCCCTCTCGCAGGGATATGGCCCGCGATCCAGCACGGGGACCTCACCGGCAACCCAGCACAATCCCAGCACGGTAGGGATGACCAGGGATGATGACAGGTGACGACGGGTCAGGTATCCCAGCACCATCCCAGCACGGGAAATAACCAGGGGCCCGACTCCGAAAGGCCGGACCCCTCCTGACCTGCACGTTCGCCAGGTCAGCGACGTGGTGATACAGCGCCCGCTACACGTTGAAGCGGAACTCCACCACGTCGCCGTCCTGCATGATGTAGTCCTTGCCCTCCATCCGGGCCTTGCCCTTGGCGCGGGCCTCGGCGACCGAGCCGGTTTCGACCAGGTCGTCGAAGGAGATGACCTCGGCCTTGATGAAACCCTTCTGGAAGTCGGTGTGGATCACACCGGCCGCCTCGGGGGCGGTGGCGCCCCGCTTGACGGTCCAGGCGCGGGCCTCCTTGGGTCCGGCCGTGAGGTAGGTCTGGAGGCCCAGGGTGTTGAAGCCGACGTGGGCCAGGGTGGCCAGGCCGGGCTCGTCCTGGCCGACGGACTGAAGGAGCTCCAGGGCTTCCTCGTCATCCAGCTCGGCGAGATCGGCTTCCAGCTTGGCGTTGAGGAAGATCGCCTCGGCCGGGGCGACCAGGGCGCGCTGCTCGTCCTTGAAGGCCTCGTCGATCAGCTCGTCCTCGTCGACATTGAAGACGTAGAGGAAGGGCTTGACCGTCAGCAGGTGCAGATCGCGCAGGGCGTCGGCCTTCTCGGTGCCCTGGGCGATCCCGGCGGAGAACAGGGTGTCGCCCCGCTCCAGGATGGCCTGGGCCTCCTCCACGGCCTTGACCGTGGCCTGCTTGTCCTTCTGGATCCGGGACTCCTTGACCAGCCGGGGCAGCACCTTCTCGATGGTCTGGAGGTCGGCGAGGATGAGCTCGGTGTTGATCGTCTCGATGTCGTCCCGGGGTGAGATCTTCCCGTCGACATGGACGACGTTCTCGTCCTTGAAGGCCCGGATGACCTGGCAGATCGCATCGGACTCACGGATATTCGCGAGGAACTTGTTGCCCAGACCCTCGCCCTCGCTCGCGCCCCGGACGATGCCGGCGATGTCGACGAAGTTGACCGTGGCCGGGAGCTCGCGCTGTGAGCCGAAGATCTCGGCGAGCCTGCGGATGCGGGGGTCGGGGACACCGACGACACCGATGTTGGGCTCGATGGTGGCGAACGGGTAGTTGGCCGCCAGCACGTCGTTCTTGGTCAGGGCGTTGAACATAGTCGACTTGCCGACATTGGGCAGGCCGACGATTCCGATCGTGAGCGACACGTGGCGACTTCCATTGGGTGGAGGGGCGTGGACCGATCCACCAGTCTACGTGGGTCTAAAACGTCCCCAGGGGCGTGTCCGTCACCCGCTGACCGGCGGTCGGCGCCCTACGTTAGTGCGGTGGAGCAACACAGCGCGCCCATCAGTCAGCCCAGCCGACGGCGGCCCGCACCGCCGCAGGCGACCCTGCCACGGCCCACGCGTCAGCCCCGGTCCCGGGCCCGGCCGCTGGCACGGGAGACCGCCGGCGGCTACCGCGCACGGCAGCCAGCGCGGCCCACGCGGTCCCGGTCGGCCTCCATGCCCCCACGGCTGCCGCGCCCCCGGCTCACCGCGCTGGGCAGCGGGCTGCTCGCGGTGCTGCTCATGATGGTGTTCGGCGGGCTCGACGCGTTGCTGCTGGGGGGCTCCCCGGCCCCGTACGGCTGCTGCTTTGTGCTGGTCAGCATCGCCACCGCACTGTGGGTGCGGCCTGCTGATCTGCTGACCGCCCCGATCGCGGCACCGATCGCCTTCACCACCGGGCTGATCTTTATCAGCGATGGCTCCGGCAGCTTCGGCAGTCGGGCCATGGGCCTGATCACGGCGCTCGCGATGAACGCGGGGTGGATCTACGGCGGCACCGTGGCATCGCTGCTGACCGCACTCGTACGGAAGGTGTTGCTGGTGGCTCGCAGACGGGCGGCACGTCGTCAGGGGTCTGCTGCCGCGTGACCCCTGCTACGTCACGTTCTTCACGTCACCTTCTTCGCGGCCTCCGCGCGCAGATCCCGGCGCAGCTCCTTGGGCAGGGAGAACTGCATATGCTCCGCCACCGGCTGTACGACCTCCACATCGGCGTAGCCGCGCTCGGCCAGCCACTCCATAACGCCCTCGACCAGGATGTCCGGCACTGAGGCACCCGACGAGACACCGACCGTGGAGACGCCCTCCAGCCAGGCCTCATCGATCTCGGAGGCGTTGTCCACCAGGTGACCGTCCTTGGCGCCGTGCGCGAGTGCGGTCTCGACCAGCCGGACGGAGTTGGAGGAGTTCTTGGAGCCGACCACAATGACCAGGTCGGACTCCGCGGCGACCTGCTTGATGGCGGTCTGCCGGTTCTGCGTGGCGTAGCAGATGTCGTCGCTGGGCGGGCTGATGAGCTTCGGGAACTTCTCCTTCAGCGCGTCCACGGTTTCCATGGTCTCGTCGACCGACAGCGTGGTCTGGGAGAGCCACACGACCCTTTCCGGGTCCTTGACCTCCACGTTCTCCACATCCCCCGGCCCGTCGACCAGGGTGATGTGCTCCGGCGCCTCACCGCTGGTGCCGATGACCTCCTCATGGCCCTCATGGCCGATGAGCAGGATGTCGTAGTCGTCGCTGGCGAACCGGACCGCTTCCTTGTGCACCTTGGTGACCAGCGGGCAGGTGGCGTCAATCGTGGCCAGCTTGCCGCGCTCGGCCTCCTCGTGCACCACCGGGGCCACCCCATGCGCGGAGAAGATCACGATCTCACCTTCGGGCACCTCCTCCGTCTCATCGACGAAGATCGCGCCCTTCTTCTCCAGGGTCTGCACGACATATTTGTTGTGGACGATTTCATGCCGGACGTAGATCGGCGCTCCGTACTGCTCCAGCGCCTTCTCTACGGCGATCACGGCTCGGTCCACGCCCGCGCAGTACCCACGGGGGGCGGCGAGAAGGACCCGGCGGGCAGTCGTAGCAGTCATGGCATCCATCGTAAGGCCGCCGCCTGGCTCCCCCGGAGGGCGCATCCGGTACGGCAGGGTGGGCGTTATGCCCCGGTCAGGCCGTAGCACGTCGGGCACGCTACGGCGCCCTCTCACCTGGCGCGATCGCGCTCGGTGCGCGGGCGGCAGGTGCCGTCGGCGGCTGGCCGCGCACGACGGTGGCGCTGAGCTGCGGCTGGCCTTCGCGTGAGCCGGGCGCGGCGGCGGCCGTCCTGGCGGCCCGTGGAGTTGTCCGCGTGGGCCGATAGCCTCGCACCTATGGCTCTCAATACGTCGCCCGAGGCGCCGATTCCCGTTGGGCAGGTGTCGCGGCTGATCGGTGGGTGGATCGACCGGCTCGGCGCGGTGTGGGTGGAAGGGCAGATCACCCAGCTCAGCCGTCGCCCCGGCGCCGGGGTGGTGTTTATGACGCTGCGCGATCCGTCGTATGAGATCTCGCTGAGTGTGACCTGCTATCGCCAGGTCTTCGACAAGGTCACGGATCTCGTCGGCGAGGGCGCCCGTGTCGTCGTGCATGGCAAACCGGAGTGGTACGCCCCGCGTGGCCAGCTCTCGCTTCGGGCCGCCGAGATCCGCCCGGTCGGCATGGGGGAGCTGCTCGTACGGCTGGAGCAGTTGAAGAAGGCGCTCACCGCGGAGGGGCTTTTCGCCGCTGAGCGGAAGCGGCCCATACCGTTTCTGCCGCAGCTCATCGGGCTGGTCACCGGCCGGGCCTCGGCCGCCGAACGGGATGTGCTGATGACGGCGAAACAGCGCTGGCCCGCTGTCCGCTTCGCGGTGCGCAACGTCGCCGTGCAGGGGGTGCGTGCCGTGCCACAGGTGATCGAAGCGGTGCGGGAGCTGGACGCCGACCCCGAGGTCGAGGTGATCGTCGTGGCGCGGGGCGGCGGCAGCGTCGAGGATCTGCTGCCGTTCTCCGATGAGCAGCTGGTGCGGGCCGTCGCCGACTGCCGGACCCCGGTCGTATCGGCGATCGGCCACGAGCCGGACACCCCGCTGCTGGATCTGGTCGCGGATCTGCGCTCCCGGACGCCGACCCATGCGGCGAAGGATGTGGTCCCGGATGTCGGTGAGGAGCGGGCCCGTATTCAGCAGCTGCGCGATCGTGCGCTGCGCTGTATGACCGGCTATCTGGACAGCCAGGAGCGCGGGCTTGAGGAGTGTATGAGCCGGCCGGCGATGGCGTATCCGCTCCGGATGGTGGAGGACCGCGAGGACCAGATCGAGGAGCTGCTGAGGCGCAGCCGCCGCACGCTGGGGCATCTGCTGGACAGGGCCGAGGCCGATCTGGAGCACACCCTGGCCCGGGTGGTCGCCCTGTCGCCCGCCGCGACGCTGAAGCGCGGATACGCGGTGCTGCAGCGCACGGACGGTGCGGCCGTACGGGATCCGGCCGAGGTGGCGGAGGGCGAGGCCCTACGGGCCCGGGTCGCCGAAGGCGAGTTCCATGTCACGGTCACGCCCCCTGTCTGACCCGAACATAAGGTGGAGCACATGACCGAAACGGACACTGAGTCAACGCTGGGTTACGAGCAGGCCCGCGACGAGCTGATCGATGTCGTACGGCGACTGGAGGCCGGCGGCGCCACTCTGGAGGAGTCGCTGGCGCTGTGGGAGCGCGGCGAGGAGCTTGCGGGGATCTGCCGGAACTGGCTGGAGGGGGCCCGCCGTCGGCTGGACGCTGCTCTGACGGAGGAGGGGGAGGAAGGAGAGGAAGGGGAGGGGCAGGGTGAAGGTGTTAGTTGAAGTTTCATCGATTTCCTCTAGAGTGGTAGTACAAATTCGAACTACTCGCTGAAGTATGAGGTACCTATGAGTCTCGCCCTCGACACCGCCGCCCAGGATCTGCTCTTCCGCGAAGCGCATACCGCGAACACCTTCACCGACGAGCCGGTGAGCGATGAGCAGATCCAGGCGATCTACGACCTGGTCAAGCTCGCCCCCACCGCCTTCAACCAGTCGCCGCTGCGGATCACTCTGGTCCGCTCTCCCGAGGCCCGTGAGCGCCTGGTCCAGCAGCTGGCCGAGGGCAACCGGGCCAAGACCCGCACCGCGCCGCTGACCGCGATCCTCGCTGTGGACCTGGACTTCCATGAGCGGCTGCCGGAGCTGTTCCCGGCCGCGCCGGGCATCAAGGACGCCTTCTTCTCCGAGCTGGAGGCGCGGGAGAAGGCGGGCACCTTCAACGCCACGCTCCAGGCGGGCTACTTCATCCTTGGTATCCGCGCCGCGGGCTTGGCCGCCGGGCCGATGACCGGCTTTGACTTCGACGGGGTCAACAAGGAGTTCTTCGGCGACGGTAAGCAGAAGGCTCTGGTCGTGATCAATATTGGGCGGGCTGGTGCGGATGCGTTCTATCCACGCTCGCCGCGGTTGTCCTACGCGGACGCGGTCACCACGGTCTGACCCGGCGCTGCGGGGTGCCCCCGCCGGTACGCGGCACCCCGCAGCCGCGCGGCGGGGCCCGGCCCGCCTTCCCGGCTGTGCCAGTGTGCGGCTCCCGCCGCGTGGCGGGGCTTCGCCCGGTGGCGGGGGTGCCGGGGTGGGTTTCCCCAATTCCCGCCCCTTCCCGGAACCGGGGCTTCGCCCCGGGGCCCCGGAGTTGGCCCGGTGCGGGACGGTGGCCGGGTTGTGCCCACCCACAGCCCCTCGCGGGGCTGCGAGTGCCCACAACGGGGTGGGGGGTCTGGGGGCGTCAGCCCCCAGTTTCGGGAAGGGGCCGGGTTAGGGGAATCCCCACCGACGGCAACGGCGCCCAGCCACCCACCCGACGGACGGAGTCCGGCGCAGGCGGCCGAAGCCCGGCAGGCGCCCCGGGGCCGAAAAATGCGAGGACGCCGTCAAGAAGGAAGCGCGGTGGCCATTTCCTTCAGGCGGGCGAACGGGGCCGTGCCGGTGACCACGGTGGTCACCTCGGGCTCCTTCAGTACCAGCGCGTCGTACTTCGGCCCCTCGTAGCGAGCCCAGTCCCGGCCGTTCACCGCAACCGTGCGGGTGGTCTCCTCCGCCTTGTGCGTGACCTTGGCGATGAACTTGGCCGGGTCGGCGTCGCCCTGCTCGACAGCCACATACTCATTCCCCGGGTCCATGAAGCCCAGATGCCAGACGGCCCCGTGGTCGCTCTGCGACCGGTAGTACACCGAGGTGGCACGCCACTTCCCGGACAGGCCCTTGGGCGCGGCCACCGGATAGGGCGCCGCGCGCTCGGCCGTCGCCAGCTCCGCCCGGTAGCTGATCTCCCGTACCGGGTCCTGCTGATCGTCGTGCGGGATGAACAGATAGAGGACCCAGGCGCCCAGGCCGATCAGGCCCATCGACAGGATCATGTCCCGCACGGTCTTCTTGCCACGCATTGTTGCCACGCCCCCATCGTCCCCCATGCTCGCGGCGGCCCCGGACGGAGCCCCCGTATCGCCAGTCCGTGGCCGATTGAAGTGCTCAGGCGTGGGGCCCACTGCTCACTTTGTCGATGTGCGGATAAGGTCGTACCTACCCTCACCCGTCTTGACTGTCCGGCTGCCTCTCCCCGCTGCCGCACAGAAAGGTGCGTCCAGATGTCCGAGAGTCATCACCTTCCGTCCCAGCTTGAGGTCAGCCCGGAGGCCCCCGACCGCAACCTCGCGCTGGAACTCGTACGCGTCACCGAGGCCGGGGCGATGGCCTCCGGCCGCTGGGTGGGGCGCGGCGACAAGAACGGCGCGGACGGCGCGGCCGTCAAGGCGATGCGCACCCTGGTCTCGACCGTTTCGATGAACGGTGTCGTCGTCATCGGCGAAGGCGAGAAGGACGAGGCGCCGATGCTCTACAACGGCGAGCGGGTGGGTGACGGAACGGGCCCGGAGTGCGATGTCGCCGTCGACCCGGTGGACGGGACGACGCTGACGGCCAAGGGCATGGCCAACGCGGTGTCCGTGCTGGCGGTCGCCGAGCGGGGCACGATGTTCGACCCCTCAGCGGTCTTCTATATGGACAAGCTGGTCACCGGCCCGGAGGCCGCGGAGTTCGTCGACATCGACGCACCGGCCTCGGTCAATGTACGGCGGATCGCCAAGGCGAAGGGCTGCGCGCCGGAGGACGTCACGGCCGTGGTCCTGGACCGGCCACGGCACGATGGCATCGTCAAGGAGGTACGGGAGTCGGGCGCCCGGATCAAGTTCATCTCGGACGGCGATGTCGCGGGCGCGATCATGGCGGTCCGGGAGGGCACCGGTGTCGATCTGCTGCTCGGCGTCGGCGGTACGCCGGAGGGCATCATCGCGGCGTGCGCCATCAAGTGTCTCGGCGGCACGATCCAGGGCAAGCTGTGGCCCAAGGACGAGGCGGAGCGTCAGCGCGCGCTTGACGCGGGCCACGATCTGGACCGTGTACTGCACACGGACGATCTGGTCTCCGGGGAGAACGTCTTCTTTGTCGCGACCGGCATCACCGATGGTGATTTGCTGCGGGGGGTGCGCTACCGCGCGGAGACGGCCTTCACCGAGTCGCTGGTGATGCGGTCGAAGTCCGGCACAATCCGGCAGATCGACTCGACGCACCAGCTGTCGAAGCTGCGCGCGTACAGCGCGATCGACTTCGACCGCGCGCGATAGACGCGATCGCGATAAAGCAGGCCGATACAGCAGGCCGCTGGCCAGGTTTTCCCGGCCCACCCGCCCGTTGCCCGTTCCTCGGGACAGTGGGGCGGGTGGGCGGAGCCCTCAGGCGATGCGCCGGACCGGGTCCGCGGTCGTGGCTTCCCGGCGGCGGCGACGGGCCAGGACCACACGGCGCTCGGCCGCGGTCAGCCCGCCCCACACCCCGTACGGCTCCGGTTGAAGCAGCGCGTGCTCGCGACACTGCACCAGGACCGGACAGCGAGCACATACCCGTTTCGCTGCCTGTTCCCTGGCGAGCCGTGCCGCGGTCGGCTCCTTCGACGGAGCGAAGAACAGCCCGGCCTCATCCCGGCGACAGACCGCCTCCGAGTGCCAGGGCCCCGCTTGTTCCCGTGCCGGTGGCCGCTGAGCGGGGACAACGGCGGCCTGCAGGGACTGATGCGGCGGTTGCAGCACGGTCTACTCCTGACGACGGCGATGGAGTCACCCTTATCCGCCTCGCTGCGCACGGAGGTTCGCATGAGTATCCGTGCGAGAGGACGATGCCCGGACCTCTACCCGCTGTACGCGCGCTTATGCGCTCAGTCGCGACGCTCACGGAGATTACGAATCCGTTTGCCCCGCTTCGCCTTGGCATCAACCCCTCCGAAAATCGCCACGCCGCGCACCACGACCACCGGAGCGTCCGGGTCGGGTGCCTCCTGGGACGCCACATCGAAACCGCCCAGGATCCCGGTGCCCGCGCCGCGCAGCGTGACGTTCTCCGGAACCACGACGTCGATACCGCCGAAGATCGCCGTAGCGTTGATGACGGTCTCCCGCTGCTCGAAGAGTGCCTCGGTCAGGTCGATGTCGACGCCGCCGAAGCAGGCGAACGCGTTCGTCCTGCCGCCGACCCGCCACCGTCCCCTGCGGGTGGCCCCGCTGAAGATCGCGACCAGGTTCCGCCCCGCCGCTCCGGCCGGGGAGTGCGGCGCCCTCCGCTCCGGCCTGGGCGCCTGCCCGCGTGCGGTCGGCAGATCCCGGATCAGCGGCTCCAGCTCACCGACGGTCTTCGCCGCATAGGTGGCGTCGACCCGCTCGGCGTGCTCCTCAGCGTTCAGCCGCCCTTCCGCAAGGGCCTCTCGGAGGATGTCGGCGACCCGGTCGCGGTCCGCGTCCGAGGCGCGCACCTGAGAAATCTCGTCCACCGCGCCAGCGTAGCCAGAAGGGGAACCGAACTGAGCCCAACCTCACAAGCTCGTCCCGATCGCCGCGTTCTACCCTGTGATGCGCGTTTGTCGTCGAGAGGAAGTCTTTCCATGGCTGCTAGCTCCCGCCCAGCCCGCCCTGTGTTCTCCTACACGGATCTGCTCCCCCTCGGCGAGGACACCACTCCCTACCGGCTGATCACCTCGGAGGGGGTCAGCACCTTCGAGGCCGACGGGCGGACCTTCCTGAAGGTGGCACCGGAGGCGCTGCGCAAGCTCGCCGCCGAGGCGATGCACGACATCTCGCACTATCTGCGTCCCGAGCATCTGGCCCAGCTCCGCCGCATCCTCGATGACCCGCAGGCCAGCGCGAATGACCGGTTCGTGGCCCTGGACCTGCTGAAGAACGCGAACATCGCCGCGGCCGGTGTGCTGCCGATGTGCCAGGACACCGGCACCGCGATCGTGATGGGCAAGCGCGGTCAGCAGGTCCTCACCTCGGGCGGCGACGAAGAGGCGCTTTCCCTGGGCATCTACGACGCCTATACGCAGCTGAACCTGCGGTATTCGCAGATGGCGCCGCTGACCATGTGGGACGAGAAGAACACCGGCACCAACCTCCCGGCGCAGATCGAGCTGTACGCGACGGACGGCGACGCCTACAAGTTCCTCTTTATGGCCAAGGGTGGCGGCTCGGCGAACAAGTCCTTCCTCTACCAGGAGACGAAGGCCGTGCTGAACGAGTCCGCCATGATGAAGTTCCTGGAGGAGAAGATCCGTTCGCTGGGCACCGCCGCCTGCCCGCCGTACCACCTGGCGATCGTTGTCGGCGGCACCAGCGCCGAGTACGCACTGAAGACCGCGAAGTACGCCTCCGCGCACTACCTTGACGAGCTGCCCGCCGAGGGCTCCCCGGCCGGTCATGGCTTCCGGGACAAGGAGCTCGAGGAGAAGGTCTTCGAGCTGACCCAGCAGATCGGCATCGGCGCACAGTTCGGCGGCAAGTACTTCTGCCACGATGTGCGCGTGGTCCGGCTGCCCCGGCACGGTGCCTCCTGCCCGGTCGCCATCGCGGTGTCCTGCTCCGCCGACCGCCAGGCCAAGGCGAAGATCACCGCCGAGGGCGTCTTCCTGGAGCAGCTGGAGACCGACCCGGCACGTTTCCTGCCCGAGACGACGGATGAGCAGCTGGCCGCCGAGGCCTCCGACGCCGCCGGGGCCACCGATGACGCTGTCGTACGGATCGATCTGACCCGCCCCATGGACGAGATCCGCGCCGAGCTGACCAAGCACCCGGTCAAGACCCGGCTCTCGCTGACCGGCCCGCTGGTCGTCGCCCGCGATATCGCGCACGCGAAGATCAAGGAGCTGCTGGACGCGGGTGAGGAGATGCCCCAGTATTTGCGCGATCACGCCGTCTACTACGCGGGCCCGGCCAAGACCCCCGAGGGCTACGCCTCGGGCTCCTTCGGTCCGACGACGGCGGGCCGCATGGACGCGTATGTCGAGCAGTTCCAGGCGGCGGGCGGGTCGTTTGTGATGCTCGCCAAGGGCAATCGGAGCAAGCAGGTCACCGACGCGTGCGAGGCGCACGGTGGCTTCTACCTCGGGTCCATCGGCGGCCCGGCCGCGCGGCTCGCGCAGGACTGCATCAAGAAGGTGGAGGTCCTGGAGTACGAGGAGCTGGGGATGGAGGCGGTCTGGAGGATTGAGGTGGAGGACTTTCCGGCGTTCATTGTCGTCGACGACAAGGGCAACGACTTCTTCACTGACCCGGGTCCTGCGCAGCCCTTCGTTACCAGCATCCCGGTACGCAGCACGTAGCGGCTCCGCCGCGTGGCGGGGCTGCGCCCCGGGGGTGGCCGGTGCGGGGTTTCCCCGATCCCGCCCCTTCCCGGCCGTACCGATATGCGGCTCCACCGCGTGGCAGGGCTTCGCCCGGCTGCAGGGATGCCGTGAGTGGGGCTCCCCAATTCCCGCCCCTTCCCGGCTGTGCCGATATGCGGCTCCGCCGCGTGGCGGGGCTTCGCCTGGCTGCGGGGGTGCGGTGGGTGGGGTTCCCCAATTCCCGCCCCTTCCCGGAAACCGGGGCTTCGCCCCGGGCCCCGGGGTTGGCCCGGTGCGGGACGGTGGCCGGGTGTTGTGCCCACCAAGCGTCGCGAGCTCCGTTGCGGGGCGGGCCGGAGCGTCGTGGCTGGTGTGGGTGGGTGGTTGCGTAGCAGGGCGGGCCCACGCCCCTCGCGGGGCTGGGGGCACCTCCTGGGGGCACCTCCCAGACGGAGTCTGGGGGAGTTAGCTGGGGGAGAGTGCCCACAACACTCGGGTGGGTCGGTGCCCACAACACACGTGGGGGTCTGGGGGCGGAGCCCCCGGTTTCGGGAAGGGGTCGGGTTAGGGGAGAAGTCCGGCGGGGAGTGGCCATACGCTCGGGGTATGAGCGATGAGCTTTCTTACCGGATTGAGCGGGACTCGATGGGTGAGGTGCGGGTGCCCGCACACGCCAAGTGGCGGGCGCAGACGCAGCGCGCGGTGGAGAACTTCCCCGTTTCCGGGCAGCGCCTGGAGCGGGCGCATATCCAGGCGCTGGCCCGGATCAAGGCGGCCGCCGCCACGGTCAACGCCGAACTCGGGGTACTCGACGGCAAGATGGCGGCGGCGATCGCGGCGGCGGCGGATGAGGTCGCCCAGGGCGACTGGGATGAGCACTTCCCGGTGGATGTCTTCCAGACCGGCTCGGGCACCTCGTCCAATATGAATATGAACGAGGTCCTGGCGACGCTGGCGAGCGAGCGGCTGGGAGCGCCGGTGCACCCCAACGACCATGTCAACGCCAGCCAGTCGTCCAACGATGTCTTCCCCTCCTCCATCCACATCGCCGCGGCGGCCGCCGTCGTCGGGGAGCTGATCCCGGCGCTCAGCCATCTGGCGGCCAGCCTCACCCGGAAGGCGGAAGAGTTCGCCGAGGTCGTCAAGTCGGGGCGTACGCATCTGATGGATGCCACACCCGTCACCCTGGGACAGGAGTTCGATGGCTACGCCGCGCAGATGCGCTTCGGCGTGGAGCGGCTGGAAGCCTCGCTGCCCCGGCTGGCCGAACTTCCGCTCGGCGGTACGGCGGTGGGTACCGGCATCAACACCCCGCCCGGCTTCGCGGCGGCCGTGATCGCGGAGGTCGTACGGACCACCGGGCTCCCGCTCACGGAGGCCCGTGACCATTTCGAGGCGCAGGGCGCGCGGGACGGGCTGGTCGAGACATCCGGTCAGCTGCGGACGATCGCCGTCAGCCTGACGAAGATCGCCAACGATCTGCGCTGGATGGCCTCCGGCCCGCGCACCGGGCTCGCCGAGATCGCGCTGCCCGATCTGCAGCCCGGCTCCTCGATCATGCCGGGGAAGGTCAACCCGGTGATCCCGGAGGCGGTACTGATGGTCTCGGCTCAGGTGATGGGCAATGACGCCACGGTCACGGCAGCGGGGGCGGCCGGGAACTTCGAGTTGAATGTGATGCTGCCGGTGCTCGCCAGGAATGTGCTGGAGTCCATTCGGCTGCTGACCAACGCGAGCCGGCTGCTGGCTGACCGGACCGTCGACGGGATCACCGCGGATGTGGAGCGGGCCCGTGAGTACGCGGAGTCCTCACCGTCCGTTGTCACACCGCTGAACAGGTACATCGGTTATGAGGCCGCCGCCAAGGTCGCCAAGGCGGCGCTCGCGGAGCGCAAGACGATCCGTGAGGCGGTGCTGGACGGTGGCTATGTGGACCGCGGCGAGCTGACGCTGGACCAGCTCGACGAGGCGCTGGATGTCCTGCGCATGACACGGCCCTGAGGGCGCTCGCCGCCGTACGGCAGCGGGCGCGGCTAAAATCCGTGGATGACAGCGGACATCCGAGAGGAAGAAATCGGCGGACTCGCCGGGGGAAGATGGGCGCCTGGTACACATATTCTGTGGCGGTACCGGGCGAACGGGCGGACGGACCCGCATATCTGCCGGCCCGTGACCGTCGTGCGGGACACCGCCGACCTGCTCGCCGTATGGATGGCGCCCGGGACCACCTGTGTGAAGCCGCAGCTCGCCGATGGCACGCCTGTGCACCGGGAGCCGCTGGCCACGCGGTACACCAAGCCGCGGACGACCGCCCGGTCCCGCTGGTTCGGCACGGGGGTCCTGAAGCTGGCACGACCGGGCGACCCCTGGTCCGTATGGCTGTTCTGGGAGCGCGGCTGGCGGTTCAAGAACTGGTACGTAAACCTTGAGGAGCCTCGGACCCGCTGGTCGGGCGGGGTGGACTCGGAAGACCACTTCCTGGACATCGACGTCTACCCGGACCGCACCTGGCGGTGGCGCGACGAGGACGAGTTCGCCCAGGCGCAGCGGGCCGGGCTGATGGACGCCGCGCAGGCCCGTCAGGTACGGGCCGCGGGGCGGGCGGCCGTGGCGGAGATCCGGGCGTGGGGATCGCCGTACGCGGACGGCTGGGAGCACTGGCGGCCCGATCCGTCCTGGCGGGTGCCACGGCTGCCCCGGGACTGGGACCGGACAGAGATCTCCTGCGTATCTCTTGATGCGCCCCCACCTCACGAACCGTAGGATCAACCTCCGTAAACAACTCAGCTGCACAGCAATGGACTTGGCGCCCGTCATAGGTCCGCGAGAGGAGCCACGTCATGAGCAGCACGGACGGAGAGATCAGCCTCGGCGGGTACAGCGGGTACAGCGGCTACGACCGGTCGGCCATCGACCGTTCGGGACAGGCCGAGGCCTTCGATCTGATCGGCGACCACTACGACGACGCCTTCCCCCACAAGGAAGGCCAGCTCGCGGCCGGTGAGTGGCTGGCGCGGGAACTGCCCGCCGGATCCCGGGTGCTCGACCTCGGCTGTGGCACCGGGCTGCCTACGGCGCGTCAGCTTGCCGACGCCGGGCATCAGGTGACCGGCGTCGATTTGTCGGAGGGAATGCTGAAGCTCGCCCGGGACCATGTGCCCGGCGCGGACTTCCGGCGGATCGACATCGCCGATCTGGAACGGCACGATCTCGGCCCGTTCGACGGCATCGCGGCCTTCTTCTCGCTGTTGATGCTGCCCCGCGCGGAGATTCCCGTCGCACTGCGTATGCTGCATGGGCAGTTGCGACCGGGGGGCTTGTTGGCGATCGCGATGGTCGAGGCGGATGTTAACGACCACTCCATTCCGTTCCTGGGGAACATGATCCGGGTATCGGGCTATCTACGGGACGATTTGCGCCGGGTCGTACGCGACGCGCGTTTCGAGATCACCGGGGAGGAGTCGTTCGCGTTCGCCCCTGCCAGTACCGATGTGCCCCCTGAGATCCAGCTGTTCATCCACTGTCGACGAATCCCCTAGCAGCTCCGGACGGATGGAAACCCAACGCGTGACGGAGTATCCGACGACCCCCCACCAGTCGGCCGCCGGGCCGCCTGCGGCCCGACCAGCCGAGAAGGCGATACCTCACGCCCGCGCGGAGGCCGACGTACCGCCCGAGGACAGCCGGGTGCGTGAGCCCGAGCGCCCGGAGGACGGCCCGGGCGCGGGGAACGGCGCCAGCGAGCACACCCGGCGCGGCGGCGACCGGCTGCGGTTCGTGGGCGCCGCGACCCGCCGGATCGCGCGTGGCGTCGATCTCGACGAAACCGTGCTCGGACTGTGCCGGTCCACCGTGCCCGCGTTCGCCGATGTGATCCTCGTCTACTTGCGTGACCCGCTGCCGGTCGGCGATGAAAGGCCCATCGGCCCGGTGCGGCTCCGGCTGCGCCGCACCGACCGGCTGCTGGGCCACGCCGAGGACCCGGAGGGTACGGTGCACGTGCCCGCGCCGGGTGCCCGGCTGCCGCTGCTGAGCGGCGTGGCCGAGCAACCGTCAGCCGGGGCCGCCGAGCTGACGGAGATACGCAGCGGCGGGCCGCTGGCCGAAGTGCTGCGCGGAGTGCGCCCGGTCTTCGGCGACTCGCCCGCCGCCGTGGCTGCGCTGCCGGAACTCCTGGGCCCCGCCCGTGATGTGCCCAGCGGGCACCGGGCGATTCTTGCCCCGCTGCGCGGGCGCCGCCGGGTGATCGGCGCGGCGGTCTTTCTGCGCCGCCCGGACCGGTACGCGTTCGAGCCGGACGATCTGCTGGTCGCCGCCCAGCTGGCCACCCACACGGCACTCGGCGTGGACAAGGCGGCGCTGTACGGCCGTGAGGCGTCCATCGCCGATGAGCTTCAGCGCACCATGCTCCCCGACCAGCTGCCGCGGCCGACCGGGGTGCAGCTCGCCAGCCGCTATCTGCCCGCGGCCGAGTCGGCCCGGGTCGGCGGCGACTGGTACGACGCGATCCCCTTGCCCGGCAGCCGGGTCGCACTGGTCGTCGGGGATGTGATGGGCCACTCCATGACCTCGGCGGCGATCATGGGCCAGCTGCGGACAACCACCCAGACCCTGGCGGGGCTTGATCTGCCGCCGCAGGAGGTGCTGCACCATCTGGACGAGCAGGCCCAGCGACTGGGCCAGGACCGGATGGCGACCTGTCTGTACGCGGTGTACGACCCGGTCGCGCACCGGATGATCATCGCGAACGCCGGTCATCCGCCGCCGGTGATGCTGCACCGTGGCGGCCGCGCGGAGGTGCTGCGCATACCGGCCGGGGCGCCGATCGGGGTGGGCGGGGTGGACTTCCAGGCCGTAGAGCTGGACGCACCCGCGGGGGCGACGCTGCTGCTCTACACGGATGGGCTCGTGGAGTCCCGGCAACGGGATGTGTGGACCGGCATAGAGCAGCTGCGGGAAAAGATGATGGAGACCGCCCGGCTGACCGGGCCGGACACCCCGCCGCCGCTGGAGCCACTGTGCGATGAGGTGCTGGACATCCTCGGGCCGGGCGATCGCGATGACGACATAGCGCTGCTCGCGGCCCGCTTCGACGGGATCGCGCCTAGCGATGTGGCGTACTGGTACCTGGACCCGCGCGCCCAGACCGCCGGGCAGGCCCGGCGACTGGCCCGGCGGGCGCTGGCCCGCTGGGGTCTGGAGGAGCTGACGGAGTCCGTGGAGCTGCTGGTGAGCGAGGTCGTCACCAATGCGGTCCGGTACGCCGAACGCCCCATCACCCTGCGGCTGCTGCGCACCCACTCACTGCGTTGTGAGGTCGGCGACGATGTGCCACAGCTCCCCCGGCTGCGGCAGGCCAGGGTCACCGATGAGGGCGGCCGCGGGCTGTATCTGGTCAACCGGCTGGCCCGGCGGTGGGGTGCGACCCGGTTGTCGACGGGCAAGGTGGTCTGGTTCGAGTTGCCGTTGCCCTGAACCTCTCCACACGGAGGAAACGGTTCGTCACGATCCGGATCACGATCCGGCCAGACCGGCCAACCCGCCATGTCCCACGACCAATTAGCCTTGCGGCATGAGCGTACCCACGGCACCCGCGACCGATACGGCACAGGTCTGGTGGTGGCATACGGCGGACACCGTCAGGCCAGCGGATCTCGCCTTGCTGAACCAGGCCGAACGGCTGCGGGCCGCCCGCATACGTCTGCCCCAGCACGCCGGGGAATTCGTCAGCTGCCGGGCCGCCGTACGCCGTATCCTCGCCTCGCTGCTGGGAGTTGCCCCCACGGAGCTCCGGCTGGGACGCCGCCCCTGCCCCGGCTGCGGATCGGCAGACCATGGCCCCCCGACAGTGGTGGCGCCGGAGTGCGACTGGTGGATCAGCATCGCCCACAGCTCGGGGGCCGGGCTGCTCGCGGTCGCCGACGCCCCGGTGGGGGTCGATCTGGAGCGGTCCCGGAAAATCCCGGTCGCCGAGCTCAGCAGCGTCGCGCTCTCCCCCACCGAGACAGCGCGGTTGCGGGCACTGCCACGGGAACTGGACCGTACCCGCGCCTTTCTGCGCTCCTGGACCCGGAAGGAAGCCGTGCTCAAGGCGGCCGGGGTGGGCATCACCACGGACCTCACTGCGATCGAGGCCCACCCACTGACGACCGGCCCGGTCACCGTCACGGTGCCGGACCTGGCGAAGCTGGCGGACACCCCCGTCCGCTGGTCCGTCACGGAACTGCCGATGCCCACCCCGTGGTCGGCGGCCATCGCCCTGCCCGCCGACCGGATCAAACCCGTACAACTGCGTGCGCACCCCTGACCTTGGGTCAGGGGTGCGCACGGGAGAGTGGTTTCTTACCGCGCTCGCTTACTCCGCAAGGACGGCCTCCGCGTCGAGGGTCGCGCCGACCGCCTGAATGACGGACGCGATCTTGAACGCTTCCTGGATCGTCTCGCGGTCCACGCCCGCCTTGCGGAGCACCTGCTCATGCGAGTCAAGGCACATACCGCAGCCGTTGATGGCGGAGACGGCCAGCGACCACAGCTCGAAGTCGGCCTTCTCCACACCCGGATTGCCGATGACGTTCATCCGCAGACCCGCGCGCAGGTTGCCGTACTCCGCGTCCGACAGCAGGTGGCGGGTCCGGTAGAAGACGTTGTTCATCGCCATGACGGCGGCGGCCGACTTCGCCGCGGTGTACGCCTCGGCGGTCAGGTTCGCCTTCGCCTCCGGCTCCAGCTCGGTCAGCACCCTGGGTGAACGCGAGGCGATCGCACAGGCCAGCACCGTGCCCCACAGCTGCTGCGGCGGCAGGTCGGAGTTGCCGATGACCGAACCGAGGTTGAGCTTCAAATCCTTGGCGTAGTCGGGCAGCGCCGACTTGAGGTCGTTGAGAGCCACGTCAGATCACTCGCCCGAGAGAAGCTTGACCGGGTCAAGGGTGTTCTCGCCCTTGGTCCAGTTGCAGGGGCACAGCTCGTCGGTCTGCAGGGCGTCGAGGACCCGCAGAACCTCCTTGGGGTTACGGCCGACAGAGCCGGCGGTCACCATGGTGAACTGGATCTCGTTGTTCGGGTCGACGATGAAGACGGCACGCTGCGCGAAGCCGTCCTCGCCCTCCACGCCGCAGTCCCGCATCAGCTCGTGCTTGGAGTCGGCCAGCATCGGGAAGGGCAGGTCGCGCAGGTCGTCGTGGTCCTTGCGCCAGGCGTGGTGCACAAACTCGGAGTCGCCGGAGGCGCCCAGGATCTGCGCGTCACGGTCGGCGAACTCGTCGTTCAGCTTGCCGAAGGCGGCGATCTCGGTCGGGCAGACGAAGGTGAAGTCCTTCGGCCAGAAGAAGACGACCTTCCACTTGCCCTCGAACGTCTTGTGGTCGATCTGGGCAAACTCCTTGCCGCTCTCAAGCGACACACAAGCGGTCAGGTCGAACGTGGGGAACTGGTCACCGACAGTGAGCACGCGCTCTCCTTGAAGCATAGGAAAGTCCCTTTTTGGGGGCTTTTTCCTGAGGGTTGGACGGAGCACCACCCTGTCACAACGCACATTGATCGCAGAAATAGCTAGACTCGGCGTGGTTGATCGGAGGTAGCTATCAGTGCCCACGGCGGCGAGCAAAACAGTGAGCAAAGCAGCGAGCAAAGTAGCGAGCAAACCGCGCCAGCCCAGTTTTTCCCAGCTCAGGGCCTTTGCGGCGGTCGCCGAGCATCTGCACTTCCGCGAAGCCGCGGCCGAGATCGGGATGAGCCAGCCCGCCCTGTCCGGCGCCGTCGCCGCGCTGGAGGAGACGCTTGGCGTGCAGCTGCTGGAGCGTACGACCCGTAAGGTGCTGCTCTCCCCTGCCGGGGAGCGGCTTGCCGTACGGGCCCGTACGATCCTGGACGCGGTGGGTGAACTGCAACAGGAGGCGGAGGCGGCCCGCGCCCCGTTCACCGGATCGCTGCGGCTCGGGGTGATCCCGACCTGTGCGCCGTATCTGCTGCCCACCGTGCTGCGGCTGGTCCAGCGCAGCTATCCGCAGCTCGGCCTCCAGGTCCATGAAGAGCAGACGGCGTCTCTGCTGGACGGGCTGGCCCATGGACGGCTCGATCTGCTGCTGCTCGCCGTGCCGCTGGGCGCGCCCGGCGTCACCGAACTGCCTCTTTTCGACGAGGACTTCGTGCTGGCGATGCCGCCCGGCCATGAGCTGGCCGGGCGGCGCGACATTCCCCGGGAGACGCTGCGCGATCTGACGCTGCTGCTGCTCGATGAGGGGCACTGCCTGCGTGACCAGGCTCTGGACATCTGCCGGGAGGCGGCGCCCACGAGCGCGGCCGGACTCTCCACGCTGGTCCAGCTGGTGGCGGGCGGGCTGGGTGTGACGCTGCTGCCCCGTACCGCACTGCGGGTTGAGACCGCCCGCAGCGAGCTCCTCGCCACCGGTGACTTCGCCGAACCGGTGCCCGCCCGGCGTATCGCGCTGGCCATGCGCACGGGCACCGCCCGCCAGCAGGAGTTCGAGACCTTCGCAGCCTCCCTGAAGGAGGCCCTGAGCACGTTGCCGGTCCGCATAGCCCCGTAACGGCTGCGTTCGGCGGTTACTCATCGGCGAAGACGACCCGAGGACGCACCACCGCCCGTATCGGGGTTTCCCCTACCCCGCCCCTTCCCGTAACCGGGGCTTCGCCCCGGGGCCCGGGGCCCGGGGGCCGGGTGCGGGCCGGTGGCCGGTGTTGTGCCCACCAAGCGTCGCGAGCTCCGTTGCGGGGCGGGCCGGAGCGTCGTGGCTGGTGTCGGTGGGTGGGTGCGCAGCAGGGCGGGCCCACGCCCCTCGCGGGGCTGGGGGCACCTCCCTGGGGGCACCTCCCAACATGGTGGGGGTCTGGGGGCGGTTCAGCCAACCAGCCCCAAGCAACCCTCTTCCGGAAGGATGCGTCAGTGGAGGTGGCGTCAGATCGTTTACGGTGACGCCAGATGTCGCACCAATGGGCCCGGGAGAGGCGCTGATGCTGGATGCCGCGGGGGGACGGGCCCCTGTCAGCCAGTCACAGCGCGCCCCGGCCCTCCTCTTTGTGCTGCGGGTCGCCCAGCGCACCGCTCAGATCGCCCGCAAACCGTACTGGGACCGTCCCGATGAGACCTGGCTGGTGCGGCGGTGGCCCGATCTGACGGCGACCACGGTCGCCACCGTCTTCTTCTGGCTGTCGCTGACCCCTTCCCTGGTCCCCCGGCCCTGGTATCTCCAGGGCGTCATCGGCGGCATCACGGCGGCAATCGGCTACGCGCTGGGCTGCCTGCTGAGCTGGGTCATTCCCATGGTGGTGCGCTGGCGGCCCAGCGAGGAGACGCAGCAGCGGATACGAGCGCGGGCCTGGCAGGCATATTTCGTACTCAGCCCGCTGCTGACCGTGCTGCTGCTGTCGGAGAGCGCCCGTATGCAGCGGGAGCTGCGCAAGCTCCAGGAGCTGCCGCCCACGCTGACCTGGCACTCGATGATGATCGCGCTGATCGCGACCGCGATCTGCTGGCTGGCGCTGCTGGTGGCCCGGTTCGTACGGGTCGGCACCCGGGAGCTGACCCGGCTGCTGCTCCGGTTTGTGCCGCAGCCGGTCGCGGTTATCGCCGCGCTGCTGATCAGCGCGATGCTGGTGGTGTTCGGCACCAAGAACGTGATCTTCGACCGGGGAGTCGTCGACATCGCCTCCCGCATCGCGGCCAACACCGACAAGAGCACCAAGGACGGCATCATCCAGTCCGGCTCCCGCCTGGTCTCAGGCAGCCCGGAGTCCCTGATCCACTGGGATGATCTGGGCTATCAGGGCCGGAACTTCACCGGCAGCGTGCTCAGCAAGGAGCAGATCAGCTCCTTCACCAAGCGTCCCGCGATGGACCCGATCCGGGTCTACGTCGGCCGGGCGGGCCATGAGTCGTACACGGAGCAGGCCGAGCTGGCCATCGCGGAGCTGGAGCGGACCGGCGCCTTCGACCGTTCGGTGCTGGCCATCGCGGGGACCACGGCCAGCGGCTGGGTGGACCCCCGTACGGCCGAACCGCTGGAGTACATGCACAACGGCGATACGGCGATTGTCGCCGTGCAGTATTCGTATCTGCCGAGCTGGGTGTCGTTCGTCGTGGACCGGGAGGAAGCCGGGCGCGCCACCCGGGAGCTGATCACGGCCGTGAACGCCAAGCTGGCGGAGCGGCCGAAGAACAAGCAGCCGCAGCTGGTGGTCTTCGGGGAGAGCATGGGCGTTACGGCGATCGAGGACTCCTACGACGGGATCGACGATCTGCTGGCCAAGGCCGATGGCGCACTGCTGGTCGGCCCACCGAACTACAGCCCCATCTGGACTCAGGTCACCCAGGGCCGGGAGCCGGGCAGCCCGGTGTGGCGGCCCGTCTACGACCGCGGACGGCATGTGCGCTTCGCGCAGTATCCGCAGCGGGATCTGCGGCTCCCCGAGGGCGCGCCATGGGAGAGGCCGAGGGTGGTCTACCTCCAGAACGCCTCGGATCCGATCGTGTGGTGGTCACCGGATCTGGCGATCAAGCGCCCCGAGTGGCTACGTGAACCGGTGGGACCGGATGTCACCGAAGAGGTGAACTGGTTCCCGTTTGTCACCTTCTGGCAGACGTCCATGGATCTGGCGACGTCCTACGGGGTCGAGGCCCCCCACGGCCACCGTTACGGTACGAACGCCGTGGAGGGCTGGGCGGCGGTGGCGCCGCCGAAGGGCTGGACGGACGCGGATACGCTCCGGCTGAAGGCCTTCGCCGAGGCGCACGAGGCGCCCTACTGACCGGCTCCCGGACTTCCGGCACTGCCGGACCCACCGGGACCACCAGGACCACCAGGACCATCCGGGGGCCGCGGGGTTTCCTCCCCGCAGTCCGACTCGGCCGTCCCTCCGGTGGGCAGCTTCTCGCCCTGTAGCAGGGCCGGCACGGCCGGGGAGACCTCCGAGGCGGTGGAGCCATGGAGGACGCCGACGGTTGGATGCTGTTGCTCGGCGTACGCACGTAGATAGGTAACGACCGTATTGGCCACCGCCACCACCGGCACGGCTACCACCGCGCCCGGGATACCGGCGAGCAGCGTGCCACCGGTCACCGCGAGAACCACCGCGAGCGGGTGCACCCGCACCAGGCGGCCCAGGATGAACGGTTGCAGCACATGGCTCTCGATCTGCTGGACGATCAGTACCACGGCCAGCGCCAGCAGCGCGGTAGCCAGCCCCTTGGTGACAAAGGCCACCAGCACGGCCAGCGCCCCGGAGATGACCGCACCGACGATCGGGATGAAGGCGAACAGAAAGACGATGACGGCCAGCGGCACCGCCATGGGGACGCCGAGGATATAGATGCCGACGCCAATGCCAATGGCGTCGATGAGAGCCACTATCACCGTCCCGCGCACATATCCGGTGAGCGTGACCCAGGCGCGCGGTCCCGCGCCCGCGACACCTTCCCGTGCCGAGAAGGGCACGAACTTCAAAACCCACTGCCAGATACGGCGGCCGTCGTAGAGCAGGAAGAGGGTGACGAACGCGGCGAGCGCCGCACCGGTGAAGAACGTCACCACATACTGGGCGCCTTCCAGCCCGGCGCTGGTCAGCTCCTGGCTGTGCTCACCGACCCACCTGCTCAGATTTTCGGCGTACTCATTGAGCTGGTCCTCGGTGACCTTGAAGGGGCTGGCGAGAATCCACTGACGCAGATCGTCGATGCCGTTCTGGACCTGCTCAACGAGGTCGTCGACGTTCTCTATGACCTGCCAGACGACAAACCATCCGACCAGGCCGATGCCGGCGAAACCGCCGACGAAGGTGAGGGTGGTCGCCGGGCCGCGGCCCAGTCCCAACCGCTTGAGCCGGGAGACGGTCGGCTGCAGGAGCGCCGTGATCAGCAGACCGGCCGAGACGGCGATGATCAGCAGGCTGATCGCTGCGAGCACCTGCATCAGCACCCAGATGACACCGGCGAGGACGAGCAGCCGCCAGCCCGCCTCGGCGGCGACGCGCATGCCCCACGGGATGACGGCGGCGGGCTCCGGTCTCTCGGACGGCGAGGGGAGATCCTGTGGCGGCGGGGGCGCCGCCTCGGCCGTCTCCTGCTCTGCTCTTATCCGCCGTTCGCGCTTCCGCTCATCGCGTTCGCGCTCGGCCTGGGCCCGGTACTCGGCCATGCGCGCACCCATACGCGACATCCCCGCCCTGAGCCGCTGAAGTCTTGACATCCCGCTTCCTTCGCCCCCGCTCGCACCTGATGACGTTCCCACCAGGGGACGACGTTACCGGGGTCAGAGGTTGCTTACCGTCAGACGCGCGATGCCCCCACCCCCCAAGTGGGGGCGGGGGCACCGTACGCAGGTCTGGACCGATTCCGGGCTGATACCGGACTCATTAGTACCAGTGGTTGGCCTGCCAGAACTCCCAAGCGCCACAGGGGCTGCCATAGCGGTCGTTCATGTAGTTGAGGCCCCACTTGATCTGGGTTGCCGGGTTGGTCCGCCAGTCGGCGCCCGCCGAAGCCATCTTCGAGCCGGGCAGCGCCTGGACGAGACCGTAGGCGCCCGAGGACGGGTTCTGGGCCTTGTAGTTCCAGCCGGACTCGCGCTCCACGATATTGGAGAAGCACTGGTACTGGCCGCCGCCCACGATCTGCTGGGCCATGGCTTTGACGTCGGCGACGCTGTACGAGGCCTGCTGGGCGAAGCTCGCCGAGGCGGCCTCGCGCTCCGCGGCGCGGCTCGCGGCCTCACGCTCCGCGCGCTCCTTGGCCGCCTTCTCGGCAGCGGCCTTCGCCTCCTCGAGCGCCTGCTTCTTGGCCGCCGCGTCCTTGGCGGCCTGCACACGGGCGCTTTCCTCCGCGGACTTCTTGGCGGCCGCGTTGGCAGCGTCGGACTGCGCGTCCGCCTGCTGCGTCAAGGACGCGGTCTGTACCTGGGTGTTGCCACCCGCGGGTATGTCTGCGAGGAGCGTCGCGTCAGCGGCAGTGGCCTCGACCTTGTCGGCCGCGCCCTGTTCGCTTCCCGAGGCCACACCGACGACGGCGCCGACGGTGGTCACCGCGGTGGCGGACGCTACGGCGAATCCCCGGACCGAAATCCGAGTCACACGGTTTCCTTCCAGCGTGCCCGCGTCAGTGACCCCGCGGGCGCAATCGTGCCCCTGGCGCTGACCTCCTCATACTGGCCACTGGAGGTACGGGCCCGGATGGGTCCCCTATATGGGGATCCCGCGTGGTGCTTCGGGCGGCATACGGCTGCGCTAGCTGTTGAGTTGTGCGGTACTGCACCCCTGGAGGTGCCTGTGTGCCGTATGCGGGGCCTGACAGGAACCACACCCTGCCGGACGCAAGAGGGTTGAGGCAATTCCGTGCCACGTGGGAAAGGTCACACCGCGTTTGCCCCTGGCGTTTTACGGAAAAGCGAGCGCGGTTGACCCTCCCCCCACTACTCTCTACGGCTCCCCGCACACCAAAGGGTCTCCCCAAGTGTTGTGGGCAGTCGTTCCGCAGGGCGTGGGGGCACCTCCCAGCGTTAGCTGGGGGAGGGTGGGCACAACACCCGGCCACCGGCCCGCACCCGGCCAACCCCCGGGGCCCCGGGGCGAAGCCCCGGTTTCCGGGAAGGGGCGGGAATTGGGGAACGTACCCCCGGCACCCCGCAACCGGGCAAAGCCCCGCGCCACGCGGCGGAAGCCGCATATCGGCACAGCCGGGAAGGGGCGGGCACAGGGCCAGCCCCCACCCCGCCGGGGGCCACCCAGCGGGGGTGACAAAGAGGTTAGACCCGGCCCTCCTCAAGCATTTCGGTCACCAGCGCCGCAATCGGAGACCGCTCCGAACGCGTAAGGGTCACATGAGCAAAGAGCGGGTGCCCCTTCAACTTCTCCACGACGGCGACCACGCCGTCATACCGCC